>JASGIE010000024.1:0-136732 GCA_049841055.1 Paludibaculum sp. | reverse complement strand
GGCGGCAGTCCGGGCAGTTGTCGATCACGATGTTGCCCGGACCCGCATAGGGGTGGGTGTCCATCTGTTGTTGACAACGCGGGCAGTGGACCACCCGCTCCAGTTCCGCCGGATCCAGGGGCCGGGGCGACTCCGCCAGACCGTCGCGGCGCGCCCTCACGATCTGGACCAGCGCACCGAAGGAATCCAGATCCAGCAGCATGCCCAGGCACTTCGTGCAGTAGCCCATGCGCTTCCCCAGGTAGGACGCATGCTGCAGCTCCACCTGGCACACGGGACAACTTTCGCCGGTACCGGCTTCGAAGACGCGTACCCCGTCCTCGTTGGGCTCCGGGTAGACCAGGGTCCGGCAAAAATCGCAGACCAAAGCGTCTCCACCGGAATCCAGCCGCAGCGGCCCACCACAGTTCCTGCAGTTCATCGCTCCACTTCCCATGTAAACTCTTAATTCCTTAGTTGACCCCGCAACGGATCTGCTTTACAAATAATACTGTCACTTAATTCCTTAGTTGCAGGAGCGTCCCGGTTGGCCAGAAAGCGATCGCCCAATCTTACCGAAGCCGAACTCAGGCTGATGGACGTCATCTGGGATCGTGGCCCTTGCACCGTCTCGGATGTGGCGGAGTCTCTCAAGGACCTGGGGCTCGCCTACAACACAGTCCTCACCACCATGCGGATTCTGGAAGACAAGGGGTTCCTGCAGCATGTAAAGCCGGTGGAAGGCCGCGCCTTTGTGTATGAGGCCCTGGTGGGCCGCGACGAGGCCGGCCGCAACGCCGTGCGCTACCTGGTGAGCCGATTCTTCCGGAACTCGCCGGAACTGCTGGTGCTGAACGTGCTCAACGATGAGGATCTGACGGCCAGGGAATTGGGAAGGATCCGGAAGCTGATCGCGGAGGATGCGCAATGAGAGAGGGATTGGACCTGTTGAACTCGGTCTCGGCCGCCGCGCTGGCCGCCATCGTCAACAGCCTGTGGCAGGCCGCCGCCGTTGTGCTGGTCACGTGGCTGGCGATGAAATTCCTTCCTGGTCTGAATGCCGCGACGCGCCACCTGGTGTGGTGGGGCGTGCTGGGCGTGGTCACCCTGCTGCCCGTGGCTCCACTGGCCGTGGAGCGCTACCGCGCCTGGCAGAGTGAGGCGCCGAGCGATGAGCAGTATCGTCCGGTGGCCCACTTCTCCCGCGCGCCGGAGGTCGAGGTGACCCCGGCATCCTACTCTTATTCCTCCCAGCCGCTGCCCCGGCAACCTCTGGCTCCGGTCGAGGTCCGTACGGGTTATTGGCCGCTCCTGGTGGCCGGCCTGTGGCTGTTGGGCCTGACGCTGCAGCTCGCCCGCATCGTGTGGAGCTACTCCTACCTGCGGCGCGTGAAGCAGCGGGCCACGAAACCGGCACTGGCGCTGAAATTGAACTTCGACGAATGGCTGCTGCAGTCCAGAGTGGGCCGGGATGTGAAGTTCCTGGTTTCGGATGAGGTGGCTTCGCCCATGGCCGCGGGCTTTGTCCACCCGGCGGTGATTCTGCCGGGCCGGGTGCTCGAAGCATTTTCGCCCCAGGAACTGGACCAGGTGGTTCTGCACGAGCTCGCCCATCTGGAACGCCGCGACGACTGGACGAATTTGCTTGGCCAGGTGTCCACAGCCTTCCTCATGCTCCACCCGGCCGCCGCCTGGATTCTGCGCCAGATCGAGCGGGAACGCGAAATCGCCTGCGACGACTGGGTGGTCTCGATGACCGGCGAAGCGCGCCCCTACGCCGCCTGTCTGGCGCGTCTCTTCGAAATCTGCTGGACCCGCCGCCGCGCCATGCTCGCCACGGGGATGGCGACGCGGGCATCCAATCTGGGGGAACGCGTGGAGATGCTCCTGCGCCGCGACCGGCGCTTCACCGCCCGCGCGTCCGTCCTGCCGGCCATCTTGTGCGGACTCGTTCTGGGCGGCATGGTGCTGGCCTCGGCGCAAACGCCGCACTGGTTTGCGTTCACCTCGGATCACGAATTCGCACCGCCGGCCACTCCGGTTGCCGCCGAAGCGTCCATGCCGTCTCAGCCGCCGGTAGCGGCCAGGCCCAGCCATCCGGTGTACCGGAGCGCCCAATCCCCGCTGGCGCCCCTGACGCCCGTCACACCCATGCCATACCGCACGTTTGATCCCTACGCAGCGCCGTCGCCCACGCCGCGCGCGGCACTGGCCGAATTGCCCGAGATGGCCATGGCGCCGATGGCCCCCATGCCTTCGCCCGCCCCGGTGGCGTCGCCGGGACCCTCGCCCGCGCCTCCGGCCTCGCCTGGGCCTTCGCCGGCCCCTCCGGCCGCTCCACGGGGCGTGCCGGCCTCCCCCGTGCCACCGGTTCCTCCGGCCAGCACGAAGGGCTCGCTGCTCGCATCGCTGGTGGCCGCCGGTTATGGCGACCTGCCGGTCGACGAGATCATCGACCTCAAGAATCAGGGCGTCTCCGGCGAATACGTCATCGGCATCAGCCGCGCCGGTTGGGGCAAGCTCTCCACGCGCCAGATCATCGAACTGAGGGCCCAGGGTGCTTCTCCGGAGTTCCTCGCCCGCTGCAAGGAGATGGGGATTCGCGATCTCACCATTCGCGAGGTCATCGAGCTCCGCCAGCAGGGCGTCAAGCCCGAAGAGGTGCGCGAGATTCACGCGCTTGGGTTCGGCCCCTACAATTCGCGCCAGTGCATCGAACTCCATCAGCAGGGCGTGCGGGCGCAGTTCTTCCAGGATCTGAAGGAGACCGGCTTTGCCCGGCTGGAGATTCGCGAAATCATCGAAGCCCGCAACAACGGCCTGCGTGCCAGCGACCTGCGCGAAGCGCGCAAATACGGGTCCAACCTCTCACTCCGCCAGATCATCAAGCTGAAGCAGGCGGGGGTTATCTAGTCCGCTCCCTTCATACACAGGAGAGATTCCATGAAATACGTGACCGCGATGCTGGTGGCGGCGGCGCTGCTACTGGCCGGAGTCGCCATGCTCGGTCAGGACCTGAAGCATGGCTGGAAGATGCATCGCACCGACCGCGCGGACGAGGTGCAATTTACCGTCGAACGCTGGAGGGAAGGCAATCACTGGAGCAACAGCCGTCCCTACCCGCTCTCCAGCTTCCGCGGATTCTCCACCAGTTCCTTCGATAACGGGGGCAAAGTGAAGTTCAGCTTCGTGCAGGATGCCGGCGAGTTGCAGTGCGAAGGCAGCTTCACCTTCGGACGGGGTTCGGGCAGCTTCACGTTCTCGCCGAATCCATCTTTCGTCACCCGGTTGAAGGAGCTCGGTTACGACGAACCCGACAGCAACGATCTGTTCGCCATCATGCTCTCGGAGGTCACGCTGGACTTCGCGCGGGAGGTAAAGGACGCCGGGCTGGGCGCCTCCACCAAACAGTTGATCGATCTGCGGGTTCACGGCGTCAGCGCCGACTACATCCGGGAAGCCCGTGAGGCCGGCTATCGTGATTTCAGCGCGCGGGACTACACGCAGCTCCGCATCCATGGCGTGAATACGGATTACCTGCGGGATCTGCAGCGGGCCGGCTACAATCTGGCGGCCAACGACATCACCGAACTGCGCATTCACGGGGTGCCGGCTGAGTTCGCCAAGGAACTGAAGTCCGCCGGCTACGATCTGGCCGCGCGCCAGATCACGGAACTGAGGATCCACGGCGTCAGCTCCGACTACATCCGCGATCTCAAGACCTACGGTCTGCGTCCGGAGCCGGGCGATATCAAGGAGCTGCGCATTCATGGCGTCTCGCCGCAGTATCTGAAGGGTCTGAAGGATTCCGGATACGTGGCGCTGCCGGCGCGGGAAATCACCGAATTGCGGATGCGCGGCGTCTCGACAGAGTTCATTCGCGAGGCGCACGATCTCGGCTACACGTTCACACCGCGTGAGCTGAGTGAGCTCTGCACGCAGGGCGTGAACGGCGCCTACCTGCGCAAGCTGAAGGAATCCGGCATGAAGAACCTGAGCGCCGCCCAGATCGCCAAGCTGCGCATCCACGGGGTGGATTGACCTGCCCCATGCGCATGAAGAGCTTCTAAGGAAATCAGCCTACCCGGCGGCGTGCGGTAAGGGGGATCCCTCAGCCATAATGGGATACATGAGGATTTGTGCCTTTGCTCTGTGCCTGGGTTTCGCCGGAATCGTTCCGGCCGTGGCCGCAGACGTGTCCACTGTCGAGGTGATCCTCGCCAAGGTGAACGGCGACATCATTACCAAGGCAGACCTCGAGCGCGCCAAGAAAGACGCCGCGGCGGCCCTCAAAGCGAGGGGCGCCACACCCCGAACAGATCGATGAAGCCATGAAGCAGGGCGAGAAGGACATCCTGCGCGACAGGATCGACAATCTGCTTCTGGCGCAGCGCGGCAAAGAGTTGAACATCAACGTCGACGCCGAAGTCTCCAAGTACATCGCCGGTCTTCAGGCCGAAACAAAAATCGCCGACCCCGACAAGTTCCAGCAGTACGTCCGCGAAGCGACGGGCATGACGTATGAGGACTTCAAGGCGGAAACGACCAACTCGATGCTGACGCAGCGCGTGGTCGGCCAGGAAGTCTATAGCAAGGTAAACATCCCGCACTCCGAGATCGAAGACTACTACAACAAGAACAAGGCGAGCTTTATCCGCAAGGAGCGCGTGTTCCTGCGCGAGATTCTGGTCAGCACGGAAGGCAAGGACGAAGCTGGCAAGGCTGCCGCCGAGAAGAAGGCGAAGGACCTGGTGGCCCGTGCCCGCAAGGGCGAGCGCTTCCCCGACCTGATCCGCGACAACTCCGACGCGGCTACCGCCAAGCAGGGCGGCGACCTGGGTGGCTGGGAAAAGACCGATCTCAGCGCTGAAATCGTCAACGCCATCTGGGAGAAGCCCAAGGGCTTTGTGAGCGACCCCATCCGCGTCGCCTCGGGCTGGGAAATCCTGCGTGTGGAAGACCACTTCAAGGAAGGCCAGGCCGACCTGGCGGATGTCGAGAACGAAATCAAGGAACGCATCGCCGGCGCCCGCATGGCGCCCAAGGTGCGGGAGTATCTGACCGAACTGCGCCGCAGCGCGTTCCTGGAACTGCGCGAAGAAGCGATCGACACCGGCGCGGCGCCCGGCAAGGACACCCGCTGGGAGAATGCCGCGCTGTTGAAGGCCGAGACCATCACCCGCGAAGAAGTCGCGGCGCAGAGCCGCACCAAGCGTCTTCTGTGGGCCTTCCCGGTTCCCGGAACGAATATCGGCGCCACCGGCGTGTCCACCAGCAAGTAGGTAACGCAACACGATGAAGGGTCCCGCGGTAAACGAACTGGCCCCCGGCCAGAGTGTGCAGAGCATTTTTCTCGTCCAGGCCAAGGACGTCCGTCAAAAGAAGACCGGGGAGCCTTATCTCTCCCTGGTCCTGATGGATCGTACAGGCGATATCGACGCCAAGATGTGGGATAACGTCCCGGGGGTCATGGAGACCTTCGATCGCGACGACTTCATCCGCGTGAAGGGCGAGACTCAGCTCTATCAGAACCGCATGCAGCTCACCGTCTACTCGCTGCAGCGCGTTCAGGATTCCGAAGTGAAGCTGGCAGATTTCCTGCCCGCTTCCCAGCGCGATCCCGATGAGATGCTGGCCGAGTTGAACGCGATCATCGCTTCGATGCGCAACCCTCACCTGAAGGGCTTGCTGGAAGCGATCTTCGCGGATCAGGCGGTCGCCAATGCCTTCAAGACGGCGCCGGCGGCGAAGGCCATCCATCACGCCTGGCTGGGCGGGCTGATCGAGCACGTGCTCAGCCTGTGCTCACTGGCACGTTTCATGGTGACGCACTATCCGAACCTCGATGAGGATCTGCTGCTCACTGGCGTGATCCTCCACGACATCGGCAAGGTGACGGAACTCTGCTATGCGCGCAGCTTCGGCTACACCACCGAAGGCGGCCTGCTGGGCCACATGCAGATTGCGCTGCGCCTGATCGGCGAGAAGCTGCCGGAAGGATTCCCGCCCAAGATGCGGAACCTCCTCGAGCACATGATTCTCAGCCATCACGGGCAACTGGAATTCGGGAGTCCGAAGCTGCCCGTGTTCCCGGAAGCGCTGCTGCTGCACCATCTCGACAACCTCGACTCCAAGATGGAGACCATGCGGGCTTCGCTCGAGCGGGACAAGGCCACACCGGGCGACTGGACTGGATACAATGCTGCCTTGGAGCGCAGTATTCTCGACAAGCGCAAGTACCTGAACGGGCCGGCGCCCAAACCGCAACCGGTGAAAGCCGCCGCTCCTCCCAAACAGGCAACCGTGATGGGCGAGAAGATGAAGGCGCTGCAAGGATTGTTCAGCGAGGAATCTTAGTGCAGCGGAGAAGAACGGCCCGCGAAATCCCACCGCCCCTGGAACTGCAGTGCCTCAACGCGCTGTGGAGTCTGGGAGAAGCGAACGTCCAGTCGGTGCGTGACAAACTGGCGCCCGGCAAGCCCCTGGCGTACACGACCGTCATGACCATGCTCGACCGGCTGACGCGCAAGCAGCTGCTCAGCCGGCGCAAGAACGGCCGGTCGTTCGTCTACACACCCCTCGTCTCCAAGGACGAGGTGCGCCGGCTTGCCGTCAATGAGCTGGTGAATGCTCTCTTCGAGGGTTCCGAGGGCGGCCTGCGCATCTACCTCAACGGGGTTGAGCCGAAGTCCGCCGCGGCCGTTCAGACAGCCGGCGCCCAGCCCGTGGAACCCGAACTGGAAGCGGACGAGCCTGAGCGCCTCGACGCCGCCCTGCTGTAACAGCCTCTACCAGTTCACTCCGCGTTGCCGCAGCTCGGACTCGATCTGCGCGTGGTTCTGGAACTGCACGGCATCGATGCCGGCGCGCCTGGCTCCTTCCACATACTCAGCCACATCATCGGTGAAGAAACACTCTGGCGCCTCGCACTGCGCCTGCCGGATTGCCGCTTCGTAGATTCGCGGCTGAGGTTTCATCGCCTTCACTTCATGGCTAAGGACGTAGGCGTCGAAGTGCCGCAGGATGGGGTAGGTGCGGTAGAGCATCTCATAATGGATGGGGTTGGTGTTGGACAGCAGCACGGTGCGGTAGTTGCGGCGGATGCCCTCCACCATGCTTTCCGGAATCAGCGTCTCGGGCAGGAAAATCGAACTCCAGATCTCGGAGAACCGGTCGTAGGAGATCTGGGTACCCGAAAAGATCGGAGACCCTGCGGACGAACTCGGTCCCATCAAACTCACCCGATTCGAACCCATTCACAAGGCCATCCCGCCCGAGGCGCGCGCGAACTTCCTCGGGCGGCAGGCCGCAGTACTCACTCATAGCGCGATAGCCGCGCTGGAAATCAAACGGGACCAGTACACGGCCCAGGTCGAAGATAACGGTTCGGATCACCCAACCATTTTAGCGGCCCCGGTTGTTGTGCTTCAGACGGGAGATGTCCCGGGATGTCCGGTTCAGACGGCTCTGCGCCCGGGCACGCTCGGCGGCCGTCATGCCTCCGCCATCGGCGCGGTCACGGCGCACCATCGCCCGCGTGCGAGCCTCTTCCCGTTCCAGGCGCACTGTCTCCCGGGGAGTCAGCGATCCGGAGCGTACTCCTTGGGCAATGCGATCCTGCTGGTTGCGTTCGCGCTGCCCGATGGTCTGCGCTCCGGCCGTGGCCGCCAGCGCTGTCAAAGTGAGGGTCAGTATCAGGTTCCTCATCAAACGTGCCTCCTGCGCCTAAGAACGCGGATCGGGCGAAAAGGTTGACGTTCTTAGCACGATTAACTGCAATTCGTTAAGAAGCCCTACGAAGTCACGGGATGGGTGGCCGGCGCAATCCGCCCTTGCGATCCTCGGAATCAGGCCTATACTGTCATGCATGCTCCGCATCGTGGCTGGTGTGGTTCTTCTCCTGGGTCTACGCTCTAACTCCTTCGCTCTGCAGGCTCCAAAGGGGGTCTTCGATCGCTTCCTGGAACGCAGATGGAAGCCGAGCAGAAGCGTCTGCCCGACTATGTTTGCTCCCAAACCATTGAGCGCTTTGGCCGTGCCGCGGCCAATCGCGAACTGCAACGCATCGACCTCATCAAGCTGGATGTCGCCGTCACCGGCGATCGCGAACTCTATGGCCGCCCCGGCGCCAAGGACTTTTACAGCAAGTCCCTGGCCGAGGTGATCGGCTCCGGCTTCGTCCAGCACCGGCCGATTTCGCCCTGTTTACCCGCCAGATCCTGAATACATCCAAAACGGCGTACAAGACCAGGGGCTCAACCAGCGGCCCGGGAAACCGGCCCACGAGTACGACTTCGACGTCGCTCGATCCCGCCGGCAGCAACTACGTCCTGTCGCAGCGGTAACGCAGAAGCGAAGACCGGCTATCAGGGGAGCTTCTGGATCCATGCCGACTCTCTCGATCTGCTGAGGGTCGAGATTCAGGCGTTCGACATCCCGGAGCATTGGGCGGGTCTCCGAGGCCAAAACCACCCTCGTCTACGGGCGTGTATCCATCGGTACGGAATCCATCCTGCTGCCGGTTCTCACCACCGCCACGGTCGTCACGACGGATGGGCTGGAGAACGTCAACCGGATCCAGGTGAATGGCTGCCGCCGCTTCCAGACCGAATCGACCCTGAGTTTCAGCACACCCGAGGTTGAAGTGGCTCCGAAGCGCCAGGAGTCCTTCACATTGCCCTCCGGCGCGGTCCTCGAACTGGCCATGGAGGAAGGGCTGAATCTGTCTCATCGGCGACGGTGGGCCAGCCGCTACGCGCCAGCCTGGCCCGGGATCTCAGGCTGGGTGAGAGGCTGCTTGCTCCACAGGGAACTGTCGTCCGCGGGCAGGTGGTCCAGCTGGAGAAGCGGGCGATTCCCTACCCCACTTACCAGATTGGCCTCACCTCGACTCGCTCGAACTGGGCGGAGCAAGTGTTCCCCTCAACGCCACCCTGGCGGAAACCAGCCCCGTGGCCGGACTCATCCAGCAGAGCCGGAAGCTCAACCCGACCTTCCAAACCGGAGGGCGGCCGCGCATGGAGGTGCTCGGTGCGCAAGGTCCAGGCGGGTGAAGGTTATCTTGAAGTGGGATGCCCGTAAAGGACAAGATTCTGCCAGGCTTAAAGATGAAGTGGCGCGTGACGGGAGAGAAGTAGGCTCAGCGCCGCTTGTAGAGGGTACACGTTAAACCCAGCACCACCTGGTTGTCGACCGTACCGCTGCGCAATCCATAGTGTGCTCCGGACAGGTCGATGGCGAATCGGTTGTTGAGTTCGTACTCCACGCCCTCAAAGAGGGAAAAGAAGCCTGCAAGCCCGGTGGACCGCTCCCACTGGACGTTTCCGTACGCGGTGATCCGGCCCATTTTGCGACCGTACCCGGCGGTCAAGTCGAGCGTTCCGGCCGGATTTGTGGCCGAACTTCGAGTTGCACCATTCCATGAAGTACCGCCGCTGAAAGTATTGGATCCACGATCATAACGGCCATACAGCGCGCCGCCCAGCCGCGAACCGGATTCGCCCCGCAGAAAGACAGCGGCCGTCGGCGCAATCGCCCAGGTGAAGTTCTCGCCAGCCCGGAAGGCGGTGGTGGCAGCGAGGTTGACGTGGTCGCTGAAGTGAGTGGCGCGGCCGGCGGTGTCGTCCACAACGCTGGCGATGGAATCGACTCCGGCGCTGAACTCTGTCCGCCACTGGTCGGGCGTGTACTTCAGGGTGGTGGGTAGGGTGTAGGAGGAGTTGACGTCGAACGCCCCGCTGAACTCCAGGTCGACGTTGCCCGGATCGGTGATCAGCGGACTGGTAAACAGGCGGCGGCGCACGGAGAATCCACCGGAGCGCCGATGGAAGATGCGCGTCTTCAGCTTCGCCTCGACGGGCGGCAATGCGGAGAGCAGAAACAGCAGGCAGAGCGCCCGGCGCATACCTCAGTAGGCTAGCAGGCGCTCGGCTTCGCGTTGGATATCTTCCGTCTGGGGCAGGATTTCGTCTTCCAGATCAGGGTGATAGCCCACCCAGGTGTCCAGAGCGGCCACGCGGGCGACCGGGGCGTCCAGGTGCTCGAAGAGTTCGCCGGCGATGCGGGCGGCGAGTTCCGCGCCATAGCCGAAGCTGAGGCAGTCCTCATGGACGATCAGCACCCGGTTGGTCTTCTCCACCGACTGGCGGATGGTGTCCCAATCATAGGGGGCCAGGGAACGCAAGTCGATGACTTCCACCGACTTATCGGGGTGCTTCTGTTCGATGAAGGTGGACGCGAGCAGGGACTTCTGGACCGTCATGCTGTACGTCAGCACCGTCAGGTGATGGCCGGGTTTGACGATGCGGGCCTTTCCGAACGGGATGGTGAAGTCAGGGCCGGGGTGCGGAGACCTATTGTAAGGCTCGCGGTATAGGCGCTTATGCTCAAGAAACAGAACGGGATCGTCGCAACGGATAGCAGTGCGCAGGAGACCGCAGGCATCCAATGCGTTGGACGGAAACACCACCCGGAGACCAGGGATGTGGGTGAAGGCCACTTCCCCGCACTGGCTGTGGTAGACCGCCCCGCCGTTCAGGTAGCCGCCGATGGCGACGCGGATGACGGCCGGGCATTTCCAGCCATTGAACGAGCGCCAGCGGACGTTAGCCATCTCGTCCCGAATCTGCATCATAGCGGGCCAGATGTAATCAAAAAATTGAATCTCGCAGACCGGCTTCATGCCGCGCGAGGACATGCCGATGGAACGGCCCAGGATGGCCGCTTCGGCGATTGGTGTATTGAAGACACGGCGGGAGCCGAACTTGGCCTGAAGACCGAAGGTGGCTTTGAACACTCCGCCCTTGCCCTTCACTTCGCGCAGGTTCTCCTCTCGGCTGCAGTCGGCCACATCTTCGCCGAACAGGACCACGTTGGGATTCCGTGACATCTCTTCGGCGAGGGTCAGATTGATTTCGTCGACCATGGTGCGCGGTTCACCCGCGCACTGCGGGTCGGTCTCGAACTGGTCGCTGGTGGGATCGATATCGGGCGAGTAGAGATAGAGGCAGGCGGAGGACTTGGCGGGCGGTTCGGCTTTCAGGACGCGTTCCGTGATCTCGGCGATCTCAAGGTCCACCTCGTGGCAGATCCGCTTATAGGTGACTTCCTCCATCAGATTCTCGGCGATGAGAAAACGGGGAAAGTTGATGATGGGATCGACCGCAGCCTCGGCTTCGCGCTCCACCTTGGTCTTATAAAGTCGTTCGTCGTCGGAGAGTGAGTGCGAGTAAGGCCGGGTGCAGTGGGCGTGGACCATGGCCGGACCGTGGCCGGCGCGGATGTATTCCGCCGCTTCCTTTACCGCCGCGTACGAAGCCAGGTAGTCGCTGCCGTCGCATTCGATCCGGTGCAGACCGGGAAAGCCGGAGACGAGGCGCGAGAGGTTGCCGCCCGGAGTCTGTTTCTCCACCGGCACGGAGATGGCGTAGCCATTGTCTTCAATGACATACAGGACGGGCAGTCGGTTCAGGCAGACCGCGTTCAGCGATTCCCAGAATTCGCCCTCGCTGGTGGCGCCTTCGCCCGTCGTGACGAGCGTCAACTCGTCCGATTCGGGGCGCAGGTAGCGGCCAGCCTCGGCGCAACCGACGGCATGCAGGAACTGAGTGCCTGTCGGCGAAGATCCGGTGAAGATGTGCAGTTCCGGCGAACTCCAATGGGAAGGCATCTGCCGTCCGCCGGACGCGGTATCCGCCGCGGCGCCCACGCTTTGCAGCAGCATCATCTCGGGCGTGACCCCGAGGGCCAAGGCGAGAGCGCGGTCGCGGTAGTAGAGATGGAACCAGTCGTGTCCCGGCCGGAGGGCGAGGGCGGTGGCGGTTTGAATGGCTTCGTGGCCCGCGCCGCTGATTTGAAAGTAGATACGATTCTGGCGCTTGAGCATCACCTCGCGGTCGTCGAGGCGGCGGGCGGTCTGCATCAGACGGAAGGCGCGTTGCAGCTGATCGCGATCCAGACCGTGATAGCGGTCTGCGTTCTGCCGAACGGACACAGCGGTGCTGTCGGTGGTCGCCAATGCTGCTTGCCTCCCTCCCCCCAGTTTACCCCGCTTCCCACCGCTGGAAAAAACCGTCGAAGGGGTACAATGTGATTTCCTATGCATGATTTAGCATCATTCCGGGCCAACCTGGACGCTGTCGCCGCGCGGTTGGCGGACCGGGGCTTCCAATTGGACGTCGAAGAGTTTCGCCAGATCGACTCGCAAAGGCGCGCGGCGCTGACGGAGTCGGAGCAGCTCAAAGCCCAGCGCAACTCCGAAAGTATGGAGATCGGCAAGCTGAAGAAAGCCGGCCAGGATACGTCCGAACTGCAGGCGAAAGTGCGCGCCATGGGCGAGCGCAGCGCTCAACTGGACGAGCAGGTAAAGGCGATCGACGAGGACTTCCGGCAGCGGTTGGCCAGCATCCCCAACCTGCCGCACGAGAGCGTCCCGGTAGGTGCAAGCGCCGACGACAACGTCGAAGTGAAGCGCTGGGGCACTCCGGCCACGTTCGGATTCGAACCCAAAGCGCATTGGGATCTGGGCGCGGCCCTGGGCGTGCTGGACTTCGAGCGGGCGGCGAAGATCACGGGCGCTCGTTTTGCCATCTACATGGGCGCGGGCGCGAAGCTGGAGCGGGCGCTCATCAACTTCATGCTCGACCTGCATACCAGGGAGCACGGGTATACCGAAGTACTGCCGCCGTTCATGGTGAACTCGGCGAGTCTCTTCGGGACAGGGCAGTTGCCGAAGTTCGCCGAGGATCTGTTCAAGCTGGAGAACTCCGACTTCTGGCTGATCCCTACGGCGGAAGTGCCGGTGACGAACATTCACCGCGACGAGACGCTGGAAGGCGACCAGTTGCCCATCCGTTACTGCGCCTTCACGCCTTGCTTCCGGGCGGAAGCCGGCAGCCACGGACGGGATGTGCGCGGGATCATCCGCCAGCATCAGTTCCAGAAGGTGGAGTTGGTGAACTTCGCGCGGCCGGATCAGAGCCATACTGAACTGGAGAATCTGACGGCCAGTGCGGAACAGGTGCTGGAGAAGTTAGGACTGCCTTACCGACGGGTCCTGCTCTGTACCGGTGACATGGGCTTCTCCTCGGCCAAGACGTATGACCTGGAAGTCTGGATGCCGGGTCAGAACGCATACCGCGAGATTTCATCCTGTTCCAACTTCGAGAGTTTCCAGGCCAGGCGCGCCGGTATCCGCTGCAAGATGGCCAAGGGAAAGAGCGAGTTCGCCCATACGCTCAACGGCAGCGGGCTGGCGGTGGGCCGTACCTGGGTGGCAATTGTGGAGAATTTCCAGCAGGCCGACGGTAGCGTGGTGCTGCCGGAAGCCCTGCGTCCCTACCTGAACGCCGAGAAAATCGGGGCGGATGGGGCACTGGCGTAGGAGCGGTCACGGCGGTTCGAAGTTTATTTTCCACGCGTTAAACTGCTTCTTTGCAAATAGATAACAAAATCTGAGCCCCGCGCGGCGAGCGTTTTTCCAAAAGGTCTGTGTAGGGTGTAGCGGCTGGAGAAATCCAGCTTGATACAGACCTGGAGGTGATAGTGATGTCCGCGCGGCGGCTCATTTTTGTGTTTACGGCAGTGCAGGCACTGCTTGGAATGTTGGCGGAGGCGGCTCCTCCGCTGACACAGATCTACGATACGTTGTACAAGGCGGACGGGACGCCCTTCACGGGATCGGCCATCGTGAGTTGGCACTCGTTCACGGCGGCGGATGCGTCGAACGTCCCGACAAACTCGATCACGGTGCAGGTGGTAGGCGGCCTGCTGCGCGTGAAACTGGTACCGACGACGAACGCCTCCTCGAATGCTTACTACACGGTGCGGTTCAATGCCGACGGAAAGGTTCAGTTCACCGAGGTGTGGTCGGTTCCACCGAGCAACATCCCGGTGGCGGTAAAGGATATCCGGGTACAGGCGCCCTCTACGGCGGCGCCGGTCGCGGCGGCAGCGAGTGTGGTCCAGATCCTGGATGTGGTGGGTCTTACCGAAGCTTTGTCCGACCGCCCGACCAGGAGCATTGCGTTCCAACCCAACCGGGTTGCGCTGATCGATGCGACTGGCGAGATCGCTGGAGTGAGCGGATCCCCTGGAGACTGTGTCCGGGTGGATGGGACGGCCGGAGCCTGCGGGTCCGGCGGCGGAGGCGCGGTGGGGTTCGTCGACATGGAAACCCCGGGCGGCACGGTGAACGGGGTGAATACGCTGTTCACGCTGACGCAGACGCCGTTTCCGTCCGGCAGCCTGCACCTGTACCGCAACGGAATCCTGCAGAAGGCAAGCGTGGATTATGCGTTGAGTGGAAACGGCATCACGTTCCTGGCGGTGTCGACTCCGCAGACGGGTGACCTGCTCTCGGCCAGCTATCGTACGGCAGCCCCCTAATAAAAGGGGCCTGTGATACTCTCCTGGAGATGCCGGGGCGGGCCCTGGGGGTCCTGGCATCCACACAGGAGGATTCTCATGCGGAGATTCGTGAATTTCGTGGGCTCGGCGCTGTTATTCAGTGCCTTGGCATTTGGTCCGTGTTTCGGCCAGGCCGCCAAGGCGCCGGAGAAAAGCGCCAAACCCGCGCCGAAGACGGCGGTTGCGGAGACGGATCAGTGCACGGCGATGACGCAGGCGGGCACGCGGTGCAAGCGCAAGGCGCAGGCGGGCAGCAAGTTCTGCTGGCAGCACGATCCGGCCAACAAGGGCAAGAAGAAGAAGGCTTAGCGCGGCTCAGCCGCGGGGTGGGCTTGTGGGCGGGACGAACCCGGGTCACAAGCCCGCGCCAACCAGGTTCGAGCTACGCGGATCTCCCTGACGGAGTGGAGCAACCGGGGCCTGGAACGCTATAATGTCCCAGTGGGCCAGCGTAGCTCAGTTGGTAGAGCATCTGATTTGTAATCAGAGGGTCGTGGGTTCGATCCCCTCCGCTGGCTCCATTTCTTTCTTCTCCCCTTTTATCCAGGCTTGGCGGCGTGAGTTCTGAGGAATCCGCATCGCTTCCACTCAGCCGCGCATCGAACAGGCAAAGGTTCCCCATGTCAGAGATCTTTAGCATTATCCCTGTTCCCGCCTTCGTTGCAATTGCGCTGCTGGGTCTCATCCTGGCCGTGATCGCTTCGGCTCCGACGGCCTGGGTGGATCGCGCTGAAAAGGCTCTGAAGAAGGACAAGGAACCGAAGGAGACTTAGTTCTTCCCGGTTTGATAGGGTGGTTACCAAATGACCGCCCGTAGCAGTTTACTAAGTCTCTGTCTTCTTTCCACTTCCCTACTCGCAGCGGACGCCGGGCGACCCTCGCCGCAGGCCGTGCAGCAATGGCAGGACCGCAAGTTCGGCCTCTTCATCCACTGGGGTCTTTACGCCATTCCAGGCGGAGTCTGGCAGGGCAAGCCAGTCACCAGCGGCTATAGCGAACAGATTCAGGGCGAAGGCAAGATTGGCCGCGACGAATACGCCGCGCTCACCAGCCAATTCAATCCGGGGAAGTGGGATCCAGAGGCCGTGGCCCGGCTGGCCAAAGCGGCCGGCATGAAGTTCGTTGTGATCACCTCAAAACATCACGACGGCTTCAGCATGTTCGGCACGAAGCAGAGCAGGTTCAATGTCGTGGATGCGACGCCCTATGGGAAAGATGTGGTGAAGGGACTGGCGGAGGCCTGCCGCCGCAATGGACTCAAATTCGGCGTCTACTACTCCACCATCGATTGGCACGATGAGCGAGCCACTCCTTCCGACGGCGGGCGCAACAACAACGAGATCCCAAAGGCTCACGAGGACTTCAACGTCGCCCAGTTGAAGGAATTGATGTCGAACTACGGCCCGATGTCGGAGATCTGGTTCGACATGGGCAAGCCGACTCCGGAACAGAGCAAGCGGTTCACTGACACCGTGCACGGCTTGCAGCCCAATTGCATGGTGAGCGGACGGGTGTTCAATCATCAGGGCGACTTCACTGTGATGGGGGACAATCACATCCCGCCGTATGTCATTGATGAACCCTGGCAGACGCCGGCGTCCATTTACCACGAGACGTGGGGCTACCGGTCGTGGCAGAAACGGGAAGACCTGGCGGGCAAAATCAACGAACACATCATCAAGCTGGTGGAAGTGACGAGCCGAGGGGGCAACTATCTGCTGAACATCGGGCCCATGGGCGATGGAAGCGTGGTGGAGTTCGAACAGAAGGTGCTGGAAGGCATCGGCGGCTGGATGAAGGTGAACGGAGAGGCGATCTACGGAGCCGGTCCTCAACCCTTCCGCGAACTGGCGTTCGGCCAGATGACGGTGAAGCCGGGCCGGATGTACCTGATGGTCCGCCAATGGCCGGCCGATGGGCGGCTGGAATTGCCCGGACTGAGAACGCCGCTCAAGAAGGCTTACTTCCTGACCGATTCCGGCAAGTCGCCGCTGGCTCTGGACAACAGCGGAAAGGTAAAGAGCATCACGGCGGCCCGGCAGCTGGAGACGGCTCCGGTGACGGTGATCGTGGCGGAGTATGACGGCGCATTGACGGTGGTTCCGCCGACGCTGCAGCCGGTCGCGGGCAGCGAGTTGACGATGACCTCCAAACAGGCCGATACCTTCTACAACTACAACGGGCGGGGCTACTACGAACGGCCCTCCGTGTACAAGCTGGAATGGCACTTCGCCGCCAAAGCGGGCAAGTACCGGCTGGCGATATCGCCCTCCAGCGCCGGCATGGCTGTGACGCTCGACGGGAAGCCGGCGGGTGAGGCCGTGGAACTCGGCTTGGGTGAGTTTCACACGCTGACGATCACCCCGCCGAAGCCATTCGTCAAGGGCGATCGACTGCCCGCGGCCGTCGAGCTCGTTAAGCTGACGCCGCAGTAAAGGGAGGCGACGCTCATGAATCGGAGACAGTTCCTCGGCTCAGCCGGCGCGGCGGCGGCACTGCGCGCAGCACCTTCGCGACCGCCAAACATTGTCGTGCTCTACTCGGACGACCAGCGCTTCAACACGATCGGCGCGCTGGGCAACAAGGACATCCGGACTCCGAACATCGACCGGCTGGTGGGCCGGGGCGTGGCGTTCGAAAGAGCCCACATCATGGGCGGCACCGGCGGGGCGGTGTGCGTCGCCAGCCGGGCCATGCTGTTGACGGGACAGACCCTGTTCCGAGCTACCAGCAACATGGATTCGACACCCCCGCCGCCCGTGATGCTGATGGGCGAGCATTTCGGCAAAGCCGGTTTCTCCACCTACGGCATCGGCAAGTGGCATAACGCGAAGGGGCGCTTCAATCAGTGCTTCCAAAACGGAGCGGCGATCTTCTTTGGCGGAATGGCCGATCACCTGAAGACGCCAATCCAGGATTACGACCCGGCGGGCCGGTATGGCAAGGATCGCGAGCGGCTCAGTCAACGCTTCTCCAGCGAGATGTTCGCCGATGAGGCCATCCGGTTCCTCCAGTCCGCCGATCGTTCAAAACCATTCTTCCTGTATACGGCGTTTACGGCTCCGCATGATCCGCGCATGGCGCCGGAGGCCTTCCGGAACCTGTATTCCGCGGACAGGCTGAAGCCGCCGGAGAACTTCCTGCCGCAACATCCGTTCGACAACGGGGAATTGCAGGTGAGAGACGAGTTGCTGGCGGGCTTTCCGCGCCAGAAATCGGAAGTGACGCGGCATCTGGCGGACTACTACGCCATGATCACGCATCTCGATCACCACATTGGCCGGATCCTCGACACGTTGCAGGCCACCGGCCTGGAGAGGGACACGATTGTGGTGTTCGCGGGCGACAACGGTCTTGCCCTGGGACAGCACGGCCTGATGGGCAAGCAGAGCCTTTACGATCACAGCGTACGGGTTCCCCTAATCCTGGCAGGCCCCGGCTGCGCCTCGAATCAGCGCCGTCATGAGCTTTGCTATAACCTCGACATCTTCCCAACCTTGTGCGACCTCACCGGTACAAAGGCTCCGGCCGGAGTGGAAGGCATGAGTCTGCTGCGCGGTCGGCGGGAAAGCGTCTTCTTCGCGTACCGCCACTTCCAGCGTGGTGTGCGGACCGATGAGTGGAAGCTGATCCTCTATATGGTGGAAGGAAAGTCAACGGCCCAGCTCTTTCACATGAAGAGCGATCCCTGGGAGATGCGCAACCTGATTGACACTCCGAAACATGCAGGGAAGGCCGCGGAGCTTCGGGCCCTGCTGAAAGACTGGATGCGGAAGACTGGCGACCCGATGGACCTGGACAAGCCGAACTGGGGCAACGCGCCGGCGGCGTGAGTCCTAACACCGCCGGCCATGCCCGAGCCTACAGCCGGGGCTGCGGCGCTTTGATCAACTCCCAGGGCGCGGCTCCCTGGCGGCGCACCTTGCGCTTGAACACTTTGTCGCCGGCGGTGACATACAGCGTGTCGTGCGCGGGTCCGCCAAAGACGAGGTTCGAAATGTCGGCGCTGCCGGGCTTGTTCCAGATGGCGACAACGCGGCCTGGCTGGTCACAGATCTGTATGCCCAGCTTGGTGGCGACGAAGAGGTGGCCTTCGACATCCACCTTCATGCCGTCAGCGCCGCTGCGCATGAAGTCGTCGTGCATTTCCAGGCGGTAGAACGGCTCTGCGTTGGCGAGTGAGCCGTCGTCCTGGATCTGGTAGGACCAGATGGATTTCGAAGTGGTGTCGTTGACGTAAAGCAACGTCTGATCCGGACTGAAGGCGATGCCGTTGGGGAACCCGAGATTCTCGGCGACGACGCGCGGCTGCTGCCCCTTCAGGTCGAGGTGCCAGACGCGATGATTGTTCGGGTCGGTGAAGTAGATGACGCCGTTGTTGGAGATGGCCAGGTCATTGGAACTGACATTCTCGGCGAGCACCGTTTCCGTGCCATCCATCGCAAAGGCCACGATCCGCTTGCGCCCGTTCTGGCAGGCATAGAGGCGGCCGTCTCCACCCACCACCAGGCCGTTGGCTCCGCCCGAGTCTTCTTTGAAGACGGACACGACGCCGTCGGGCGTGACGCGGTGAATCCGATTGTTGGGAATGTCGGTGAAGAAGAGATTGCCCTGCTTGTCGACAGCCGGTCCCTCGGTGAACTTGTGACCCTCGCTGACGAGCTTCCAGTCTTCCGCCGGATCGAGGAAGGTCGTGGAGAACTGGCGCTCGCCTCCGCCACCTTTGGATGCAACGATCGGTTTGGACGATTCCCGCCAGAGCCAGCGCAGCGCATAGGGCAGGATGGAGCCGCCGTGCTTGCTGTTGTGGCCTTCCGTGCCCCAGACATGCGTTGTATCGTAGCCGGCGTACTCCAATGCGGAGGCAAGGTCCTGATTGCCGATCCACCAGTTGCCGACGAAGATGTTCAGATCGTGGTCGCCATCCTGCTGGAAGACCCGCAGCGGCTTGGGCTCGGTCTTGCGGACCCACGACGGATAGACGTTGCCGCCGCGGAGATTCGTATAGCTGCCGATGGTGCTGAGCACGCGGCGGAAGGACTCCGGGTGGAGCCAGGCCACGGTGAAGGCGCAGATGGCTCCGGAACTGGAGCCGCCGATGCCGCGCAGATTGGGGTCGGAGGTGATGTTGTACGACTTCGCTACTTCGGGCAGGATCTCCGTGAGCAGGAATTGGGAGTAGCGGTCGCCGATGGAGTCGTACTCATAGCTGCGATTGAAGCGGGCCATGCTTTGGGTGGAGCGAGCCGGCATGACGCCTGGATTGATGAAGACGCCGATGGTGACAGGCATCTCTCCGCGAGCGATGAGGTTGTCGAAGACAATGTGGGCGCGCCAGGCTCCGTTGTCGGTGATGTAGCCGCCGCCATCCTGGAAGACCATCAGGGCGGCGGGCTTGTCCTTGGTGTACTGCGCGGGGACGTAGACCCAGTAGTCGCGTTCGGTGCCTGGGAAGACCTTGCTGCTGGTCCAGGTGTACTTGGTAACGGTGCCCTGCGGAACTCCTGGATGACGCTCTGAATCAGGACCGAGGGGATAGTCTTCGGCGAAGGCGCAGAAGAGCAGGGTGGTGGCCGCAAACAGCGCGAATCGTGTCGTAGTCATGGGTGGAGAAGGGCTTCAGACATGCTACACCAGACGGAGCGATCCGATATGATGCGGGCATGCAACGCCGTAGTTTTCTGACGCAGTCGCTTTCCCTGCCCTTCCTTTCCGCCCTCCCCGCCCTGCAAGCCGCGCCCGTGACTCCGCCGCTGGTGCTGGGTGCCGCCTGGTACCCGGAGCAGTGGCCGCAATCGCGCTGGGACGAGGATCTGAAGCTGATGGAGCAGGCGGGGCTGCGGATGGTGCGCGTGGCTGAGTTCGCCTGGAGCACGCTGGAGCCCAGGGAGGGCCAGTTTGAACTCGAGTGGCTGGAGCAGGCGGTGGAGATGGCGGCGAGGCGGAACCTGGTGACGGTGATCGGTACGCCGACGGCCGCTCCGCCGGCGTGGCTGACGCAGAAGTACCCGGACACCCTGTTGACGGAAGCGAACGGGCGCAAGGCGGAGCACGGCAACCGCGCGCACTTCTCGTTCACCAGCGAACGCTACCGTCAGTTCTGCGCTCGCATTGCCGGTGTGATGGCCAAACGGTTCGGTGGGAATCAGAATGTGGTGGGCTGGCAGATCGACAACGAGTATGGGCGGACGTCGAACGATGATTTCACCCGTGCGCAGTTCCAGGAGTTTCTCAAGGCGCGGTACAAGACGCTGGACGCGCTGAACGAGCACTGGACCACGGCCTACTGGAGCGAATCCTATTCGGACTGGAGCCAGATCCCGCTGGGGCCGAGCGGCAATCCCGGGCTATTCCTGGAATGGAAGCATTTCATCTCGGAGACTTACCGGACCTACCAGCATGTGCAGGTGGAGGCGATCCGCGCGCATGCGCCGAAGCGGCAGTTCATCACCAGCAACTACATGGGCTGGTACGACTCCTTCGATCACTACATTGTGGCCACGGAACTGGACCTGGTGTCGTGGGACAACTATGTCGGACGCGGGCATCTGGATGCGCTGAAGAACGGCATCGTTCACGACCTGACGCGCGGCTTGAAGAGGAAGAACTTCTGGCTCATCGAGACACAGCCCGGCTCTGTGAACTGGCAGGAAGTGAACAACGTGCTGGACAAGGGGGAGGTGCGTGCCATGGCCTGGCACGCCGTGGGGCATGGGGCCGACTGCATCAGTTACTGGCAGTGGAGGAGCGCGCTGAACGGGCAGGAGCAGTATCACGGGACGCTGCTGGGCGCGGATGGGACTCCGGTGCCGGTGTATGAAGAAGCCGCCCAGTTGGGCCGGGAGTTCGCCAAGGTGGGTAGCGCGCTGGGTGGGACGGAACCGGTGTCCGAGGTCGGGATGCTGCACAGCTATGACAGCCGGTGGGCCGTGAATTTCCAGCGACACAATCGCAACTTCGATCCCATTGCGCTGATGGGCAGCTATTACCGTCCTTTGCGGCGGATGGCCCAGCAGATGGATGTTGTGCATCCGATGGCGCCGCTGAACGGGTACAAGCTGGTGGTGGCTCCGGCGCTGAATGTGCTGCCGGAGGCGGAGGCCAGGCACCTGGAAGAGTATGTCCGCCAGGGCGGGCATCTGGTGCTGGGGCCGCGGTCGGGGCTGAAGGATGAGTTCAACTCGCTGTGGCCGATGCGGCAACCGGGTCCGCTGGTGGAGGCGCTGGGCGCGCGGGTGGAGCAGTGGTACGCGCTGGACGAGGAGGTGCCGGTGAGCGGGCCGTGGGGCACGGGCAAGGCGACGCTCTGGGCGGAACAGTTGAAGACCCGGGCCGCGGGGGTAGAAGTCCTGCTGAAGTACGGTGCGAGCAACGGATGGCTGGACGAGCAACCGGCGGCTGTGTCGCGTGTGCTGGGCAAGGGGCGAATCACGTACATCGCCGCGTTCCTGGACGATGCGCTGATGGCGAAGGCGGCGGAATGGATGCTGCGGCTCAGTGGCGTGAAGCCGGCCCTGGGTCCGGTTCCGGAGGCAGTGGAAGTCTGTCGGAGAAGCGGCGGGGGCAAGGACGTGTTCATCGTGATCAACCACTCGAAGATTCCGCAGCGAGTGGCGCTGCCGCGGGCACTGCGGCCTTTGCTGGTAGGCGGCGGAGCGGTAAGTCTGTTGAATCTGCCGCCGCGCGGCGTCGAGATCCTGTCCGCTTAGCCGGCGGCTTCACGCCCAGGGGCGCGACCGGGCCACCGAGATGCCACGGATCTCATTGGGATACTTGCCGGAGACCGCGCAGTAATAGTGATAGAGATCGCCCTGGTGGACGAGGACGGACGGCTTGTGCGCGTAGGTCGAATCCACCGTGCCGGGCGGTCCGACGTCGATGAGGATCTGATCGGATTTGGTCAGGTGATAGGGGTCGCCGCCCAGCGCCATCAGGTCGCGGGCCTTGCCTTTGGCGTCGAGTCCGAAATAGAAGAGGAGCCAGCGTTTGCCGTCGGTGACGACGCAGGGGTCGCTGGCGAAGCGCTGGTCGGGACTCCCGGCGGGGCCGTTGCGCACGATCGGGTTCGATTCGTAGCGCTTCCAGGTCTTCAGGTCAGTTGAGGTGACGACACCGGTCTGCTCGCGCCAGCCGCCGCCCTCTGATTTAGGCAGATTGCGCGACTTGGCGTTGTAGAAGAGATAGTAGGTACCCTGCTCTTCCACCAGACAGGGCTTGTAGAGGCCGCCGCGTTCCCAGTCTGCGCCGTCCTCGGGCCGCAGGACGATGTCGCCGATCTCCCAATGGTGAAGGTCGGTGCTCCAGCAGAGCCCGATGATGGCTGGTCCTTCCTCATAGCCGGCGTTCGGATAGGCATGAAAAACGCCCAGATAGCGGCCGCGCACCTTCTTGAGTTCGCCCTTGGAACGGAGGCGGGTGTCGCGCAGGATCCAGTTCATGGCGACGTTGTAGCGGGTGGTGGGATTGGCGGGATCCCGTTTCAGGATGCAGCCCAGGCGGCGCCAGGAGACGAGGTCGCGGGAGGCCGCGAGTCCTGTCTGGTAACCGGTGCCGTCCCATCCGATATATGTCATGTAGAACTCGCCTTTGTGGCGAAAGACGAAAGGACAGTCGACGCTGCGGCAGTCGAAGACGCCGGGGGTTGGGTCCGGCCCGAGCACGAGTTTTCCGTATTTGTGCGGAGTCAGGTAGGGCGCAACGTCGGGCGCCGATTCGGGTGTGGCCAGGGCCAGTGTGGAGGCCAGGAACTGCCGCCGGGAAGGGGTCGAGTGAAGATCCATGGTGGGCATCTGGATCTTCTCAATGTCTCGGGGAAACGAGCAAGTTGATCTCGGAACCTTCGTTCAGAAGGAAGGTCGACTTGGGCGTGAGGAAGGCGCCTTTCTCGACGTTGGTGGGCCGCTCCTCATCATCGACGGCCTTGTGGCCCTTGGAGTTGACGAAGCCGGTGGTCACGGTGGTGATGGGGATCGTCAGGTCTTTGTGGACCAGCGAGCGGAAGCTGATGGTGACGCTGCCGCCGTCGGCGTTGGACACTCGCTCCACGGTGCCCTGCAGGCTGCCGCCGAGGAAGGACTCCGGTGAAATGATGGACGCGGTAATGGCATCGCCGGCTTTGCTGATGAAGCTGCCGATGGGCATATTCAGCTTGACCAGGAACTTTCGTTCCTTTTCGAGAGGCGGCGACGCGGGCCGCACCAGGAGGGCCCAGTCCTTGCTGGGCTCGTTCGGCGGCAGGCCGAGGGTTCGGATGCCTCCGCCCTGCACCGTGCGCACGCTGCCGTTCTGCAACTCCCCGCCGAAGCGCGGATCGAACCACTTCACTTCAAAGAGGCCCTGCGCGGCGGAGAGGTCGAGCGCGGTGGTGCCGCCGTTCGGCAGGTAGACCGCGTAGATCTCGCCGCGCTTGGCGAAGACATAGTCGTCCGTGGTGGCGGTGAGCTCATCGTCGTGCCGCATCTGCTGGAACGGCAGGTAGCGGGTGAAGAACTGGTGAGCGTAATGGAGCATGTCCCAGAAGTGATCGCGGCTGCGCCAGTCTTCGAGGTCCAGGTCGCTGTCGGGGTATGCGTAGCCGAAGAAGAAGACGGTGCCAGAGCCGCCGGCCATGAGATTGCCCCAGATGGAGGCTTTGCGGATGGTGTCGTGCCAGTAGTCCGCTGCATCGGGCAGAACTCCGGTGCTGGTGGGATTGATCTCAATGATGCCCACCAGCCACTTATGGCCAGCTTTGGCGGAGGAATCCACCCACTTGATGGTGGCCGGGTGAGTGTACTCGGGGTCGTGCTGCATCGCCGTGCCGTCGAAGCCGTCGAACCCGAGAAGGCGGCCGTAGCCTTTGTCGTCCGCCAGCAACTCGCCCTTCCACTGCACGTACTGGATGGGATGCTGCCACGGGTCGACCTGCTTGAAGTACTCGCACAATGCCTTGATGTCCTCGGTCGTGTAGTAGCGCCAGCGGTCCATCTCTTCGGAGAGATCCCAGAGGATGGCGTGGTGGTGAGCGAAGCGCGCGATCAGCTCGCGGTAGTAGAGCTTGCGCAGGACGGTCATCTTGCCGAGAAGCTGTTCGTTCTCCTCTTCCTGCGTGATGAGCATCAACTGCATGCCCAGCTTGTCCATATGGGAAAAGACGACGTCCCATTGCGCCAGCTTCGAGACATCGTACCGGGCGCGCTCTTCATAGCTGGTCCAGGGGTAGATTTCCCGGCCGTCGCCGTCGATGTTCATCGTGAGGGAGTAGAACGTGTTCATCCCCTTGCCAGCCAGGTAATTCAAAGCGCCGATGATGCCCTTGCCCTTGCCGCCCTGCCAGGTGGGATCGCCGGTGCGCCAGTCTCGGACGTGGGGGTCGAAGTGATGGAGGCCGTCCTTCAGGCGATTCTCGGCGCCGCCGTGGTCGAGTGTGTCGTCGAATTCGGCATATGCCAGGAAGTTCTCCGGGCTCTGGGTACCCACCTGAATGAAGTATTTCTTTGATCCGGCATACTGCGCATAGTGCTCTCCGACGTAGTGGAGAGTGCCCTGCGCGCGGTGGTCCCGGCCGGTCTTGTCGGTCGGCGCGATGGTGAGCTTTCCGGCCAGTCCATCGGGCTTGAGCGGAGTGCCCGCATCGGGATTGAGATCCACGGCGACGTCCTGGCCGGAGCGGAACGATACCTGATAGTTCCACTCGCCGGTCTCATCCGGTACGAAGTGGACGCGCCACTTGTTGCCTTCCTTCGCGCTGGTTTCGGCCGCATTCCCGTCGGCTGCGAAGTAACCGGGGATCACATAACGCTTCGCATCCTTGGTGAAGGTCACATTGAGCCGGTAGAACAGGAACGGATTGGGATTCGCCGCCTCGCCGGTGGCAGGCCCTTCGAAGGTGAGCACCACATCATGCCATTGCTTGAGTTCGCCGGTGATCTGTTGGGCGGGCAACAGGCCGCCGAGACAGGGCAGAAGCAGCAGCGCCGCGGCGTAAGGGGTGGAGTGGATCCAGCGGAGAGATGACATGGCGTATCTTGCGATGTTTTCACACTGTAGCCGATCTGAGGCCGCAGGGATATAGTGTGCCTGTGAGCCGGCCGGAAGTTCCGCCATGCGGAAGCTCGGCCCCGCGGGGACCGGCGCTGACGCACGGCCGTACGGGTTCTGGCGGGTGGCTGCGGAATTCCGCGGAATGGAATATTATGGGTGCTCGGAATTTTCATTCAGAGACGGTAAGCATATGGCCATGATCGCCGATGATTCCTCGCGTGACCGCAACGCCGCGCAGGCAGTGTTGCGTGCCTGCGAAGTACTGAAATGTTTCCGCAGCGAGAGCGAGGTGGTGGCGCTGCCCGATGTGGTGGATCGCACCAGCCTTTCGAGGACTACGGCGTTCCGGCTGTTGAAGAGTCTGGTGCAAGGCGGACTGCTGGAGCGGGTGGGCCGAGGCGAATACCGTTCGCTCGTCCGGACACGGTCCTCCCGCATCATTCGCCTGGGCTTCGCGGAACAGACGAATTCGGAGTTCTCCCGCGCCGTCACCGAGGGCATCCAGCGCGCGGCCTCGGCGAAAGAGAACATCCAGCTCGTGATGGTGAACAACCGCTACAGCGCGGCCGAGGCGCTGCGCAATGCGGAATACCTGATCAGAGAGAACGTTGATCTTGTTCTGGAGTTCCAGACCCACCAGCGCATCGCCACCAAAATCGCGGCGCGATTCCAGGAAGCCAGCATCCCCGTGATCGCGATTGAGATTCCGCATCCCGGCGCCACCTACTTCGGCGCGAATAACTACGAGGCGGGCTTGATCGCCGGCCGGGCCCTGGGCCGTTGGACGAAACAGCATTGGCCCGGTGGCGCCGAGCAGGTGCTGTTGCTGGAACTGCCGATTGCCGGGCCACTGCCGCGTCTGCGCATCACGGGCACGGTGGACGGTCTGCGCAGCGAGTTGCCCTACTACGACACGATGTCGTGCGTGCATCTGGACGGCAAAGGCTCGTTCGAACAGATTCTAGGTGTCGTGCGGAAGCATCTCAGCCGGTCGAAGCCGCGCCGGACCCTGGTGGGCGCGGTGAACGACGCCTGCGCCCTGGCGGCCTTGCGCGCCTTCGAGGAGGCGGGCTGTGCGCAGTTGTGCGCGGTGGTCGGGCAGAACGGAACCCTGGCGGCGCGGCAGGAATTGCGCCGACGCGGCACGCAACTGGTCGGCTCCGTCGCCTATTTCCCGGAACGGTATGGAGAAGAACTCATCCGCATGGCGATCCGGCTGCTCGAGAACAAGCCGGTTCCGGCGGCCGTGTTTGTCTCGCACAAGCTGTTGACGGCGCAGAATGTGGATCTGCTGTATCCGCTGGATGGCACCAGCCCGGTCGAGCTCATGTAGTGGCGGCAGGATCGAGGGCGGAACGGATCTGTTGAATGGCAAGTTCGGGGCTGCTGTAGACCGGCACACTGAGTGATTCGGGCGGTATTGCGGCCAGGACGCGAGCCATGGATCCCTGTGCCAGCACGATCGCGTCGACCTTCGGCATGAGAGCGTCCAACGCGGCGCGCACAAGACGGTCATGTGTCGCCGTGTCGCCGCGTAGCACAGCGTCAAACGCACCTTCGCAGCAATCGGCGATGACCTCGCAGTCGCGGCCCTGGGCGGCAGCCGTATCGCGGACGAGCCGGATGGTCGGCCCGAGCGTTGTATTTAGTGTCGCCAGCACACCGACGCGGGTTCCCATGGAGACAGCCTGCGCCGCCATCGCTTCATCGATGCGAAAGATGGGCTGGTCGAAGAGCTGCCGCGCGACCGGGATTCCAGGACCTATGGAAGAGCAGGTAACGAGCGCCGCATGCGCGCCGGCTTCGAAAGCAGACTGAATCTGCGCCACCAGGCGCCGGGTTGTCGCCTTGTCCAGGCTGCCCGCGGCGATGGTATTGCGGATCAGGCTCTCGTCGACCATGTGAAATGTCTTCCAGCCGGGCAGGATGCGTGTGCAGAGGTCGGTGAACACAGGCACCAGCATGGAGCTGGTGTGGATCAGGGCAAGCGTGCGCGTCATGGCTGCCTTCCATTATTCCTGAAGCCTTCCGCACCGCGACGGAACCTTCGTATTTCGGACTGACTTGGCGGATTTTCCTGATATTCTGTTCGCGTGCAGAGACGTACCTTTCTACAGGCCGCCGCGCTGTCGCCGCAGGCCGCCAAACGCGCCGCCGGCGAGCAGCCCGAAGCACGCTGGGTCCGCATTGCGGAGTCGTTGAAACCGAAGTTGAAAGAGACTCTGGTGCGGCCGGTCGCCGTGGTACGTCCGCTCGCCGCGCCCGAGTCCTTCCTGCGCTGGAAGATGGAGATAACCCATCCGGTCGCGGCGCTGTCGCAGAAGCCGCTGAAGCGCGGGGACAGTTTCATCGTCGATTTTGGCCGTCACCTGGCTGGCTATCTTTCCTTTGGCATGAGAGGGGTCGGCGAGGCAGTGGATTCTCCGGTCCGCCTGAGGCTCACGTTTGGCGAGGCTCCAGCGGACGTCGCGGTGCCCCTGGAGTCGTACACAGGCACGCTGAGCATCGCGTGGCTTCCCGATGAAATCATCAACGTCGACTTCCTGCCACGTCGTGTCGAGGCGCCCCGCCGCCATGCTTTCCGCTGGGTGAAGTTCGATGTCATCGACACCTCGCCCAACTTCTCAGTGCTCTTCGATCAGATCGAGGCGCGGGCCGTCACCTCGGCGGTCGTGGAGCCAGGACCGCTGCCGCCAGGCACGCCTGAAGAGTTGCGCGCCATTGACCGTGTGGGCCTCAATACTCTGCGCGACTGTATGCAGACGGTCTTTGAGGATGGCCCTCGCCGCGACCGCCGCCTGTGGGTGGGCGACCTGCGGCTGCAGGCGCTGACCAACTATGTCTCCTTCCGCAACCTGGATCTCGTGAAGCGCTGCCTCTATCTCTTTGCCGGCCTGCCGCGCGAGGACGGACTGGTGGCTGCCTGCGTTTATGACGATCCCGAGCCGAAGTGCGGCCGGCAGTTCATCATGGACTATGCCGTGCTCTACATTGCCGCACTGTTGGACTATGTGAAAGCAGCCAAGGATCCGTTGACGGCGAAGGAACTGTGGCCTGTGGTCCGCCGGCAGATCGAGCTCATCGGGAAGTTCGTCAATGCGGATGGCCTCTTCACCGATCCGGGCGGCTGGTGGATCTTCATCGACTGGCGCGAGGAATTGGAGAAGACCGCCTCGATGCATGGCGTGCTGTTGTTCTGCCTGAAGCAGGCGGTGGAACTCGCCGCGTTTGCTGGCCAGCAGGCCGACGCCGCGAAGTACCGCGAGCTGATCCAGCGCATGACCGCGGCCGGGCGCGCCCGCTTCTTCGATGCGGGCCGCAACGTCTTTGTGAGCGGCCCTCAGGCACAGGTCTCCTGGGCATCGCAGGCTTGGATGGTGATGTCCGGGCTGGCCACGCCCGAGATGGGCGCCGCCGCGCTGCGCAATGCGATGAGCATGCCGGAAGCGGTTCGGCCCGGCACCCCGTATCTGTACCACTACATGGTCGAAGCCATGCTGCTGAGCGGGCTGCGAAAGGAAGCGGTCCAGTTGCTGGTCCGATATTGGGGCGGCATGGTGGCCGCGGGCGCCGACACCTTCTGGGAGATCTATGATCCTTCCGATCCCATGCTGTCGCCCTACAAGAGCATCCTGGTGAACAGCTACTGCCACGCCTGGAGTTGCACACCCTCCTATTTCCTGCGCGGGCTGCAACTGGGCCGGGCGGCGGGCTAAGCCTCCGCGCCGGTGTGATGGTAGGTGGACCAGCCCAGGTAGGTTTCGAAGGCTTCCGTCAGGATGCTCGCCGAATGGGACGCGTTCATCGCGGCATGATGCTCGAACCCGTTTCGGCAGATATACCGCATGAGATTCTGAAGCCCGGGCACCTGCACAACGGCCCTGCTGCCGAAAGTCGCCAGGGGATCATCGGTGAATTGCCCTTGTCCGACGTAGGCGCGGATCCGTCCCTCGCGGTCGTCTGTACTGACTCGCGCGAACGTCAACGGACCAGCCGGCGTACGGCCCGACAGCGCGCCGTAGGTATTCTGAACGCCCAGGGTGGAACCAAGGATCGGGGCGGTGCTGATGATGATATCCGGCATGAAGCTCTTCGCCCAGTTGCCGCAATGGAACATGACGCACTTGTCTTCGTCGTCGCCGTAGTTGTTGTTCCAGTCGACCAGCGCGCTGGGCGTGCCCGAGGCAAGTTGCAGGGCATACATCGACACCACTCCGGTGATATCCACTTCGCAGGCACTGGGCAGCAGCTGTTCGCTCATCATGCTCATCACCGTGCAGGGGTTGATGCCGAAGTTGCTCTGCATCGACGTCCAGCACTGGATCGCGGTTGCCTGCAGGTCGTATTTCGCCATCCAGTCGGACAGCACAATGGCCAGGCGCGCCATCTGTGTCATGGAACGGTCCGGCGTATCGCCGCACGGCGCGTAGCCGCGGATCCGCTCCAGATGGGTCTTTACGCGGACGTCGTCGGCGGGGATCTTGTCGGCGGCTCCGAAGACCTCGGAGAGATCGATGGTGTTGACGCTGATGCCCGCCGACTGCAGTAGTTTCTCGCTATAGCGCGTGGTGTTGAACGCATTCGGGCGCGCGCCGATCGCGCCGATGCGGGCCCGCCGCAGCCCTTTCGTCACCCGGCAGACGGCCAGGAAGTTGCGGAGATCAGCGCGGAAGCTGTCCGTCAATGGATGGACCGTGTGGCGGCGCGTGAGCGTGTAGCTGATGCCATACTGGCGGAGATTGTTGCAGACCGAGACCTTGCCGCAGAAGGCGTCGCGGCGGCGCTCCACGCTGAGTTGGGTGAGGTCGTCAGGATAGGCCTGCACCAACACGGGCACATTCAGTTCTGCCAGTTGCAGGGTATCCGCCACACCCTTCTCATCGCCGAAGTTCGGCAGGCAGACCAGCACGCCGTCGATGCTGTCGCGCCGGCTCCGGAACAGGTCGGCACACCGCCGCGCGTGCTGCCAGGTCTCGACGGCGCCCAGTTTGGTGGCTTCCTCGTCGAGAATCACGGGTTCGATGCCCATCTCTTCAAACAGGCGCAGGATATCCGCCCGTCCCTCTGAGACCAGCCGGTCCGGGAAGAAATCGCGGTTGCCGACTATGACGGCCAGAGTCATCTTGGACATGGTTCACTTCCTGGTAAAAACGCCGAACTGGTCAACATTGGACGCCGTCACCAGTTCGCAATCAATCGACTGTTTCTCGGCCGCGCCGCTGGAGCCCTTTGTCAGCAGGGCGTGAGCCTGATCCACCGCCATGGTCGCAATGCGTGCCGCCGGCTGCAGCACCGTGGCTTTGATGGACCCGGCGCGGATCGCCGCCAATACATCCGGACTCCCATCAAAGCCGACGACAATCACCTCCGGACGCCCGGCGGCCTTTAAGGCCGCGGCGGCGCCCAGCGCCATGGTGTCGTTTCCGGCAATCACGCCTTTCATGTCAGGGTGCGCCTGCAGCAGCGTCTCCATCTTCTGAAACGCCTCGGTCTGGCTCCAGTTGGCGCTCTGTTGACCCACCAGGCGAAGCCCCGGATACTTGTCCAGCACCTCGTGAAAACCGCTGGTCCGCACCTGGGCATTCGTATCGGACTCGCGGCCCAACAATTCAACGAAGGAGCCCTTCTCGCCCATCAAGCGGGCGAACTCCCGCGCCCCCAGCACCGCGCCCTGATAGTTGTTCGAGACAATCTGGGCGGCGGCGATCCCATTGGCATTGATCTCACGGTCGATCAGAAAGACGGGGATGTTCGCCCCCTTTGCCTTCGCCACCGCGGCCACCGAGGCATCTGCGCCCGCGTTGTCGAGGATGATGGCAACCGCGCCGTTGGCGATAGCGACGTCCACCAGCTCGTCCTGCTTATGGGCGTCGTCGTTGTGCGTGTTGACGGAAGCCTCATAGCCAAGGGCCCGCGCCCTGGCCGCGGCCGAATCCGCCTCGGCCTTGAAGAAAGGATTGTCGTGAGACGGAGTGATGATGGCAATACTCTTCTTGCCACTGCCGCCCTGCCGGCATCCCGCCAGCGCAAGCACGCCAAGTAAACAGACTAGGAGGACCTTTCGCGCCATGAAAACCTCTTTTGCATCTGGTCGAGCAACACGGCCACCACGATCACCACACCCTTGATGACGATCTGCCAGAATTGCGAAACACCCAACAGAACCAATCCGTCCGCCAGCACCCCGATGACGAACGCCCCGGCGATGCTGCCGCCCACTCCGCCGCGTCCGCCCATCAGCGACGTGCCGCCCAGCACTACAGCGGCAATCGCATTCAATTCGAAAGTCTCTCCCGTGGCAGGGTGAGCGGACATCAACTGGGAAGCAATGATGACTCCGACGATGGCGGAACAGAAGCCGGAGATCATGTAGCCCAGCATCTTCACTCGACCCACCCGGACGCCCGACAACTCGGCCGCGCGCTCATTTCCGCCAATGGCGTAGATGCGCCGTCCAAAAGGCGTACGGGACGCCAGGAACGCTCCGGCCGCGCCGATCACCGCCATCAGCCAGATGGGCACGGGCAGCAGCAGGATGGATCCGGAGCCCAGCCAGGCAAACCCGGTATTGTGCAGTTCCGGCTTGCCCAGCAGATTCGGAAACGTCGCGCCGTTGGAGAGGAGCAGGGCCGCTCCGCGCGCCACATACATCGTGCCGAGCGTCGCGATGAATGGAGCGACGGAGAACCGGGTGATCAGCAGCCCGTTCACGGCGCCGACACCGCTGCCCACCAGAGCGGCAATCAGAATCACGAGCCACACCTGGAAATACACAACGACGCCGAAGGCCGGCAGCACCAGACCCGTATTGATCAACCCACCGGCCACAATCCCGGCGAGTCCCGCAATGGAGCCTACCGACAGATCGATGCCCCCGGTGAGAATCACGAAGGTCATTCCCACAGCCAGAATCGCGTTGATGGCGACGTGCTTGACGAGAATCATCAGGTTGCCCGAACTGAGGAAGGCGGGCGACAGCGACGAAAAAACAATCACCAGCACAATGAGGGCGACCAGCGCCCTGAGCCGGAACAGCAGATCGCTCAGACGGCGGCTGGCAGCCGGAGCGACGGTCCGGATTGCCTCATTGTGCGTCGACATGAAGACTCCCTGGCTTGGCGCACGCGGCGGCCATCAGATTCTGCCCGCTGAGTTCCCTGTGCTCCAACGAGGCCGTCAACCGGCCACGGGCCATCACCAGTACGCGATCCGCCAGGGTCAGCACCTCGTGCAGGTCCGAAGAGGCGAACAGGATCGCCACACCCTCGGCGGCCAGCTTCCGCGCGATCTCGAAGATCTCCGCCCTGGCGCCGACGTCGACACCCCGGCTGGGCTCGTCCATCAACAGCACGCGCGGCTTCGTCAGGAGGTATTTCGAGATCACCGCTTTCTGCTGATTCCCTCCGCTGAGGGAGGTGATGGGTTGGTCGGGCCCTGTGGTCTTGATTCGCAGCCGTGCGATCATGCGCGACGCGCTGGCTTCTTCTTCGGCGCTGCTCAGCAGCCCGCGCGTGGAATGGGCCGCCAGGCTCGCCAGCGTCATGTTGCGGCCCAGCGAGAAGGTGGGAATCAGTCCAGCCGCCTGCCGGTCTTCCGGAACCAACGCCAATCCCTGTGCGATGCGTTCTCTCACCGGCAGGTGCTCCACCGGACGCCCGCCGAGAAGAATCTTCCCCCCGGAGCCCGCGCGATTGCCGGCCAGAACTTCAAATAATTCCGTGCGGCCAGCCCCCATCAGACCGTACACGCCCACCAGTTCGCCGGCGCAAAGCGAGAGCGAGACATCGTGGACGCGGCCCGGCACGCTGACATGCTCCACACGCAGGACTTCGGCATTGCCGGCGCACCCGGTGTGCTCCTCCGGGGGAGCCCAGCGGCCGCCGGTCATGCGGTCGATGATCCAACCGACGTTCACCTCGGCAATCGCGGCCGATTCCACCAGCCGGCCGTCGCGCAACACGGTGACGCGGTCTCCAATCTCCATCAGCTCTTCCAGCTTGTGCGAGATGTATACGATGCCGACACCCGAGGCTTTCAGTTCGCGGATCACGCGGAACAGAACCTCAATCTCACTGGGGCTGAGCGCGGAGGTCGGCTCATCCATCAGCAGGACCCTTACATTCCGCGCCAGCGCGCGGCAGATCTCCACGATCTGCTGGCAGCCCAGCGGCAGGTCACCCACCAGCGTGTGGACATCGATCGGCTGTTCCAGCCGCCGCATCAGGGTCTGTGCGATTTGCACTTCCGTTCTGGCATCAATCACCCCGCCGCGAGTTCGCTCCCGCGCCATGAAGATGTTCTCCACGACGCTGAGATTCGGAAACAGGCTGAGTTCCTGATAGATCATGCCGATGCCGGCAGCCGCCGCATCGCGCGTGGAGCCCAGCCGGATGGACCGGCCGTCGAGTTCCAGGGAACCTTGTGTCGGCTGCTCCACGCCAGCCAGGAGCTTCACCAGGGTCGACTTCCCCGCCCCGTTCTCGCCGATGAGGACGTGAACCTCGCCACCGCGGACCTCGAAATCGACCGCATCGAGCGCCAAAGTGCCCGGGTAACGCTTTGTCACCTGGCTGGCGCGCAGCAGCGCGGGGACCTCGCTCATCGCGCCTTCTCCAGCCATCGGAAGCGCACAGGAACGATATGCGGCAACTCGTCGCCAGCCGTAAAGGTGCCGGCAAAATCGAACGTCCGCCCCTCGGCGCCGGCGGTCTCCGCGGTGGCGGGCAGACATTGCAGAGCACGCGCGTTCAGCTTGCTGGACACATTCGCGAAGTCGATCTGATTCACAAACTGGCTGAACTGGATGAGGCCCGTGGCGTCGCGCACTGAGGAGCCGCGCACTTCCGGTCCAATCTGGATCACGGCATCGGCGTGCCCGTCGAACGGAGGCAGTTCCACGCTCATCTGGCCCAGCGGCGGATTCGGATTCACCCTCAAAACACGAGCCGTGCCCTTCACCATGAAATGAGTTCCGGCTTTGCGCGAGGGTGCCGCCGGCAGACTGCGAAAATCGACCGCTTCCACCTCGATCGCGGGCAGAACCTTCGCCGTCCACACCGAGTCCACAAACCGGGCGGCATCGAACCGCTCGTTCGCCATGGCCGAGGACTGACCCTCGATGGGCCGCACCGTCCACGGCACGCAGGCGGTCAGCGAGAGACTCAGGATGGCGGCGCAGGTTCGTTTCATTTCTTCCTCGAGACCTGACCCGCACGGCTGTGGCCGTTGACAGCAGTGGAGGTTTCCAGCAACTGGGAGGCTGTCAACCGGTCGGTGATCAGCACGTTGATCCACTTGCCGGCGAGCGCGCCGCGAATGGCGGCAAGCTTTCTTCGGCCGCCGGCCACGCCGATCACGCGACTGACTTTGCGCAGTTCCTCCAGGCTCATCCCAATCACGCGCTCGTTCAACGGGCTCTCCACCGGCACACCCGAACCGTCGAAGAAGCGCAGGCAGATGTCGCCCACCGCTCCGCGTTCTCCCAGTTCCTTCAACTCCGCCCCGGAGAATACATTTCCGCTCAACGTCAGTAAATGTGAGGGCTCAATCGCACCAATGCCTACCAGCGCCACGCTGACCTGACCGAACAACTCGCAGGCCTGCCGGACATACTGGTCTTCCTGCATCACCTGCTTCGCCTCAACGGAACCCAGCACGCCCGGGGCGGGCAGCAGCGTGGCCGAGCCGCCAATCAGATTGGCCAGGCGGCGGGTGACGTGAGTGGCATGGACTTCGGCCGCCGGGTTGCCGATGCCACCCAGGATCTGGACCACCCTCGCACCGGCACACCTCTGGCTGGGATGCATCGCATCCACCATCGCCAGCAGCGCCGCGCTCCACGAGGAGATGCCGATGACATCGCCCGGCCGCAGCGTAGTCTCCATGTAAAAGGCCGCCGCCGCGCCGAGGTCGCGGGCAATCTGCGCCTCATCATCAATGCAGTCGACAACAATGACTTCCTTCAACGCGTAGAGCGATTGCAGCGCTTCTTCCAGCTCCGGATGCGTCCCCGAAGGCACCGCCACCGTAATGCGGACAATCCCCTCCGCTTCCGCCTTTTTCAGCAGCCGCGAGATGGTGGATTGCGACACATTCAGCCGCTCCATGATCTCGGTCTGGCGCAGGCCCTGACCGTAGTACAAGCGCGCAACTTTAGCGATCAAGCGGAGTTCGTCAATCCGAGCCATGACTTATGTTGCCATCTCCGGAGCTTTGAAATCGCCCAATGCCCGGCCCACCGCGTCGCGCCACCCGTCTGTCAGCCGGCGGCGGTCGGTCTCGCTCATCTGCGGTTCGAATCTCTGCTCCTGCCGGGGCAGCCGCTCCAGATCCTCCACGCCGTTCCACACTCCGGCAGCCAACCCCGCCAGCCATGCGGCGCCCAGCGCCGACAGGTCGGAGGAGAGGTTCCTCACCACCGGCCGGCCCAGGATGTCGGCCTGGAACTGCATGAGTTGATCATTGCGGCTGGCGCCACCATCCGCCAGCAGCATCTCCGGCGCCTCGCCCGTATCCAGCGTCATCGCCTCAAAGACATCCCGCACCTGGTAGGCGATGGACTCCAACGCCGCTCGTGCCAGGTGGCCCGAAGTGGTGCCGCGCGTCAGGCCCGTGATCAAACCGCGGGCGTCGTCCCTCCAATAAGGAGCACCGAGCCCGGCCATCGCGGGCACCAGGTACACCCCGCCGTTGTCGTCCTTGCCGGCCGCCATTTCGGCCAGTCCGGCGGCCGGATCGCTGAGGCCCAGGAGTTCACCAGCCCACTGCATGGTGCCGCCGCTCAAGGTGATGTTTCCTTCGATGCCGTACTGCGTTCGTCCCTGCGCGGTCCAGGCAACTGTCGCCGACAACCCGTGTTTTGACGTCACCGGCCGCTCCGTGGCCCGCATCAGCGAGGATCCGGTTCCGTATGTGGCTTTGGTGGCCGTGGGACGAAAGGCCGCATGCGCAAACAACGCGGCATGGGAATCGCCGATCACACCGCAGATCGGCACACCGTCTCCGCCCGGGCCCAGGCCGGCTGTGACACCGAAGATGCTGCTTGAGGGATGAATCTCAGGGAGAACCGCCCGTGGGACTCCGAACCATTCCAGAAGCTCGTCATCCCAGGAGAGGCGGCTCAGGTCCATGAGCTGCGTCCTGGATGCGTTCGTGGTGTCGCAGGCGTGGATCGCGCCTTTGGTCAGATTCCACAGCAGCCAGCTATCCACGGTACCGGCGCAAAGCTCGCCGGCCCGAGCCCGCGCCCGGCCGTCCGGCAGTTCGTCGATGAGCCAAGCCGCCTTGCTGGCCGAAAAGAGAGGATCGATACCCAGACCGGACTTCTGGCGGATGGCCGGTTCCAGCCCTCGTTGCCGCAACCCGGCACAGAAAGGCGCGGTCCGACGGCACTGCCAGATCACGCAAGGCCCGCAGGGCTCCCCCGTCTTTCTGTCCCAAACGACGACCGACTCCCGCTGGTTACTCAGAGCCAGCGCGGTTGGGGGCACACCACCGGCAGCCTCCAGGCACTCGTGCATGACGTCCCGCACGGACTGCCAGAGGACCCGCGCATCCTGCTCGATCCAGCCCGGGCGCGGACACTGCACCGTCATCGGCCGTGACGCCCGGGCCACTACGGCGCCCTGCGCGTCCACCAACAAAGCCTTTGTGTTCGTGGTGCCCTGATCGATGCTCAGGATGCGGGCGGAGGTCAGCACTGCCGGGACTTCCTCCCCATCACCTCGATCGCCGCGTCGCGAATCGCGGCAGCCGTCAGGCCGAAATGCTCGAACAGGAATGAGGTGGAACCGGTGGGCGCAAAGGCGTCGGGTATGCCGATCATCTTCACCGGCACTGGCACGGTCGCGGTGACTGCTTCGGCCACGGCGCCGCCCAGACCTCCGTGGATGGAATGCTCTTCGGCGGTCACAATGCAGCCCGTCTCCCGCGCGGCGGCGGCAATTGCGTCGACATCCAGCGGACGCAGGGTGGCCAGATTCAGGACGCGCGCCTGCACGCCTTCCTGCTCGAGTTGTCCGGCCGCTTCCAGGGCGCGGCATACCATTGTGCCGTTCGCGATCAGGGTGACGTCCAGTCCCTCCCGGAGCTTCGTCGCCCGGCCGAGTTGGAACTCCTGCGCTTCGCCGTGCACATTCGGCACCCCCATTCGGCTCAACCGGAGGTATACCGGTCCATCCATGGCCAGCGCGGCGTGAAACGCCTGCTCGGTCTCATAGGGATCGGCCGGCACAAGCACGGTCAGGTTCGGGAGAACTCTCGTCCAGGCCAGGTCTTCGATGGAATGGTGCGTCGGTCCAAGCGGCCCATAGGCCAGACCGCCCGACATCCCGCACAGCTTCACGTTGGATTTGGAATAGGCAAGATCCACCTTCACCTGCTCCATGGCGCGGCCGGTGAGAAAGCAGGCGGCGCCGCAGACAAACGGAACCATTCCTCCGTTCGCCAGACCGCACCCGACGCCCACCATGTTCTGCTCCGCGATGCCGACATTCACCAGCCGGCGCGGATAAAGCTTACGGAAACCACCCATTTTGCTGGAGCCCAGCGAGTCGTTCACCACGGCCACGATGCGCTCATCGGTGGCGGCCGCCTCTTCCAGGTTGCGCGCGAAGGCATCGCGGCAGTCGAACAGTTGCGTGGCGCTCACGGCCGTAGCTCCTTCAGGGCGGCTTCCAGTTCCGCGTCACTGGGCACTTTGTGATGCCACTCGGGCCGGTCCTTGATAAACGACACACCCTGCCCCTTGTGAGTGTGCGCGATGACACAGTTGGGCTTGCCCGTCTCAAACGGCAGGCGGCCAAACACTTCCAGCAGGGCTGCGTGATCGTGACCATCCACCTCCTGCACCGCCCAGCCGAAAGCCCGCCACTTGTCGGCCAGGGGCTCCAGCCGGATGGTGTCCTCGGTCCAGGCGCCTTGCTGAATCCGGTTCCGGTCGACAATCAGTGTGAGGTTGTCCAGGCCGTACTGCGCCGCCGTCATTCCCGCTTCCCAGTTGCTGCCTTCCTGCAATTCGCCATCGCCGGTCAGCACAAAGGTCCGCCACGACGCGCCGCTGATCTTGGCCGCCAGCGCCATCCCCGTCGCGATGGGCATTCCGTGGCCCAAAGGGCCCGTATTTGCCTCGACGCCCGGTAACTTGTTGCGGTCAGGATGGCCGTTCAGCATCGACAACGGCCGCATGTAGTCGTCCAGCCACTCGCTGGGAAAGCAGCCGGCCTCCGCCAGGACACTATAGAACGCGCCGGAACAATGCCCTTTGCTCATCACAAACCGGTCGCGATCCGCTGACTTCGTCCACGCTCCTCCGGCTCGCATCACCCCGAAATACAGGGCAACCAGGATGTCGGCCGACGAGAGGTCACCGCCAGGATGGCCGGTCTTGGCGCTATGAACCATACGCAAACTACGGCTGCGGATCGAGGCCGAAATCCGCTGCAACTCTTCAATCTGGACTGCAGATGACAACACTGTGAATCCCCGTTGGCATATTTATGCGGCACTGCAAGAAATTCCAAAGATACCCTATCAGCGTCCGCTCCCCGCGTCAAGCCCGCAGTCCGCAATGCCTACCCCATCGAGAGATACTCTGCTGGAGGTCTCCACCTTTGCGCAAACCGCACGCCGGCGGAGACCTCCATTGCCTCGCTCCCCTAACAACCCTGGTTAACGGGGTTGGTGTTCATCGAGAAAGCCCCTGACTCGTGGGCGGATCTGCCGCATGTGCGTATACAGACTCACATGCGGACCTCCTTCCAGGGCCAGCAGGTCCGCCTCGGGCAACCGCTCCGCCAGGGACTGGGAACTCGCAAATGGCACTACGGCATCCGCCGTCCCATGAACCAGCAGAACCGGCTGCCGGATCCGCTCCACGGGGTAGTGGAAGGGCCGGCGCGATTGCTTAATGTCGTTCCGTGTACCCGGAAGACGCAACGCCAGATGCTCCATGGTGCTCAGTTGGAGTTGAAGCAGCATCGGGCCGGCTTCGGGATCGGCTAGAGTCCGGCCGCACATCTCCGCGTCGGGAATCGCCCGGTGTGCCGCTTCTTCCGGCCGGCGGGCAGCCTTTTCCCGCAGCTTCGACGCCAGCCATGGCAGCCGCGCCATCCCCATCAGGAGATGGAATCGCAGCGGCACCCTCACCTGCAGCGGAGAAGTACAGGCGGAGATCAGGACCAGTCCCCAGCAACGCTCGGCATGGCGCAGGGCAAACTGCAGCGCGCACTGGCCACCCCCCGAGACGGCAAGCACCGCCGCGGTTTGGATGCCCAACGCGTCGAGCAGCGCCGCGCAAAGGTCCGCCTGCTGCTCCGGATCCGCCAACTTATCCAACGGCGTGCCCAGGTACCCTGGGCGGGAAACCGCGATGAACCGGTATCCACCTCCGGCCAACGCCGCGCTCGCCAGCATGGAACTCTGATCGTATCCACCCATCGCTCCATGCAGCGCCAGGACCGCCGGACCCTCGCCCGACACGGCGCATTCGATGCTTCCGCGAGCGGTCTGAATCACCTTCGGCCGCGCGCCGGAATCACATTGAGTATTCGTAGTCATCGCGCCCTCCCGGCGGCGGCTTCAGAGCGCGCCGCAAGATGACGGATCAACGCGACCGCCGTAGCGGACGGCTGGCGCTCGACCCGCAAGTATTGGCGTCCGTCCGCCGTTCGACGGACCATCGAACGGTCGCACAACTCGCGTCGCAGCAGGGCGTGGTCGCCAAAAAGATGATCGGCGCGGAGTTGACCACTGAGCTGGGCTTCGCTCAGCGGCTGTTTCACCGGCAGCCGGGACCACAACACCCACAAGCAGGGCTCGCGCAGGCTCTCTTTGCCCGGCCAGCGCTCCAGCCGGCCCCGGTCATCGAAATACGCGGCCAGCTTCTTGACGAGGACGTAATCAACGGGCTCCGGCGCGGGTTGTGCCTGGCGCAGAAGTTCCGCGGCGGCGGCTTGAGTCCGCAGACTCTGGAAATTCCGGTGACCGGCGGACCGCGCCAGCATGTTCAAGAGTTCAAGATGGCTCGGCAAATGGTCGCACTGCGCAAGCTGCTCTCGCAAAGCTCGCGCCAGGGCGGAAAGATCGCCGGTGGAAAATGGAACGGAAACCCTGGACATCGCTTATCCTTCTTCGAATTCGCACTGGAATCAGGAAGCCTGCAGGCCTGGAAGCCTGTGGCCTTGCGCCGGTCCGGTCGGGACTGTCGGTGGTCGCTGTCTTCCGACTCGGCACAGGATAAGGTGTCGGTCGATCCGAAAAGCCTGGCAGGTTTAGCTCCCCTCACGGGGCCGCGACGCCTTGGTGAACTGCCGACCGTCTTCTATTCTAATAGCGGCTCTGTTTCTCCGCAATAGGCGCCACCGGCGACAGTTGGAATTGCCTGCGCAGCAGGCCAGCATGGACCGCGGTACCGGCCAGCCCCTCTTCGGGAAAAGCGTCATGCTGTCCGGAGCATGGTCGGGAGGGAACACCGATGAAATGCAAGCCCTTGAAAGGACGATGGAACCCGGCGCAGTCTCGTTGTATCTGGCTCGGCTTCGATCGCCCTAAGGGATCGTCCATTCCCCGGCTCGCTGCCAGCCGCTGTCCCGGCCCAGCACATCGTGGCTTCGCAGGAACAGCCCCTTCGGGCCCGCCATGGGCGCTTTCAGTTGAACCGGCACTTCCAGCACCAGCGTTCCGTCACCATGCACCACACTGCAGCCCGCGACATCCACCCGGCACGCACTGCTCTCGAACTGCCCGTCCTCCTGGCCCGCATTCATCGGCCCCAGGAAGAACCCGAGGTCGCTGGAATACATCCACAGATGGCGGGCGGCCTTGTCGAAGTGCACGAAGCAGAAAGGATGGCCTTGTGCCTCCGGCGATTCGGCAATCAGGAACTGCACCCAACCTCCAGGCGCTCCGCCGAAGCCGGCGGGTTCCTCATAGGTAATGGTGAACCGGGCCTCCGTCGAGCACCCGCTGCTAGGCTCTACCCGCGTGTGGGACGCCGGAACCGATTCGGTGAGGAACCGGCCGCTGATCTTTGCCCATGCTGCATCGCCGGCCGATTTCTCTTTGGCTCGCAAAAAGACGCTCAGGGGTACTGGGCTTGTCCCTTTGAAGAGAATATCGGCCGTCAGGATCAGGGAGCACCCTAAACCCGCCGCCTTCGTGGCAGGCATGCTGACGGAACAGAGACTGTTGCTCAGAGCAGTGGTGGGTGTGCCTGGCCGTCCTGGGCCGACGAAGTACCCCTCATCCCCATACAGCCACACCTCACGCGCGGGCACGTCGCAATGCAGCAGACAAAACGGCGCGCCGCCCCCATCCAGTGCAGCCGCGATGAGCAATTGAACCCATTGCAGGTCCTGGTAGGAGTTCTGAGCTCCATACACCGCCTTGAACAACTGGCGCGAAACTGTCCCCGGAGCAGGCGCGAGCAGGCTGAACTGGATGGTGGGCACCTCGAATCCAGCCGCATTCACGGGGAGATCAGAAGTTGTGTGCGAATCCATGGGCCGCCCCGGAACCTTCCTGGTCAATCGGACGAAACTCATCGATCGCCGGGATACTTCCGGAACCGGCAGATTCTCTGCCATGAGAGCCCCCTGCAATTGCCCGCCACGAAACCTTCATGAATGTGATCCATCACAGGGATAACCGCCTGACCGCCAGACTTATGTGAGCGGAGAGCTATTTTCCCTGTAATTTCCCGCCTCGCCGGCTCATTCCCTGCAGGGATAAATGGCCATTTGCAAACATACCGCAGGCGAAGAGAGAGTGTCAATCGGCGATATGCATTCCTTGCGGTTATGTCAACATTGAGTAAATTAGCGATGGCAATTCATCCTATAAAACACTGATTCTCGCCGCCGTCGTACGGACAAGACTCTCCCCCTGCAATCGTGGCGGCGCGGTCTGGCAGGGACCACCACCCTGCCCTCAACCGAGGCACCTCCCGGCTGAACCTCGCCCGGCACACCACCCGCCAGCCGCACAAACCGCTCCGGTTCGACCCCGCCAAAAGGTCTGTTGCGAATAGAGGGAATCCTAGCTACCTCGAATGGGGGTAGGTCATCCAATGGGAAAACAGGTACGCTCGGCTGACTCTATGTAGTGATGCCTTCGTACGATTCCATCGGCACACTCATAGTAACGGCAGTGAAATTGCATTACGAGTGGCAGGTGCTTTCAGAGCAGGGGCTGTACTGGCTGGGAGGCATCTAACTCAGCCGCGCGCTCTGCACCACCGGCAATTCTGGGTTTTGCCGGCGAACACTCATGGAAGCGCGGGCGGGCCGAGGCCGGCGATCCGGGTTGATCCCGGGTCCCGCATCGTCCTCAGGCACGGGAGGGTGTACCGTGTGGCCCGCGGAAGCTTTACAGTTCTTGCACACGGAGGGAGTTTCGATGTTTAGGTCCATTGCGTGGATCACTGTCATTTCTCTGGCCTTTGTGCCAGTCGGTTGCACAACCAGTTCCAACGCGGCCAAGTCAACCCCGCCGCTGACCGTGGAGACCGTCGGCGTACAGCAGCGCGACGTGCCTATCTACGGGGAGTGGCTGGGCACCCTCGAAGGAATGGTCAATGCCGACATTAAGGCACAGGTCTCCGGCTACATCGAAAGACAGGGATATAGCGAGGGCTCCGTCGTAGCCAAGGGCCAACTCCTCTTCCAGATCGATCCCAGACCCTTCCAGGCGGCGGTCGACCAGGCACGCGCCCAGTTGGCGCAAGCCAGCGGGCGCCTTTCCCAGGCCAGGGCGCACCTCCTGGAAGCCGAAGCTCAGGTCGGAGTCGCCGAAGCGAATCAGGGCCGCGCCCGTCTGGACGTGGAACGCTACACCCCGCTCGCCAAACAGCAGGCGATTACGCAGCAGGATCTCGACAACGCAATCCAGAATAATCTAGCCGCCAAAGCGCAGGTGCAAGCCGCCAAAGCACAGGTGGAAACTGCAAAATCACAAATTGAATCCGCGGAAGCCGAAGTGCAGGCGGCCCACGCCGCCGAGGAAACCGCCAAGTTAAACCTGGGCTTTACCCACCTCACTTCCCCCATCGATGGAGTCGCGGGCGCCGCCCTGCAACAGGTGGGCTCCCTGGTCAGTCCGGCCGCCGGCACCATCACCACCGTCTCCACGCTCGATCCCATCAAGTGCTACTTCACCGTCAGCGAGCAGGAATATCTCGACTTCCACCGCCGCTATTCCACCCCCGAGAGCCTGGCTGAGCGACGCCGTAACCTCGACCTGCAACTCATCCTTTCCGATGGAACCGCCTACGAGCATCGCGGCCGCTTCTACTTCGCAGACCGCGAAGTGAATGTGCGGACCGGCGCCATCCGCATCGCGGGACTCTTTGACAACCCAAGCAACACGCTCCGGCCCGGCCAATATGCGAAGATCCGGTTCTCCCCCCGGTCCGTCTCGGGAGCGCTGCTCGTACCTCAGCGCGCCGTATCCGAACTGCAGGGCGGCTATCAGGTCGCCGTCGTCGGCGCTCATAACAAGGTTCAAATTCGCGCCGTGAAAGTCGGAGACCGCGTCGGCAACGATTGGATCATTAACGAGGGCGTGAATCCGGGCGAGCAGGTCGTCGTCGAAGGACTGCAACGCTTGCGCAACGACACAATCGTCGATCCCAAACCCTACGTTGCTCCAAAACAGCGAGAGGCCAAGTAGCCCCCCATGTCCAACTTTTTCATAGACAGGCCCATCGTGGCCATGGTGATTGCCCTGCTCACGGTTATCGTCGGCGCGGTCGTCATCGCCAGCCTTCCCGTCGCTCAATTCCCGGCCATTGCGCCGCCGGAGATTCAGATCTCCGCGGTTTACGTCGGTGCTGACGCCCAGACCGTCGAACAAGCCGTGGCGACGCCCATCGAACAGCAGATGAGCGGCGTGGACAACATGAACTACATGTACTCGGTGAATGCCACGGCCAACGGCCAGATGCGCATGGTCGTCAACTTCGACATCAAGACCGACCCCAACACCGACCTGATCCTCGCACAAAGCCGCGAAACCCTCGCCGCTTCGCAACTCCCACCCGAAGTGAACAACTACGGTGTCACCGTGCAGAAGTCGGTCACCGCGCCGCTGATGCTCCTCTCGCTGTACTCGCCCAAAGGCTCGCGCGACGAGCGATTCCTGGCCAACTACGCTTACATCAATCTCAACGACCCGCTCACGCGCGTCCCCGGAATCGGCAGCGTCCAGGTCTTCGGCGCGGGACAGTATGCCATGCGGCTTTGGGTGCGGCCGGACCGCCTCTCCAAGCTCGGCATTACCGTGCCCGAGATCGTTTCCACCATCCAGTCGCAGAACACCGTCAACCCCGCCGGCCAGGTCGGCAGTGAGCCGATTCCCCAGGGCCAGGAGTACACCTACTCCGTCCGCGCTCAGGGCCGCCTCACTTCACCAGAGGAGTTCGGCGAAATGGTACTGCGCGCCACACCGGACGGCGCCGTCGTCCGCGTTCGGGATGTCGCCCGGGTCGAATTGGGCGCCCAGGACTACAGTGTGGCCGGCCGCCTGAATGGACAGCCCAGCGCCGTTATCGCCGTGTATCAGTTGCCCGGCTCCAATGCCGTCGACGCGGCGAAAGGCGTGCGGAAGCTCATCGAAGAGGCCCGTCACCGCTTCCCTCAGGATGTCGAATGCACCGTCTCGCTCGACACCACCAGGGCCGTCTCGGAGGGCATCAAGGAAATCGTGGAAACCCTGCTCATCGCCATCGTCCTGGTGATTCTGGTCGTCTACATCTTCTTGCAGGGCTGGCGCGCGACTCTGATCCCACTGCTTGCCGTCCCGGTCTCGCTTGTCGGCACCTTTATCTTCTTTCCGCTATTCGGCTTCTCCATCAACACCCTCTCCATGTTCGCCATGGTGCTTGCCATCGGCCTGGTGGTGGACGACGCCATTGTCGTCGTCGAATCCGTCGAGCGCTACATCGAGGAAGGACTCTCACCACGCGACGCTGCGCGTAAGGCGATGGCCGAGATTACTGCCCCTGTTATCGGCATCGCCCTGGTACTCTCCGTCGTCTTTATCCCCACCGCCTTCATTCCGGGCATCACCGGGCGTCTTTACCAGCAATTCGCGGTGACGATCGCCGTCTCGGTGATCCTCTCCGCCTTCAACGCCTTGACCCTCAGCCCCGCGCTCGCCGCACTGCTGCTGAAACCGCGCACCCATGGCGGCGGTGGCCCGGCGGCGGCCTTCTTCACCTGGTTCAACCGCGTCTTCGGAGAAGCGACCGAACGCTATGTGCGCGGCTCCGGTGCGCTGGTCCGCAAAGGCGCATTCTCGATGATCCTACTCGGCGTGTTCGCCGTGGCCGGAGGCTTCCTGGGCACCAGCCTGCCCACCAGTTTTGTCCCGGACGAGGATCAGGGTTATCTCTTTCTGAATATCCAACTCCCCAACGCCGCATCCATGCAGCGCACCAATGCCCTCACACGCAAAGTGGAGAAGATCATTTCCGCCACACCTGGAGTCGAATCGGCCACGACTGTCGTCGGCTTCAGCCTGCTGAGTTTCGCTCGCGCCAGCTACAGCGGCTTTGCCTGGATCACTCTCAAGGAATGGGGCAGCCGCCAGGAACGCGCGCAACAGATGCAGTCCATCAAGCAGCATCTCAACCGAGAACTCGGCAAACTGCCCGAAGGCATCGCTTTCAGCTTCTCGCCCCCGGCGATTCCCGGCGTCGGAACCTCCGGCGGGTTTACTTTCCTTCTGGAAGACCGCTCCGGCCAGGATGTCGCCTTCCTCGCCACAAATCTCAACAAGTTCATGGCGGCCGCGCGCAAGCGTCCCGAAATCGCCAATCTCACAACCACTTTCCTCCCCAACGTTCCTCAACAGTTCGTAGTGGTCGACCGCGACAAAGCCATCAAACAGGGCGTCCCGCTCACCGATGTCTATCGCACCATCCAGACATTCATGGGGGGTCTGTTTGTGAACTACTTCAACCGATTCGGACGCCAATGGCAGGTCTACGTCGAGGCCGAGGGTGAATACCGCACACGCCCCGAAAACGTCGGCCAGTTCTATGTCCGCAACACCAACGGCGAAACAGTGCCTCTCTCCGCACTCACTCACTTCGAGGCGCGCACCGGCCCCGAGTTCACCGTCCGGTTCAACGAATATCGCGCCGCTCAGTTGAATGGCGCCGCTTCGCCCGGCTACAGTTCCACACAGGCCATGAAGGCACTGGAAGAGACCTTCGCGGAAACGATGCCGGCCGAGATGGGCTTCGACTACTCCGGTATGTCGTTCCAGGAGAAACGCGCGGCGGAGGGCATCTCGCCATCGGCCATCTTCGCCTTCTCCCTGCTGTTCGTCTTCCTCATCCTCTCGGCGCTGTACGAGAGCTGGTCGTTGCCGTTCAGCGTGCTGCTCACGACGCCGGTGGCCGTCTTCGGCGCCTTCGGCGTCCTCTGGGCCCGCCGCGCCATCGCCGGACTCTACCTGCCCCCGTTCCTCGTGCAGATAGAGAACGACGTCTACTCGCAGATCGGGCTCGTCATGCTCATCGGGCTTGCCGCCAAAAACGCCATCCTCATCGTGGAGTTCGCCAACGAGGAACTGGCCAAGGGGCGATCCCTCGTCGACGCCGCGCTGGAAGGTGCCAGACTGCGCCTCCGGCCCATTTTGATGACCTCCTTTGCCTTCATCCTCGGCAGCGTCCCCCTCTGGACCGCCTCCGGAGCCGGCTCTGTCGCACGCCAGATCATGGGCACCACCGTCATCGGCGGAATGCTCGCCGCAAGTCTGGTAGGAATCTTTCTCGTGCCCGCCTCCTATGTCGTGGTCAAACGCCTGGCCGGCGCGGAACGAAAGACAGGTGCCGCATGAAACGGGCTATCGTCTCTTTGACTCTGTTGTGTCTGGCGGGCTGCGCCGTGGGTCCGGACTACAAACGCCCCGACCTCTCGGTGCCCAAAGGCTTCCGCGTGCCGGATCCCCAGGTCCCTACCACCGAATCCGCGTCGCTGGCCGACACCCCCTGGTTCGAGGTCTTCCAGGACGAACAACTCCAGGGCCTCATCCGTGAGGCGCTGGTCAGCAATTACGACCTGCGCGATGCCATGGCGCGCGTCGAGGCGGCCCGCGCGGCGGTCGGCATCACCCGCTCCAACCAGTTCCCCAACGCCGGTGTCTCCGGCTCTGTCAACTTCAACCGCCTGTCGCGGACAGGGGCAACACCGGTTCCCTCCGCCGTCCTGCCTGAGCAGAATCGAACCTTCGGCTCGGCCGCCCTCAATTTGCTCTCTTTCGAAGTGGACCTCTGGGGTAAGTGGCGCCGGGCCACCGAGGCCGCGCGAGCCGAGCTGCTCGGTGCCGAAGAGAACAGAAAGACCGTCGCCACGGTCCTGGTGAGCGACGTGGCCACCGCGTATCTCACCTTGCGGGAACTCGACTATGCGCTTGAGATCTCGGAACGGACCCTCACGACCAGAGAGGCGTCTCTTGACCTGGTGAAGACCCGCCAAGGCGGCGGCGTGGCCACGATGCTGGATCTGCGCCAAGCCGAGCAACTGGTGGAAACCGCTGCCCAGGCCATTCCTGTCCTGAAGCAGCAGATCGAGCAGACCGAGAACCGCATCAGCCTGCTCGTGGCGAAGAACCCGAATGGCGTCGTGCGCGGTCGTGGCTTCAACGACCAGAAGCTCCCCCCGGAAGTGCCGGCGGGGCTGCCATCTTCTCTGCTGGAACGGAGGCCGGACATTCGCGCGGCCGAACAGTTCCTGGTCAGCGCTAATGCCCGCATCGGCGTGGCGAAGGCGGCCTACTTTCCACAGCTCACTCTCACGGGATTTCTGGGCGGCCAAAGCACTCAACTCGCCAGTCTCTTCAGCGGCCCCAGCGCCGCCTGGAGCCTCGTACCCCAGGTCACCCAGCCCATCTTCACAGCCGGGCGCCTGAAGAACACGGTGAAACTCGCCGAAGCGCAGCGCCAGGGCGCGTTGATTCAGTACGAGAAAACCATCCAGACTGCGTTCACCGAGGTTTCCGACGCCCTCATCGCCCACCAGCGCATGAGGGAGAGCCGTGAACGGCAGCAGGCTCTCGTGAACGCCCTGCAGGATCGCACGCGGCTCGCCTACATCCGCTACCGTGGCGGCGTTGACACTCAGTTGAACGCCCTCGACGCCGATCGCGACCTGTTCCAGGCCGAACTCGCCCTGGCCAGCATTCGCCTGGGCGAAATGTTGACTGTAGTCGACCTGTACAAGGCCCTGGGAGGCGGCTGGAAGTAGCCGGCCATATCACGCCATATCGTGAGACCGCCGGCACAATCCTAAGCTTTCACGATCCTTCGTAACCCGTAGGCCAGGGTCAAACCGGGAGCGAGAGCTGAAAGCTGATAGCTGATAGCTGATAGCTGAAAGCTCAAACTCAAACCGGTCAACTCAAAACCGGCAACTCCAATCACTCCTCCAGCAGCCCCGCCCGCCGCGTATGAAACAATGTGGCATGTCCAGATTGTTCCCGCCCGCCACGGCCACGCCGTGGATCACTTCGGGCCTTCTCATTCCTCTGCTCCTGAGCCCGGCGCTCGCCCAGGAACGCACCAGCCGCCCACCAGCGCAACCGGGCACCGCCTCCGAATCGCTGCCGGTCCCCATCCCCAAAGAGACCTCGTCCGTCACTCATCACCAGCTCACACTGGGTGGCAAAACCCTCAAATACACCGCCACCGCCGGGACCCTCCACATCCCCGGAGCCGATGAATCACCCTACGGCTCCATCTTCTTTGTCGCCTATACCCTCGACGACGCCGAGCCCGCCCGCCGGCCCGTCACCTTCCTCTACAATGGCGGCCCCGGCTCCGCGTCCATCTGGCTCCACATGGGCTCCGTCGGCCCCATCCGTGTCATCACCAGCAGCCCCGAAGCCACCGGCGCGGGCCCCTACGAGGTGGTCCCCAACGAATACAGCCTCCTCGACCACTCCGATCTCGTCTTCATCGACGCCCCTCTCACTGGCTACTCCCGCGCCATCGGCAAAGGCGCCGCCAGGGACTTCGCCGGAGTCGACCAGGACGTCACCGCCTTCAACAAGTTCATCAAGCGCTGGATCTCTCTCAACCACCGCTGGAACTCTCCGCATTTCCTCTTCGGTGAAAGCTACGGCACCACCCGTTCGGCCGCCCTTGTCGCCTCTCTCGAAAGCGACGGCGTCTCGGTCAACGGAGTGATCCTGCTCTCCAGCGTCCTCAATTACTTCAATCGTTCACCCGGCATCCTGAACCAATACATCGGCAATCTGCCCACTTACGCCGCCACCGCCTGGTATTTCAAGAAAGTGCCTCACAAGGGCACCGAGAAAGACTTCATCGAAGCGGCCCGGGTCTTTGCCCGCGGCGAGTACGCCGAGGCCCTCGCCCAGGGCCACAACCTGCCGCAGGCCCGCTTCGACGCCGTCGCCGCCAAACTCGCCGGCTTCACCGGCCTGAGCGCCGCCTATATCAAGGACTCCAATCTCCGCATCGCACCCACCCGCTTCCGCAAGGAATTCGCGCGCGGGGAGCGCCTGATCCTCGGCCGCTACGACACCCGCTTCGAAGGCTCCGACATCGACGCCGCCGGCGAGAACCCAGGCTACGACCCTTCCAGCACCGGAATCACCGGCGCCTACGTCACGTCCTTCCGGAACTACCTCGACCAGCAGCTCAAGTACACCTCCGAACTCGATTACCGCCCCAGTGGCAATCCCTTCCTCGGCACCTGGGATCGCACCCACCGTGCTCCGGGCGCAGGCGGCGGAACCGGCGGCGGACCCAATGCGGCCATGCGCGATGCCTATGTCGCCGGCGACCTCGCCGACGCCATGCGCAAGAATCCTTACCTGAAGGTCTTCTCCGCCAATGGCCTGTTCGATCTCGCAACCCCGTTTTTCCAGACCGAACTCGACCTCGCTCAGATGGACCTCGAGAAGAAACTCGTCTCCAACATCGAATTCGGCTACTATCCCGCCGGCCATATGATCTACCTGAACGTCGACGCGCTCAAACAGTTTAAGAGCGACCTCGCTTCCTGGTATCAGCGCACTCTCAATCGCGGCAAGTAGTCGACCGCCATCCCTACGGCTTCACCGGGTCCGTCACCGGGCCCGGTGGGTCGTGCTCCTCCGGCCCCGCCAATCGAACGTCGGCCTGTGCACGATTACTTGCTCTCTTCCAGCGCATAAGCCACAATCCCGTCCCCGGTCACAGGATTGTTGAAGAAACCGCCGCCAGTAGCGGCAATCACCACGTATTGCCGCCCGTCCCGCCCCTCATAAGTCATCGGAGTCGCCTGCGCCGCGCCAGGCAGCTTCACCGTCCACAACTCCTGGCCGGTCTTCGCATCGAACGCCCGGAAGCGCGCATCGTCAGTCGCGCCCACAAATACAACGCCTCCTGCTGTCACGATCGTGCCGCCGTTGCCCGGCCGCCCCGTCGCCTGCTTTCCTTCCGGCAGACTGTCGGTCACCCCCAGAGGCACCTTCCAGGCAATGCGCCCCGAGTTCACGTCCACCGCGGCCAGTTCGCCCCACGGCGGCTGCTGGCATGGCAACTGCTGGCTCGTTGCACCTTTCACGCTGAAACGGCCTCCACCCGGGAATCCTTCGTACGGCCCATCCGGATCCACCCGGTTGCCCTGCCCGTTCGCCATCGCCGGGCCGCTCTTCGCATCGTGATCCCGTAACCCCGAAACCTGCCCGAGTTCGTTGAGGTTCGCAAACAGATAGCCCAACTCCGGGCTGAAGGAGACCCCGCCCCAGTTCACCCCGCCGTGATTGCCTGGGAACTGCACACGCAGCCGGTTGTAGGTGGATGGTAGATACGGCCGCCCACCACCATCCCATCGAGCAGTTTCCGGCATGCCGCCTCCAGTTCCGGGGTCACCGTGGCTACCTCGTCCTTGCCGAAACTCATACGCACCAGCGGCGGCGGCATCACGGGAAATGGCTGTGTCTTGGAAACCCGCTCCAGCGGCACTTCGCTCGGCGGCACCGGGCGTTCTTTCACACCGTAAATCGGTTGTCCGGTGATGCGATTCAGCAGAAACACCATCCCGCTTTTGTTCATCGCCACCACCGCCGGAATTGTCTTGCCCCCCTGCTTCACATCAATCAGCGCAGGAGCCGCCGTCATGTCAGCATCCCAAATGTCGTGATGGACCACCTGGAAGTGCCACAGGTATTTGCCCGTGTTGGCATCCGCCGCCACCAGGCTCGTACCGAATAGATTGTCGCCCGCCCGATCCCCCCCATACTGGTCCACCGACGGCGCCCCGAACGGCATGTAGATGATGCCGCGCTGGGCGTCCACTGTCAAGAAGCCCCACACATTCACACCAGAGCGGTTCTTCCAACTGTCGCCCGCCCACGTGTCGTTGTACTTCTCCCCGGCCTGCGGAATCGAGTGAAACGTCCACACCAGCTTGCCCGTCCGCAAATCCCAGGCCCGCACATCGCCCGCCGGACCGTGCGGCGGATTCTCCTGCGTCGTCCCGCCCGTAATCACCAGATGCTTATAAACAATTGGTGGGGACGTCAGCGAGTTGCGCCCCGGCAACCCGCGCATCAATTCCGGTGTGTTCAGGTTCACCACCCCGTTGTCCCCAAACGCCGGGTTGGGCTTGCCGGTCTTTGCATCCAGCGAATACATCTTCCCGTCGCTGGAACCGAACACAATCTGCGCGGGTGTCTTCCCGTCGCCTGCCCAATACTCCAGACCTCGCGTCGACGGATTCCCCGCCGGCATCGCATACGCCCACAGCTCCTGGCCGTTCACCGGATCCACCGCCGCCACCCGGCCATACGGCGTGGTGACATACATGACGCCTTGGATCACCAGCGGCGTCACTTCGCTGGGTCGGAAGCCGGATCCGAACTGAACCCGCGCCGCACGCCCGCCGGATTCCGGTTCGTCGCCCACGGGCGCGGCCGGGTTCCTTCGCGCCACCGGCGCCGGACTGGCCGTAAAGCCCTCGGGCTTCATATGGTAAACCCACGCCACCTTCAGCCGCCCCGCGTTCTGCGGCGTGATCTGCTTCAGCGGGGAGAACCTCATCGCCCCGGGATCGTGCCCATAGGTGGGCCACTCCTTAGCCGGATCCACCGTGGCGCCCATCGGCATGGGCACCGATTTGCGTTCCTCGCGCACGGGAGGCCGCAATGCCGCCGAACTGCTCGAGGGGGCTTCGGGGGCGGCTGCTGCTGACCCCGACGCGGCCGGCGCCTCTTTCGCCGATCCGTAGAACTTGACCAGGTACTGCAGCACCGCCGTGAGATCCTCGTCGCTGCCCTGCGCCCCAAGGTTCACCATCTTGGACAATGTCTCGGTCCACCCCTGCCGGCCCTGCCGCAACGAAACCGCCTGGTCGAGAGAGTGACATTTCCCGCACAGCTTCACGGTCTCGGCTTTACCAGGTCCAGCCGGGAGTTCCGCGGCCGCCCCCAGTCCGAAGGCCGCCCAAAGTATCGGGATCATCCGGATCGCGGATCGCATCGGCAGCCGCCGGAACGGGAATCGGTGCACTGGGGGAGGAAGCATGGTCTGGAGACACGATTCTATCGAGTCCCGCCCGAAACTTCACCGACCCATCAGGATCATAGCGGGGAGTTGCCGCATCCCACGGAGGGCTCTCCACGCGGAATGCCCTCTTCGCCGTTGTCGCCGCCCGTGGCCGCTCTATGAACGTTTGCAGAGTCTGCAATGGATAGCTGCACCGCACATCGAGCCGCTCCTCTACCTGGTCAGTCCGCCCGATCCTATCAGCCTCGTCGCGGCGGCCCTCTTCCTTATTGCCTTTGCTATCCTCGCCACCCTCCTCTCGGCTCTCCGGGCTACCAGAGTGGCCCCCTTGATCGCCCTGCGCGAGGAATAGCGACCCTGGTATTCACCGCTGGATCTTAAGAACTATTTCATACTGTTCCAGGCTGTTCTGACGCTGCATCTTTCGTCTTGCACTTACAGTTGCGATATTTCGAAATCGTTTGATTTAATACTTTCACATCTGATAGTATGCACTCGAGGTTCTTCTCGTGCCTAGATTTCTATCTTTCCTCCTCGCATCCCTCCTGGCCATCCAGGCCGGACAACTCCGGGGCGCATCCCCGGAAACACCCACCGGTAGAGACGCCACGGCCGAGGCTCAGCCGGACGATACGGCATCACTCAAAGCCGCCCTCGAATTGCTCAAGAAAGAGGTGGCCGCTCTCGAAGCACGTCTGAAGCGGCAGGAGCAGCAACTCGAGGCCCAGAAACAGCCACCACAGCCCGCTGCTAACCAGCAGGCTCAACCCGCGGCCCCGCCCCTCGCTGAAGTCGCCGCGTCCCTCAAGGAATTAGACCAGCGTGTCGCCCAGACTGAGCGTGGCCAGGCACTCGACCGCCTTGGTTTTACGGGTGATTATCGCTTCGAATCCCACAGCATCGTCGGCCGTGTGCCCGCCCACTATGACGGCATGAAACTCCAAAACCTCGTCGTCAAGACGATGTTCGCCATGCCCATCCTGGGCCGGCCTCCCGCCAGCGTCGCCGAGATCAACAACACCGTCAGCAATAACTACGCGAACTATCTCCAGTTCTCCAACAACCTCACCTTCGATCAGCTCAAGAAGGGCATGGCCTCCTTCCCGGCGGCTCTCCAGCAGCAGCTCTTCGGCATGCTGATGCCCGCCACATACAGCTCTGCCTACGACAACTACAATGCCGGCCTCTTCACCAATCGCCTGCGGCTGAACTTCAACGCCAAGGTTTCCGACAACGTTTCGTTCACCGGCCGCCTCAGCATGTACAAGGCCTTTGGAGACTCAACCGGGGTACAGGTGTTTGACGGCGCCCCCACCTCCCTCAATGTCGACGGCACCACTACCAGCGTCCCCAACTCCGACATGCTCCGCGTTGACCGCGCCTACTTCAGCTGGAATAACATCGCGGGTTCGCCCCTATACCTTTCCATCGGCCGGCGCCCCTCCACCGGTGGCCCGCCCATGAATTACCGCCAGGATGAGCTCCGCGGCGGCACGCCCTCCGGTTCGCTCATTGACTACCAGTTCGACGGCATTACCGTCGGCTACAAACTCAGCGACAACATGATCTGGCGCCTCTGCTGGGGCCTGGGCTATGAGTCCGGCTTTGGCAATGGCAATATCCTGAAGCTCCCGCAGGATCGCCTCAAGGACACTCACTTCCTCGGTGCGAACCTCGACATCTGGAGCACCGACGACACCCTCGTCCAGGCCACTTACGCCCACGCTTTCAACGTTACCGACGGCTTTAACGGCACCATGGTCCTGTCCGCCAACCCCCTCACCGGTGACCCCGTCGGCGCGCCGGTCATCATGCGCTACACGCCCTCGGCCAACCTCGGCGCCATCCACCTCGTCGGCGTAAACGCCTCCCATCGCGCCGCAGCCGTCGACCTCTATGGCAGCGCAAACTTCTCCGCCACCCGCCCCACCAACACCACCACCCCCTTCGGCGGCCTCATGTCCGATCCCTTCGAGACCCCCGTCAACCACTCCGGCTACATGATGCTCGCCGGCGTCCGCTACAACTTCCCCAACGAAGACCGCACCAAGATCGGCTTCGAATTCAACCACGGCAGCCAATACTGGTTCAACTTTGCCCAGGCCGCCGACGACATCATCGCCCCCAAGACCAATACCCGAGGCAACGTCTTCGAGACCTATCTCACCCACCGCATCAACAGCCGCTTCATCTTGAAGGCCGATTTCATCCGTTACCTCTACGACTATTCCGGATCCGGCTGGCATGTTGGCGCCCCCAAGTCACTCGACGCCACGCCCACCCTCGGCTTCCCAACTTACCGTAGGGCCAGCATGCTCTCCCTCGGCCTGATCACTCGTTTCTAATCCCATATCCGGAGGTTTTCATGTCTACTGCTAAAAACTTCATCCGTCTCGCCGCCCTCACTCTTGCCGGCGCCGCCCTCAGCTTCGCGGCCGATGGCGCCACCCGAAAGGGCAGCGAAACCAAGGGACGGACGTACTACAGGGCCAACTGCAAGACCTGCCATACCAAGGGAGCCAAGGGCGGTGAGATTTCTCCTCTTACCAAGACCCAGGCTCAGTGGCGCGTTTACATGGATAAAGCGACTCACGCCGCCGGCGCCGAGCCGCTGACCAAATTCATGGATGCCGACAAACTGATCGACCTCCGCACCTTTCTCATCAATCACGCGGCCGATTCACCTCAGCCGGAGACCTGTGGCAAGTAAGTTCTGCTCGTGCCGGGACGCCGCCATACCAGCCCGCAGTTAGTGCGCGGCGTCCCCACCTTCCGGCCATCGGAGAAATCTCATGCTGCATCGAATCGTTCGTTCGATCCCTGCCCGGTGCGCACTCGCCGCCGCCCTGCTCCTCCTCGCGCCCGTCGGAGCACAAACCGATCGAGTCCCCCACCCGAACCTCATGCTTAAGGATGATGCCGGCCGAAACGTCCTCGAATCCGGCAAGCCCATCTCCACTCGCCGCACCTGCGGCGACTGCCACGACTACGACTTCATCGCCGACAGCTTCCACTTCCAGCAGGGCAAGGCCGAAATGAACCGGACGCTCCTCAAAACCCACGGAGCCGCGCCCTTCAACTCCTCCCCCGGCATGTTCGGCAAGTTCTCCATAATCCCCAACCGCCAGCTCACCCACGCCGGCATCACTGATGCCGCCGACGCCGACATGAGCCAGCCCGAATGGCTCACCAAGTGCGGGGGCTGCCACACCGGCGGCGGCATCTCCGAATTCGACCTCCAAGGCAAACGCCTCCTCTCGCCCGAGGCCAAGCCCACCAACGCCCTCGATCCCAGCTACACCGTCCGCAACCGGGAGACCGGCCAAGTCGAGCCCTGGGACTGGCGGAAGAGCGGCATCTCTGAGGCCGACTGTTTCCTTTGCCATGTCCCCAAAGCCAGCCGTGCTGCTCGCAAGAAAGAGGTAAACGCCGGAAACTTCCGCTGGGCCAATAACGCGACTCTCGTCGACACCGGCATCGTTGCCATCTCTGACTCGGGCGTCTTCTCCTACAACCGCGCTGCCTTCAACCCCGACGGCACCGTGAAGCCCGGCCTCCTCGGCCTCTCCGGACCCACCCTTGAAAACTGTGCCGCCTGCCACGGCTTCACCGCCCGCAACACCACCACCATCCAACCCATCCAGCACGCCGATATCCTCCGCGGCACCGAGAAGTCCGGCTGGATCTACAATGGCGCCAAGATCAGCGACACTGTCTCCCCCAAGATCGTCGGCCACGAAAAGATGAATTACGCTTGGGACGCCCATGCCGCCAAGAACCTCGTCTGCATCGACTGCCACTTCTCTCCCAACAACCCCGGCCGCATGATCCACGACGATCCCGCGAAGAACCTCCGTTTCAAACCCGCCGGTGAGGATTTCGCCACCTACCTCCGCCGCCCCGACCACAACTTCGCCCGCGGCAACATCCCACCCGAGACCGTCAATCTCACTCGCCACAACACCATGCGTGGATGTGCCGAGTGCCACGATGCCACCAAGACTCACAACTTCCTCCCCTACAAGACCCGCCACTTCCGCTCCATGGCCTGCCAGACGTGCCACATCCCGGCCGTCCACTTCTGGGCCTACCGCAGCGACGACTGGGGCATCCTCATGGACACCGGCACCAGCCGCGTCACCTTCCGCGGCATCGACGGCTCCATCGTCGATCCTGAATCCGACGTCACCGGCTACCTGCCCGCCTACATCCCCACCCCGGACAGGAATGGCAAGCCTCAGATCCGCCCCACCAACCTCATCACCGGCGTCTACTGGTACGACCGGACCAAGCAGCGCCCCGTCTTCACCTGGCAGGTCCAGCAGGCCTTCTTCGGGGACCGCCCGGCCGAGGGCGAGTGGACCTACCGTCCCGAGATCGTCAAGACCTTTGGCGACAAGGACGGCATCATCGACATCCCGCAGGCCGTGTACGACAAGCCCGAGAAGATCGCGCTCGTCAAAGGACTCCTCCAGAAATACGGCGGCGTCCCGGACGCCGAACTCCGCATCGAAGTCGTCCCCTGGGCGATGAGCCACAGCGTCGTCGGCAAAGGCCAGGCCGTCAAGGAATGCACCGCCTGCCACGCGTCGGAGAGCATGCTCAACCGCCCGCTCGACCTCAACTCCCAACTGCCCAGGAACGTTCCCATCATTTACGGCGGCAAGATGCGCAACGTCGTCCGTTTCGACACCGCGCAGCCCTCGTTCGACAACCGTGAGTTGCTCCAGTCGTTCTACATCCTCGGCAACAGCCGCGTCCCGTGGGTCGAAGGTCTCGGCTGGCTCTCCGTCGCCGGCGCCGCGCTCTTCAGCCTGATCCACGGCTCCATCCGCCTTCTGAGAGGCCACAAATGAACCCTCAACCCCAGCTCTACTCCCTCCACGAACGCATCTGGCACTGGCTCCAGGCGGCCGTAATGGTCCTGCTCATCCTCACCGGCTTCGCCATTCACTACCCCGATCGCTTCGTCATTCTCGGATCCATGGGTGCCGCCATCCGCGCTCACGCCTGGCTCGGCGCGGCCCTCATCCTCAACGCCTTCCTTGGCGCTTTCTTCCACCTCACCGCGGAGAAATACCATCACTTCCTGCCACGCCTCGACGACTTCACCGGAGCCGCCGTCCGCCAGGCTCGCTTCTATCTGCACGGCATCTTCCACGGCGAAAAACACCCGCTGGAAACCGACCCCCGACGCAAGCTGAACCCGCTCCAGAAGGTCACCTATCTGGTTCTGCTCAACATCCTGCTGCCTTTCCAGATCGTGACGGGCGTGCTGATGTGGGGCGCCGACCGCTGGCCCCAGGCTTTCGACGAGGCAGGCGGCCTTTGGCTGCTGGGCCCCGCCCATACGCTTGGTGCCTACCTGTTCCTGGCTTTCATGATCGGTCACATTTACTTGGCCACCACGGGTCCCACTCCCACCGCGCTCTTCCGGGCGATGACCACCGGCAAACAGCCCGCACAGCCCGATTAGGCAATGGCGACCGTGACCAGCCCATCACAATGTGTGGCCCAACCGACCATCCGTTGTAAAATGCAGGCAGGAGAACCCATGCCCCGATCCTGTGATCCAGGGTCCGATGATCAGATCTTCGAAATGCAGGTCCGCATCTGCAAGGCGTTCGCGAACGCAGTACGCCTCCGCATGCTCGACCTATTGTCTAAGCGCGAATATTCAGTATCGGAACTGCAATCGGCATTGGGCATCACCCTCTCCAACGTGTCGCAGCACCTCTCGATCCTAAAAGCAGCGGGTGTGGTCATTACACGTCGCGATGGAAAACAGATCTACTGCGCGCTCGCTCTACCGGAAGTGAAGGACGCCTGCCAGCTCATCCGTAACGTCCTCAGAGCACAACTCCGCAACGGCAGGAAGCTCGTTGTCTAGCCCGGTTCGGTTCATTCGTCTTGTTTAGGCATCGGCAGACGGGACAGCAGGACCGCAAACTTGCCCCCGTGGCGATTGGGCAGGTGGCGGAGCACACATCGGCCCCTTCGCATCGATCCTGGAGAACCTCTGTCGGGTGATCCCGCGGAATCTGACGGACTCCAGCGGGCATCCTGCCATCCGCGCAGAACTGCCCCTGCCTGACCGGTGGTTCCGACCTGTCGAAAGATTCCGGGAATAAAACAGACGGATTGACGGATGTACCGACCGCATGCAGCCGCGATCGTGTCTTCTCCATCTAGCACTCGTTTCACCTCACCTCATCTCGGGCTGCAAGACTTCACCATTCCCCCAACCATGGGAACGGTCCGTTGAGTCAGCTAAGGTGCCCGACTGCACGCCCCTGCGGCTCGGCGAGCCCAATTCCTCCTCGCGCTTTTCCGGCAAGCCCCGGCCCACTCGGGTTCAGCCCGGTATGACAATCGTGCTGAGAGGTGCCGCCCTACAATCGGGTGCTGCGGCAACGGCGCCTCCGTCGCCATCGCAGTTGAGCCCCTATCTCCGGATACTCCTGGGCGTAACAGGACATCTCAATTTACCTTTGTGACCAGCCAGGAACCGACACCTATGCCGCTCGTTCGCGTCTTTCGTGACATGCAATTTTTGCGTGACCTGTCCTACGGCCTGCGCCTGTTCCGCCGCAACCCTGCCTTCTACCTGCTCGCGGTTCTGATCATCGGCCTCGGCATTGGTGCCACCACCGCCATCTTCAGCCTGATCGATGGAGTACTGCTCAATCCGCTTCCTTATCGCGATCCCGCGCGGCTCGCGGTCGTCTGGTCGGACTTCAGCCGTCAGAACGGGAACAGCCGGGCGCTCACCGCACCGGCCCTCTACTTCGATTGGCGCGAACACAGCCAGGGCTTCAAGAGTCTGGCCGCCTTCACCTACAGCAACGCCACCTTCACCGCCCTGGATCAGCCCATCACGCCGCCCACTCACATCGTCACGCCGAATTTCTTTCAGACGTTGGGCATCCAGCCTGTGCGAGGGCGTACGTTCCTGGCCGAAGAAGGACAGCCCGGCAAGGACGATGTGGCCTTGATCAGCTACTCGCTCTGGCAATCCGTATTCGGTGGCAACGAGTCCACGGTAGGCTCCTCCGTCGAACTCAATGGGCGCAGCGTCCGCATCGTCGGAATTCTGCCGCTTGGCTACCGTCCCCCGAACAATGGCATCACCGTGCAGCCGGATCTCTTCCTGCCGGCATCCTTCGAAGGGCAACGCATGGAGCGCATCCAGCGGTCGATGGTCATCGTCGGCCGTCTGCGCGATGGCGTTTCTGTGGAACAGGCGCGTTCGGAGATCGCGGCAATCACAGCCCGGATCGCAAAGGAAACGCCCTCCGGCATTACACCCGACTCCCTGCTCAGCTCGATCCGGAACGACCTGACCGGAGAGTTTCGCAAACCGTTCTTCCTTCTCCAGATGCGCCGTCGGCATCATGCTCCTCATCGCCTGCGCCAACGTGGCGAATCTGCTGCTGGCGCGATACTCGGCCCGCGGCTACGAGTTCTCGGTGCGGACCGCCATGGGTGCCTCTCGCGGCCAGATCGTTAGGCAGCTTTTCGCGGAGAATCTCCTTCTCTCCATTCTGGGTGGTATCGCCGGAATCGCCTTGGCGTCCTGGAGCCTTCGGCCGATGTTGGCGCTCGTGCCCGCCGCCGGCAGCCTGCCGTTCGCGGACCAGATCCACATCAGCCCCAACGCGTTGGTGTTCGCCCTTGGCATCAGCCTGCTTTCCTCGATTCTCTTTGGGCTCGCGCCCGCGCGGCATGTCTCGCGCGGCATTGCGCAGCAACTCGGTGAATCCGGCCGGTCCCGCAGCGCCGGCCGCTCGAGTACCCTCTGGCGCAACGGTCTCATCGCTGCCGAAATCGGGCTCTCCCTCGTGCTCATGGCCTGCGCCGGACTGCTGGTGCAAACCTTCCTCCACCTTTCCACCGAATCGTGGGGCTTCGATCCAGGCAATGTACTCCTCATCCGCAATTCGCTGCGCGGCGATCAGTACCGGACGGCCTCGGCCCAGCACAATCACTTTGAGGAGGCGGCCCGCAAGCTCCGCGAACTGCCCGGCATCGAATCGGTCACCGCCGTCAATGCCCCGCCCCCACTGGCTCCCTATGCCCCCGCCCGCTTCGTGCCGTCAGGCCAGCCGCTGGATCCCGGGCACGATCCGACAGCGACCCTGCTCAGCATTCTGCCCGGCTACTTCGATACGCTCCACACGCCAATCCTGAACGGCCGTTCCATCTCCGACGCGGATGCCGCAGACACGGCCCCCGTCGCCGTCGTCTCCCAATCGGTGGCCACGCGATACTTCCCCACAGGCGATCCCGTGGGGCAGACTTTCCGGCTCACGGGCAGCGATCGCCGCGACTGGCGCATCGTTGGGGTGGCGAAAGACATTCGCCTCGCCGGCCTGGATACGCACGCACCCGACGTCCTCTACTTTTCGCATGCGCAGATGCCGGCCTCCACCATGTCGTTCCTCATCCGCACCCGATCCGCGCCCATGACCATTGCGAATGCGGCGGAGCGGACCCTGTGGGCCACCGGCCGCTCGATGAATGTCTATCAGGTCGCGCCTCTCGAGGAACGACTCTCCGCCAGCTACTGGCAGAGCCGCTTCACCATGGCCCTCCTCGTGATCTTCGCCGGCCTGGCTCTGGTCTTGGCCACGGTTGGCGTCTACGGAGTCATGTCTTATCTGGCCGCTCAACGCACGCAGGAGATCGGCATTCGGATGGCCATCGGCGCATCCCCCTCCGACGTCATGTGGCTGGTGACCAGCCAGGGTCTTCGTGCCGCTGCCGCCGGCCTCCTGGCTGGGGTCGCGGGCTATCTCGCCATCAGCCGTCTGCTCGCCGGACAGTTGTTCGGCGTGAGTTCAACCGATCCTCTCACGCTGTTCGCAGCTTCAGCCGGCCTGATGTTCGTCTGCATCGCCGCCAGTGTGGTTCCCGCCCTGCGCGCCATCCGCATCGATCCGCTCCGTGCGCTGCGACACAACGGATGAACCACAAACTGCAGATCCGTCGTGCCGCGACCACTGACTTCGCGGCAGTCCTCAACCTGGCAGGCGAGCTCGCGGAACACATCAAGTCGCAAAAACCAGCACTAACGGCCGAGAGGTACGAACACTACTACCTTCATCCCGGAGCGCCCATGCACCTCCTTCTCGCCGTCGAGTCCGGACAAGTCCAGGGCCTGATCTCCTGGACGGTCACCCACGAACTCTACAGCGCCGATACGCGCCTCTACATCAGCGACCTGGTCGTCTCTACCTCCGCGCGCGGCAAAGGCATTGGCCGGGCACTGATGAACGAAGCGGTCGTCTGGGCCCGTGCACACAACGTGGAGAAGCTCGGCTGGGACGTATGGCGCTTCAACCAGCAGGCCAGGGACTTCTACGAGAAGTTAGGCGGCCGCGTGGACAACGAGGCGCTCCCCTATGTGCTGAATCTGGAACAGGCCGCGCAATGAAAGATGCTGCTTGGGCCCGTCGCGAGGGAGGCCGGCGGAATGTCGAGTGATCCGGAACCACGGCACGACCTGACTCCCAACGAGATCGACGCCATCGAGGACAAGATCTACGGGCACAACAGCCGCGCAACCGGTCACGCCGATGCGCGCGGCCTCGGCTTCGTTATTCGTGATGATGCCGCCGAGGTAAGTGGCCCTCATCGCCGGGGTATACGTGGTGCGGATTTCCGAACTTGAAGCAACTGTGGGTTGAAGAGCCCTATGGGAGCTCGGCCACGCACGCCGCCTCTTGCTGTCATTCCTCGCAGAGGCGCGGTCTCGAGGATCCCGCCATATCTGGGTAGCCAGCTTCGATTTTCAGGCCCCAGCCTTTATGAGAAGTTCGGCTTCCGGACAATAGCCGAACTACCCAATTGGCCCGAAGCTCACGTCAATGTGATCCTGTGCAGGACTCTCACGACTGTCGACGAAGAGCAGTCCTGAATCTCTGTCCCATACGAGATTCCAGAAAACATCCGACCATCCCGTCCATCCACCATCGGACGAGCAATCCAACTCTCCCCAGCCTATGGCCGCCGGCATGGGTAACCATCGGGTCCATCGACATGGCTAACAGGCGACATGGCGGCTTGTCTGATCACCTTGAGGACTCTAGCCGGATTCGTATGTGCCTCCGGGACTGTGGGAATCACAGAGCGACTTCCAGGATTGCGCAAGGAGGCGAGTTCAAGTAGCAACCGACTTGCGATCGAGGAGCGACTTCCAATCGAGGAGCGATCTCCAATCGGGGAGCGATTTCCAATCGCGGACCGAGTTGCCATCGCGCAGCGAGTTCCAATTGCGAAGCGAGTTCTAGTAGCGGTAGGAAGCGGTGATATCTGCTTTCCGCCGCAGTTCAGAACAGCGCCCGCCATCCCACCCTCCCAAAGCAATCCAACTCTCCCCAGCATTCCCCTGGGCATTGCCCAGGGCCCGCCCCCAACTCAGACGACCTCCGCACCACCGGATATGGCCTCTCCCCCTCCACAGAACAGGCAAGCCCGCACCAGGCGGTATTCATGCCGGCGGCACCAAACCCTTTGCCCACCCATCACGTCAACACTGCTGAGCAAATCGATGGTAAGACGCGCATTCAATCCGTGAACATGAACCCATCTACGAGGCTGCCATCCTTCCTATTCCGCCTGAACCCAAACACCACCACCATGAACAAAGTGCGAAAACATGCCCGCCACCTATGTCTGTTCGGCACCCTGCTCGCAACAACCACCACCGCCACCTTTGGACGAGCGGCGAGAGCGCACGGAACACAGCATCGATGCACTCTTTTTTGCGTCCTACAACGCCAATAAGGCCGCGACCGCGATAGCAATCGTGAAGGACGGGAAGGTCGTCCTTTCAAAGGGCTATGGCACGGCCAATCTCGAATACGGCATCCCCATCACACCGGGCACCGTATTCCACGTCGCATCCGTCTCCAAACAGTTCACGGCATTTGCCATCTATCTACTGGAGAAGCAGGGGAAAGTCTCCCTCGAGGACGACATCCGAAAGTACGTCCCCGAACTGCCCGACCTCGGCCGGCCCATCCAGCTACGACACCCTGCTCGCCCACACCAGCGGCATACGGGATCAATGGGCTCTCCTCACCCTGGCCGGCTGGAAAATGGATGACGTCATCACGAGGGAACACATCCTGAAAATCCTCAGCCGGCAGAAGGAACTCAATTTTGAGCCCGGTCTAGGTGTTCAGCTACAGCAACTCGGGCTACACTCTGCTGGCCGAGGTCGTCAGACGGGTCAGTGGCCAGACCTTCGCGGCCTTCACCAGGCAGAACATCTTCCTCCCGCTAGGCATGACCGCCACGCAGTTCTACGAAGACTTTCAACCAAATCGTGAAGAACAGGGCCTACTCCTACGAGAAGGAAAACAATACCTACATCAAGAATCTGAACTCTTCGAATGCGGGTGCCACCAGCCTCCTGACAACCGTGGAGGATCTTGCGAAATGGACGTTGAACTTCGAGCATCCTGTGGTCGGCGACGCGGACCTGATTGGCACGGTTCAATGCGCCTTCTCTGCTGGACAACGGGCAACCCGTGGTCTACGCCGTAATCGACGGTGAAACCAACTACCACGCGAAGGGACAGATTCTCAGGAATTACAGAGGCGTCAACCTCTGGAACCACGGCGGCACGACGCCGGCTACCGCGCCTACCTGACCCGCTTTCCAGACGAAAGGCTGTCCATCATCACGCTCAGCAATGACGAGCATTACGAGATCCTGAAGACCGCCTGACAATCACCGCTGCTGCTCAAAAACCGCTTCGAAGCCTCGTGCGACCCCATCCACGACCGCGGCGCCGGGCGAAGCCCGCACGACGCCCGCCACAAAGCCGGCTGATCTCAAGAGCCTCGAAGGAGAATTCTACAGTCAGGAACTCTCCACGACCTACCAGGCCAGGGCAGCAGCCGGCAAGTTGCGGTCCGCTTCTCGCACAACCGGCTCGATGACATCGAACTCAGCCCGACAGACCAGGACAACTTTCAGGGAAGAATCGAGTTTCCCGTACAAAGTGAACTTCACCAGAAACGCAAACGCAACAGTCACCGGATTCACCCTTTCCAACTTCGGTGTGACCGGACTCCGTTTCGAAAAGATCCGCTGACCGTCTTCTTCACCCGGCGCCCGGCCTCCCGACACTTCGCGACCAGGGCGCAGATCGCCTTACTCCACGGGCGCCGCCTCCCTGCCCGTCCATAAGCAAGACAGAAGCCGGCCGGCACGAGAAAAATCGTGACAGCAGCACGGAGACCGACAGACCCGCCGATCAGCGCCCGGGCCAGTGGCGCATAGGCTTCACTGCCTTCCCCCAGCTTCAATGCCATCGGCATCAACCCAATGATGGTCGCCAGTGAGGTCATCAAAACAGGGCGCAATCGAACGCGGCACGCAAGAGACACCGCCGCTCGCACGTCCATGCCCTCATGCCGCAGATGCCGCGTGAACTCGACAATCAGGATGCTGTTCGACACCGCAATCCCCACCAGCATCACCACGCCCATCAGCGACATCACATTCAGCGTCGTGCCCGTGGCCACCAGCGTGATCAGGACGCCGGCCAGCCCGGGCGGCACAGCCAGCAGGATGATGAACGGGTCCATGAACGACTGGAACTGCGCCACCAGGATCAGGTAGAGCAACAAAACGGCCAGCACCAGGCCGATGGAGAAGCTCCGGAACGAAGCCCGCATGCCTTGCACCATGCCGCGCAATGTCACGGCCACGCCCTTCGGAATCGTGCTGCCGGCTATGATGTCGGTCGATGGACTCGGCGAGCTTGCCGAGATCCTCATGCAACGGCCGCACATAGACATCGATGACGCGGCGCAACTGGAAGTGGTCCACCTCGGTCGGCGAATCCACGCGCTTCGTCGTGCTGATCGATTCCAGCCTGGCCGGATTCTTCTGGCCGGCCCCCTGCAGCGGAATCGCCTTCAGGTCCGCCAGCGACTTCACCTGATTCTCGCGCGTACTGCACGGTGAGCAGGTAGTCGTTGCCCGTACTTCGGATCGATCCAGAAGGTCGGCGCGATCATCGCGTTTGAGGTCAACGCCGTGATGACATTGCCCACCACCTCACGCTGATCCAGGCCCGATTTCGGCGGCGCGCACACGGTCCACGTCAAACTGCAGCGCCGGGTAGTCCAGATCCTGCGGGATGTAGACATCGGCCACACCGCGGATGCTTTCGACCTTCGCTGCGCCAGGTCGAGTGGCTGTCTGTAGCTGTGCCTCCAGATTGCTGCCGTCCACTTGAATGTCGATCGGCGCTGGCAAACCCAGATTCAAAACCGCGTCCACCAGGCTGCCCGAGGAGAAGTACGCGTGACATTGGGCAGTTCCTCGCTGCAGTGTCTCCTTCACCCGCGCCATGTATTCGAAGCTCTTCACCTTGTGGCCTGGCTTCAGACTCACCTGAACAAACGCCGTGTGCATGGCCGCGTTCGAAGTATAAATGGCGGAAAACCCGGATCGACGCCGATGTTGGACACCATCATTTCCAGCTCGCTCTCCGGAACGATGCGCCGCACCAGCGCTTCCAACTGCGAGATTCTCGCTTCGGTATTCTCGAGCCTCGTACCCGACGGCGCCTTCACGTTCATCACGAACTGGCCGGAATCCGTTCTGGGAAAGAACGCCATCTCGATGCTCGGGTAGATGGCCAGGCTGGCGACGAAGACCACCGCGAATACCAACAGGCAGGCCGCCGGACGCCGCACAGCCACTCCAGCCGCCTTGTCGTATTTCGACAGAAATCCGCCGAATCCGCGATTGAACGCGGCATTGAACCGGCATGCCAAAGCCCGGTTTCTCCGTCTCCGGTGCGGCATGTTTCAGGAAGCGCGCGCAGAACAGCGGCACCACCGTCATCGCGACGAAATAAGAAGCAAACAGCGAGAGAACCACCGCAATCGCCAGCGACGAGAACAGGAACTTGCTGACACCGTACAGCAGGGTCACCGGAAAGAACACAACCACCGTGGTCAACGTCGCCGCCAGCACAGGAAGCGCCACCTCCCGGCCGCCCTTCTCCGCGGCCACCGCGGGAGGTTCGCCCATCTCCAGATGCCGGTAGATGTTCTCCAGCACCACCACCGAGTTGTCGATCAGGCGTGATAGCGCCAGCGCCAGGCCGCCCAGCACCATCGTGTTCACTGAGCTTCCGCCCAACTGCAGGGCAATGAACGTCGCCAGCGCCGACAGCGGGATGGAGAAGAAGACTGCCATCGTGGCCCGCAGGCTTCCGAGAAAGATCAGAATCATCAGCGAGGTCAGGAACAAGCCGACAGCGCCTTCGTGCAACAGCGTCTGGATCGCCGTCTTGACGAATTGAGACTGGTCGAATACCACTTGCGTGGACAACGACTGGGGCACGTCGAACAAACGCGCCAGTTTCTCGCGTATGCCGTCCACCACCGCGATGGTATTCGAGTCGCCGCCCTGCTTCAGCACCGGCAGGTACACTGAGCGCTGCCCATCCACGCGCACCGCGTTGTACTGCAGCGCGTAGGCGTCCTTCGCCACCCCGATGTCGGAAACCCGCACCGGACGCTCGCCGGAGAGCTTGATGGGGACGCGATTGATATCCTCCACCTTGCTCACCTGGCTGTTCGCATAGATGTTGTAGTCGAACTTCCCAATCTGCACATCCCCGGCCGGCAGAATCAGATTCGACTCATTCATCGCCCGCACGACATCCATCAGGCTGATCTGGCGCGACTCCAGCTTGAACGGATCGGCATACAGCATGATCTCGCGCCAGCGGCCTCCAAACGGCTGCGGCACCGCCGCTCCGGCCACGCCAGCCAACTGGTTGCGCAGCACATTCTGCGCCAGATCCTTGAGCTGGGTCTCCGTCAGATCCTGCCCACGCAGTGTCACCAGGCACACCGGCATGCTGGATGCATCCATCTTCAGGACGAAGGGCGGCAGCGTCCCGGGCGGCAGGCGACTGATCTCGGCCATCGCCAGACTCGCGATTGTGGTAACCGCGGAGTCCGGATTCGTACCCGGCTGGAAATACACCTTAATCAGGCTCACACCGGCCAGTGAGCGCGACTCCATATGGTCGATGCCGCTCGCCAGCGTGAAGAATCGCTCCAGGTGATAAGTAATGTTGCCTTCGATCTGCTCCGGCGGCATCCCCGAGTAAAACGTCGCCACCGCGACCACGGGAATGTTCATCGCCGGAAACAGGTCCACCGGCATGCGCATCAGGCTCACCGTGCCCGTGATGGCAATCACCAGGCACAGCACAACAATCAGGTACGGCGTTCGAATCGCGAATCGTGACATGACCTAGTGCCCCTGCGCCTCCACCGGCCGGGTACTCACCGTCTGGCCGTCCTTCAGGCCGGAACGCCGCCCGGCTACCACCGTGTCGCCCTCCTGCAGGCCGGAGAGGATCTCCACCTTCTGATCGGTCTCCAACCCGGTCGCCACCGCGACCACTCGAATCACGCCGGCGCGGGTGACGGAGTAGGCCCGCGGCTCCGCTCCGCTGCGGTCCACCGCATCCACCGGCACCGCCAGCGCATTCCTCCGAACATCCAGTCGCAGCGTCACCTCGGCATACATCCCCGGAATCAGCGTCAGCGACGGATTCGGCACATCCACCTCCGTGTCCATCGTGCGCGTCGATGCCTGGATCGTTTCCGCAAACCGCGCCACCCGGCCCGCGAATGTCCGCCCGATGGAAGGCACCCGCACGTCCAAAGTGTCCCCAACATGCACCCGCGACGCGACCGACTCCGGCACCGGCAGCGTCAGCCGCAGCAGGTTGTTCTGCGACAACTGCACCAGAGGCATCGCCTGCGTCTGCGAGGCCGTACCCGCCTGAATCATCGCCCCCGCATTCGCATAGCGCTTTGTCACCACTCCGTCGAATGGAGCCGCGATGGTAGTGTACCGGTGCAGCGTCTGCAGCCTCCTCTGTTCGGCCCGCGACACCTGCGCCCGCTGCGTCGAACTTCGCACCTTCGCCTTCGACGCCGACACCTGTGCCTCCGCGATCAGATCCCGCGACCGCGCTTCGTCCACCTCCTGCTGCGGCACCAACCCGGGCTCCTTCTTGATGACGGTTCCGATCCGCTCGAAGGACAGATGAGCCATCTCATGAGCCGCCTCGGCCCGCTTCAACTCCTGGGCCGCCGTCGCCACCTCAGCATCCGCTTCGTCAATCGCCGCCACCGCCTTCGCCAGGTCGTCCTCCATTTCGGGGATCTCCAGCGACGCCAGCACCTGCCCCTCCCTCACACGGTCGCCGATATCCACTTTGATCGATCGTACGTAGCCGGCCACCTTCGCCAGCACATCAATCTGTTGAAAGGGCTGGAACTCCGCCGTCAGGACGAGGTCGTTCGCCAGGTCGCCGCGGGTCACCGTGGCCACTGGCACCGTCGCCACCGCCGCCGGAGCCCGCTCTTCGGCCGCATTACTCTTCGAGCACGCGGCCAGACTCAGTGCCATCGCACCGGTCGCCGCCGCCTGCCCCAGGCGCCTGATCGTCGTCATCGCAGATCTCCCATCACAAACGCCAGCCCCGCGCGCCGGCTCAGAAACTCATACTTCGCGTTAGCCGCGGCAATCTCAGCCGAGACCTGGGCCACCTGGGCCTGGTTGAGCTCCACCATGCTGCCCAGCCCGCTGTCATAGCGGACCTGCGCCAGCCGCAGCGTCTGCTCCGCCTGCGCCACCAGGCGTTCCGTCACAGCCAATCGGCGGAACGCCGTATTCGCCTCCAGCCAGGTGACGCGTACCTGCTCGGTGACCCGCACCGACAAGTCCTCCACATCCCGGTCCAGAGCCTCGGCCCGGAGCCGGGCTTCCGCATGCCGCGCGCTGAACAGCCGCCCGTTCCAAACCGGAATATTCACGTTCACTCCGGCGGCGCTGTACGTACCCGGTAGACGAGGGTCACTCGCCGGCAGCGCTCCTGCCGTGCCCAACAGGCTCACCGTCGGACGGTTCAGCGCGCCCTCAGCGTCGGCGAAACGATGCGCGGCAGTCCGGTCCAGCTTCAGTGCCGCCAGGTCCGGCCGCTGTTCCATCGCATGCGTCACCGCCGCGTTTGCATCAGCCGGCAGATCCGTCGGCACTGGCAGGTCCGCCAATTCGACCTCCTCCGTCCCCGTGCCGCCCATGGCCGAAACCAGTCGCGCCCGGCTCGCCGCCGCATCGTTCTCAGCCCGTACCAGGGCCAGCTCCGCGTCGGACGCCGCCACATCGGCAAAGCTCACATCCAGCGTCGACTTCAACGAACTCTGCGCCAGCGCCTTTACCTGCCGCAGGATCAGGCGCCGGTTGTCCACCACCGCGCGCGACACCCTCAGCACCGCGTCCGACGCCAGCGCCTGGCAATACGCCAGATCGACCTGCACCAGAATCTCCGCTCGCGCATTCACCGCGCTCTGCCCGCGCGCCGTGGCATTGAGACGGGCCGACTCCGCCAGCTTCGACGTTCGCCCGAAGTCAGTCACCAACTGCGTGATCGAGACGCCGGCCGCCACGCGGCTATACAGGCTGGACGTCTGCAGCATCCCGGCCGCGATGATCGAACCATGGTCCGCCGCCGAGCCCGTAAGGCTCCCGGTCACCAACGGTTCGTAAGCGGACCGCGCCTGCGTCACCTGCGCCTCGGCGGCCTGCGCCCGCAGCGTGGCCGACCCGATCCGCGGATGATTCTTCAGCGCCAGTTGCTCGGCTTCCGCCAGCGTCAGACGCCGTGGCGCCGGTTGCGCAGGCAAACACGCGGCCGCCAGCACAAGGGGAAGGAGAAGACGGTGCCGCATCCTAGCTTCGTTCGTCCCGGAGCGCCGATTTGATGACGGTCGTCTCGTGGGCCTCAATCAGCCCGTCGGTGATCATTTCGCACAGCGCCGGCAACACCGCATCCGCCGCCTCAATGGTCTCAATGAACTCGATCCTCACCGGCAGATGCTCGCGCAGCGCCGCGTCGCCCTCCACGGAGTGCGTCCGGTGATGACTGCCGAATCCGGCGGCCGGCCGGATCAATGTCGCCCCCGCCACGCCCCTCTCCCGCAACAGCGAGAAAATCTCGTTGTACAGAAAATCATGCCGTGCCGTCGTGTCTTCGTTCAGGTGGATCGTCACTTTTTTGGCTGCGCCAGCAGGCAGCATTCGGGTTCCTCCAGCCGCGCACGAACCATGTGCGGGGCGTATCTTCACTTCTTACCATCGAAACCCCTCGTCTCCGCCTGATGACTTCCTGATGATTTCCTGATAGCCCCATCAGGCCCTCATCCGCGCATTGTCAGTTGCGGTCAGGCCTGCTCCGCCTCTATAAAGGGAAACGTGCAGATCCTTGTCGTGGAGGACGAGCAGAAGATGGCCAGCGCCCTCCGCGAAGGCCTGGAAGCCGACGGCCACGCCGTTCGCGTCGCCCACACCGGCGAGGAAGGCTTCTATCTGCTCAACGCCCAGCCCTTCGACCTCGCCTTGCTCGACGTCATGCTGCCCGGCCACGACGGCTTTGAGATCCTCTCCACCATCCGCCGCCGCGGTATCAAGACACCCGTCCTCCTGCTCACCTCCCGCGATGCCGTCGAAGACCGCGTTCGCGGCCTCGACCTCGGCGCCGACGACTACCTCGTCAAACCCTTCGCCTTCCCGGAATTGCTCGCCCGCATCCGCGCCCTCACCCGCCGCGGTCATCCTCTCCTCGACGACCGCTTCAAACTCGCTGACCTCGAACTCGACCGCGCCCGCCGCTCCGTCACCCGTTCCGGCCAACCCATCGACCTCACCCCGCGCGAGTTTGAACTCCTCGAATACTTCTTCCTCAACCGCGGCCGCGTCGTCTCCCGCGAAATGCTCGCCCGCGACATCTGGAAGGAAACCGCCCGCCAGACGCCGCTCGACAACGTCATCGATGCCCAGATGGTCCGCCTGCGGAAGAAAGTCGACGGGCAGTTCGAACCCAGGCTCCTCCAGACCGTCCGCGGCGTCGGCTTCGTGCTCCGCGAAGGCGAGGACGGCTGACTTGCGCCTCCGGCCGCGCCACCTCCGCACGCGCCTCACCCTCTGGTACGTCGCGGGTCTCGCGGCCTTGCTCATCCTCGCCTGGGCCGGCACCTGCGGACTGCTCTTCTGGCAGCTTCGAGGACAACTCACCCAGTTCTCCGTTCCAGGAGATCGAAACCGTCGAGGGTCTTCTCTTCTTCACCCTGGACGGCCGCCTTCTCGTGAAGGACGACTACCACAACCACCGCGAATCGCGCGATGTCATCGAGCGCTATGTCGAGGTTCTGGGACCCACGGGCGAGCTCCTCTATCGCAATCAACGCCTGCAAGGCCGCGTTCTCGGCGGCGCTCCCTTCCGTGGGGAAGGCCTCGGCGGCTATTCACCTCGCTCCGCGCTCCTCTCCGACGGCACCCGCGTGCGCGTCGTCAGCCGCGTCCACCTGCTCGACGGCCGTCGCCTGCTCATCCGCCTGGCACACAGCGAAGAACCCCTCTACGAGCGCCTGGGCGACCTCTTCATCGCCTCGCTCGTCGTCCTGCCCGCGGTCCTGCTCGGCGCCGGCCTCGCGGGCCATGCCTTGGCCCGCCGCGCTCTCAGTCCCATCGAACGCATGGCCAGGCAGGCTCACGAAATCACACCCGCCAACCTACACGCTCGACTGCCTGTCGACGATAACGACGACGAACTCGGCGAACTGGCCCGCGTTTTCAACCAGACGCTGGCCCGCCTGGAACGCGCCTTCGAACAGCTTCGCGCCTTCACCTCCGACGTCTCCCACGAACTCCGCACCCCGCTCGCCATGATCCGCAGCGTCGGCGAGGTCGGCCTGCAGAAGGACGGCAGCCGCGCCGAATACCGCGACATCGTCGGCAGCATGTTGGAGGAGGTGAACCGCCTCACCTCCCTCATCGACAGCCTCCTCACCATCGCCCGCGCCGACTCGGGTCACATCCACCTCCGCCGCGAACCCATCCCGTTGCTGGAACTGGTCCGCGCCTCGGCCGCGCTCTTCGAAGTTCTGATGGAAGAAAAGTCTCTTCGCCTGGAGATCACCGGCGAGGAACAGACCCGCATCCAGGGCGACGAGCTCTTCCTCCGCCAGTCGCTGATGAACATCATCCACAACGCCGTGAAGTACTCGACGGAAGGCGGAGTCATCACCATCCGCGTCCACCCCGGATCCGCCGGCCAGGTACTCATCGAGATCGCGGACAACGGCCCCGGCATCCCGCCCGATGACCAGCCGCGCATCTTCGACCGCTTCTACCGCGTGGATAAGGCCCGTTGGCGCGAATCAGGCGGAGCGGGACTAGGCCTCTCCATAGCCAAATGGGCGGTAGAAGCTCACGGCGGCACCCTGACCGTGGAGAGCGAACTCGGCCACGGCTCTCTCCTCCGCCTCGCCCTGCCAGCAGCGTGAAGCCCCCGGATTCCAGCTCACCCGGATGGGAACCCCATGCAGATTCGCGTTCGCTGAAAACTCACCCAACGTGCGCACCTTCCGGCTCGCGTGGCGCCGCGCCCATCGCAATCACGATGAAGCGGCCCAGCCTCCGCCGCGTCTGCCTACACAGCCAGTTCGAGGTAATACATCAACAGCCGGTCCAATTCCGGCGTAGGCGGATACCCCATCGTTTTGACATTCAGCTTGTAGAGATACCGGAACGATCCGACAATCTGATAATTCAGTTGACCGGATAGTTCATACAGCCGGATGGAGTGGTAAATCTCTTTGAACAACGCCTCGGACCGGTGTTGGGCAATCCACTGAGTCCTGGTTTGCCCCGCCCAATCGGCATTCCGCTGTTTCAACTTCGACGCACTCGCCTTGTGGCCAAAAGTGTACCCGTTCATGTGCACCCACTGTGGAATGGCGATGGCGGTGCCTTCTTTCGGATCTTGCCCCCTCAGCTTGAGCGCCGCCTGATTGTTCTGGTGATCACGGTTCTGGCGCTGCTTCACATGATCGGCCGGATCCGTCTTGTACTCCGGCGGATCATTCTTCGTCCAATCCGGTGGTCGCGCGCTGAAGCTCGGAGCCATCTTGCCTTTATGGAGATGCCCCACTCCCTTCTTATATGGCCCCACATCCCCTTCCAGAACCACATCGTCGGAGCGATCAGCACGTTGCCGCGAAATCCCTCCAATCGTTTTGTCCGGCGTCCAATTGGGCAATCGCTTGCCACCGTTCTTGAACCTTTGGAATGCATCGTCCGAAAGGGTCAGCCACTGCGCGGCGTCAAAATCGAGGTGGTGTTTATCCGAAACGTGGAAATTCAATGCCGGTCCCGTGTCCGGGTCGCCCGCACCAAGGTGGAGTGGAAAGGGATGATGAACCGACTTCGTGCCCAGCGTACCCTGAGTCGGCTGGTACAAAACATTCGCATCCCGGATCATAACTCGAACTGGCATCCGGCCCTCCTGATTGCCCCTACACTACCACCAAACCGGGACCGCGAGAACCTCTGCCGCATCCCCGTGTGAGGCAGCATTCACTCTGTGGGGCACCATTCTCCATGCAAAGCCGCATTCCCGTTGTGGGCCAGCATTCATCATGTGGGGCAGCATTCATCATGTGGGGCAGCATTCATCCTGCGCGGAGCTTCAGCTCCGCCCTCGTCAGCACCCCCGAAACCACCAAGCCCGCAACGGAAAACAACCCGCCGCGTCGCCCGACAAGTGGGAGCCCAACTCCCTCCACCCAGTGCCCGGAATACGCACCACCCCACGTCGCTGCTCTGGATGATCGGGACCCACCTCGGCGCCATCCAAGCCCAGGAGCGCCATCCTTGGCACGGATTCGCGCCTCATCAGGGAAAGCCACCAGTCGCTGCGCAGGGGCAGGCAGCCCTGCCCATTCCGGAACAGCAGCCGGCGCGCGCAACAGACCCACCACGGCGCACCAGGGTCCGGCCTCAAACCCAAGGAACACAGCCCAGTTCCCCCCCGAGCCACCGGCATACGCGACAGCCAGCAGTTCTTGGAATCGCTCGACGGGAAGCATCCGGAGCCGCAGTACGTCCACCAACTGGAAGATCGCCGTGTTCACTCAGATCCCGAGCGCCAGCGGCAACCTGGCAACCAGCGCAAACCCCGGAATCCGCGTCAACTATCGCGGCCCGTAGCGCACAGGGACAGTAGCCTAGAAGGTGTAGGTGTTAGAAGATGAGGCGCCGGAAAGGAGTTGTTCGAAGAACTCCTTGTCAGCTTCGAGAACTGTCTGGATTTGGGAGTCGCTTTCTGTCTGGAGCAGAAACGCGCGGAGAATCCAGTAGACGAACAGAATGCTAGCGACCAGAATGACGCCCATTGGCATATTATCTGCGATTCCTGACAGAATCCGGCGGAGTTAATCTTCTGAGTCGAAGGGTTCCTCTGGATCTACCGGAATTTCGACCGGGACGGATATCGCGGCGCAGACCGGGGAGCTCCCCTCGCCAGCACCAGGCAAGGAGGTACATCCAGTCGAGACGCCCGGGCAGCAGTCAGGAACACCTGTTCATCAAAATCCGAGCTCGCCAGGCGCGCCTCTTTTGCATAGAGTTGCTTTTCCGATATGAGCAATTGAGAGAATCCGCATTCCTGCCAGCCGCTAAGAATCACCACGGCCGGAAGCAGTCTCATCAACAGGAACCGGCCCCAGCCCGCCCGGCGTTTTGCTCGAACTCCGACCGGCATGCCCACACGCCTCCCCATAGGACATCGCTCCAAAATCGTCCGAATGCTCATCATACGCAATCCATCGAGGCGAACCCGCAATCTTCCTCAACCACACCCATCCCGCCTGGTCCAGACCGCGGGACCAAACGCCCCAGTGACAGCGCCACTGGACCACGCGCCACGTCACGCACGATGAGTCTCTCGTCATTTCGACGGGACGCCCGCTTTCCAGTCCACTCTCCGCCCGGGCGTTCCGTCATCGGGGCCCCTTCGACGGACGAACCCCGCCAGCGCTGCCCGCAATCCGCTCCATCAGCTCCTTCAGGCGCCGCCGGCTCACCTCCAGCCGCGTCCCGCCGCGCAGCATCACGTCGGCCGACCCGGCACACAACGGCCCGACCTCGGCCACATAATCCAGATTCACCAGAGCCGAGCGGGATATGCGGTAGAACAGCGCCGCGTCCAGCAGCGCCTCCAGGTCGTTCAGCGTCGGATCCAATACATACTCGCGCTCGTTCGTATGCAGCCGCGTCAGTCCGCCGCTGGAGGAGAGATAGATCGCCTCCCGTTGCGGAATCACCCGGTACCGGTCTCCGCAACGCGCCAGCAAACGGATGACCGGCCCGTGAACAGACCTCGTCACACGGTCGAGTGCGTCGTCGCCCGGCGGATTCTCGCCACACCGCACGCGGTCCAGGGCGCGCGCCAGCCGGATGCGGTTCACCGGCTTCAGCAGATAGTCGACCGCTTCCAGATCGAAAGCATCCACCGCGTACTGGTCGAACGCCGTGCAGAAGATGATGCCGGGCCGCGGCCGGGGCAGGCTCGCCGCGACCTCCAACCCGCTGGCGCCAGGCATCTGGATATCCAGCAGCAGCAGGTCCGGCCGCAGGCTCAGCACCTGGGCAATCGCCTGCTCTCCGTCGGCGGCCTCCCCCACCACCTCGACATCCGCCTGCGCGGCCAGTAACTGCCTCAGCCGCTCGCGGGCAAACTCCTCGTCATCCACCAGCAGCACCCGCATCATCGCAGCACCCCTTCCGGCAGTTCGGCGAAGCGCGGCAACTCTACACCGGCCAAAGTCATGCCCCGCTCCTCGTCACGCCCCGTCCGCAGCTCCGCCCGGTCGCCGAAATAGCCTCGCAATCGGTCGCGAATGTTGCGTAGACCGCGCCCTCCGTCGTCGCTAGGATCCAGAGGCCCCTCGCCGAAGCCGGGCCCGCTGTCGCGGACCTCGATCGAAATCCGGTCGTCCCGCAACGCCACCGCCACTTCAATGCACCCCGGCGCCGTTTGCGCGCTGATCCCGTGCTTCACCGCATTCTCCACCAGCGTCTGCACGATCATCGCCGGAATGCGCTGGCGCCCCGCCTCCTGGCTCATCTCGATGCGATACCGGAGGCGATCGCCGAACCGCGCCTGCTCGACATCCAGATAGGCCCGGACCGCTTCGATCTCCTCCTCCACCCGGACCCATTCGCGATCCATCCGGCGCAGCGTGAAGCGAAACACTTCGGCCAGCTGCTCGATGGTCTGCTCCGCGCGCGCCGGGTGACGAGGGATCAGCCCCGCAATCGTATTCAGGGCATTAAACAGGAAATGCGGATTCACTTGCGCCCGCAGCGCCTTCAGTGCCAGACGGTTTTCGCTGAGCTCGAGCTCCCTGACTCGTTTCTCCTGCTCCAGCCGCTTGTCCCGCAACTGAAGATTCTCCAGCAGAAACGCGAAAGAGTCCGCCAGCGACGCCAGCAGCGTCATGTCTTCGCTCAGAAAGCGGCTGCCGGGCTCGCGCGCTCGCAGCCGAATCTCCGCCGCGATCTCGCCATGCAAAAGGACAGGCAGGTGAACGTCGTCTCCGCTGCTTGCCCCGTCGGCCTGGGCGGACCCACCCAGCAGGACCTCGGCCTGCGCCGGGAAGATCACCCCCAGCAGACTACCGGCGCGCTGCGCCAGTTCCTCCTCCGACAGAGCCCCCTGCAGGCCGGCAAGAAAGTGCTTGCTCGCCTCGGTAGGGGAGAAGCGCCGCCCCAGGCAGATCCGGTCCAGCCATGCGCTCATGCGCCGGTTGAACCAGGGGTAGGCCAGCACAATGGGCCAGACGCACAGCGGAAAGGCAAGCCCGGCATCATGCCGCAGCAGCCACGGCGCCACGCAGACAAAGAACAGGGTGAGCGCCAACAGCGCGCAGAACGCCAGGGCGCCCTTCTTGAGCAGCACGTCGAAGAACGTGAAGCGCTCCACCGAATAAGTCACGGCGAAGACAAACACAAGCGGCACCGTATCCTGCAAGACCAGCAGCCACAGCGGCGCGGCCAGCATGCGCAGCAGAGCCACCGCCGCAAGCACGCCGCAAAGCGCCATCAGCCAGCGCCTCTGGCTGCGCTCCAGGCCGCTCGGGAAGATGCGCCGGGAACTGGCCGCCAGCACACTCGCCAGCAGGGCGGCCACACCCAGCAGCGCGAGTGTCAGCGCCCGCAGGTCCTCCACCGGCCGCCCGGGCGCCTGCTGCAATACCACCACCGCCGCGCCGGTAGCGCCGAGCCCGTAGAGCCCAATCAGACACACGTTCCAAACAACCCGCCACGGCATCCGCTCCCGCTCGATCGAATAGATCAGGTGGAACAGCAGCGCCGGCAGGAAGAAACTCACGCAGAGATCGATCGTCACCGCCACGCTCGCCAGCGGCGCGCCGAGAAAGAACCGGGTCGAGCGGTACAGAAAATGGACGGCACAGGCCCCCGCCGTCCAGACATAGATCGTGCCGCCCCACCGGGCGCTGCGCCGCCGGTGTTCCCTCAGGCACAAGGCGGCCATCAGCGTAAAACATATCGCGCTGAAGCTGTCCAGCAGCACGCGCATCAACTGCAGGTATCGGTCCACACTCAACTCCCGAGGCGCCCGGCGGATGACCCGTCAGAACTCGATCGCAACCCCTGCGGCAGGGAGAATGGGAAGCATCCGGCTGCGCGCGAGCCAATCCGCGCTGACCCCGAACGGAATCCGGTCAAACGCATAGTATCGCCACTGGCGGCTGTTCGTCACATTGGCGATTTCGCCGTAAAGCGTCACCTTGGAACCGCGACGGTACCAGGCTTTGTCGATCCGCAGATCCAGACGCCGGTACGCCGGCGCTCGCATCTGGTTGCGCTGGTCCGAGAGCCAGAACACCGGGCTGTCCGCCGCCGGATCGCCGCGGAAGAAGCCGGCAACCGGCACCCCGCTGCTCCAGCGGAGCTTGCCGCTCAACGTGACGCCCTCACTCAGGCGGTAACCGGCGTGGCCTTGCAGCGCGTGCCGCTGATCGAAATCGCTGTCGAAATGCGCGCCCGTCGCCGGGTCGTCGTTGTGTGCCTTGCCGTAGCTGTACGCTGCGCTGCCGGTCAGCCGGCCGGCGCTGTGCCGCTTGAACACCACCTCATACCCGCGTGCCGACCCGCGCAGCGTATCCCGAAGCCGCGCTCCGAAGAGCGGCCACAGCGTCCGTTCGCCCGATAGGCGCCACTCGGCCTGTTCGGAGTAGGCAATGTGGCTCGTATTGCGGCCAAACAGCTCCACCGCCAGGCTGCTGTTCCTGCCCGTCCGCAGGTGCAGCCCGCTCTGCGCCAGCATCGTGCGCTCGGCCCGCAGCGTCGGGTTCGGAAACGGCCCGAGCAGCGCAACGAAATCTGGGAAGCGGGCAAGGCCGCCATAGCTGACCGTCCAGCGCAGCCGGCGCGTCAGCGCGACGGCGGCACTGGCACGCGGTTGCCACACCGCTTGACCAGTGAAGCCGAACCGGTCAAAGCGCCCGCCCATACTGAGTCGTAGCCGCGAGCCCCGCGCCCAGGCCGCTTGAACATATCCGCCCGCCCGCCAGCCCGCGGCGCCATAGTCCGCCACAGCCGCCAGACTGCCGCCCGGCGCGCCCAGCGCGGCATCCCAGGCGGCGTAGCGCGCATACCGCTCGGTGCTGTATGTCCCCTCGCCGCCCCCTTCCAGGGAAATACCCGACGCCCAGCCATACCAGGCGTCGTGACGCAGATGCATCTCGTCACGATCGGAACGCAGCAGCGGCGCGCCGCTCAGATTGCGCTGGTCTTCCGCTTGCCGGCTCCACGCAACCGAACTCCGCAGCGCTGCGCGCTCGCTCGGGCTCCAGGTCCAGCCCGCCTGGCCGCGATCGGCATTCTGGCGCCCCGCGGCCAGCGTCTCCAGAAAAAGCTCCGCCGCGCGATCGGGGCCATCCGCGCTGGTCGCGTCATGCAGGAAAAGAACAGTCAGGCGGCTCCGCGGACCAAACCGGTAGGACACCTTCGCACTCACGTCCTCATAGCCCAGCCCCAGTCCCGGCGCGCCCAGCCGGCTGACCAGGTATTGCAGATAGCTCTTGCGCAACGAAACCAGCCACGCCGCCTTGTGGCCGCGATCCAGCGGGCCCTCCCCTGTCAGCGAGGCCTGAAACAGATCGGCGCTGAATCGGAAGTGCGGCCCCGCCCCCTCCGGTTCACGGCTCTCCACAGCCAGCACCGCCGCCGCCCCGTCGCTGTACCGCGCCGAAGCCCCGTCGCCCAGCAAGGTGATCGACGCAACGACATCGCCCGGAAACACCGAGGCCGACCCAAGCTGCCCCACCTGCTGAAAGGCGTGATATGGGCTGCGCACCGGCAGCCCGTCCAGATAGTAGGCAACATCGGACGGAGCCGCGCCCCGGTAAGCAATTTCGGCGTAGAAGTCATCCGCGAAGCCCGCGCCGGGCAGGCTCTGCACGGCGCGTAGCGGGTCGCCGAAAAGCCCGCTCGACAGCCTCCGCAGCTCCTGTCCCTCCAGCCGGTAGCCGCTAGGCGCCTCGGCGTCCGGCCGCTCCTCCGGCGCCGCACCCGCCCCTCCTCCGGCCGGCGTTCCAGACGTCGTCCCACCCATCCGTAACTCCACCGCCAGGTCCGCGCCCGCCGGCACCTCCACCCGCCTCCACACCAGCGCATACCCGTCGGCGCCCAACTCGATCTCCGCCGCGCCGGGCCGCACACCGCGAAGCTCGAAACGGCCGGCGCCGTCAGTCGTCGTTTCCAGCGACTGAGCCCGAAGGGCGACCCGCGTTCCGGCCAGCGGCTCGCCCGTCCGGCCGTCCACCACCCGTCCGCGGAGGCATACTAACGCCGGCGGCGCGGCGGTAGCCTCCCCGGACCAGGGCCCATGGAGCCAAAGCATCACGCCCAGCATCGCGGGAATCATCTTGAGTCTCATAGCCGCTGTCCTCCCTACCTCGGCGCAATCTCCAGCAACGCGTCGGAGCGGCTGCACAGCGCGCCTACGCATACCTGCACCGGAACAAACCCCGGCGCCAGTCCTTCCGGCACCCGGACGTCGACCTGCCACATGCCCGCCCCGGCGAGCACCGCCTCTGTCACCGCCGCCGCCTGGCCCGCCACCAGAACCTGCGGCTGCGTCTCGAGTGGCATCGGCTGGCCGATCTGGGCGCCGGCAACCGCCGCCGGCACGGACGGACCCAGACCCGACGCCCACATTCGAACCACATCGCCGGAAGCCACTGGCCTGCCGGTGACGAAGAACTGCCCCGCCCGCACCGACCCAAAGAACGCCGGGGCGACCGCCTGTACATCAACGGGGGTCGACGCGGTGCCCTGTGGAGTCCGGATCTCGACGTCGAGCCGCCCGGCCGGCAGATCCGGAGGAATCAGAAACTCCACCCGGTCCGGCCGGACGTAGCGGACCGGCGCCACCCGTTGACCGACGCGCACACAGACCCCCGCAATGCACTCCGGCAGCCAGCCATCGGCCGGCATCGCATAGGTCCAGTCGCGTTCCACCAGGGAGAACCCGCTACCCTGGGCGGTCGCAAAACTCCCCGCGGCGGCGGCGGCGAACCCGTCGGCCGTCTGCACGATCTCCGGATTGACAACCGGCGCATTCCCCCGGACCGCCTTAAGCACGTACTCGCCCAGGATCGAGTAGGAGTCCTGATACGCCTCGAACGGTGGAGTCACGTCAGAGCGCGCAGTCGTCACCATCAGTAGATCGAGCTCCGGAACCAGGAAGAGATTCTGCCCGCCGTAGCCGGACGCCAGGGTCACCGGATATCCGGCGACGGTCTTCTTCCACCAGAAATAGCCGTAATCGCCAAACCCCCAACCCGCGTCGCCAGTCCTTACACGCAGCCGCGTGGAGGTGTCCAGCCATTCCGGCGAGACGATCTGGCGGCCCGCCCATTGCCCGTTGCGTAACACCATCAGGCCGAAACGAGCCAGGTCCCGCGGCGTCATCCACACATCAAAGCCCCCGGTGGAGTAGCCCTGTGGATCCACTGACCACCGCGGGCACGAGATCCCGAGCGGATCAAACAGCCGTGACGCCGCATAGGCGCGCGTGGACAGCCCCGTCTCCCGGGTGAGCAGTGCGGAGACGGCATGCGTCAGACCCGTGTCGTAATTGAAGGTCGTGCCCGGCGCCGCACTCATCCCGGCATCCAGAAAGCAGCGCAGCCAGTCGGCCGACTGCACGCACCGCGACAGATCGCCCCCCGCCGAACCGCCGGGTCCCAGGTCGTCCCACTGAAATCCGGCCGTCATCGTGAAGACATCCCGCAGCCGGATCTGCCGCTTCCGGGGGTCGCTGTCCGCGTGGATCAATTCGGGAAAGAACTCCTCCAGCGTCTGGCCGGTGTCGTGCCACCGCCCTTCGTCCAGCGCAATGCCGGCCAACACCGAGAGGACGCTTTTGGAAATCGAGCAGAGGTTGGTCGCATCGGCGGCGCGGGCGCCGTGATAGTAGCGCTCATACACGATGCGGCCATGGCGCACCACCAGCAGGCTGTACCGCGTCGGACACTTCTGCTCGATAAACGCCGACGCCGCCTCCAGGCGCGTAGGATCAAGCCCCTGCGTCTCCGGCGCGGCGACCGTCCAACCGGCAGTCGGCCACGGAATGTCGGGCGGGACCAGCTCGGCCGCCGGCAGCGCCGTCGCCAACAAAAACAAGCCAACGAGCCTCATCGCAGTCATGGGGGCCCTCCTCAAGGAAGTAAGGAAGACTATGCCCGCGGCGCCGGGCGCCTTCAACCACAACCGGAAGAGTGGTCACCAGTCGGAATGAGCGGTCAAGTTCCCCCAATGACTGGAAACACCTGGACCAACACCGGACCGCCAACGGGAAGCACGACCTCGCCGCCGCACCCCTCGCGCCCGCCTTCCCCTACACCGAGAACGCCGAGCTCACCCAGCCCGGCAAAGGCATCTGGCAGACGATCTCCGGTCTCGGTCAAGTCCAGCGCCGCTACCTGGCACCCGTCACCGGCCAGGCCGCCTATCGGCCAAATCGAGGAAAGCGGCGTCACCAATCTTGCCACTCTCCGCATCCGCGTCGTAGCCGGCCGGATCACGGAAGGAGAATCCCTCGTCGCCCTCAAATCGGATGGTATCTTCGACGGCAAGCCTTCGCGCTCGAGCCTCCCCACAGAGCCGGCCATCCGCAGCGGGCGCCACCTCCCGCGGAGCCAAGATCGCCGTCGCCCAGAGCTATTTCGACGGAGTGCAGGACCACGCGGTCTGGGCCGTCCTCGCCGTCAAGGACTGCCCCCGGATTGAAAACGGCGTCCTGACCGCGGCGTCCCCCGAGGCACCCCACTCCAACCGCCCGGCCCGGCCAGCCGTCTCCGGAATCGTGATACTCGCCGACTGCACCACCCTGGAAACCTTCGGCAAGACCATAGCGGCTGTCGCTCACCACCGCTACCCGGTCATCGACGAGGAAGCCGGCGTCATGCTGGCATTCGCCCTCTTTAACCGCCCACCCGGAGCCAACCGCAACGAAGGTACAAACCTTCTTACCGAGAACGGAAGGCTTCGCAGCAAAACTACGAGTGACCCAACATGACGTCTCCCTTGATTACATTTGGATTTACATTCAGTATTGACTCTACGCTGGGATAGCAACCTGAGGGCCAGTTTGGGCAAAGTGAGCACCACTGCTACGGAAACCGCAACGCTATCAACCGTGTTTAGGCTTATCCTGGGGTGAATACGCCCGACTGCCCTGGCGTTTTCCTCATTTCATGCCGGGGCGGGTTACCCAGCAGGGCTTCCACAATTACACTCTTCCATGTAAAATAACGAGAATCAAACATGAGCACATATCATGACCCAATGCGGCAGTGCAATTATTTGCATCAGAGTCTGGTGCAAGACAAGCTGCCCATCGGCTTGTTTCTTGGTGCCGGCTGTCCGTTCTCAATCTGCCCTGACGTTGGACAGAGTAACGTGCGACTCATACCAGACATCGCGGGACTAACGGCTGCAGTTAATACCGCACTCAGCGGTACTGGATCCGGGCGAGTATCAAAGCAGATCTATTCGCACTTCGCTGAAGATAATCGACCGGTACCGACCATCGAACAGTTTCTCGGTCATGTGCGTGCCTTGGCTCAGGTGGTCGGTGCCAAGGATGTCCGCGGTATCACCGCGATTGAGCTAGAGGCTCTTGACTTGGAAATCTGCAGGCAGATTGTAAAGATCACCAACGTATCCTTGCCTCCCAGGCGCACTCCGTACCACGATGTGGCAGCTTGGATAGGTTCGACCCAACGCGAATCGCCAGTGGAGATTTTTACAACAAACTACGATCTCCTAATGGAGGAGGCACTCGAGGAGTACCGCGCGCCGTTCTTCGACGGATTTGTTGGATCTCGTGAGCCGTTCTTTGACACACAGGCGATCGAAGACGATCCGCTACCAGTGCGATGGGTCAGGCTTTGGAAACTCCATGGTTCCATCAATTGGCGACAAGGCAGTAACGGTCGAGTATATCGAACAAGACTAGCCAGTCACAATCAAGAGGAATGCTATATCATTCATCCCTCTCATCTAAAATATGCCGAAAGCAGACGCATGCCCTACTTAGCAATGATAGACCGACTCCGCGCATTCCTCCGTCGCCGATCTTGCCTCCTTATTGTATCTGGCTATTCCTTTGGAGACGAACACCTGAACGAAGTCTTGCTCCAGGGGCTTTTCGGGAATGCAAGCGCCAGCGTCTTTGCGCTAATGTTTGGGTCAATACACAGCTTGGATAATAAAATTCGCCTCGATCGCCTCCCCGCGAATCTAAGCGTCCTCGCGTCGTCCGAGGCCATCGTCGGAGGAATTCGTGCACCGTGGCAGTTGGAATACAACATTGATTATGCCACAGAGAACGAAGGGCTTGAATGGGTTGGGGATCCAACAATCCCAGGCAAGCGCTGCGTGTCTTTTCAGCTTGGTGACTTTGTCAGGTTCGGATCATTCCTGTCAGCTCTCGTTGGAAGACGGGGTCTGTCGGGAAGTGGGGCAAGCCCAATAGTGAGGCAGGAAACGGTCAATGGTTAATGATCCCACATTCATTGGACGGGTCCAGGATGTCACTGGGCACACAGTAAGTGTTGTACTAAACGATGATACAGCATCGGGCCTGGCATTCGTCCGCGGTCATGGATACAGAATTGGGCAGATTGGCACATTCGTTAGAATTCCAATTGGTTACGTCAGTCTCTTCGGAGTTGTCTCCCAGGTTGGAGTCGGCGCTGTTCCGGAGAGATTACTGGGCGCTGAGCCCCACGGACGCCGTTGGATGACTGTGCAGTTAGTAGGCGAAACAATCGGGAATGGGCAGTTTCAACGCGGCGTGGGCCAGCATCCGACAATCGGTGATACAGTGCACATAGTAGTGGAGCGAGACATGCCGCTCATATATGGAGTAATGACAGAGGGAGAGGGTTTAGTCAGGATTGGGCACTTAGCCAATTCTGCAGCAGTTCCAGCACTTGTTGATTTGAATAAGCTCGTGACTCGGCATTGTGCCGTTCTCGGAACTACTGGATCAGGCAAGTCGACAACCGTAGTCGGCCTGATTGCATCACTTTGTACCGACGATTATCCGTCCGCTCGAATTTTAGTTTTTGATATTCATGGTGAATACACAGCTGCGCTACATGATCTGTCTTCTACCTTTTGCGTTACTTCGGCAAATAGAGACCAGGCAGCGCCGCTCCACATTCCATATTGGGCGATGACCTTTGATGAACTGCTTTCGGTGACTTTTGGGGACGTAGATGATGTCGCTCGCGGAGCCATTATGGAACACATCACAGCTCTCAAGGCGGCAGCTATCCACGCAAGTCCAAAGAGTGGTGTCAATGGCGAGAACCTGACGGTGGACACCCCTGTCCCATTCAGTCTTCACCATTTGTGGCTGGCCCTACACCGGCAAGTGTGTGCTACATACACTGCAGCGGGCTCCGGCCAAGATAATTCAACAATTGCCTATGTACTCGATGAGAGCGGACGGCCAGTGCAAAGTGGAGATGCTTGGCGAGTTATTCCACCACTTTGCAAGATGCAAAACCAAGCAAGAGCAGCTGAGAAAATATTCCTGAGCGCAAGTCCGCTCAATATACGTCGGCAGCTGGATGGACTCGCCTCAAAGCTCCGTGATCCGAGATATGATTTCCTATTCCGCCCTGGTCCATGGGCGCCAGATGAATTGGGAGCGACCGCAAAGGATCTTGATTCCTTTTTAGCCAATTGGCTCGGTTCAGAGAAACCAGTTACTATCCTTGATTTGTCTGGAGTGCCGGCCAGTATTCTAACTCAGATCATTGGTGTACTACTTCGTATTGTGTATGATTCACTCTCGTGGGCGCGGAGAATCTCTGAGGGAGCAGTTGAGCGTCCACTCTTAATTGTCCTGGAAGAAGCCCATGCCTATCTCGGGAAAGCGGATGAGAGCAGGGCCGGAATAGCAGTTAGGCGAATCGTCAAAGAGGGGCGCAAATACGGAATAGGTGCGCTGATTGTTAGCCAGCGCCCCGCGGAAATTGACCCTACAATCCTCTCCCAATGTGGCTCGATTGTTGCAATGCGACTTTCGAATCCAACTGATCGCAGTCATGTAACGGGAACGGTGGCAGACAACTTAGAGGGGCTGCTCGACATGTTGCCTGTGCTCCGTACAGGCGAAGCGATTGTTGTTGGAGAATCTGTCCGGATTCCGATGCGCGCGCTTATTGATCTTCCTGCTAGAAATCGCCGTCCAGATAGTGGAGATCCACTTATTCATGTCAACTTAAATGTAGAACATGTTGCCCCATTTCCAGGAGGGTGGAATCGCAGGCTTGAGCCTGTTGATTTTCGTGATGTGTGCTCCGTGTGGCGACGGCAAGACACTCGCATTGAGAGAATCCTAGCCAGACAGGAGGGCCAGATTGTGAACCGAACACCGGTCAGTTCAAGTACGTTTTCCAGTATTGGGTATGATCATGCTACCCAGACACTCGAAGTCGAATTTATTGACGGACGTATTTATCAATATTTTGATGTTCCCTCATCAGTCTTCGAAGAGCTGATTGCCTCAGATTCGATCGGCAAGTTCTACAATGGCCAGATTCGGGGCGTTTTTCGATTTGCAAGACTCTAGTGAACTTCTGCAGAAGAGCACTCTCGATCGCTATGAGGCACGTGTCGCTCATTCTGATCCAGGGGAAAGGAACAGCGTAGCGTGCACCCTCACCCAGGCCATAGAGACCAAAGAACAAGGGAATTCACTTCGTCATCGGTTCACACTCGAGCTGCCGTATTCCAATGCCAATCGCAATCGGATCGTCGGTGAGGTAGTGGCAAAGCATGGTGTTCTCCTGGCGGAGGATGATCCGACATTCCTGCTCGCGACGATCGCCGCGATTGCTTTGCGGGACGCTCAGACGGACTTCCTGAATGAGGTACGGCGAGCGCTCGCCTACCAGGAAGAAGCCGAGGAACGAATGCAGAAGAGCATCGGGGAGACGATAGGCTACTCAGTACGACGGGCTCTGATCGAAGGCTGCCTTGTCATTCCGCGCCCGGTCCACCCTAGGTGGGTGGTCTGCTTTGGTGCACTCTTCTGGTTGTTGTTATTCGCAGTCGCGCTCCCTCTTGGAGCAATGGTGAAATGAACCTTCGAAATTGGACCTTCCCGGCCTGTCTCTTCGAGACTCGGCTTGAATTCGCCTTGTCGGTGAGCTGTTACATGCTTGGCACTGCGATCATCTGCGTGGTCCTTTTCTGTGCGATCCCGTTCCTCTGCCGTTAACACCGAATTCGTGCCGGCTTTCTGGATTGAAGGGTTATGCAGGGACTATCGAGCGACAGCGAGTTTCTCTGCCCAATAGTGAAGGCCGGTGATATCGACCGCTACCCAAGCGTTTCCGTACTGATACACTCGCCCACTCGCGTTCCTGAGTCGTCTCTTTGTATCAGGGTCGTACACGTAGGCATTGAGATGACAATCCACGTAGAGATAATTCACGCCCCCGGTGTGGGTTATCGACATAATGGAATTGGTTCCACTTGGGCATTGTGATTGCGGCTCAGCACGCGATGACATGGTCTGGGCAAGGACCGCAACAATACGATGTCCATTCGACTGCGCGGGGTTTTCAAGTTGCCCGTAGTAGTCCTTGACAACCCACTTGCCGAAGTCCTCAGCCCCCAACGACTTATATTGCTCGAGGTGAGTCAGTTCATGTGCCCAAAGATAGATGCTGGACCAGTTCGCCTGTTCGACGGGAAAGGGCTGGTTTCTCGAGTACGAGTCTCCTTCCAGGACTCTGTTTCGGAAGACAATCGTATCGATAAGCGATATAGCATTATTCTGCCCGCTGCCGAGTGCTGTGGCCTGCGCGGTCAAGTTCGCAGTGGCGCCCCAGTCGAACGTGTAGTGTGCGCGGTCGAGTACATCCGCGGAGAAAAAGGGCGCTAACAACTGGCGCACCCATGGCGGGATTGGCTGAGAAGTAGTCCTGGCGCGATCACGACTGAACCGTATCACCTGGCCGATTGCTCCGCCGGAGATGTCAACAGGCGCACGGGGAATAATCCCCGGTGATGTTTGCCAGGAACCATTTCGCGGGTCGTATCGCGTGTCCGCGACACCTCCCCAATTGAACCTCGCTACGCCGCCATTCCGGAAGTCAATATCAACGGGTTGCACCTGGACGCGGATCTTGTCAGCTTCATTTACAACGTGTCTAATCCCCTCTCCGACGCTGCGGATGCCGTTCTCGATCGCTTGGAAAAAATTCTGGGCGTGTGCTTCATCGCAGAACAGGCACAGGAAGCAAGAGAGCACGGCAATTCTCATGTTGGCCGACCTCCAGATGGGATTTCCGTAGAATATACTGTTTTCGAATCGTATGTCAATCGTTGAGGCTTGACTTCGTCCGGATTTGCTCTCATAATTCGACAATCAATCTGGAGGGCTCAATGGACCGAAAGCTGACAAAGCGCCAGTTTTTTAACTTCTGCGGAATCGCAGGTGCCGTTTATGTTGGGTCGAGGGTTCCAGAATTCTTCCCTCTTGGCCCGGAAGTGCGTCTCGACGTAGTCATCAAGGGACGGCGTGCGCGATTGAAGCAACTGCCCGAGTCATCTCTTCCAGTTGTTCACGCTCAGTACGCATACTATCAATATCAGTACCACAACCCGTACACCTACTACGGCGCGTATCAGATGTGGGCGCAATGGAATTACGCTCGGTATCAAGCCTATATGTATCAGTTGGCGCAGCAACGAGCATGGATGCAGTCCTATATGTCGCCGCTCGGTATGCATCTTCAGCGGTTTGCAAGCTCCCACAGTCTCAGTGAGCCCTTCCCGATGGATTCCGTCAGGAGTGTTTACTCTTACGGAGACTCGTACAACCCACAGGCTCCCGATGTAGTGGCCGGCCTGAACCGCGTTCGGCAACCTGTTACCGTGACGGGCCGAGCCGTTAGCCTAATGTCTGCGGTATCTTCGATAGGAAAGGACGAGGACTGGGTTGATGTCGAAATCGAGGCGACGGCCGGACCTCAACGCGACTCAGGCTATGGGACAGAGCGGATAAATAACAGGATTCTCCCTACCGACGGATACCGAACGATAAATGGAACGGCTTTCGTTACGAAGGCGTCGTTCAAAGACGAAGACAGCGGAGAACAAGGTAATCTCGTAGTGTTCGATACCAAGAAGGGACGAGAGTTGCGTTTAGTTGAAGTCTAGAGATTGGCGACGTTAGTAAATCTACTCGCAGGAGCACCCGTTGTTGTGCTCTGCTGGTGAGTGAGCCGCCTGTTGGTATTGTATAGGTGGCCCCCTCACCGGCTGCGCTTGGGCAAGATGCTCGCGGCCTTGGCAATCGTTCGATCTATGTACTGGTCCTGCCTTTTGTCTATTCCCTTAGGCACGGGGTCAGCCTGGGGCTGGGGCATTGGGACATCCATGATAAGTAGTTGTCAAGGAGGCGGGACAGCCTGGCGTGCACCTTCCCACAGTCCATTGAAAGGAAAGAACTTACTGGAATTGTTTCCGAGTGGCTGGACGCCCAATCGCCCAATTTCCTCTCGGCCGGCGCCACCTGTACCAGGCCGTAACATATTGGAACGTAACGACATACTAATCCCCGGCAACCCCTCCGCCGTGTAGCATCTGACCCCAAAGTACAGATTTAATCCGACACAATTGCCGCTGGGACGGATCGCCTTCCTCAACGAAACCAGTCCAAACGACGGAAATCAGAGCGACACTTGCTCTCATTCTCCCCGCGCTCGCCGCCAACACCTACCCCGTTCACCGCGAATACCCCGCCCGGCCGCCTCACGAAATCTCCATCCCAACCCCGGCCTCCTCTCACTAGAACCTCCCCGTTTCCGCCGAGCCCGCCCCACCGGTCACACGAGCCTCCTGCAAAACTCCGCATGGAAACAAGGAGAATCAGGGAAGGTGGGCAAGGAGGAGTGGGGCCGGCCGCAGTAAACTGTTTTCGCCAAACAAACCGGAGACCACAAGCAAACCCCACGGAGCGACCGGCTCTCGTCATTTTCTTCTGCAATTCCTCCACGTCACGCAGCAGGAGCCCTTCCTCGTGCTGGACAAGGTCACCCGGCCCGCTCAGTTCTCAGCTGAGACTGCTGGCGCCACCGGCCGCGTGGATACCCTTGGGGCGCGTGTTGAGCGCGCACCGAGCCCACACCGGACGTCCGGCGACGAATCGAGCGGCCTTGGCGATAGCGTTTGCGGCCAAGGCCGGTCTAATTCTGCCCACTACGCGCGATCTCATTGGCCGGCTTCCTGAGGGCCCCGTGTCGCTTCCTCGGAACTACTCTGAGATGCCGATCCGATGCCGCTTAGCCGGCCCTCTCCCGCACCAGATCACAGCAGGGACCCCGATCTGGGTAAACCATCTGCCCACTCAACCGAGTCAAAGAAAGGAACAAAACAGAAGAACACCCAGTAACTCTATTCGACATCGGGCGCCTGAAACCTCCGCCTTGCGCCGCGGCGGATGTGCAGCACTTCAACTTGTTTCTTCTTTTCCAGTACGCGATATATCGCACGATAGATATAGGGCTTGTTGCCGTACAGCAGGTGTCTCAGCTTCGCATTCTCGGGTGTCTCCGGACATCGATTCGGCTTCTCTTCGAGACTCAGAATCGCTTCTTTGAACCCGAAATACCATTTCAGGGCTGCCTCGGACTCCCCGGCGTTGATCTGCAGAAACAGAAGCGCCATGTCGCGCTCGGCGCGGGCCGTGAAGCTAACTACGTATGCCATGCTTGGCTTCGAAGTCCGCGAAGAATTCTCGCGCTGGACGAACCTTCCCCTGCTTTGCGTCCTCCTCGCCCTGGCGGACACCTTCCTCGGCATCAGCTCGGGCGGCAAGATCGAGCAATCGCTGGTACCCTTCGGCGTCCTGCACGACGGCTGCTGCTTTGCCCTTCACGGTCAGCACCACCGGACGCTTTGTTTTCTTGAGCTGCTTCATGAAGTCACCGGATCGGCGGCGAAAGGTCGTCAGCGACTGGATGTCATTCGTGATGTCAAGCATGGATTGCTCCTGAACCGGCACCTTTTTAGGTGCTACCGAGAATACCGCCTCTCCTTGAGGTTGGAAAGGACTTACCGGAACAACCCGCAATGCTCCGCAAAGATCTACCCCGTTCACCGCTTCCCCCTCTGGATCATCCTAAGGCTCATCCTCCTCCCCCCAGAACTACCCCTTTTCCGACGAACCGCCCCCACCAGTCACACAACTTCAACAAAAATCTTCTCCCCCGCAATCAACCACTTACAGACCTCCTTCTCCTAAATACTTGGTCCAGCACCAGAACAATGGATATAGAGCACATCTCATGAACAACACAGAACCAATCGACTGCGCCTTCCCCGACATCGACCTCCTCACCCGCCACACCCAGGTCGAAGAGGACAACATCCTGATCGGCCCAAAAGCCTCGGATGTCACCACATTCTGCGAACGCAACACCTACTACCAGAAAGTTCGTGCCGCCGTCCACGAACAGTACAAACCCACCAACGTCTACCAGCACCTCCTCGTCGACCGCATGGCCGAATGCATCTGGCGCGCCGAACGCTACGCCTCCTTCGAAACCACCGCCCTCAACCTTCAGATCCAGCGTCAGTGGGAGAACACCAGTCGACTCGCCGCCAAACCCAGCCCCAGCCTCCACGCCTGGCAGGGCTTCCTCACCATGGACGACGCCCAGCGCAAGGCTCTCCACGAAGCCCTCAAACTCGAGGAACGCTACTGGCGCCGCCACCGGGCCCTGGCCGCCGAACTCCGCCTCATCCAGCGCACCTGCCCGAACTAAGCACCCACCCAACCTAGGCCCAACAGGAAAGGACACCACAATGCCCGCTACCCAGATCTCCGAAAAGCGCCTCGCCGCCAACCGGGCCAACGCCCGCAAATCCACCGGCCCTCGCACCGCCGCCGGCAAAGCCGCCGCCCGCGGCAACGCCCGTCGCACCGGAGCCTACGATGCCGGCCACCGCCTGCCCCCTCGCCTCGAAGCCCACTTCCGAGCCATCGCCGAGGCCGCCACCAAAGACATCGCCGCCCCCCAGCGCCGTGCCCTCACCTTCGGACTCCAGATGATGCAGGGCCACACCCGGCTCCACGAAAGCCGTGAACGCGCCCTTTTCAACGCCGGCCTCGAGTACGGTCACGGCGAAGAAGCCCGCGCCACGGAATGGGTCCTCCGCCAGGTCGGCTTCATCCAGGCCCTCAACCGCTACGCCGGCTGGATCGCCGCCAACACCCGCCGCCTCCAGGACGCCCTTAACCGCTTACCCCCGGAACAGCCCCTCTCGCCAGAGCCCCACGAAGCAACGTCCAACCCCTCGGAACCCTCTCATCGAAATCTGGGCCTTCCCTCCTCCGGATTCGTACCCCAACCGCCCGCGCCCATGCCCTGCCCCGCCCGCCAGCCGATCCGTCCGCCTCAACCCAACCCGGAATTTGAGGGAACGAACCCACTTCCGGGCAAAAGCGGCCTCGCACCGCAGCCGCGCCTCGCGACTGCCGCCCCGAAAGACGCCACGGAATTACTCCCGATTTTTGAGGGAACGAACCCAATTCCCGCTCCATTCTCCAACCCGAGCCAGCCAACCCCACCCACCACGGCCGCACCATCCAACCCCGCAACCAGCCATCAGCAAGGCCATCCAACCATCTGGATAAGTTCGTGCATTATCACGGGGAAGCCTCTGCCCGTCCACTGCCAGGCGGTACCCACCCTGCCCATCGCATGGCCCCTACCCGCTGCGTTCGAATTAAGGTACACTGACCCAACGCTTTGGTCATACCTTGGGGGCCGAAAGGATGTCGTTTATGTCAATCGGCAAAAGAGCCACGGCCGAATTCTTCGGTACTTTCTGGCTGGTTTTCGGAGGATGCGGCAGCGCCGTCCTGGCCGCTGCCTTTCCCGGAGTGGGCATTGGCTTTGTGGGCGTCGCACTCGCCTTCGGTCTCACCGTCCTGACCATGGCCTTCGCCATCGGCCATATCTCCGGCTGTCATCTCAACCCCGCGGTCTCCGTCGGGCTGCTCGTCGGCAAGCGCTTCAGCGGCAAGGATCTTCCTGCCTATGTGGTCGCGCAATGCGCCGGAGCGGTCTGCGGAGCCGGCGTCCTGCGCATCATCGCCAGCGGCAAAGCGGGCTTCGACATAGCCGCCGGATTCGCCTCCAACGGCTTCGGCGAACACTCGCCCGGCGGCTACTCGCTGCTCGCCTGCTTCACCGCCGAAACAGTCCTCACCTTCTTCTTCCTCATGGTGATCCTCGGAGCCACCGATGCCCGCGCCCCCAAGGGCTTCGCCCCCATCGCCATCGGTCTCTGTCTCACTCTCATCCACCTCATCGGTATCCCCGTCACCAACCTGTCGGTCAATCCCGCCCGCAGCCTCGGACCGGCCGTCTACGTCGGCGATTGGGCCGTTCAGCAACTCTGGCTTTTCTGGGTCGCCCCCGTCCTCGGTGCGGCCATCGCCGGCCTCATCTACCCCTGGCTGGCGTCCGACGAGAACTAGCCTCCGGGCTCCATGGACGCCGCGAACCGTCCGCCGATTCCTCCGCGGCGTCCCTCCTCTCCACCCTCCCACACCGCCCGCCCGCAACCCCCTCGCCCGCTCCACAGATTCTCCAGTGCACGGCCATGGAGTGTGATGAAATATCCGGCATGCTCACGCACCGGAGACGCTTCCTGCAATACGGAGCCGGCCCTCTTCTCTCGCCCCTGCTCGCCGGAAGTTCCGCCGCTCCCGCCGCCCCTGGCCCCTACTATCCGCCCCCGGATTCACAGGGCGGCTGGCGCACTCTCTCCGGCGCCGCCCAGCTCCGCAAGGACGCCGGCATGGATCTCGACCGGCTCCATCAGGCCTTCCGCTATACCGCCACCACCAGCCAGCACGGCGGCCTGCTCGTGGCACGCAAGGGCTGGCTGCTCTATGAGCGCTACTTCGGCCGCGCCGCCCGCGACGTCACCCCCAACATGTACTCCATCGGCAAGACGGTCACCAGCCTCTGCTGCGGCATCATGCTGGACGAGCGTCGCGATCGCGTCCCCAAAGGACTCGACCAGGAGGTCTTCACCGAAACCTACCTGCCCGAAGCCTTCCCTCTGGCCGACCCCCGCCAGTCCGGCATCAAACTCGGCCACCTTCTCACCATGACCTCGGGCATGCGCGAGGGCAATTCCGGCATCGTGCGCGGCGAAGTCGTCAAGCTCGATCCCCTCACCCCGGCCAAGCTCGATCAGGACCAGGCCGCCCTCCGCGCGCCCATGTGGACCGCCCCCGGCGGCGGCTACAGCTACTCTTCCCAGGGCGTCCATGTCGTCTCCGTCTTCATGCGCCACATCCTCGGCATGGAGCTACAGGCTTACTTCGACCGGAAGATCGCCCGGCCCCTCGGATTCGGTGGCTGGGGCTACGCCCAGGACACCACTACCGGCCGCCTGCCGCACACACCCGGCGGAGCCGGCGTCGCCCTCCGCGCCACCGACGCCCTGCGCTACGGCCACCTCCTCCTGCACGAGGGCAACTGGATGGGCAAGCAAATCATCCCCCGCGGCTATCTGAACCTCTGCCGCCAGCCTTCTCCCTACAACCCGCACTCGCCCTACAGCCTCCAGTTCGAGGTCAACGCCGACGGCCATGTCTTCGGAGCCCCGCCCGATACCTTCTTCAAATCCGGAGCCGGGGGCTTCTGCCTCTACGTCGTGCCCTCGCTCGATCTCGTCGTCTACAAACTCGCCTCCGTCACTCGGCCCGCAGCCGCCAACCCCATGCCCTACGATCTGGGCTTCGGTGGCAACACCGCAAAGACCGACGAGACCCGCGACACTTGGCAACCCGGCCCGGGCGACCAGTTCCACGACGGCCCCATCAACGGAGATGCCGGCACGCGCCGCACCCTGGAAATGGTCATCGCCGCCATCGTCGGCTAAGCCGCAGGCTGCCGGAAGTACCATGCCCAGAATCAAAGCACTCCGCTGGTGGATGATCGCCCTCATCATGCTGGGCTCCGTCATCAACTACCTCACCCGCAGCACGCTCGCCGTCGCGGCGCCCACGCTCCTCCAGGAACTGCACATCGGCGCGAAGGAGTACTCCTGGATCGTCGGCACCTTCCAGGGCGCCATCATGGCGCAGCCCATCTGCGGCTACGTGCTCGACGTTCTCGGCCTCCGCTTCGGCTTCGCCCTATTCGCCATCACCTGGTCCCTGGTCAACATGGCGCACTCGCTCGCCGGCAGTTGGCAAACCTTCGCCTGGCTGCGCGGCGCGCTCGGCTTCAGCGAAGGCTCCGCCAACCCCGCCGGCATGAAAGCCACCGCCGAATGGTTCCCTGCCCGGGAGCGCGGCCTCGCCGGCGGCGTCTACAACATCGGAGCCTCGGTCGGCTCCATGCTCGCCCCGCCCCTGGTCGCCTGGGCCATCCTTGCCTACAACTGGCGCGCCGCCTTCCTCATCACCGGAGCCCTCGGCCTCGTCTGGGCCGTCTTCTGGCTCCTGCTCTACCGCTCACCCGACCGCCATCCCGCCCTCTCCAGCGAGGAGCGCGCCTACATCGCCGCCGGTCAGGAGAAGCACCTCCAAAGCGACGGCTCGCGTCCGTCTCTCCTCCACATCCTCGCTCAGCGCAACTTCTGGGGCATCGCCCTGCCGCGCTTTCTCGCCGATCCCACCTGGGGCACCCTCAGCTTCTGGCTGCCGCTCTACCTCAGCACCGTCCGGCACATGGATCTGAAACAGATCGCCCTGTTCGCCTGGATGCCCTTCCTCGCCGCCGACTTCGGCTGCATCTTCGGCGGCCTGGTCTCCATGCGGCTTCAGAAACACCTCGGCCTCAGCCTCATCAACGCCCGCCGTAGCGCCTTCACCCTAGGCGCCGTCCTGATGCTCGGTGTCGGCTTTGTCGGCTTCGTCGAGAGCCCCTACGCAGCGATAGCCCTGCTCAGCCTCGCCGGCTTCGCCCACCAGACCCTCTCCGTCACCGTCATCACCATGTCGTCCGACCTCTTCCGGAGAAACGAAGTCGCCACAGTCGCCGGCATGGCCGGCACCTTCGGCAACGCCGGACTGCTCCTCTTCTCCCTGCTAATCGGCGGCCTTGTCGCCACCGTCGGCTACACCCCATTCTTCCTCTGCCTGGGCTTGTTAGACCTGCTGGGAGCAGCGGTCCTCTGGACCCTAGTGCGGGAACCCCGTCTCACACAGCCGGATCCCTCGAAGTGAGCCACCCATGCCCCAGCAAGCCGCAAGAGTGGATGAGAGCGCCAGCCGGCCGCCACAACTGGGACGGCGGACCCCCTGGTCCGCGGTCGACCCCCTGGTCGACCACCCGCAGCCCCACCCTCACCCCACAATCCTGACTTTCCACGGAGTCCCCCAATCCCTGCGGTCCGCAAAAGTCGCTGAAAGCGCCAGTCGGCCGCCACAATTGGGACGGCGGACCCCCTGGTCCGCGGTCGACCCCCTGGTCGACCACCCAGAGCCACACCCTCACCCCACAAACCTGACCTTTCAGCGAGTCCCCCTGTCCCTGCGGTCCGCAAAAGTCGATGAAAGCGCCAGTCGGCCGCCACAATTGGGACGGCGGACCCCCAGGTCCGCGGTCGACCCCCTGGTCGACCACCCGGACAAGCACAATCACCCCACAATCCTGACCTTCCACGGAGCACCCTGAACATGCCCGAGCCATTAGCCCTCATCCGCAACCCCATCCTCCCCGGGTTCAACCCGGACCCCTCCATCGTGCGCGTCGGCGACGACTACTACATCGCCACTTCCACCTTTGAATGGTTCCCGGGCGTTCAGATCCACCACTCCCGCGACCTCGTCCACTGGCGCCTGCTCAGCCGACCCCTCACGCGCCCCAGCCAGCTGAACATGCTGGGCGATCCGGATTCCTGCGGCATCTGGGCTCCCTGCCTGTCCTACGCCGACGGCCTCTTCTGGCTCATCTACACCGACGTCAAGCGTTACGGCCGCACCACCCAGGGCGGTTCCGCCGGCGCTTCCCTGCGCGACACCCACAACTACCTCGTCACCAGCCCCACCATCGACGGTGAGTGGTCGGACCCCGTCTACCTCAACAGCAGCGGCTTCGACCCGTCCCTCTTTCACGACGACGATGGCCGCAAATATCTGCTGAACATGCGTTGGGACCACCGGCCCGGCGCCAACCGCTTCTCCGGCATCGCCCTGCAGGAATACAACCACGCCGCCCGCGCGCTCACCGGCCCGGTGCACCTCATCTTCCGCGGCACGCCCATCGGTTTCACCGAAGGCCCGCATCTCTACAGGCACGGCGGCCACTACCACCTCCTCACGGCGGAGGGCGGCACCGGCTGGGGTCACGCCGTCACCATGGCTCGTGCCCGCGAACTGACCGGCCCCTACGAACTCCACCCCGACACCTACGTGGTGACCGCGCGCCATCGCCCGGATATCGAACTACAGCGCGCCGGTCATGCCGATCTCGTCGAGACGCAGACCGGGGAGACCTATCTGGTCCACCTCTGCGGACGGCCCCTGCGCAACCGCGGCCGCTGCACCCTGGGCCGCGAGACCGCCATTCAGAAAATGGTGTGGGGCGACGACGGCTGGTTGCGGACCGCCGACGGCACGGGTCTGCCGCTCAGCGAAGTCGACGCCCCGGCCCTGCCCCCGCAGCCGTTTCCAACGCCATCCGCAAGGATAGACTTCGACTCGCCGCAACTGCCAATCGACTTCCAGTGGCTGCGCTCGCCCTGGCCGGAGGAACTCTTCTCCCTCACGGACCGTCCAGGCTACCTGCGGCTCTACGGTCGCGAGACCATCGGCAGCCTCTTCCGGCAGTCACTCGTGGCCCGCCGCCAGCAGGCCCACTGTTTCAGTGCGGAAACGTCCATGGACTTCGAACCGGACGCCTTCGCCCAGATGGCCGGCCTCGTCTGCTACTACAACGGCAGCAAATTCCACTACCTGTACGTCTCCCACGACGAGACCCTGGGCAAACACATCCGCGTCATGTCGTGCCTGCCGGACCAGGTCCAGTCCGACGTATTCAGCGCGCCAGTAGCGATCGCCGCGAATGTCCCCGTGCATCTGCGTGTGGAGGTGGACTTCGAGCGGCTCTACTTTGCTTACAAGGTGGGAAGCGGCGACTGGCAACGCATGCCGGGCCCGCTCGACGCGAGCATCCTCTCCGACGAAGCCGCCGCCCCGGGCACGCCCAACTTCACAGGAGCCTTCGTCGGAGTCTGCTGCCAGGACATGGCGGGCACCCGCCGTCCAGCCGACTTCGACCACTTCACTTATAAGGAGCGCGACTATAGCCCGGATCCGCTGGAATAGGAGTGGGGAATGGAGCGGGAGACGAGACTCGAACTCGCAACCAACAGCTTGGAAGGCTGTGACTCTACCCTTGAGTTACTCCCGCTCAGGAGTGTACTTACCGGTCCACTTCCATTCTACTACTGCGAGCCTTTGCTCAGCAGCATCACTTTTGCCGTGTGGAAGATGATGTACATGTCCAGCGAAAGGCTGAGGTGCTTCAGGTAGTAGAGATCGTACTCCAGCTTCGTGATCGTGTCCTCGATCGAGTCGCCATACTTATGATTGATCTGCGCCCAACCCGTGATGCCCGGCAGGATCGCGTGCCGCTGGTTGTAGTACGGAATCTGCTCGCTCAGCACCTTCACGAACTCCGGCCGCTCCGGCCTCGGTCCGACGATCGCCATATCGCCCCGGATCACGTTGAAGAACTGCGGCAGCTCGTCCAGCCGGAGTTTCCGCAGCCAGCGGCCCACCGGAGTCACCCGTGGATCATTCTTCTGCGCCCACACCGCCCCGGTCCGCGCCTCGGCGTCGATGTACATCGAGCGGAACTTGTAAACGAAGAACTCCTTGCCGTTCAGGCCGACCCGGCGCTGGCTGTAGACGGCCTTGCCCGGCGAACTCAGGCGAACCGCCAGCCACACAATCGCCATCACCGGCAGGGTGATCAGGAACCCGGCCAGGGAGATCAGTGTGGAATACAGCCGCTGGATCGCCAGATTGCGCGCATTCGGCCCGATGGAGTTGGAGAAGAGCAACTGGGAAGGACGCAGAGCCTGCAGCGAGACGCGCCACAGCATCGTTTCATACAGATAACTGGAGTCCTCCACCGGCACACCCGCCACGCGGAGCTGCATCAGGTCGTCCATCGGCATCCGGTCCCGCTGCTCGGGCAAACCCACCACTACCATCGACGGCTTATGCTCCGTGTACACCGAGCGCAGCCCGCACACCGGCCCCAGGTAGGGCACCTGCTGGTTGAACTCTTCCTCCACCGGCGAATCCGCCAGATAGCCCACGCAGCTCATCCCGAACTGAGGCTTCTCATGGATCGTCTTCACAATCGCCTGCACCAGATTGTTCGCGCCCAGGAACAGAATCGATCGCCGGTTCCGCTTGCGAATAAACAGGACATCATAGGTGAGCCGCCACGCCGGCAGAATCACCATCGCCAATCCGCTGCCCACCATCATGTGCCAGCGGCCCAGCACCATGTTTTTCAGGACATAGCTGGCCAGGGACTGGGCCAGGAAGGCCATGCCCATCACCAGACAAAACTGCTGGAACAGACGGAGACGGGAGATGACCCTCAGCTCGGAGTAGAGGTCGTTGAGGTAAATGCCAACCAGGACGCTCGCCGCCACGAACAGGACCCGATCCATCCCGCCGTCATAGAAAAGGAAGATGTCCAGGTTGTCCGGCCCCACCAGCGCATAGGCGCCGACGTAGCACGCAATCACCAGCAAGGTCTCCGATAAAAGCAATCCAACCACCGAGGCTGGAATGAAAACTTTGAAAATCCGGATCATCCGTGAGCTTTCAACTGCATCAGCAGATAGTAAGTCTACCATGTATGTCTTGAACGGAATGTGTCGGTCGGGTCTATAACCCGTTGTATCGAGGACCTTTTCAGTCCTGGTTTAAGTGCATGAAGAATCATGCCTCTTTGCGGTTGACGAGCTCGATGGCCGGTGGTACTTTGAATGTGGGACTGAATTAGTCCGAGATACGGACCGATGCTCAAGCTGACCAAGAAAGCAGACTACGGCCTGATCAGCCTGCGCCACCTGGCGATCCACAGCCGGGACCGCGCGGCCAGCGCCAAGGAATTGGCTGAGGCCTTCCGTATCCCGGTCCCGGTACTCTCAAAGGTACTGCAAAAGCTGGTCCGCGAAGGGTTTCTCATCTCGGAGCAAGGCACGAACGGCGGTTACCGTTTGTCGCGCGATCCCTCCACGATCACGGCCCTCGAAGTGATCCGGGCCATCGACGGACCCATCATTCTGACCACGTGCTTCACCGAGCACGGGGAGTGCGATCTTTCAGATCAATGTACGGTGCGGGAACCTCTGCGGCGTGTCCATGAAGGAATCCTTCGTCTGCTCGACAGCATCACCATTACAGACCTGTCGGCTGACGACGAACCGCCGGAATCGGCGCGCGCTGTCAAGACCGGGGTTCTCTCCCTGCCCGTACTGGCCAGTTAGGAACTAAGGAAACGCTTTCGATGCTCAAATTCCCGATTTACCTGGACAATCACGCTACCACCCCCATGGACCCCCGGGTTCTGGAGGCGATGATGCCGTACTTCCTCGACAGCTTCGGCAACGCCGCCAGCCGCAACCACTCCTTTGGATGGGTAGCGGAAGAAGCTGTGGAGAAAGCACGCAAGCAACTCGCCGACGTGATTGGCGCGAACTCGAAAGAGATCGTGTTCACCAGCGGCGCCACGGAGTCGAACAATCTGGCAATCAAAGGCGTGGCGGAGATGTATGCCCAGAAGGGCAACCACATCATCACCGCGGCCACCGAGCACAAGGCCGTGCTCGACACCTGCAAGCGGCTGGAAAAGCACGGCGCCCGCGTGACCTACCTGCCGGTGCAGACCAACGGCCTGGTCGACCTCGATCAATTGCGCGAAGCCATCACGGATAAAACGATCCTGGTGAGCATCATGTACGGCAACAACGAGATCGGCACGGTGCAGGACATCCAGGCCATCGGCAAGATCTGCAAGGAAAAGGGCATCCTTTTCCATACCGATGCCACCCAGGCCGTGGGCAAGATTCCGGTGAACGTGATTGCGGACAATATCGACCTGCTTTCCTACACCGCTCACAAGATGTACGGGCCGAAGGGCGTCGGCGCGCTCTACGTGCGGCGCAAGAGCCCGCGCGTTCAGCTCACCGCGCAGATGGACGGCGGCGGCCATGAGCGCGGCATGCGCTCCGGCACGCTGAATGTCCCCGGCATTGTCGGCTTCGGCGCCGCGGCCGCGCTGTGCCAGCAGGAGATGAAGGAAGAGTCGGCGCGCCACGCGTTCCTTCGCGACAAGCTGAAGGACAAGCTGATGGCGGAGCTCGACGAAACCTACATCAACGGCACGATGGAACACCGCCTGCCGCACAACCTGAACATCAGCTTCGCGTATGTGGAAGGCGAAAGCCTGCTGATGGGCATCAACGACATCGCGGTCTCCAGCGGTTCGGCCTGCACCTCGGCCACGCTCGAACCAAGCTATGTGCTCAAGGCATTGGGCGCGGGCGACGATCTGGCGCACTCCTCCATCCGTTTCGGCATCGGCCGGTTCACGACGGAGGAAGAGGTGGATTACACGGCCGCGAAGGTCATAGATGTGGTCCGCAAGCTGCGCGAACTCTCGCCACTCTACGATATGGTCAAGGAAGGCATCGATCTCAGCAAAGTCGAATGGAGCGCTCACTAAGGAGTGCGCGGTTGTCACCAAACTGGGAAGTACAGAATCCAATAAGGTAAGGGGCTCGATACTCAAATGGCTTACAGCGACAAAGTTCTCGATCACTACAACAATCCGCGCAACGTGGGCAACCTCGACAAGAAGGACCCCAATGTCGGGACCGGTCTGGTGGGTGCGCCGGAGTGCGGCGACGTCATGAAGCTCCAGATCAAGGTGAACCCGGAAACGGGCGTCATCGAGGATGCCAAGTTCAAGACCTTCGGCTGCGGCTCGGCCATTGCCAGCTCTTCGCTGGCCACCGAGATGCTCAAGGGCAAGACGGTGGATGAGGCCCTGCAGATCAAGAACACCTTGATCGTCAATGAGTTGAGCCTGCCGCCCGTGAAAATTCACTGTTCCGTGCTGGCTGAGGACGCCATCAAGGCGGCCATCACCGACTATAAGGCGAAGTCGGCCACGCCGGCCACGGCGCAAACAGCGTAATCTGAGGAGAGGGGCCGCGGTCTCACCGGCCGGCGGCCCCAAATCTGGCAAATGGCAGTTTCTATGTCCGCGATTCAAGTTACCCCTAAAGCGGTTGAGAAGATTCGCAGCGCGTTCGCCAAGCAGAACGTCCAGGGCGGTCTGCGGCTTGGTGTCCTGGGCGGCGGCTGCTCGGGCCTGAGCTATCAGTTCAAGTTCGAATCCAAGGCCAGGCCGACCGACCATGTCTTCGACTTCGATGGCGTACAGGTCTTCGTCGATCCCAAGAGCATGGTGTTCCTCGACGGCATGACGCTTGACTACAAAGAATCCCTGATGCAGTCCGGCTTCGCCTTCGACAATCCCCACGCGACCAAGAGCTGTGGTTGCGGATCGTCGTTCTCGGCGTAATGGACAACCATCACAACTGCTGGCACTGCGGCACTCCCGACGCCGGTTCGATCTTCTGCCGTTACTGCAATAGTCTGCAGGCGCCCGTGCCGGACTACTTCGAGTTCTTCGGCATCCCGCGCCAGCTCTCCCTGGATGTCGCACGCCTGCAGAAGCAGTTTTACACCCTCAGCGGACTGCTGCACCCGGACCGCTACACCCGCCGCAGCGAGCAGGAAAAGCGCTACTCGCTGGAAGCCTCCTCCATCCTCAATGACGCCTACCGCGTGCTGCGTGATCCCATCCAGCGCGCTGAATACGTATTGAAAGAAGCGGGTTTCGACATCGGGGAGCAGCGTACGAAAGACGTTCCGCCGGAACTGCTGGAAGAGGTCTTCGAGCTCAACCTGGCCCTGGACGAGCTGCGCATGGGCGACGAAGAGGTCCTGCCGCAGCTCGACGAGTCCCGCAGGAAGTTTCTGGATATCCTCGTCGAGATGGACGGGGGTCTCCAGGAGCAGTTCCGGAAACACGACGCGCAGGAGTCCGGTGAAGCGCGGCGCGCCGTGCTGGCCGAGATCCGGCTGACCCTCAACCGCCGGCGCTACATCAAGAATCTCGTCAACGAAGTGGACAAGCTGTTGACGGCACGCAACGCCTGACGGCGGCGACCGCCCGGCAGGGCGGCGCAGACTGGCAATTCCATGAGCACTTTTCAAATCGACTTCTCCAATATCAATAAGAAGCGCATCGTCGGCATCGACCTGGGCACCACCAATTCACTCGTCGCCTTCATGGACCTGACGGGCCCGCAGGTGATTCCCGGCGCCGACGGCGGGTTGCTCGTGCCGAGTATTGTCAGCCTGGCCGATGACGGCTCGTTCGTGGTGGGTGAACCCGCGCGGCAGTTGCTCATCGACCGGTCCGATCGCACGGTGTACTCCGTGAAGCGGCTGATGGGGCGCGGCGCCGCGGATGTGGCAGAGGAGATCAAGCTCTTTCCCTTCCGGATTGCCGAAGGCAGTGAGCAGGTGATCCGGCTGGCGCTGGGCGGGCGGCAATTCACTCCGCCGGAGATTTCGGCCCAGGTTCTTCGCGAACTGAAGCAGCGCGCCGAAGCGTACCTCGGGGAAGAGGTGACGCAGGCGGTCATCACGGTGCCGGCGTATTTCAATGATGCCCAGCGGCAGGCCACCAAAGATGCCGGCCGCATCGCGGGTCTGGAAGTGCTGCGGCTGGTGAACGAACCCACGGCCGCTTCGCTGGCCTACGGCCTCGACAAGCGCAAGGATGGGGTTGTAGCCGTCTACGATCTGGGCGGCGGCACGTTCGACATCTCGATTCTGCGGCTGCACGAAGGCATCTTCGAGGTGCTGGCCACCAACGGCGATACGCATCTGGGCGGCGACGACATCGACAACCGGCTGCTGGCGATCGCCCTGGAGGACATCGCCTCCGAATGGGGCGAGGATATCTCCCGCAACGGCGAAGCAGTGCAGACCGTGCGCCGGGCCGTGATCGAAGCCAAGGAGCGGCTCTCGTTCCAGCCGGTAACCTCGATCGACGTCAGCTATCGGGACCGCAAGTACCAGCGGGAGATCACGCGCGAGCTGTTCGAGCAGATCATCAAGGATATTGTCGACCGCACGCTGGGCCCGTGCCGCCAGGCGATGCGCGACGCCGGCCTGGAGCCGGAGGCGATTGACGAAGTGGTGATGGTGGGCGGGTCGACCCGCATCCCGCTGGTGCGCTCGGCCGTATCGACGCTCTTCCGGGCCAAGCCCCACACGGAATTGAATCCCGACGAAGTCGTTGCGCTGGGCGCGGCGGTGCAGGCCGCGATTCTCTCCGGCGACGTGCAGGATAAGCTGCTGCTCGACGTCACGCCCCTGTCGCTGGGCATCGAGACGATGGGCGGCGTGGTGAGCAAGCTCATCCACCGCAATTCAACGATCCCGGCCTCGGCGACCGAGGTCTTCACCACCTCCGTGGACGGCCAGCAGAACGTGCTGATTCACGTGCTGCAGGGCGAGCGGGAACTGGTGAAGGACTGCCGCTCCCTGGCGCGCTTCGACCTCAAGGGGATCGACCCGATGCCCGCGGGCATGGCTCGAATCGAAGTCCGGTTCCTGATCGATGCCAACGGAATCCTTAGTGTCAGCGCGCGCGACCTGCGCAGCGGCACGGAGCAGAGCGTAGAAGTGAAACCGTCCTACGGCCTGACGGATGAGCAGGTGGAGGCGATGATCCTCGAGTCGTACGAGAAGGCCGAAGAGGATTTTGCCGCGCGCCAGGTGAGAGAGGCCCGAGTGGAAGCCGACACGATCCTGTCGGCGGTGGACAAGGCGCGCGCCAGCGATGCGTGGCTCGACCTGACCGATGAAGAACGGGCGGCGGTGGACCTGGCCTTGAACGAACTGCAGATGGTGTACCACGGCGACGATCACACGCTGATCCGCAACCGGATTGAGAACCTGGACGGCGCCACGCGCAAGCTGGCCGAGAACATGATGAACACCGCCGTTCGCGCGGCGTTGAAGGGGACTAAGATCTAGCCATGACCTGGACCGACTTCGAAGACATCGGCATCGCCCTCTACGAGCAGAACCCGGATCTGGACCCGCTTACCGTTCGGTTTACAGACTTGCATAAAATGGTGACCAGCCTTGAAGGTTTCGACGACGACCCGGAAAAATCCAACGAGGCGAAACTCGAAGCGATTCAGATGGCGTGGCACGAAGAATATACGGACAACCAATAATTCTGTGGAGTTGCGCGGTCTGCGGGCTGTTTGCACAGACGCCTGACCCGGCTCAACTGCTGGCAGAGATGCACGCCGCCGAACTCGCCAACCGGGTTCAGGCGGCTCGTTTCGTTTACACAGAAGACGTTCGTTACAAGGAAACCCTGGCGAACGGCACCCTGCGCGGCACCAATTGGGTGACGTACGAGGTGACATTCCTGGAGGGTGAGCCCTACAACCGGCGTGTGGCGAATCGCGGAGAAGTGCTGAGCGGAGAGGACGCCGAAGCTGAGGAAAACAGGTATCGCAAAGTGGAGCAGTACCGCCAACAGACGCCCTTCGACGAGCGCCGGCGGCACTACTTCGCGGCCGAGGAGAACCGCTTCAAGATCGACACTGTCCTGGTGCTGCGCTACCACCAGGCGAGGTTTCTGGGCGAACAGCCAATGCGGGGGAGGGAGACCTGGGTGGTGGAGACCGCGCCGCGTCGCGGCGCTCCCAAGGCACGGCGGCGAGCCGAGAGCAGCCTTGACATGAAGATCCGCTATTGGATCGACAAGCAAACGCACATGCCCATTCACATGGAAGCCGAATGGCTCCGCGACTTCGATGGCGCGCCGAAGGGCGGCAAGGTCATTTCCGACCGTGTCCAAGTGGACGGAGTATGGCTGCAGCAGCGGATCGTGAGCCAGGGCAAGCGCAAAGCCGGCAAGGTCTATTTCGAGTACGAGAACGACCAGCGCTACTCAAACTTCAAGAAGTTCCAGGCGGACGCCAAACTCCTGCTCGACGACCGGGACATGCATTAGGCCGCCTTCACGCCGACTGCTGGTTCTTTTTCGCCGGGAGGACTGATTCCGATTCCTGATGACCCGCGCGACTGAGAATGCGATACAGGGTGGCGCGTCCAATGCCCAGGATCTCGGCGGCCCTTGTGCGGTTTCCCTGCACTTTGTCCAGCACTTCCTGGACGTAACGGCGCTCCACTTCCTCCAGCGGAACCAGATCCTCTTCGGATGAGAACGTGATGGCGCGGCTGCCTTCCACCTTGTAGCGGGAGATGGACTCAGGGAAGTCCTCCACGTCGATGACGTTGCCCCGGCACATCATGGCGCAGTAGTTCAGCGAGTTTTCGAGTTCACGGACGTTGCCGGGCCACGGGTAGCGCCACGCCAGCGCCTTGGCCGCCCGGCTGAGCACCAGCCCGGGTTTCCCGAACTGTTCGCCGAACTTGTTGAGGAAGTGATGAACCAGCAGGCGCAGGTCGTCCTGGCGGTCGATGAGGCGCGGCAGGCGCAGTTCGACGTGGGCCAGGCGGTAGTAGAGGTCCTCGCGAAAGAGCCGCTCGTCCACCATCGTCCGCAGGTTGCGGTGGGTGGCGCAGATGATGCGCACGTTCACCTTGCGCGGAGTGGGGTCGCCCACGCGCTGGAACTGGCGGTTCTGCAGAACGCGCAGGAGCTTGGCCTGCACGGAGACGGGGACCTCGGCGATCTCGTCCAGGAACAGCGTGCCGCCGTCGGACGCTTCGACCAGTCCTTTCTTGGTATCCACGGCGCCCGTATAGGCCCCGCGGACGTGGCCGAACAATTCGCTCTCAAACAGGCTCTCCGGCAGGGCGGCGCAGTTGCAGACCACAAAGGGTCCCTCGCAGACGGGACTCAGGTGATGCAGGACACGCGCCAGCACCTCCTTGCCCGTGCCGGTCTCACCCGTGACGAGCGCCGTGGAGTAGTGCGGCGCGATCCGTTCCAGCCGGCTGAAGACCTCCATCATGGCCGGGCTCATGCCCAGCAGCCCCTCACACTGCGAGATCTCGACGAGCTTCGTTTCCAGTTCATGGGCCGCGGTGCGGCGCTGCTTCTGCTCGGTCCAGGCGATGATCTTCTGGCGGAGCTTATCGATGGAGATGGGCTTGGTGAGATAGTCGAAGGCGCCGCGCTGGATGGCCTCCACGGCCGAGTCCGTGGAATAGTGAGCCGTAATCAGGATGACATCGGTTTCGGGGCTGATCTGCTGGATCTGATCCAGGAGTTCCAAGCCACGGACGTCGGGCATGATGAGATCCAGCAGGACCAGACCGATGGGTTGACTCTTGAGGATCTCCAGGGTGGCTGCGCCGGTTTCGGCTCCGGAAATGGTGACATCCAGGCCGGAAAGCACGGCTTTGAGGAGGGCGATCGCCGCTGGATCGTCATCGGCCACAAGAATCTGCCAGCGATTGCCGGCACCGGGTTTGGGCTGCATCAGGATCTGCCTTCCGTACTGCCGCGATCCGCACTGCCGGGCGGAACGGAATCCTCGTCTTCCAGCACCTCGGACGCCGGCGAACCGATCGTGATCGCAATCGCAATGGCTCTGGCTACACCGTCCCGGGCGCGGCTGAGGTACTCCGCGGCCGGAGAATTGCCGGCGCTGGGCAATTCCATGGCCAGCAGTTCGAGGAAGCCCGATGCAACATTCAGCGGGCCGAGTATATCGTGTCTGAGGCGGCTAGCCTCGGCCTCCCCATACATTACCTTCTCGTCCTCCATTGCATCGAAAGTTAACCCCAGAATTGACCGGAACGCAAGGGGCTCGTGTCTTACAGCGGAAAATTCCGGTAATACAGCCGGAATTTCTTCGCCAACTCGACAGAACATCCACCACATACCTACCAGTCCGAACGATGGCAGAAGAAAGAGCAATTTCCCCGCGAGCCCGGTGTGCGGGAGTGCGCCCGCGGCCAGGCAGGACAGGCCTGTCGCGATAACTAGTGCGGGAAGCTGACTTTGCGGCTGTGCGGCCCGCGGGCAGGCGAGCGATCCTGGTTTAGGCACGAAACCCCTCCACTCGCGCGGTGAGAAAGGCGCAGGGTGCCAGTGACGAGGGACTGGTGCAAGCGCGCAATAATTTACACGCCTTATACAGGATAAAAAACACAGTTTTTCGGGGACCAGGTGCGGCGGATGGAAATCCGGCTGCCTGTCATGGCGAGTTGTAGCTCCGGAACGCGGAGACCCGTCCCAGGAATCGCTCATGTTGCTCCTCGCGCCTGCGGCTGCGTTCCGGCTCGGGCTTGACCTGCCCGTTTGCAGCCGGCATCGCGCCGCGGTCACAATCCGGTCGACCTAACCGGTTCCGGCCTTCCCTGCCGGAGATTCTTCTTCCCTCAACAGCCCGGCGATCCGCGTATGGATCCAGTTCCCACAGGGATCCACATGATCCTATCAGCAATACTAGTACCTAATCGACAAATTCGCACCACAACCCATACCTTTGAATAAAAAAATGGAGGCCGGGCCCCGCGTGGTGCGAGGCATTTGACCAGTCATCGAGGATTCCGTTCTGATTCGTGACGGCGTTGTCTCATTTCGAGTCATCCACCTTCCCGTGAGGGGCGCCCTGGCCGGCGAAGCTTACGATAGTTCAATGATTTGAACAGGATTCCAGGGATTGGCCGCAGGCGTGCATATCGGAGGGTGGCAGGTTTCCGAGCAGGTGGAAGTACTCACCGGCTGCGTAGTTGAGAGAGCGGCCGGCCCGCGGAAAGGCCCGCCGAAACCGGATGAAGGGAAGAGGCTTGGAACAGAACGGTCCAATGCGCCGGGCTCGGCTGATGGGAAGCGGGCGGCCAGGGAGTTCAGACCAATGTTCGAGTCTTGCCTTTATTGAGCAGTGCGGTCCGCGGCCTTACCAGCGGACCGCGGACCGTGCTGCCGTGGAATACGAAACGACCATGACTGACTCCATCGATACCTCATTCCAAATTACTGCGTTGGATCACATGGACCGTCTGTGCGCCATCGGGCGTGATGCGAGTCGCCTGACCCATGATTTGAATAACCAGTTCACGACGATCAGGGGTTTTTGCGAAATCATACTGGGCAACCTGCCCCAAGATCATCCCCTTTCCGACTTCGCTCAAGAAGTTTCCGATCCTGTGGGCGTGCGCTGGAGACGTTGAAGAGACTGCCAGTCTCTCCAGCGCCTCCAGCGGCGAAGCTTGATTCGTCCGCGCTAATTGCTACATTGCTGCAGTTGATTGCCGACGCGCCGGCCGAGTGGCCGGTCATCGAGACCTGCTTCCCTCCCAACGAAATTGCGATCCGTGCCTCCAGCGAGGAGCTCACGGGAGTGCTTGACGAGATTCTACGGTTTGTGTGCGCCAGTTCCAGCGCTTCGGGCAAGGTGACGATTACGGCGCAGCTGTGCGAAGGAACGGCAAAACTGCAGTTCCTGCTATCGAAGCCGCGGGCTGCCTGGAATTCCGGTAAGCAGGCCAGAATGGGCCTGATGCTGGTGACGGCGGGATTGGACCAGTTGGGCGGCGGCCTGCTGGCGTCGTCGGTGCCTGGCGGCGAGTCGGCGCTGAAAGTCACGCTGCCGGCGTGTTACCGGCAGGTGGCTCAGCCTCCCAGCCGGCCGGTGGTGCGGCAGCCGGGGCCCGTGCTGGTGGCGGAAACTCCTTCGATCCTGGTTGTTGACGATGAAGCCCCCTTTCGGGCCGAGGTTCGCAACTATCTGACAGGGAAGGGCTATCAGGTCTGCGAAGTGGAAAGCGGCCGCGAGGCGATGGCTCAACTGGAACGCTCGCGGTACCATCTGGTGCTGTTGGACATCTTCATGGCGGAGCCGGATGGTTTCGAAACGCTGCGCCGCATCCGGACCAACTATCCGGCGCTGCCGGTGGTCGTGATGTCCGGCGCGGCGCTGGAGTATCTGCACGCGGCCACACTGTTAGGCGCGACCGAGGCGATTTCCAAGGTGGAAGTGACCGAACGGCTGGGCGGCATCGTCAAAGACCTGACCGCTCGCCATGCGGTCGCAGCACGCTGAAACGTTGGCCCGATTCGTTCTTCCTACCTCGCCCTCCGTGCTAAACTAAGAGGGATCCTCACCCTGCGCGGCATCAGCCCGTGGGTATCACCAGGACAAAACCAATGGCAAAGCTCAAGCTGAAGACACACAAAGGCGCGTCCAAACGGTTCAAGAAGACCGGGACCGGCAAGATCGTTCGCAATCATGCGTTCGCCCGCCACATCCTGACCTCCAAGTCCCGTTCGCGGAAGCGCAAGCTCGGACAGTCTGTGGTCGCCGATGCGGCCGATCAGGCGAAACTGTCCGAGATGCTGCCCTACTAAGGGCGTAGGGCGAGCGCGCCGAGCGCGGGGCACGTGCCCGAGCCGCCGCCCGTCAGGCCCCGTAAGGAGCCTGTTCAACTCCGCCTCTTTTTGCGGCGGACCCAAGCAGCCCCAGGCCATTCCGGCCGGGCATTCCAACAGGAGATGAAACGTGCCAAGAGTTAAACGATCTACAAATCGCCGCGACGCGCGGCGGAAAACACTGAAGCTGGCAAAAGGCTTCTTCCTCACTAAGAGCAAACTGTATCGTGCCGCGCAGGAAGCCGTGGAAAAGGCGCTGCGTTATGGCTACGTCGGCCGCCGCCGGAAGAAGCGCGAATACCGCGCGCTGTTCATCCTGCGTGTCAACGCCGGCTGCCGCGCCAATGGCACCAGCTACTCGAAGTTCATCGGCGGCCTGAAGAAGGCCGGCATCGAACTGAACCGCAAGATGCTCGCAGACTTGGCTTTGAATGAACCGAAAGCTTTCTCGGCGCTGGTCGAGAAAGCGAAGGCCGCCTTCGTTTAGAGTTCAGGAGAACCCCTCATGCATCCCATCCGGGAAGAAGAGAGAACGACATCCTGGCGCGGCTGGAAACCCGCCTGGAGAACGTGACTGGCATCATCACCCGGCTGAAAGATCGAAATGCGGAGCTGGAAGCCCAGCTCCGCGAAGCCCTCTCCGCCCGGGAGGCAGCTGAGACAGCCGCTGCGGCAGCGCAGGAAGAGGCTGCTCGCATGCGTTCAGAAACCGAAGGGCTGCGCAGCCGCCAGAAACAGGCTGCCACCCGTATCAAAACCCTGCTGTCCCAGGTTGAGCAGATGGACCTGCTCACCGAAGGCTGAGAGGGGAGAAACTAAGTGGACGCGGGATCGAACGAGAAGAAGTTGGTGCGTGTCACCATTTTCCAGCAGCCGTACACGCTGCGCTCCTCCGGCGAATCCGGTGATACTGAAGCACTTGCTCATGCGGTAGACGAGCTGATGAATCAGATAGCCACCCGGAGTGCCGGAGCGGATCCGACCCGCGTCGCTGTTTTGGCCTGCCTGCACCTGGCTGACAAGGTGCGCCAGCGCGAACAGGATTACAACCGCCTGCGCGGCCGCCTGGAAGCGATGGAAGGGCGGCTCGCTGAGTCGCTGCCGATCGAAGAGTAATCGTCCGCCCCCAAGAGCAATCGTCCGCCCCCGTCTAGAGCCCGCCGACCGCGATAGCCCCAATCCATCTGCTAGGGCGACGAGTCCTTCCCCGCCCCTTACTCAATCTCCTGATTCATGAACTCTGGAATGAATTCTGCGAGGTGAGACCTTTGCCGGCGGTGTAGTGGCGGGCGTGGCTACTGCGCATGCGCGCGCGACCTATCGCCTTCCAGCGCAGCGGAGGATTCGGTGGGACCATCGATATGCGCCGTCCAGTCCAGTGCGTTGATGTAGGCCTCACCGGCGGCCTCCAACGAGATGCCCAGACTGCGGCAGAGCGGTTGGAGTTCCTCGGAGAATACTGATTCGTAGGACTCGACGAGTTGGACCAGGGTAGCCAGAGGGCTTTCCCCACGATGCAGCAGCGCATCGGAGATTTCGCCGCAAAGGCCCATCTGCTGGACGACTTCCGGCATCGGCATCTGGAGGACGGCATCCATGAGCGAGAACATTCCAGCCATGAAAGCCTCGGAAGGATGGACGTCGGAGCCGATCCGGGAACAGAGCAGTTCCGACATGCGGGCGCGGGCGAGCGCGGTCTCGGTGATCACCGGGCTGCGTCCCTTGGCCAGCGTGGGCAGCAGAACGATCGCGATCCAGCGGCGGGTTTCGTCCTCGCCCAAGCGCATGAGACATTGGCGCAGGCCGATGATCTCGCGACGGGCGCCGAAGCGCGCTGAATTGGAGTACTGAATCAGCCGGTAACAAAGCGCTACGTCACGCTCGATGATCTCTTTGACCTTATTCAGGCTGAAGTCGCGAGCGCTCAGGAGCTGAAGCAGTTTCAGTTTGGCGTGCACGCTCGAAGGCAGGCTTTTACCGCCGACCACTCGGGGCCGGTGCAGAAAGTAGCCCTGGAAGAAGTCGTAGCCGGCGGCGAGAGCCAGATCTCGCTCGGCCTGAGTTTCCACTTTTTCCGCGAGAAGGCGTAGTTTGCGGCGTTTGAGCTGCCGGGTCAGCTTGGGGACGTCGGCGGCGGCCAGCGCCCGGAAATCCACCTTGACCCAGTCGACCACGTCGAGGATGGGCTCGGCCATCGGCTGCCCTACGTAATCATCCAGTACAACCAGATATCCCTTGGCGCGGAGCGTGCGGCACATTTCCAGTACCTCCGCGTCGGGCTCGACGTCCTCCAGGATTTCGAGTCCAATTACATCGGCGGGGAGGGTATAAACGCGCTCATCCAGCAGCATGCTGCGGGGCACGTTGACGAGGGCGCGCCGGCCTTTCAGCAGCGCGTCGAGGCCGATGTCGAGGAAGCCGGCTGAAAGCACCTGCCAGGTAGCGAGGTCATCATTGCGTGTGGAGCAATTCTCATTTGGCAGGGCACGAAAGAGCAATTCGTACGCGACAACGTTGTTTGTGCGGTCGTAAATGGCTTGCCGCGCGACCTGGACTTCTTGAGGCATTGGATCATCCGGCGCTGCCACCGGGTGGCAACACGTGGGAAGAAGCGCTTTCGTTTGTATGACGGGCGATACTCACCCTAGAGAAAGTATCGGCTGGATTTTGTTCTCCAATAGACCTAATCGGATGGAGTTGCCGGAAGCCGTTCCGCTGACGCAATTGCTCGCAACCGAATGAGGATCAGTGCGTTAGGGACGCAAGCCTTGAATTCCGCACCTGTAAGTCAACTTACATTTGCTGCATTTATGACTGTTCGCTGGGAGCTTGCGCCAGAGCGTAACGGGGCCTGCAAAGTTGTCCTGGCGGAACTAGTCAATCGTGCTCGACGTTGTGCTCGAGGGCGAAGCGGAGCAGGGCGTGGGTCCCGCGCAGATTCAGCTTCTGGCAGATATTGGCACGGTGGTTTTCCACGGTTCGATGACTGACGCGGAGCTGTGCCGCGATCTCCTTACTGGTCTTGTAGGCCGCGACAAGAACGAGCAGCCTGCGCTCGGTGGGCGTGAGGCGGGCCTCCTCCAGTCTGCTGTTGACCAGGCGGATTGGGCGGCGGCCGCGGTTCACGAGATAGGAAGAGACCGACGGGCTGATGAAGAAGTCGCCGGCTGCCGCGGCGCGGATGGCTGCGGCAATCTCCTTCGCGGCGCTGTCTTTCAGCAGAAACCCCTGAACATTGAGCGTCATTGCCTGGTGGAAGAGCTGTTCATCCTTGCGCATCGTGAGGATCACGATGGCGGCGGGGAGCTGTTCCTGACGGATGGCGCGGATCACCTCGAAGCCGTCCATGGAGGGCATGTCGAGGTCGAGGACCACCACGGCGGGCCGCCACTGGCGCAGCAGAGCAAGGGCGGCAATGCTGTCTTCGGCCTCGGCGACGACCACGAGGCCATCCTCGGCCTCGATCACCTGGCGTAGTCCCCGGCGGAAGACAGGGTGATCGTCGGCGATGAGAACCGGAAGGTGTGACATGAGTCGGGCCTATGTCCTGTGATTCTGTTGTGCCGCGTCCAGGAGGAGTGACCAGAGTTAGACGCGCGCCAAGAATTCTTACACGTTCCGGAATTCCGGTCAACAAAAAGCCGCGTCCTTTCGAGGACAAATCTCCCGGGCAGTCCGTCGGCTATTGTCTTGTACGGTGATGGAGATTCGGTCGAAGCGCTGTCGCGACAGGAGTTCGGCCGCAGCAGATTGCAGGGCGCTGGCCGGCGGCCGGAATGCGATCTGGATTGTTGTGCAAGGCGCCGCTGTTTCACCAGGGATGCACGGATTCGTCGCCTTTCCTTGGACCCCGGCCGGCCTGTAGGATGTGAGAGTCAAGACGTCCGCCGCCGCGCCCGTTCCGGGTTGGACCGCTGCGAACTCGCGACACCCGTCCGGCAGACATGGCCCGCCGGGGCGCCTGGTTCGACGGGCGCCTGAGACGAGTCCGGCGATGATCCCGGGCGGACAGGAGACCGTACAGATGTCCACATCCAACTTCACCCGCCGTTCGTTGGTGGCGGCCGGGGCTGCCCTGCCCCTGGCGCCGGCCAGTGCTCAAACCCCTTCGGCCGCAGCCGGGTTTGTCGACATTCTCCGCCCGCCGGACAGCATGACCGCGCAGATGGAGAAGGAGTTTGTGCGGCTGGCCAAGTCTGGGAGCCGCTGGTCCGGGCAGGGGGTTTCGGTGGAAGCCGAGCCACGCGGCGGAGAGATTCCAATCCGAATTGAGGCGCCGGATGCGCCGTTGCTGCGGATCCAGCTTCGCTGGCGGGCGCGGGTTCCCGTTACGTGGCGGGTCCTGAATGAACAATGGGAGCGCAGCTACGGCGATCTGGAGTGGCGCGGGATGTTGGGGGAGCGGGTGCTGCCGTGGTACTTCCTGGCCTTTGATGGACGGGCGACTCATGGCTATGGCGTAGCGACCGGCGCCCAGGCGTTCGCGTTCTGGCAGGTGGACCCGGACGGAGTCTCGCTCTGGCTCGACGTGAGAAACGGCGGCGGTGCCGTTCGCCTGGGGGCTCGCACCTTGGAAGCGGCGGTGGTCCGCACGCGCCGAGGCGTGGCCGGGGAGAAGGCCTTCGACTCGGCCCGGCAGTTCTGCCGGCTGTTGTGCCCGAAGCCGCGGTTGGCAGGAGGACCTATCTTTGGAGCCAACAACTGGTATTACGCCTACGGGCAGAATTGCACGGCCGACGGGATCCTGCGGGATTCCGAACTGCTGAACGAGCTGGCGCCGGCCGGCGGGCACCGGCCATTCATGGTGATCGACGATGGCTGGCAGGTGACGAATACGGCCGGTCCGTGGGACCGGGGGAACGCGGGCTTTCCGGATCTGGCGAAGCTGGCCGCCGAGATGAAGAGCCGGGGCGTGAGACCCGGGATCTGGACGCGTCCTCTTTATACGACCGCAACGATACCCGAGGGCGCCAGGCTGCGGGGTCCAGGCAGGGGACGCGGCGCGACCATCGATCCAACCGTACCCGAGATGGAAGAATTGATTCGGGCCGACACGCGGCGGGTGGCGGGGTGGGGCTACGAGTTGATCAAGCACGACTACAGCAGCTATGACCTTACCGGACGCTGGGGGTTTGCGATGGGGTCCGAACTGACTTCACCCGGCTGGCACTTCGCCGACCGGAGCAAGACCACGGCCGAGGTGACTCTGGCGTTCTACCGCATGATCCGGGAAGCCGCCGGGAGCGCCCTGCTGATCGGTTGCAACACCTTTGGTCATCTCGGGGCGGGTTTGTTTGAGCTGCAGCGGATCGGCGACGACACCAGCGGCCGGGATTTCCATCGTACCCGCAGGATGGGCGTAAATACTCTGGCGTTCCGGGCTCCGCAGCAGGACACCTTTTTTGGCGCCGACTCGGACTGCGTTCCCATCACGCCGGATGTGCCGTGGGACCTCACGGCGCGATGGCTCGACCTGGTAGCGAGGAGTGGAACTCCTTTGTTTGTCTCGGCGGATCCGAGGTCTCTCACCCCGGAGGTGAAGAAGGCTGTTCAGTCTGCGCTAGCCTCGGCGTCTCGGCCGCAGCCGGTTGCCGAGCCCTTGGACTGGATGGAGACGACGACACCGGGGCGCTGGCGGATCCAGGGCAAAGTGGTGGAGTACGATTGGTACGGTCCGGAGGGCGGGACGCCGTTTCCCAAGTGACCGGCGGCGCCGTTGCTTCAAGTATCGATTCAACAAAGAACCGGATTCTGTTCTATTCACTGGGGGTTGTATCCGACAGTACAGCCCTCGTGATCATTCCTCGCTCAGAGGAGACTGCTAGAAGAGGCGCTCCTGCCGCTTCAGGGTCCCAAAGCTGCCGATGTTGGCGATGACGAACGCGACTCGGAACTGGTTCTCGTTCCGGGATCCGATGTTAAACCGTCTGAATTGACCGCTGAACGCGCAACAGCTCGTGTTGTAGGTGAGCTGCGTGTTGGCGTATTGCATGGTGGCGGTCTTGTAGTCATAGATCGCCAGGAAGCCCGCATTCCAGCCGCGCCGGTTCTCCTGACCCAGGCCGATCATGGCCCGTAACTGATTGGACGGCGGAGACAGCAGTTGGCCGGAAGGCGCGTCGGCGCAGAACTGGTCACGCTGGCCCGGATCGACGGAGACCAGTGGAACGCAGGAGACCTTGTTGTGGCCCAGGGAGACGAAGTAGTTGTCCACACGCGCGTCGGCGGTGATGCTGCTGTTGGTGATCTTGCCGCGCAAGGGATCGTAGTCGTTGCGCCATTCCACGCTGAATCCGGGACGCGGCTGAAGTCGCATGGCGGAGACGACGGGGGAGTAGTGCCGGAGCTGATCCAGGAAGGCGTAAGGCGTCAGGTCGGTGGAGGTGAGGAAGACGTTGCGCTGACCCGGAATCAGGGCGCCGCCAAAGTCCGGATCAAGATAGCGCTTCTGGCGGAGCTCCCAACTTAGGAAATCCAGAATGTCGCCGGACTTCGTCTTTGTCCAGAGGCGGTTAGCGAGGGAAACTTCAACCTCTGTCGTATTGGCCAGGAGGTCCATCTCATCAAAGCGGATGATGCGATTGAAGTCCTTCACGCCGGACACGGTCCGGAAGGAGGCTCGGGGCTCGATGGTGTGCTTGAGCTTGGTGCCCATCCATTTGGGGGCGTCGAAGACACGCTCAAGGGTCGGGAGAATGAGGTCCGCCGAGAACTCACGGGTGAAGCGGTTGATGTCCTTGCCGGTGACCTCTTTGCCGCTCTGCTGTTCGGCCGCCGTCAGGAAGGAGGCGCCGTAGTAGGTCTCGCGGATGGAGAACGCGGGGATGAGGTGAATATCCTTCCAATGCAGCGCGGTCATGATGCGGGGCTGCGCGTCGAATCGCTGGACCGACTGACGGGTCTGGAAGAGCGGCTGGGTGCGGCGGACCAATCCGGCGCTGGTATCCCAGGAGACCCACACAGGCAGCACCTTCTTATTGATCTGCTTGTCGCGGCTGTCGAACTCCAACTGAGGCAGTTTCTGGACCAGGATGGTATCGCCGGGCTCGAGGCTCTGGAAGTTCTGCTGGCGGGTGAAGACCAGATTCAGATGATAGGTTGACCAATCCTTTTTGATAAAACCAACACTGTTTACTTCAGATACAACCGCTTCGTTAAAGCTTTCAGTGAAGGCCTGACGGAATGTCAGACTGCTGAGGTAATTGAAGACGCCGCGCGCATAAAAGCCGCCAGGCAACTGCGCTTTTCCGGTGACCGAAATGATGTACCCACCCTGTTTGACGCGAGTGCCGTCGTCCTGAAGCAGACCTCGATCATTCACACCATAAACGTATGCATTGAAATCGGAGTTTTCAGTTGGCTTTCCACGGAAGTCGACCGTGTTGGCCAGACCGCGCTGGGTGAAGTATTGCGGCCGGTAGGTGAGGTCGTAGCTTCGATTGATGGCCCAGAAGTAGCCGAGGCCGAACATGAGGCCCCGGCGGTTGCTGTTGCCGACGTTGGGTGTGAGGAAGCCGCTGCGCCGGGCGTTGCTCGAAAGGTCCTTATAAAAGACCGGCGCGTACAGTAGGGGAATCTGCTTCAGGCGAAGCCAGCTTTTGTAGGCGAGGGCGCGGTCGTTGGGGATCAGGTCGATGGTTGGCGCCTTCAGGGTCCACCAGGCGTTTGGCAGTTCGCAGTTGGTGATGAGCGCGTCGTGCAGGACGTAGCGATCCTTGAACTTTTCCGCCCAATCGCCTTCAAAGAGAAAGGGATTGCCGGTTGTGAGAATACCTGGTCGCTGATCGATCTTGCCGTAGGCGGAGCCGTGGACTTTGTAGAAGGTGCCGGAGCTTTCCTTGAAGCTGAAGTCAATGCGGTCGGCCCAAAGCTGTTCAGCACTGATGAAGTTGGTGAAGTGGACGTGGCCGCGCGCTTCGGCGATTCCGAGCTCCTCGTTGTAGTCGATCTCATCGGCGACGAGGAGGTAGTCGATGGACTCGACCTCGGCATTTTCGCGCAGGTGGGTGACGTCGCCTTCCTTTTCCTGGCGGATGCCGCGCATGACGACGATGCCGGGTGGCGGTGGATCCTTGCGGGGAATCTTGGGAACTTCGGCCTTCGGCGGCGGAGCAGCGGCCGGCGATCCGGAGCCTGGACCAAGGATAGGTGACCGGTAGATCTGCCCCCAACTCGCGGCCGACAGAAGAAAGAATGCCGCTCCCGCGAGCACCAATTTAGGGAGGGAAGGCATTTCCCTCAATGGACGCATAGGAATGAAGTTCCAGTACAACTTGATCAGGAGTGTCGAAAAATAGTGACAAACTAAGGTACTTATGTTACTTAAGAAAAGACAGTACCGTCGGGCGCGTGCCTCGAACCGCCTGCGGCGCAAATACAAGAGGCTCAAGGCTCAACCCTAGCATGGCAAAATGGGAACCCGCAAGACGGGATCTCCGGACGACTGGGGGCGCCAAGGCCGACAACGAACCACCTGGCTACAGGTGGCGGAGGACGTGCGTATGCGTTGCAGATATTGCGGAGCCGAGAACCATTCCCATCAAATGCGTTGTGCGAAGTGCCAGCGGCGCATGGACGAGGGCAACGGGTACTATCCAATCGTTGACGGAGCAGCAGCACCAGAGCTCGAATACTATCCCGAGACGGTGCCGCCAGAAGCACCGCAGCGGCTCACCACGGTCCATTCCAATCCTTCGGTAGCGCGGACAGGCGGAAGGCCTGTGCAACCGCCGTTGTTCCCCTATCGTGAACCGCGCAAGGTGGTGGGCCTGGAGGACTACTCCGCGGGCCAGCCGGCCGCGCCGCGGCAGCGCTCCGGAAATTCGCAGAGGAATACAGCCAGGAAGCAGTCCGCCGGTCAGACGGCCTTCGACTTCGAAGCGCCGATGCCGCCCAGCACGCCGTTCAGCCGCGAAATGAACCGCCGCACGGACTATCCCGTCGCTCCGGTTTCACTGCGCGCCATGGCGGCTCTGTTCGATGCGGGGCTCGTGCTGGGCATGATGGGTCTGTTCCTGTTGACGGTCCGCCTGACCCTGGGCATGATCCCGACGGGCACGGCCTTCTACTTCTGCTACGGCTTTGCGAGCATCTTCATCGCCGGCGTCTACAAGCTGCTGTTCTGCATGTTCGGGCAGGTGACGCTGGGGCTGCAGGGTGCGCATCTGCAGGTTGTCAGCTTTGATGGCCATAGGCCGACTGCGTCGCAGCGCTTCGTGCGGATGTTCTCCGGCTGGGTCAGCCTGGCCAGCGTCGGCATGGGCGTCTTCTGGTCGCTGGCCGACCGTGAATCGCTCACGTGGCACGATCACATCTCGCAGACGTTCCTCACGCACTACGAGCCGGAAGACGAAGACGAGGAATAGTCTTCCAAGAGACTAGCTTCGCGCGAGGCTTTGTTCCCGGGCTCGCGCGGTCGTGACATGCTATGAGCAGCATGTTCACGAGACGAGCCCTCATCGGTACGGCACTGGCGGGATGGGCGGGCGCCGCTCCGACGCGCAAGGCAATTCTGCTGCGCTCCAGTTGGCAAACAGTCAATATCGGCGATATCACGCATACGCCGGGCGTGCTGCGCCTGCTGGACCAGTATGTGCCCGAGGCCACAGTCTATCTTTGGCCCAGCGCGATTGATCGCGGCGTGGAACCGATGTTGCGGCGGGCATTCCCGAAGCTGAGGATCGCCCAGGGTTCGCTCGGAGAGAACGGCGAACCGGATACGCCCGAGTTGAAAGAGGCCTTTGCCGCCACCTCGTTGTTCATCCACGGCTCGGCGGCCGGGGTTTCCGCGCAGAATCACATGCGGGCTTGGCACGAGCGCACAAAGGGGCCGTACGGTTGTTTTGGGGTCACGGTGACGCTCTCCAGCGAGGCGGCCAGCACGGCCATGGATCCGAAGCTGAAGGCGCTGCTGGATGGCGCGTCCTTCGTCTTTACCCGGGAGACCAGATCGCTGGAGAATCTCAAAGCGTCGCACATCGAGGCCGGGGCGCTTGGGTTCGCTCCCGATGGAACCTTCAGCTTCGATCTGCGCGACGACCAGGCGGGCGATGCGTTCCTGAAGACGAATGGCCTGGAGCCTGGCCGCTTCATCGCCGTAGTGCCGCGCCTGCGGCTGACACCCTACCACCTGATCCGTAAGACCAATTACACAGAGGCCGAGATTCAGCGACGAACGGCGATCAACGACCAGCACAAGGAAGAAGACCACGCCAAACTGCGCGAAGCCATTGTGGCCTATGTCCGAAAGACCGGAGGCAAGGCGCTGTTGTGCCCGGAGATGACCTACGAGTTGGACATCATCGACCCCCTCCTGTACGATCCGCTGCCGGCCGATGTGAAGGCGCAGGTGGTGCGCCGGAGGACGTTCTGGCTGCCGGATGAGGCGGCCTCGATCTACCGGCATGCGGCCGCGGTCATCAGCAGCGAGTGCCATTCGCCGATCATTGCCGCGGCCCAGGGTACTCCGTGCATGTACGTCCATCAGCCGGAAGATGGGATCAAAGGCCAGATGTGGAAAGACATCGGCCTGGGCGACTGGTATTTCGACGTCGAGCAGACGACGGGGGCGGCCGTGGCCGAGCGGCTGCTGGCGATTGCCGGGCGGCCGGAAGAGGCCCGTCGAAAGGTGAAGGCGGCTGTGGAATTCGCGAAAGACAAGCAGAAGGCTGGGATGCAGGTGGTGCGGCGGACCTGGCTAGGTTAGGTCCATGCCAAGACAGGGTCGTCCCGAAACCGGACACCCTTGTATTTCAGTGCCGAGGCTAAGCTCCTGATTCTACATACTCCCCGCGATGGCCCTTGGGCTGATGGGGCTACAGCGATATGTGGAACGATCTGCGCATTGCCATCCGGAACCTGCGAAAGACGCCCGGCTTCGCCTTTGCTGTGATCGCGACTCTGGGGCTGGGCATCGCGCTGAACACCACGATCTTCAGCGTCGTGAATGCGGTGTGGCTCCGGCCTCTGCCCTATGTCGACCCCGAGCAACTCTGCCTGATCCAGACGCGGATTCCAGCGCTGATCCAGACGCCGATTCCCTTCTCCGCTCCGGACGTCGGTGAATTTGAAAGGCAGACGAGTACTTTCCAGCAGGTGGGCGCCTTTGGCACGGAGTCGCGCGATCTGTCCGGCGGTGGAGAACCGCTGCGTGTGAAGGCAACGCGGATCACCTGGAGCCTCTTCCCCATGCTCGGCGTGGCGCCGGTGATGGGCCACCATATTTCGAAGGATGACGACCTGCGGAGCGTCAAGACTCTGCTGCTGAGCAACGCTCTCTGGAAGCGCCAGTTCGGCGGGGACCCGGCCATCGTTGGCAAGACGGTCCGCCTGAATCGCGAGACCTACACAGTGGCGGGCGTCATGCCGAAGGGATTTCAGTTTCCCGAATCGACGCTGAACAGCGGCGGACCGGCCGATCTTTGGCTGCCCATGTCCTGGAGCGCGGATGACATTGCCCACAAAGGGGACAACTTCAACTACAGCGTGATTGGCCGGCTGAAACCGGGCGTCACCCTGGCCCAGGCCCGTCAGGATTCAGACCGCGTGGCTGACCTGATCCGCCGGACCTATCCGCGGGAACTTGCCGGCGGCATCATCCTGCTTTCGTCGGTGACGCTGCTGACGGACGAGGTCATCGGCGGCTCGAAGCCGATGCTGGGCGTCCTGATGGGGGCGGTGGGGCTTCTGCTGCTCATTGCCTGCGCGAATATTTCGAACCTGATGCTCATTCGCAGCCTGGGGCGGCAGAGAGAAGTGGCGGTGCGGCAGTCTCTGGGCGCGACCCGGGGCCGGGTGATCAGCCAGTTCCTCTCGGAAAGCCTGGTGCTGGGCATCGCCGGCGGGTTCTCGGGCTTCCTGGCCGCTCAGTTCGGGCTGGAGGCGCTGGTGAGCCTGGCGCCGGCGGACCTGCCACGCAAGGCCGAAATCAATGTCGATCCCGCGGTGCTGCTGTTCACACTGGGCCTTTCGATCGTGGCCACACTGGCGTTCGGGCTCGCTCCGGCCCTAGCCTCCAGCCATACGGACCTGATGATCTCGCTGCGTGCGGGCAGTTCGGGCAGCATGGGTTCGCGAGGCCGTTCGCGGCTGGGCAACTGGTTTGCGGCGGCACAGGTGGCGCTGGCCATGATCCTGCTGGTGGGGGCCGGATTGCTGATGCGCACGTTCTTCACCCTCAAAGGTTCCAATCCCGGCTTCCGCAGCGACCATCTCATGACCGCGTCGGTCGACCTGCCCACGGCGCGCTATTCGAAAACTTCCGATGTGGAGTCGTTCCAACAGCGCCTGATGGAGGATCTGGCCACTCAGCCCGGAGTGCGCAATGTGGGCCTTTCCAGCAACCTGCCGCTGGAGGGCACCTGGCGCCGGATCTTCTCGGTGGAAGGCGAGCAAACTCTGACGCGCGGGCGCGAACCGGTCTGCACTCACTTCCTGATTGCCGGAGCCTATTTCCAGGCCATGGGCATTCCGCTGAAGCAGGGACGATTTTTCGGCCTGCAGGATCGCCCGGACACAGAGGGTGTCGTGATCGTCAGCGAGAGTTTCGCGCGGCGCTTTCTGCCGGGTGGATCGCCCGTGGGCAAGCGTCTGAAGTGGGGCACTCCGGCCTCCGATGAGAAGTGGCTGAAAGTGATCGGTGTGGTCGGCGATGTGAAGGAGCGCAGCCTAGACAAGGAACCCGAAGCCCAAGCCTATAGCTGGTGGCGTCAGAAGGTGGGCACCGGGCCGATGCGGAACACGTCGGTGGCCGTCTCGACCAGCGGCGACCCGGCGCAGGCCGCGAATATGCTGCGAACCTCGGTGCGCCGGCTGGATAGTGAGATCGCCGTGGCGAGCCTGCTTACCATGGAGCAGCGCCTCTCCGGCCAACTGAATTCACGCCGCTTTAACATGTATTTGTTCGGCGTCTTTGCCGTGGCGGCTACCCTGCTGGCCGGCATCGGCGTCTTTGGCGTGATGGCGCATCTGGTCTCGCAGCGGACCCAGGAGTTTGGCGTGAGAAAGGCCCTCGGCGCCAATGGGTCGGATATCTTCCGAATGGTCTACGGACGGGGATTCGTGCTGGTGGGGCTGGGGCTGGTGGCGGGCCTGGCGGGCTCGCTGGTGCTGGCCCGCGGCATGCAAAGCATGATCTACGGCGTCAGCCCGAACGACCCAGTGACGCTGGGCGCCGTCTGCCTGCTGCTGACGGCGGCGGCCGCGCTGGCCTGCGGAGGACCCGCGCTGCGCGCCCTGCGGGTGGAACCGGTGAAAGCGCTGCGCTGGGAGTAGATCCTCGAAGCCTGGGCCTCGTGTAGCGCATCTCAACAGAGGCGTGCGCGGCAGAAGCGCGCACACTCAAGGAGAGACACGAATGGCTATTATTCGCAAGGGTGAGGCGCACTGGTCCGGATCCCTCACGGAAGGTTCCGGCCGCGTCAAGGGCGCAAGCGGAGCCGTGGATGCCCCCTATAGCGTGAAATCGCGGACCGCCGATGGTCCGGGCACGAATCCGGAAGAGCTCATCGCCGCCGCGCATGCCGGCTGCTACAGCATGATGCTCTCCGCCCTGCTCAGCGGCGCGGGCAAGCCCCCGGCCTCCATCGACACCGTGGCCGCGGTGCATATGGAATTGCTCAATCCCGGCCTCAAGATCTCAAAGATCATCCTGACGACCAAGGCGTCCGTGCCCGGCCTCACGGCCGAGGAATTCGCCGAAGTGGCGGATAACGCCAAGAAGAACTGCCCGGTCTCCGTGGCCCTCTCCGCGGTACCGATTGAACTGTCAGCCACGCTCGTCTAGCGGACGCGCGGCAGCTTGAGGGGATCCCCGGCGAAATCACCGAGCCGTGTCAGGCGCGGGCTCGCCGGGGCGGTAGTCTGGCGCCACGCCGGTTCCTGCCGTGGCAAAATGGGCCCACGGGATGCAGGAACTTCTTCAGGCCATCCAGAACCGCGATCTCGAGGCGATGCGGGCGGCGCTCGACGGGAACCCGGCCTGGGCTGCTCATGCCCGGCCTGTCCTCACCGCCGCCGGTGGCGCGTATCTCGACGGCCTGCAACTGCTGACAACGCGCGGCGCCGGGCTGAACGGGGTCTGGCGCGGTTACCGTCCCCTGCATGCGCTGCTTCAGGAACATCCGCACGCGGCCGCGGACGGGCCTGATGCCGCCCGGCTCGCCTGCCTCGACTGGATGCTCGCTCAGGGCGCGGATCCGGAACTCTCCGCCGCCTGGCCCCCAGCGCGGGCTCTCGTCATCGCCTCGTTTGTCGGCTCCCCCGTCTTCATTGATCACCTGCGCGCCGGCGGAGCCAAAGTGGATCCGTTCATCGCAGCCGCGCTGGGCGACACCGCGCGCATCCGGAAAACATTGACCAAACAGGCGTCGTTCGCGACGGATCGAGATATCTCCGGGTTGACGGCCCTGCATTGCGCCGCCGGGTCGCGTCTGCCCGGGTTCCCTACCCTGCCCGCCGCCCGGCTGCTGATTGAAGCCGGAGCGGATGTGAAGGCTCGTGCGAAATCGTGGGATCACGAGATCGACGCCGTCTATCTGGCCGCCGGCGCGAAGAACACGGCATTGTTCGAACTGCTGTTGCAGAAGGGCGCCGACTCCACTGAAGCGCTGGTACCCGCGCTTTGGAATGGGAATGAGGAACTGTCGGCGATCGCGATGACGTATGGCGCGGATCCAAACAAAGCGATTGCGTCAGACCAGCCTCTGTTGAACAACCTCATCCGCTGGGGGCAGTTCAAGCAGGCATTCTGGTTGCTGGCGCGCGGGGCCAGCCCGGATCTGGCGGACAAACGCGGGTGGACGGCGATGCACCAGGCCGCTTCGCGGGGGAATGAGAAGATGCTGCGCGCCCTGTTGGACGCGGGCGGAGACAAGACCCGGCGGGATGCCGAGGGCGAGACTCCGCACAACATCGCCGAGAACGCGGGCAAAGCCAAGATCATAGCGATGCTGAGCTGAAGCCCGGGACGGGGTGCGGTAGTAGCCGCGGCCCCGCCACAGAAACGGCCGGCTGGAGAGAGACGCCGGCCGTCAAATCCGCTCAATCAGAACCGACGTCGCGGCGTAGTCGCCGGTCAACCGCAGTTCCACACCTCGCTGCATGAGGCTGGCTCCGCTCAACTCGACCGTACGGCCGTTGAGGACAGTGACCTTGTACACCGCCTGCTCGTCCAGGCCCTGCAGGCGGAGCGACGGGACGGGCCGCCCGTACTGCTGGGAATGCAGTGTGGCGAAGACTACGGACTGGCGGCCATCCTCGGCCACATACTGGTTCGCCTGGAATCCGGACGGATCACGGGGCGAGGCCAGGCGGTAGAGCTTTCCGGTCTGCACTGTCGTCCGCACCTGCTTGTAGTAGGCGATCATCTTCTTCGCGAGTTCGAAGTCCTCCGCCTTCCAGTGGTTCAGGTTGTTGCCGATGCCGAGCGAACCTTGCATCGCCACCAGGAACCGGAAGGCCAGCGGCGTCGACCGGCCATTGAAGTTCGGCACGTCCGTGACCCAGGCCATCATGGCTTTGGGCGTGTAGGCCTGCGTGTAGCCTTCCTGGATCTTCAGGCGGTCCAAGGCGTCTGTATTGTCGGAGGTCCACACCTGGTCCACACGGCGCATGATGCCGAGGTCGATGCGTCCGCCGCCGCCCGAGCAGGATTCGATCTCCAGGCCGGGGTGCTTCTTCCGCAGCCGGTCGATGATCTCATACACGTTGTGGACGTATTGCAGCCACATCTTCTTCTGTTCCGCCGGAGCCACTTCCGGCCAGCCGGGCTCAGAGAAGTTGCGGTTCATGTCCCACTTCAGGAAGGCGATATCGTTCTCGCTCACCAGTTTGTCCAGGGCGTTAAAGATGTGCTCCTTCACGTCGTCGCGGGCCATGTTCAGAACAAGCTGATTGCGCGCCTCGGTGCGCGGGCGGTCCGGGAAGTGCATCGCCCAGTCGGGATGCGCGCGGTAGAGATCGCTGTTCGGATTCACCATTTCGGGCTCGACCCAGATGCCGAAGTCCATGCCCAGCGACTTCACGTTCGCGATGAGGGCCTTCAGGCCATTCGGAAACTTCTTCGGATTCACCGTCCAGTCGCCCAGGCCGGCATGGTCGTCGTTGCGCGCTCCGAACCAGCCGTCGTCCATCACGAAGCGCTCCACACCCAGGGAGGCGGCCTTCTTCGCGAGTTCGGTCTGGCCCTGCTCGTTCACGTTGAAGGTGGTGGCTTCCCACGAGTTGTAGAGGACCGGCCGCGCCTTGGAGGTCAGCCCGCCGGGCAGGATGAATTCGCGCTGGAAGCGATGGAACGCTCGAGAGGCCTCGCCGAAGCCCTGGTTGGTATAGCCGAGGTAGAACGCCGGTGTCTCCAGGGACTCGCCCGGCTTCAGCGTGTGGGCGAAGTCAACGTATTCAAGCCGCCTGTCACCCGCACCTGCTGGTGTGGCGTCTGCTCGACGGCGATGCGCCAGTTGCCCGACCAGCCGATGGCTCCGAACCAGACGGAGCCGTTGGTCTCGCTGACCGGCTCCGGTCCATCGATAGCGAACCACGGATTGGACTGCTGGCTCGTGTTGCCGCGGCGGCTCTCCAGCACTTTGACCCCGGGATTGATGGGTTCATGCACCATCTGCGTCTCGCCGGCCCAGCGGCCGTAGAGATAGGTCAGGCGGTAGCCTTCGCCCGGAGGCAGGTGGAGAGTGCCCGATTGGGCCGATTCCAGGGTCAGCAGGTTTGGAGTCCTGTTCGTGATCAGCGTGTGTTTTTCGATGATGCCCTGCGGATAGACGTGGTAGAAGAGCGAGACCTGCAGGTCGTACCCCTGGTCTTTCGCTTTGATCTCGAGCAAGTCGCCCTTGATCTCATGGGAGACGTAGTGCAACACGGTATCGCGCACGCCGTTCTGCAGAGTCACCTTGATGCCCGGCTCCACGAAGAGGCCGGCCCCGTAGCCGGGATACTCCTGCGGCGTGGTGGTGGAGGTGCGATCGAAGGAAGCCCATTCACGGAGGGAGTGCGCGGCGGGCAGATCCTGGTCGCGCCACAGACGGCGTCCGAAATAGAGAGGCTGGATCTCGCTGCGCTCATTCACACCGATGGCCACGGTATTGGGGCCCGCATCGAGAACGAATACCTTCTTCTCAGCAAGGAACCGGATGGGGTCGGCGCCAAACGCGGGCGCCAGCAGGAACGCGCAAAGGATCAGGGGTCTCATGGTCGTCGGCAGAAATAGCATATCGGATTCCAGGCTCTGAATCAGAGCCTGGACCCATGCTGCCCGCCGTCGCGGAGGCTATTTTTTGGGCACAACACTCTTGAACAGGAAGAGGCCGGATTTACCGCCGGTGGCGAAAATCGGGCCGGCCGTCGCCGTTGATGTCGGCCACGGCGATCTGCATGCCGCCGCCGGTCCGGGTCGAGTAGTCGATCACATGGCGGACGAACATCGGCTCGCCCTTGTCGTCCTTGGCGTTCTCATACCAGTAGACGCCCAGCGGCTCGCGTTCGCCCGGATCCTTGCCATTGTGCGCCATGTAGCGCTTGCCGGTGAGAAGATCCAGGCGGCCATCCTTGTTCATGTCCACGAGCACGGTGGCATGGCCCTGCGACCAGGAGTCGTCGATGAGGTGTTTGATCCACTTTCCGTCGGCGCCCTGTTCCAACCAGAAAATGCCGTAGTTGTGCGCCATCGAGGTGACGATGTCGGCCCGGCCGTCGCCATTCACGTCCAGAACGTGCAGGAACCCGGTGTCGCCGAGGTCGAAGTCGGAGTGGTAGATCCACGGCTGGTTGCGCGGATCGGCAGGTGCTTCAAACCAACCCTTCGGCGTCACAATATCGGTGCGCTTGTCACCATTCACATCCCCGGCGCCGATGCCGTGGCCATAGCTTTTGGGGCTGACAACATGGGCCTGCCAGGCTCCGCCTTTGAACTCATACCAGGTGAGGGGCGCATTGCCGTTGCCGAACTGCGGCAGGATCTCCATGGCCTTGCCGTCGCTATCGGCGTCCACAAGGAAGGCGAACTCCACGTTGTACTTCGTCTCGATGTCCTCGCGCTTCCATTCGCCGGCTGTACCCGGATTCTTCCACCAGGAGACGTTCTTGGAGAACCAGCCCACGCTGACGACGTCGAGCTTGCCGTCCCCATCGTAGTCGGCCACGAGGTCGGAGAAGTCGTCGACGTAGTTATTCAGGAACGGGAGGGTGCGGAAGCGGTGCGGCGTCCAACTGGGTGCTTCGTACCAATACTCACCGGCGACGATATCGAGCTTCTTGTCTCCATTGATGTCGGCGAAGGCGGCGGGTTCGGCCGCGCCGGCATCGATCATCGATTTGTCGAACGTGAGTTCAGGGGGCCTGGAGACAAAGAAGAAGGCGAGGAGGACAAGTCGGGAGATCATTGGAATCAGCCAGAATGTATCACACCACGATGCCGGGCAGGAGGCGTCTCCAGTATCGATAGCGCGACATCATTTACAGGCACCGGTTGAGACATGATCGCAAGCATCGCGGAGAACGTTCCCAGCGTCATCACTCTCACCATACACCGGCCCTACATCGATGCCCCGTGGTCTTCAGCCAACCCTTGATCGATACTGAGTTCGTAGATGCTCTATACATTTGTAATGGATTTCGGTGGTGGAACTTACATTTCGCAGGTGACGGAGAGGGATCTACCCACCGCCCTTCGCGCCTGGGCTGCTGGGTTGGATGCCCCTGCCGCCATTGACATGCAACCCAGTCAGAAGCTGGAACTGATCAACGCCATCGAATCAAAACTCCTTGCCGGAATCGAGCCCACTTCACTACAAGGCCTGTGTAATGCGTGGTGCACCTCGTACCTTGTGTCTGGTGGAGTATGCCAGGTCAACATCGTCACCACGTTGCGTGCAAGTGATCCTTCACTCGCTGCTAAGTATTCGAGGGAAGCTTTTCTGGATGAGTGCGAGGTTCAGCCCGGTGCAAGAAGGCTTCAGGCTGAGCTGGCAGCTGAGGTTCTTGCCATTCTTCATGACGCTATCGCGCCGGTTATGCAGAGCATCGTATCCTCGTTGAACAGGAGCGGGCACAACCTCCGTGAATACGACCCGCCCGAGCCAGGTGCAATCGCATTGCGCGACGACGGTGAGGGGGACAACGGGTATTGGTGCGATCTTCGCTTGGCTGTCGACACTGTTATCTCGTGCGGTTTCCGGGACACTCGTTCCGCCGATGAGATAGAGGCCGAGTGGATAGATGAAGACTGCCGCTGAGGATTCATCTGAGCAGACCTCATTGACTCAGGCTGCTAGAATGGCCGCGAAGCAGTCCTACCCTGTTTGAACAGGAGCAATCCCCCGCTATGCACAGGCTCGCCCGAATTCTGGAAGGATGGGACGGCTATCAGACCAGCCTTATCCGCGCCGCCGCGCCGCTCACCCCGGCACAGCTCGGCTGGAAGCCCGCGCCGGATCGCAGGTCAACAGGCGAACTGCTTCGGCACATCTGCATGGGCCGCATCACCTGGCTGGACCGCATGAAGGCCCCGGGCATCGAGCCTGTCGCCGCCCGCGTCCCGCAATGGCAGTATGACGACGACGGCACGCGGTGCGTCGAAGAAAAGTCGGTGCCGGCCGACGATCCGGCCGCCCTGAAGGAATGGCTCGACCTCTCCTGGCAGCCCATCCACCGCCTGCTGGAGGAATGGACTGTCGACGATCTATTCGAGACCTATCTCATCGACAATTACGTGGTCTCGCGACAATGGACGATCTGGCGGATCCTATCGCACGACACACACCACGGGGGCCAACTGGCGGCCCAACTGGCGCTGCAGGGCATCGAAGCTCCGGATCTTCGGGAACAGGGTGGGCATATCATCGTCCCGCCGAAGCTATCGGCCTGAAGTCGCCGGGCTCTTACTTCCTGCGCTGAGGATGGATCGTTTCGCCGCGTTTCAGCATCGCCACGAACGCGTCGATCTTTTTGCGCCGGCCCGCCTCTGTCTTGGTCTGATGCATGCGGAAAGCGAGGGCAAACCGGTTCTGCTCGCTCAGGCGGGCGAGCATCTCCTTCGCCTCGGGCTCGGCATCGATCGCGGCCTGCAGGTCGCCGGGGATTTGAAGATCCCGGCCGCTTCCATAGGCACGGTCCCATCGCCCGTCTTTCTTCGCCGCCTCCACCGCGCGCAGGCCGTGCTCCGTCATGCGCCCTTCCTTCACCAGGCGCGCGACATTGTCCACATTGATCTTGCTCCAGATGCTCTTCCTGCCTCGCGGCGTATACCTTTGCAGGAAACTCTTCTCGTCCAGGCCCTTCCGCACCGCGTCGATCCAGCCCCAGCAGAGGACGACATCGATCGCCTCCCTGGCATTGATCGACTTCAGCCCCGACCCGACTTTGTGCATTTTGATCCAGACCTCGTCGGCCTGGTCATGATTCCTGCTGAGCCACAGGTAGAAACTATCCGGGTCCGGAAACTCGTGGACCTTCGCCGGATCAACAATAATCGCCGCCATTTGCCAGATCCTACCATCCGCCCGTCGAATAATGTGCTACAACAGACCCCATGCCGGAGAACAACCTCACTCGCAGGACGTTTGTCGCCTACGCCGGCTCAGCCCCGGTGCTGGCAACGGAGAACCAGGTGGCGCCCAGACCCGCGGACGGCCCGATCCGGATCGTCACGCTGTACAAGTTCGAACCCGACGAGGTCCGCAAGATCCAGTCCGCGACCCGCACCAGCGTCGAGGTTGTGATCGCCCGCGACCGCCAGGAGTTCCGAACCCTGCTCCGCGAAGCCGATGTGGTTTACGGCGACATCGGCGGTTCGGAACTGGATTACGCGCCGAAGCTGAAGTGGCTTCAATCCGGAGGCGCCGGCATGGAAGGCATGGCTCCGGAGTTGAAGACGCACCCGGTGGTCGTCACGAATTACGCCCGCATCTTCGCGCCCGGCATCAGTGAGACCGGCATTGGCATGCTGTTGTGCCTCACGCGCGGCATCACGACACACTACATGCCGCAGTTCGCCAAACGGCAGATGAAGCCGGTTGGCAATCCCAAATCGGCCGATCACACCGAGCTCGTCGGACGGACCATGGCCATTGTCGGCATGGGCGGCATCGGGTCGTATATGGCCCGCCGGGCCCGTTACGGCTTCGACATGAAGATCATCGGCACCGACGCCAAGCCGATTGCCAAGCCGGAGTATGTCGACGAACTCCACTCGCCCGACTACTTCGCGGAACTCGTCCCGCGCGCCGACGTGCTGGTGGCCGCCGCTCCGCTGACTCCGCGGACGGAACGCATGTTCAACGAACAGGTCTTCCGGTCGATGAAGAAGACTGCCTATTTCCTGGCGCTCTCGCGCGGCCGACTGTTCGACGATATGGCGCTGGTCAAGGCACTGAAGGAAGGCTGGATTGCCGGGGCCGGCCTGGATGTTTTCCCGCAGGAGCCGCCACCCACCGAGCACCCGATTTTCGACCTGCCGAATGTCGTGATGACGGCCCATACCTCCGGCTGGAGTCCGGACCGGCAGGTACGCCTCATCGATTTCTTTGCCGAGAACGTCAGGCGCTACGCTTCGGGTCTGCCACTGGTGAATGTGGTGGACAAGCAAGCCGGATACTGACCCGGCAGAGACCGCGAAGAGAGGGTGCCGGGACCGGCGGCGGCCGAGATTCCGAGCCGCGCCGGGCGCAGGCGGAGAAAGGACAGGCTCACTCCATGCCCAGATCGCTTCGCATAAACGTGGCCAGCACGGGAATCTTCAACTTGCCCTCGTCGTCGATCAACCCGCGACGGCAAAGCCACTGGCGGACCGGCGGGGTGTATTCCGGTTTTTCATCCGCCGCCAACTTCTCCAGCGCCTGGCGAGCGTCAGGTGGTGCCGCTTCATAGGTGTGACGCAGGAAATAGGCGCCCTGGCTCATTGCTTCGTCCTCCACCATAGGCAGATCGCCCGGGATGGCTTGAGCGCGGTCGAGTTCGTTCAGGCGGGAGATCAATAGCGACCCGTACAACTGCAACAGATACGGTTGGCCGCCGGTCCGTTCGAATATTTCCGCGGCCACGGCCTCGGGTACAGCGCCCTCGGGAAAATCGGGCAATGGCCGCATCAACAGATCCATGGCCGACGGCCGCTCGAGATGGACCACGCGAATCTCACGTACGTTGATGAAGTGATCGTTCCAGATCTGGCCCAGCTCATCGAACGGCGCCACGCCGGAAACAAGCAACCGCAGCTTCCTGCGATGCTGGATCGTCGCTCGAAAGAGGCCCATCAACCGCAACAGGTCCTGCCGATCGCCCGGGAAAAGATCCTCCAGACGTTCGAACTCATCCATGCATAGCAGAACGCGAAACTCGCCCGGCAGTGCATCGATGGTCTGAAACCACTCCATGGCGGAGGCAAACGTGCCGCCATCCGGCAGTGGAGGGATCTCGATGCGCCGGTCGCGGCGCGCCTGTTCCCGGGCCTGCCGTTCCAGGGCCAGAAAGAACGCCCTTGTCGAATCGACGGGATTGTCCTGCAGATCGAAGAATATGCAAACGCAATCCGGCAAAAGAGCCGGCAGCATTTGCAGCAGAGATGTCTTGCCGCAGCGTCGTGGGCCCAGCAACGCGATGGATCCGCTCTGATTCGCATCGGCCAGGATGTTCTCAATCTGGCGGACTATGCCCTCCCGTCCGCGGAAAACCGCCCGGCCCTGATCGGGCTTCAAAGGCTGGCCGGCGCGGAATGGATTCGGAAGCTGGCGGGCCAGTTGCCGGCGGGCCGAGTCAAGACTGGCCCGGGTGAAGTTCTTCCACGCGTCGAGGGCGGGCGGCAGTTGGCGCGCGAGAGGGCCCATGTCCTGCAATAGTTGATTGCCCGTGGTGATCAGGACGGACTCCGCGCGTGAGAGATGTTCGGCTTTGTTGTGATAACTGGACGCGGTTTGTGCTGCCAGAAGATATCGCGCGGCTTCGCGAAAAGCAAGCAATGGAGGGTCTGCGCCTTCCACTCCAGGCAGCCACTTGCCCTGCAGGCTGATGACGCGTTCGAATAGCTGCCCGTTGACCAGTGTGATCAGCTCGGCGGCCTGGAGACGGGCCAGCTCTTCCGGCGGCAGACGAGCATCCGCCGGCTTCTGCAGCAGGACCGTCTGCTCACCCGGCTGATACACCGGTTCCGGCGCTTCGGACGGCAGCGAGTCCCGCGGCGTCTCGTTCCTGCTGTCTGGCAGGACAGTCGGAGGTGCAGGCCCGCTGGGCAATCCAGGCTGGGGCAGATCCGCCGCGGCGCCCCCCCGCTTGATTTCCAGGGTCGGCAACAACTTCCGCAGAATGCTCCACGCCAGACTCAAGGGGCCGAGCCAGGCGAGGGATTTGGCGCCGGCCGCGCGTGGCGCGGGCTCCATCTGAGGTTCCGCCGGCTGCGGGGCGGGCTTCGGCACTGGCCCAATGAACGTAATCTCCGCGTCCGGCATCTCCGATCCGAACATCGCGTCAACGAATGCGACGCAGTTTGGAAACCGTTCCCGCGGTTGTTTTGACAGCGCCCGCTCAATCGCGCGTGCGATCCGCGCGGGGACGCCGCCATTGACCTTGTCGGGTGACTCCGGCTTCTGCGTCACTACTCGATACAACAGCGCCGCCATGCTGTCCGCTTCGAACGGGACCACGCCGGTGGCCAGCCGGTAAGCAATGACCGCCAGAGAGTATTCGTCGGCGGACGCATCGGCCGCCTTGCCACTCACTACCTCCGGAGCCAGGTAGGTGAGTGTGCCCACCAGCAGGCCCTTCTGCGTGATGGTCGATTGCGAGCCGAACTGCGCCAGGCCGAAGTCGAGAATCTTGGGCGTCCCATCCTGCTGCACCATGATGTTCGACGGCTTGATGTCACGATGCACGACACCGCGCGAATGAGCGTAGTCCAATACCGCCGCACAAGGCCGCAGCACTCGCAGGAACTTGCCCCACTCCTGGAACGGGGTGGACTGCAGCAGCGTCTCCAGCGTGGCGCCGCGAACCAGCTCCATGACGATGTAGGAGTAATCCTGCTCCTCGCCGACGTCATAGATGGTGACGATGTTCGGATGCTTGAGAATGGCCGCCAGCCGGGCTTCCCGGTAGAAGCGCTCTTTGGCCCGCTCACTCTCTTCCCCTTCTCCCAGCGGGATCGTCTTGATGGCAACCGTGCGGCCGATGGAGGGATCAATCGCCTCGTACACCGCACCCATGCCGCCACGGCCAATCAGGCGGGTGATCTGGTAGCGCCCAATCTGCTCCTGCTGCCTCATCGGCTAGTTGTCGTCCTTCAACCACTCCACCAGCAGACGCCCGAACGGCCGGCCATCCTCAGTCAGCAGACCCCGGCGGCGCAACCCCGCGGCCGAAGTCTGAGGCGTTTCGATGGCCGCCTTCAGCGTCTTCTGATCCCGTTCGGAGAGTGTGCCCCACAGTTCGCGCAACCGGCTGCTGCCTTCCGCCAGGAACTGATCCTTGGCCTCCTCCAGACTCTCCCCATAGCGGCAACTATCGATGAGCTTGCGGCCGAAGAGCTGAATGAAGAAGGGATGACGGCCGGCGTATTCCTGGACCATCGACGCGGCGTCGGGCGGCAACAGTCCGGCCGAACGGGCAATCAGCTGCTCCGATGCCTCCGGCTCCAGTAGCCCCACCCAGCGCAATTCCAGCCGGTTGTGGAAGGGCGAGGTGCGCCCGAGCTCTTTGTACAACCGGTCCAGTTCGCGGCGTGAGGAGACCACCATGCAGAGGTAGTCGAGCATGCCCCGCAGGCGTTCCAGAAAGCGGTGCTCGAACCGGGCCACCAGGGCGTCGAACTCATCGACCAGCAGCGCCGCGGGCAGGCCGGACTTCTGCACCTCCCGGGCCCAGGAGGAGAGCTGATCGGCCGCCGCATCGGGCGTGTTCTCGGCGCGCACGCCCGTCGCGGACTCAACGAAGTCGGCCACCGAGGCCCCTTCGTGTCCTTCGCCGCTCAAGAGCCGCGCCGTGCGCCCGCTGGACTCCAGCCGGCTCATGCACATCCTCAACAACGAAGTCTTCCCAATGCGCCAATCGCCGACTAAAGAGACGCTGCGCCCTTCGTCCATGGCGTCCTGCAGCCGCGACAGGAGTCCGGAGCGCCCCACAAAGTGAGGGGCGGTCGCTGGTGTCCAGGGATCGAACGGATTGGACTCGCCGCTCTTTCTCGGTGTCGCCGGATTCGGCAGCCTCCAACTGAACCGCCCATCCTTCACCTCCGGATAGAGGCTGCTGTCGTCGTGCCAATGTCCGCCCCGCGGCGAGAAGGCGCGAAACCGAAGATCCACTTGTACGGGCTTGCCGGATGGATCGCTCTGCACACTGAGCAACTGGCACGAGTTTGGCCAATCATCGGCGCGCCAGCCTTCGTAGAGTGAACCCACCGCGAGTTGCCGTATGGTTCTGCCCGGGTCGCTCCACGTTTCCAACTCTGTCTCGTGCAGATGCCCGCGAAGCACCAGATCCACATGCCCCGCGATGAGACGCCGACATTTCGAACCGTCGGCGAGCTGATCGAAGGGATGGTGCATGAGGAGAATGCGCAGCCCCTGGAGAGAGTTGCCGTGCTCGTCCGTGACCAGGCGCATCAGCTGATCGTCGAGAATCCACAATCGCCCCGCGTCGGAGTCGTCACCGCACATCCAGGCCGTGTTCAGGCCGATGAGGTGCACGGGATAGCCGACACCCAGATTGAGCGTGGACCGATAGCCGAGTTGCCCCCTGCCGGGAGCCAGTTCGCTCCGCCTCAGCTCCTGTGAAACCCAATTGTGATAGGCGTCGAGCCGGAGCATGACGCGCCCAGGCAAATCGGCCTGCCGG
>JASGIE010000023.1:0-64077 GCA_049841055.1 Paludibaculum sp. | reverse complement strand
AAGATGCTCGAGCGTTTCGCCCCCGAGTACGGCTTCGAAGTCACCCTCATCCTCGACATCCACAACAATGTGAATGGCTCCGGCTTCACCGCGGAGAACTTCCGCGACGTCCACGCCGCCATTGAGTTCACGGCGCCTGAAGCGGCCGTCGGCAATCTGGAGAAACTGGCCGTCCTGCGCGTCCCCACGGTCGCCGGCACCACCGGCTGGTTCGGCCAGCTGGATCACATCCGCCAGCTTTTCGAGAACAATCACGCCGGCCTGGTCTACAGCCCCAACTACTCCATCGGAGTGAACATCTTCCAGCGCGTGGTCGCCGAGGCCGCCGCTGTGGATGCAGCAGCAGCCCGGTTACGAAGCGTGGGCCTGGGAGATCCACCACAGCGCGAAGAAAGACGCACCCTCTGGCACCCTGCTCGAAGTTGGTCGAAGGCATGACGCGCCGCCGGCTACGACACAACACGTCGACGTGGCCAGCAGCCGCGCCGGAGCCGTGCCCGGCACCGCACGAAATCGGCTTCGACTCCGCCGCCGACACCATCACCCTGCGCCACACCGCCCGCAGCCGCGAGGGCTTCGCCCGCGGAGCCCTGCACGCCGCCAATGGATCTCCGCCAACAAAGGCGTCCACGAGTTCAGCGAGATTCTGTTTTCGTCCGAACCCCAGTCGTAGAGAAGCGAATCGAAAGGAATAGACATGTCTCAGTTCCAAGGTTGCGGCACCGCGTTGGTGACGCCCTTTCATTCGGATCAGAGCCTGGATGAGGCCTCTCGCGCAAACTGGTCCGGCGCCAGATCGAGGCGGGCATCCACTTCCTCGTGCCCTGCGGCACTACCGGCGAAAGCCCCACTCTCACTCACGCCGAACATCTTCGTGTCGTCGAGATCACGCTCGAAGAGGCCAAAGGCAAAGTGCCCGTGCTCGCGGGCGCCGGCGGATACAACACCGCCGAAGTCATCGCTCTCGCCAGGGAGATTCAGGCCCTCGGCGCCGACGGCATCCTCTCCGTCACCCCCTACTACAACAAGCCCACCCAGGAAGGCCTCTACCAGCACTACAAGTCCATCGCCTCGGCCGTGAAGCTGCCGATCGTTGTCTACAGCGTCGCCGGACGCACCGGCGTCAATGTCGAGCCCGCCACCCTGCGCCGCCTTGCAGGCATCGAGAACATCGTCGGCGTGAAGGAAGCCAGCGGCAACGTCGCTCAGATGGCGAACATCTGCGCCACCCTGCCCGAATCCTTCGACGTCCTCAGTGGCGACGACGCCATCACCATCGCGCTCGCCGGACTCGGCGGCAAGGGCATCATCTCCGTCGCCTCCAACGATCCGGCAGAGTCATGGCCGGCATCGCCAATCATCGCCTGGCCGGCGATTTCGCCGCCGCCCGCGCTCTCCAGCGCCAGTGGCTGGCCCTGATGGAAATCAACTTCGTCGAATCGAACCCCATCCCCGTCAAGGCCGCCATGGCCCGCATGGGCCTGCTGGAGCCCGTCTGGCGTCTCCCCCTCGTCCCGCCTTCCGAGGCCGCCATGGCGAAGATCGAAGCCGTACTCAGCAGCACCGGACTTATCACCAACTAGGAACCCACGCATGCAAAAACGGAATCGAAACGCTGTTCGCCAATCCCCCCGCGGCCGTATTCGGTGACCCATCACGGCCTCTTCGCGCGCTTCAAAGACGCCCTGAACGAAGAGCTTCATCCGCGCCGCTGAGCCCGACGCCTCCGCCCCCACCGGTTGGCGTGTCAACTCGCTGGGTCAAGAAAGGCATCCTCATCGGCTTCCGTATAGGTAGGATCGTCGATATGTCCATCGACACAGCCCGCCAGCCCTGGTTCGACAAGGATACCTACCCGGTCCGCACCATCGCGGTCAACAGCGGCGTCCGCATCGTGCCCGGCGGCAGCTCCAATCGCGACGGCTGCTACCTCGGCCGCGGCGTCACCTGCATGCCGCCCGATGTACATCAATGTCGGCGCCTATGTCGGCGACGGCACCATGGTCGACTCCCACGCCCTCATCGGCTCCTGCGCCCAGATCGGCCGCAGTTGCCATATCTCCGCCGCGGCGCAGATTGGCGGCGTTCTTGAGCCTGTCGGCGCTCTGCCCGTTGTCATTGAGGACGAAGTCCTCGTCGGTGGCAACACCGGCGTCTACGAAGGCACCATCGTGAAGGCCAAAGCGGTGCTCGGCACCGGTGTCATCCTCAATCGCTCCACGCCCATCTACGATCTCGTGAAGGGCGAAGTCTACTCCGCCACGGACGATCAGCCGCTCATTGTGCCCGAAAACGCAGTGGTCGTCGCCGGCTCCCGCGCCGTCACCGTGGCAAGGGCAAGGATTGGGGCATCTCCCTCTACACGCCCGTCATCGTCAAGTACCGCGATTCTAAGACCGACGAGAAGATCCGCCTCGAAGACTATCTTCGATAGCCGCCAGCGTCAGTTCCGCCGCGCGTGCGCGTGAAGGGGGCGGCGCTGCGGGCCTGCGGCCTCCCCCCGCGCCAGCCTCCGCATCGCCTCCAGCATCGCCTCGTCGCTCTCAGGATCGAACAGCAGTGCGGTTCCGCCTGTCAGCGTCCTCAGCGGCTCGATATCTCCGCAAGCCACCGGCAGCCCGGCTGCCATCGCCTCCAGCACCGGCATGCCGAAGCCTTCAAATCGCGATGGATAAATGAATCCAGTCGCCCGCCGGAACAGTTCGTAGAGCTCCGTCCGTGGCACCCAGCCCTTTAACTCCACCGAGGACTCCAGCCCCAGTTCGCGGACCTTTGCTTCCACTTCGCTTGTCACGAAGCCTTTCACGCCCGTCAGCACCAGCTTCAACCCCGTTTGCTCCCGCGTCAGCCGCTGGAACACCCGCAACAGCCTGTCGTGATTCTTGTGCGGATGCGTTGTGGAGGCACACAGCAGATACCCCGCCGTCCTCCCGACGCGCCGCCAGTTCAAAGAACTCGGGCTCCACGCCGTGATGCACCACGGAGATATTCTTCGGGTCCAGAGAGTAGAACTTGAGCAGGTCGTCGCGTGTCGCTTCACTCACCGCGATCAGCCGCCGTGATTTGTGCGCCGAGGCCCACAACAGCAGCCGCCAGAACGGCAGGTCGAACCAGCGGAAGAACTCCGGGTGCCGCTTGTGCTGCAGGTCGTGGAACACCGTCACCTGCGGCAGTCCGCTCAGCAGTGGAGCCGTGAAGCCCGGGTTCAGCACCACGTCGATGCGTTCACGCCGAAGCACACCCGGCAGTTGCAGTTGTTCGTAAAGGATCCGCGCTGGCCGGTTGGCGGCCGTTACCGGCAGTTCCACGCACACCCGCCCCATCGGCCCGGTCTCGCGATTGGTGAACACCACGATCTCGTGCTTCGAGATCCGCTCCATCGCTTCCAGCAGGCGTCGCAGATAGATCTCCGTACCGCCCACTCCGCCGGGGATCAGATACAGCGCATTCACCCCGATCCGCACGGCGCCGCTACTTTCTGCCCAGGGCGTTGACCGCTGCCGCCTTGCCCTGCTGCGCCGCCGGATTGTTGGGATCCCGGTGCAGGGCCTGCTCGAAGTCCGAGAGCGCCTGCTGATGCTGGCCCAGGGTGAAGTACACGTTGCCCCGGTACACCCAGATCATCGCATCCCGCCGGTTCAGCTCCAACGCGTGATTCAGAGCATCCAGTGCGAGCTGCGGCTGGTTCCGCTTGCCGTAGATCATGCCCATGGTCGACCACGCCATGGACGTGTTCTCCACTTTCGTCGCCTCCTGCAGCCGCGCAATCGCCCCAGGGACATCCTCGGCGCAATCCAGGGCCAACGCCCAGTCGACCAGCAGCCGGTAGTCAGGCTTCTGCAGCAGCGAGGCCGCCTTGTAGTGCTCCAGCGACTTCGAACACTCGCCCTTCTCGTAATACGAGTACGCCAGTTGGAACTGCGCCCGGTAGTTTTGCGGGTTCTGCTTGACAGACTCCACCCACATCGCCTGCGTGTTGGTGTAGAGGTCGCTGCGGAACATCGTCAGAATCGTCATCACCACAGCCAAGGCGGCAAGGCCCGCTACCTTGGCTCCGTTCAACGTCCACCGCGACAGGAACTCGCACAGGATCAGCAGCAGGCCGATCGAGGCGAAATACACACGGCGCTCCACCAGCGCATCCGCAATCGGCAGAATCGACGAGGTCGGCGTCAGCAGCACAAAGAAGGTCAGAATGCCCAGCGAAGCCAGCGGATACTTCTTCCGCCACACAATCGCCGCGCCGGCGGCCGCCACAATCGCCAGTAGCCCCAGCCAGGACAGCACACCGCCAGGCGCCTTGGTGATGGGGAACCCATGATCCAGGTTCTGTCCATACGGCGCAACGAAAAGCCGCACATACACCCACACCACCTGGAATTGCGTGAACAGGTAGTCCAGCGGCGAGAAGCTCAACGACGAACCCGCCGTGCCCTCACGGCTCGCCAGCCGGTACACATACAGGCCCCCGCCCACTCCGCCCACCAGCAGCGGAACATACAGCCGCCAGTTCTTTACGACTCCTTCCAGCGGTGAGCCCTCGTGGAAGTAAAGATCCGTCAACAGCAGCACGCCCGCCATCGCCACGGCCGTCTCTTTGCTCAGCGCGCCCAGCCCGATCAGGAGCAGGACCACAATCGTGTGCGCCCAGGAAACCTCGGTCTCTTTCCGCCGCAGGTACACCAGCAACGCCGCGAAACTGAAGAACACGCTAAGGACTTCACTCCGGCTGGCGATGTAGGCCACAGCTTCGGTCTGCAGCGGATGCAGCAGGAACACCGCCGCGCCGAAGCCCGCGCTCACCAGCACGCCGCGCCCTTCGCGGCCCGCCCGCTCCAGCAGAGCCTTCAGAATGAAGTACACCAGCAGTGCATTCACCAGGTGCAGCAGGAAGTTCTCCACGTGGTAAGGCGTGGTGTTCATCGCCCACATGTCGCGGTCGGCCAGCAGGCTGATGTTCGTCAGCGCGCGCACCCCGCGGTGCAGGAACTCCTGGTAATTGATGCCCACCCCGCGGCTCATCATCGGCAGGCTCAGGTCGTCAAACAGGAACGGTCCGCTCAGGGCGGGGAAGTAGGCGATCAGAGCCAGGATCGCGGCCGACAATGGTGCCCACCACGGCAGGCCATTCGACGGAGCACCCTCCGGCACAGCCGCCGCACGCGGTGTCTTCTCAGTGTTTCGCTTGCTGTTCTTCATTCTGTCGTTGCAGTTTGTACTCGAGAATCGCTACCCGCTGGGTGAGCGTGATGTTCATGTCTTTCAATTCTGAGATCGCGCGCGAAAAGCGGTAGAACACGCCCAGAAACACAATCAGAATCAGGAACAGCAGCGTGATTGCCGGTTCCTTCAGCTCAATATAACCGGAGAGCCTCACCAGCAGCGGACCGCAGCGCGACAGCGCAATCAGCGCTACCGCGGCCGCCAGCCAGCTCACTGAATGCTCCACCCGGATGTGATCCCGCCGCAGCGAGCGCAGCACGATCACCAGTAGCAGAATCCCCAGACCGGTCAGGATGTCGAGCAGCAGTTCCATATCGGCCTACCCCTGACCCTTCCTGGCCCGCCCGTCAAACCGCAGGATGTTGATGAACACCCCCAGCAGCACGTGGATCACATAGTAGACCGACTTCATCGCCGTGATCGAGCTCCGCCCCGCCATCCGCTTTCGCATCCGGCACGGCACTTCCTCAAACCGGAACTTCCTGCGCTGCAGCACCACCAGCGTCTCGATCTCGGGGTACTCCAGCGGAAAACTCGAACTGAATACCGAAAGCGCCTTCGCGTTCACAGCCACGAAGCCCGACGTCGGGTCCGTCACCGGCCGCCCCAGAATCGGCCTCAGCAGCATCCGGAAAAAGTGGATGCCGATCTTGCGGATCGGGTGCGTCTGCAACCCGCCGGACTCCTTCGCGCGGACCCCGATCACCATCTCACAGCCCGATGTCCGCAACTTCTCCAGCAGCCGCGCAATGTCTTTTGGATCGTGCTGCCCGTCACCGTCAATGCGGATCACGGTGTCGTAGCCTTCTTCAAACGCCAGCTTGTAGCCCGCCTGTACACAGCCGCCCAGGCCCAGATGACAAGGCAGTTGCAGTACGCGCGCGCCGGCGATGATCGCCTGGTCGACCGTCGCGTCCTCAGAGCAGTCGTCCGTCACCAGTACATGCAAGTCCGGATACGCTTCTCTCACCTCACGGACCACCCGCCCGATGGCGCCCTCTTCGTTGAAGGCCGGAATGATCAGCAGTGTGCGTGAGTCGATCACAGCGCCGCGACCTCTCTCACGCCGATCGAATGCCGCTTCAGCACCTTCTTGAACTCAGCCGTACCGATGCGGCGTGTCGCCGCGATGCGCGCCCGCTGCCGCAGTAGCTTCGGCAGATTCCACAGCAGGTCCAGATGCGCCTTCACTACCAGCCACGGCAGTTGCAGCCCGCTGCCGCCCGCCGTGCGGAACTCCGCCGCCTTGCCCTGGCCCGTGAACAGCCCCGCCGCATGCCAGAAATACCGGACCACCGCATAGAACGGTGCCATCAACAGGCTGCTCAGCGGCAGGCAGCGCACCGCCAGCCGCAGCCGGTTCCGTTCCACATGCCAGGCCTTGCGCGCCGAAGCCGCCCCGCTGCTCTGCGAGTAGGCATGATCGACAACCGCCGTCGGCACATACACGCAGTTCCAGCCCGCCCAACGGCCTCGCAATCCTAAATCTGTGTCTTCGCAGTACAGAAAGAAATCCTCTTCGAACAGCCCGGCTTCGTCGAGCATCTCACGCCGGTACACCGCCGCGCAGCCGCTGGGCAGCAGCGCCTCGCCCGCCTCGGCAAACCCATCGTCCCGGGTACCGTGGCCCCGCTGCTTCGAACTGCCGTCGCCCGCGATCAGCATGCCCGCCGAATCGAGCCGTCCGGTGCCTGCCAGCCGGATCCGGCCCGCGGCCATGCCGGCCTTCGGATTCGCCTCCAGCGCCTTCACCATCTCTTCCAGCCAGCGCGGATCGGCCACCGCGTCGTCGTTGAGCACGGCCAGATACTCCGCCGGCGCCAGCCGGTATCCCTGGTTCACCGCGGCGCCGAACCCTACATTCGCTTTGTTTTCGATCAAACGGAACCGGTAGCGGGCCGCGCCGGTCGTATGAATCCGCCCGCATCCGCTGTTGTCCACCACCACCACCGTAACCTCCGGCAGCGTCTGACCTTCCAGCGAAGCCAGACAGTCCGGCAGCCGGCGGTCTCCTGCCAGTGTGGGAACTACAACCGTGACGCGACCGGGCTTCAAATATTAATTCTACGCGAAAGGGCGAGGGCGATTCGTCGGGATACAATACCTCAAATGGCTATCAAGACTACCGTCGTGGGCAGCTACCCGATTCCTCATTGGCTGCCCGGCGACACCTCGCGCACCACGCTTCGTGACGCGATCCTCGTCGTGCTGAAGACCCAGGAACTGGCCGGCATCGACGTCGTCGCCGACGGCGAGTTGAACCGGTTCGATCCCGGTCACCCCGAGACGAACGGCATGATCGATTACTTCGTCTCCAAGATGGACGGAATCCGCACGCGATTCTCCCTGGAAGACATCGAGGCCTTCCGCGCCGACCAGGGGTTGACCTACCGCACGGATCCCGCCGGCATCGTCACCGGCCCCATCACCGGCGGCACCCTCAATCTGCCCCGCGACTTCGAGTTCACCCGCAAGCTCACCAGCCAGCCCCTGAAATTCACCTGCACCGGGCCGCACATGCTCACCAAAGTGCTCACCGACCGGCACTACAAATCGCGCCCCGAACTCTGCATGGCGATTGCCGACGTCCTCCGCAAACAGTTGACGAACATCGATGCCGACATCGTCCAGTTGGACGAAGCCAACATCAGCGGCCACCCCGAGGACGCCGAATGGGCGCTGCCCGCCTTCAACCACGTCCTGGAAGGCATTGCCGGAGTCCGGGCTCTCCACATCTGCTTCGGCAACTACGGCGGTCAATCTGTACAAAAAGGGTTCTGGCAGAATCTGTTACCCTTCCTGAACGGACTTTGCAGTCAATCACCTCGTGCTCGAATTCGCCCGCCGCGGCTACGCCGAGCTCGAACACTTCAAGGAACTGGATCCGCGCATCGGCATGGGCTTAGGCGTCGTCGACATCAAGGACAACGGCGTCGAATCCGCCGACCTCATCGCCCGCCGAATCGAACTCGCCGCGGGCGTTCTCGGTCCCGACCGCCTCCACTACATCCACCCCGACTGTGGATTCTGGATGCTCCAGCGCAACGTCGCCGACCGCAAGATGGTCGCGCTGGTGGCAGGCAGAAACCTATTCGAGGGGAGAAGTTAAGTAGTGAAAACGCTGTTCCTAGCCTGCCGCTCGCCGCGGCACTCCTGTCCGGACAGAGGCGCCGGAAGGCACGCATCTAACCAACCTGAAGCAACTGACCAGCGGGGGTCAGAACGCCGAGGCGTACTGGGCCCCCGATGGCAAACGCATCATCTTCCAACCACCCGCGAGCCCTACGCTTGCGATCAGATCTTCGTTATGAATGCCGACGGGCTCGGACCAGCACCTGGTCTCCACCGGCAAGGGCCGCACCACCTGCGCTACTTCCTCAAGGACAACCGCCACATCGTCTACGCCTCCACCCACGAGGCTGCCGAAGCCTGCCCGGCGCCGCCCGACCGCAGCAAAGGCTACGTCTGGGGTGTCTTCGACGGTTACCACATCTATGTCGCTGACGACACGGGCAAAAACCCGAAGAAGCTCACCTCCACCGCCCGGCTATGACGCCGAGGCGACCGTGAACTGCGCCCAGAACAAGATCATCTACACTTCTCTCGCTTCCGGCGACCTGGAACTCTGGCAGATGAAACCGGACGGTTCCGGTAAGAAGCAGCTCACCAAACGGGAAGGCTACGACGGCGGCGCCGTCTTCTCCCGCGACGGCAAGAAGATCGTCTGGCGCGCCACCGATCCCAACAACGCCAAAGCGATGGCCCGCTACAAGGAACTCCTCAAGGAGAATCTGACCGAACCGATGAAGATGGAGCTTTTCATCGTCGGGACGCCGATGACGGAAAGAAGGTCCAGCAGCTCACGAAATTCGGCTGCGCCTCGTTCGCGCCCCACCTTTACTCCCGACGGCAAGCAGATCATCTTCTCGTCCAACAAGCACAATTGCGACGGCCGCCGGTTTGAACTCTACCGCATCAACACTCGACGGGTCCGGGCTGCAACAGATCACTAACTTTGGTGGATTCAGCTCGTTCCCCGAATTCTCTCCCGACGGCAAAACCCTTGTGTTTGCCACGGACTACCAGACCACCCAGCGCTACGAGTTCAACATCTGGACCGCCGAGCTGGAAAGACTAGGGAAGGCAGGCTTTGATAAACTCTCAGCCAGCCACACTCATGAAACGAAGAACGATTCTATCGCTCGCCGGGGTGGCGCCGGCCGCGTGGTCGGCTCCTCAGCAACCCACCCCCAAGCCCAAGAACTGGCGCACGTCCCCCTTGGGCTATACCGATACCCCGGTGCTGCCCGGGCAATCCTGGAAAGTCCACGACATCGCCCGGCCACGGCCCTCCGTCGTGACACCCGGACCGCGCGCAGGTGACCCGCCATCCGATGCCATCGTGCTGTTCAGCGGCAGGGACCTATCCCAGTGGTACCAGAACGGCACCGGCCCCAACAAAGGCAAACAGGTTCCAGCTAAGTGGAAGGTGGAGAACGGTTACGTCGAATGCGTCGGCGGCACCGGTGACCTCATCTCCAAGGAGAAGTTTGGCGACGCCCAGTACCACATCGAGTGGAGCGCGCCCACCGAAATCGACGGCGACTCCCAATGGCGCGGCAACTCCGGCATCCTCATCATGAGCCGCTACGAGATGCAGGTGCTGGACTCCTGGGACAATCCCACCTATGCCGATGGACAAGCGGGCGCCATCTACGGCCAGTGGCCGCCGCTGGTGAACCCCATCCGCAAACCCGGCGAATGGAACACTTACGACCTCTTCTGGGAAGCGCCCAAGTTTGAGGGCGGCCGCCTGGTGAAACCGGCCTACGTCACCCTGATGTTCAACGGCGTCCTGGTTCACCACCACAAGGAAGTCATCGGGCAGATGGCCCACCGGACCATCCGGCCCTACGAACCCCACTCGGCGGAAGAGCCGTTGTCCATTCAGGATCACGACACCAAACCGCGATTCCGCAATATCTGGGTTCGCAAACTGAAACCGTACGACTCGAAATAGCTCCAGCGGAGGCGCCATGAGCCAAGACGCAAGCACCGCGACAGCCACCCTGGCGGGCGGCTGTTTCTGGTGTCTGGAGGCCGTCTATCTCCAGATGCGCGGCGTCCACTCTGTCGTCTCCGGTTATATGGGCGGCACGGAAAATGAGCCCACCTATGAGGAAGTCTGCGGTGGCGCAACCGGCCATGCCGAGGTAGTTCAGCTCGAGTACGACCCGAACATATCGTCATATCGCGATATCCTCGGGGTCTTCTTCGCGATCCACGACCCCACGACCCTCAACCGCCAGGGGAACGACGTGGGCACGCAGTACCGGTCGGCGATCTTCTATCACACCCCGGAGCAGGAAGCCGAGGCCCGCGCCTTCCTCGCCGAGCTTACGGCGGACAAAGTCTTCGACGACCCCATCGTCACCGAGATCACGCCCGCGGTAAAGTTCTGGCCGGCCGAGGCTTATCACCAGAACTACTTCGCTGCCCACCCCTGGCAGCCCTACTGCGCGTTTGTCGTTTCGCCGAAGGTGGCGAAGTTCCGCAGGAAGTTCTCAGTCCTGCTCAAGACCACCTGAAGCCCGGGCTTTTAAATGTGCGAGTTGCGGCCGGTGCTCCGCGTAATCCCGCGATGGCTGCAGCCCGATGGAATAGTCCTGCCACCACTCCCCCGCGGCCCAATAGAACGCGTCCATGCCCGCCTCGGCGACCGCATCAAGGAACCCGTCCATCACCGGCAGCCAGCGCGGATCCGAATGTGGAATCCCGAATTCGCCAATGATCCCGCCCACGCCGTTCTCCCGGCACCAGTCCAGAAAGGGAGTCACGCGCCGGCGGCCCAAACCGGGCAGATCGCGGTCGCGCGCCGCCTCTTCGTCGTAGGAAAGCTCATAGCGACCGCCCCGGTTTCCGTCGAAATAGCAGTGAGCTTCGTAAAGGATGCGGCCCGCCGGATCGTCGATCCAGGCCCGCCGTCCGTTCCGCTGCTTCCACCACTCGCTGCCGGACCAGCCGTCGCCCGGCACCAGAATCAGCTTCGTATCCCCCGTGGATCGGATGGCGTCCACGACGTACTGAGAGATCCGCTTCCAGTCGGAACTCCCCATGTCGTGCGGCTCGTTCATCAGATCGTAGGCCCAAATGGCCGGATGACGCCCGAGCGTCTGCGCGAAACGAACCCACAGATCGGCCAGATCGTGCCGGCTTACCGGCGTACGGCCGCGGCTGCCCGACTGGTCGATGATCCACTCCGTTCCATCCATCTGGTAGCGCCCGAAGTTGTGAGGTTCAAAGGCCAGTTCCAGTCCGGCGGCGGCGGCGCGATCGGAAGTCAGGACCAGTTGTTCCAGATACGCGTCATCCAGCGGTCCACTGGGCGTGGGTTGCAGCCGCTCCCACCGGAACGGCACGCGCAGGCGCACCAACCCCTGCTCCGCCCAATACCGCAGGCTCTGCTCGGAGGGGAAGACGTAGTCCCGCCCGAGTACTCCGGGTAGTTGGTCTTCGCCCCACTCGGCTCCGGAGACGTTGACGCCGATCCTCACACCCGGTAGTTGTCGGCTTTCCAGTTCTTGATGGACTTCTTGATGTCGTCCTGGCTCATGTTCTTATCGGCGGCGAGCTGCGCCAGGGCGACGAACTCGGCATCCGGAGCGAACCGCAGGCCGACGATCTGCAGTGGCTCCAGACGGGGATCCAGCAGCTTGCCGGTGAGCACGTAATGGCGCAGATTCTCTTCGGCGCGGATGGCGCGATCCTGCGCCTTCAGGGCGAAGATGCGGGCAAACAGCGCGATGAACACCATGCTGATGTTCATCACCAGGATCAGCGCGGCGCTGTACAGGCGCTGGTGATCGCCCATCGATTTCCAAAGGTTCACGCCCGACCCGACGAGAGTGAGCAGCAGCATCCCGAAGAGCACGAAGTGGTACATCGGGACGTTCCTGGCGTGTTTGGCGTAACTCTGTTCCTGCAAGACGAAACCTCCTGGCTGGATACCCTGCGCGCGGGTCTGGTCCGCGTTCAGCAATCCAGCATCGCACGATGCGCGATGCGCCGGCAGGGATCAGGGTTTCGACGCCTTCTTCTTCTGCATGCGCTGCTTCACGTCGGGCCAGAACTCCTTCAACACGTTGGAGATGGCATCGGTCCCGATCTGCAGAGCCAGTTTGGAGAGGTTGGCCGAATACGTCCGGCTTTCGGGATAGTAGAGGTTCGAGGCCGCTACCGACACTCCGTTGCCCAGCACTTCCGAGAAGTTGAAGCGGCTGCCGCCCGAATCGGTCTTCGTGATCAGCACGCGCGACAGCGCATAGAAGAAACGCTCCTTGCCCGTCTTCCCGTTGGGGCCCTGCATGTAGTACCGCGGGTCTTCCTTGAGCATGCTGGGGAAGACGGCTTCCGTCATGAAATTGCCGATGATGGTGTCGCCCAGCGAACGGACGTAGCGATTCCCGAATCCCTTCGCACCCTGTCCGAAGGAGGGATTGGAGTTCTGCAGATGGGCCAGCCCCGCATAGAAGCCGGCCAGCAGGAACACGGGTTTGTCGAACGAATCCTTGGCGCCGATGGCGAATTTCTGTTTCGTGGTAATGGGCGAGAAGGGCGCTTTGCCATCCGCCACGCGGTAGTTGGGCAGGACGCCGAAAACACGCTTGTCGATCGCCGTCGCCGGCGCTGCCGTAGCTTCGGCGGGCGCTGCCTCCGCTGGAGCGCTGGTTTCCTGTGCTCTCACGGCAATCGATGCCGACGCAATGAGCACACACAACACTGCTGTCTTACGAATAAAAGCCATTCCTGTTCCTTGTTTGCCAGGCGGAAACTTCCGCGCTCAACGCCCACTCCGGAGATAAGCTGGACTGCTGGTGAGGGCGCGCCTCTGGGTTCAACGGGTTACATACCGTATTGACGGTATCTTCCGATTTTCTCCTGTAAACAGTGAGTTACCCGCCAGATTCTTCCGTTGGATAGGCAGTCTTTTGGGGTTTGCATCGGCCGCCGGGCATGCCAACATGAAGACAACGAGACAGAGGAGGTGCCAGGCGATGCCGGCGTTCAAATTCAACCTGAACGGCAAAGCGCAACGCGTCGAGACCGAAGCGGACCGGCCGCTGCTCGAGGTGCTGCGCGAGGATCTGGGGCTCATTGGAGTCCGCTACGGTTGCGGCGAAGGCCAGTGCCGCGCCTGCACTGTATTGCTGGATGGAAAGCCTGTGCCATCCTGCGTCACCCCGGTACGGCTGGCGGAAGGCAAGTCCGTCCTGACCGTGGAAGGTCTCGCCGTGAACGGCAAGCTGCATCCGGTCCAGGAAGCTTTCCTGGAGGAAGGCGCGCTGCAATGCGGCTATTGCACGTCGGGCATGATGCTCACCGCCGTGGCGCTGCTGAAGACCAATCCGCATCCGACAGAGCAGCAGGTGGCCGAAGGCATGAACAACAACCTCTGCCGCTGCTGCTGCTATCCGAGCATTGTCACCGCCGTCCGCCTGGCGGCCAAACTGAGTGCCATGAATACCCAGGGAGCCGTCCATGCCGGATAGAACCGAATGGATCGCCTCCGCTGAGCCGGAACGCTACGAATTGCGCGAACCGGTTCGCTATGAATTCCACTGCGACCGCCGGGTGTTCTTGCAATGCGCCGGCGCGGGCCTGCTGATCAGCGTGTTTGCACGTACCCTCGAAGCCCAGCGCGGGGCGGCCCCTGCTTCCACCGCGGGCCGCATCCACCTGGGAGAAGACGGCTTCGTGACGGTGCTCTCCGGCAAAGTCGAAGAAGGGCAGGGACCCCGGACCGAGTTCGCCGCCGCCACGGCGGAAGAACTGCGCCTGCCCGTCGGCAAAGTCCGCGTGGTACTCGCCGATACGCAACTGGTGCCGAACGACTGGCTCACCGCCGGTAGCCGCTCCACGCCCGTCACGGTTCCATTGGTGCGCCGCGCCGCCGCTGAAGCGCGTGCCCTGCTGCTCGCCACGGCCGCCGAGCGCTGGAAGGTCGAGGCATCCAAGCTCCTGATCGATGCCGGTGTTGTGAAGAGCCCGGATGGCAAGCAGACGTTGAGTTACGCCGACCTGGCGAAGTCAGGCGGCGATGCCAGCGGCAAGACCGCCGACCTGACCCCCACCGCGAACTGGAAGACACTGGGCCAACCGCTAGTGCGCGTCAACGCACGCGACATTATCACCGGTGCGCACGCCTATCCTTCCGGCATCCAGCGGCCCGGCATGCTCTACGGCTGTGTGCTGCGTCCGCCGTCCTATGGCGCAACCCTGGATTCCGTCGACCTGAACGCGGCGAAACAGATGCCCGGCGTCGTGGCCGTGCGCGATGGCGAATTCATCGCCTGCGCCGCGCCCACGTCCTATGCGGCCCGCAAAGCTGTTGCCGCGCTGGCGGCCAATGCCAAATGGCAGACCAAACCGCAGATCTCCAGTGACGAGCTCTACGCGCATCTGAAGAAACCGGCCGGAGACCGCCAGCCGCAGGTGCAGGAGCGCGGGTCCGTGCAGGCCGGCCTGCAGCAGGCGAAGAAGAAACTCACCGCCTCCTATCAGATCCCCTATGTCGCCCATTCCCCGATGGAGCCCCGCACCGCTGTAGCGGAGTGGACTAACGGCAGCCTGACCGTCTGGACCGGCACCTCCAATCCCTTCGATGTGCGGGACGAACTCGCGCAGGCGTTCCACATCGACCCTTCGAAAGTGCGCGTTATCGTGCCGGACTTCGGCGGCGGCTTCGGCGGCAAGCACACCGGCGAAGCAGCTCTCGAAGCCGCTCGTCTGGCGAAGGAGGCCGGCAGGCCGGTTTCGCTTCGCTGGACCCGCGCCGAAGAATTCATGTGGGGCTACTTCCGCCCTGCGGGCGTGATCGAGATCGAAGCCGGCCTCGACGGAAACGGCCAGCTCAGCGGCTGGGATTTCACGAACTACAACTCGGGCCCCTCGGCCATCGGGTCACCGTACAAGCTGGCGAATACACGGACCCGTTTCGTCTTTGCGGACTCTCCCTTGCGTTCCGGTTCCTATCGCGGACTCGCCGCCACGGCCAACAACTTCGCCCGTGAGAGCTTCATGGACGAACTGGCTGCGGGCAGCCGGTAAGGATCCGTTGGAGTTCCGCCTGGCCCATCTGGAGAATGGCCGCCTGCGTGATGTGCTCGTGGCCGCGGCCGAACGGTTTGGCTGGCAGAAGCGCCGAAAGGCGACGAAGCCGAACACCGGCGTCGGCCTGGCTTGCGGCACGGAGAAGGGCTCGTACGTCGCTGCCTGCGTCGAAGTCGAACTCGACCGCGCCAGCGGCATCCCGAGGCTCGTGGAGATCTGCGAAGCGTTCGAGTGCGGCCCCGTGCTCAACGCGAAAAACCTGCGTCTTCAGGTCGAGGGCTGCATCCTGATGGGCCTCGGGGCGGCGTTACGGGAAGAGATCCTGTTTGAGAATGGCCGGCTGAAGAACGGCAGTTTCACGCGCTACCGCGTGCCCCGCTTCAAGGACACGCCGAAGATCGAGACGGTGCTGGTGGAGCGCAAGGATCTGGAACCGGCGGGGGCCGGAGAGACGCCGATCATGGCCGTGGCGCCAGCCATGGCGAATGCAATCTTCGCCATGACGGGCGAACCAGTGCGCGCGTTGCCGTTGCGGGCGAAGGCGGGCAAGAGCGACAGCGGCTCCGCCTCAATCCGCTGAGCCCTCTGCATCCTCTATAATTTGGATCTGGCCGGGTGAGAGAAGCCCGGCCGGATTCGCTTACTCCCTCCACGTGGCAGGGGCCGTGGGATGCATACGGGAAGGGGCACGCATGGCGATTCGAGTCGCTCTCCATCACAGGACTGTCTACCACTACGACCGGCTGGTGCGGCTGTCGCCGCAGGTCATCCGTCTGAGGCCGGCTCCTCATTGCCGGACGACGGTGGAGAGCTATTCGCTGAAGATCAGCCCCCGCGAGCACTTCATCAACTGGCAGCAGGACCCGCAGAGCAATTACCTGGCCCGCGTGGTCTTTCCCGAGCCGGTGCGGCACTTCTCCATCGAGGTCGATCTCGTCGCCGATATGACGGTGATCAATCCGTTCGACTTCTTTCTCGAGCCCGCCGCCGAGCACTTCCCGTTTGTCTACGAGCCCTCGCTGGCCAAGGAGCTGACCCCCTTCCTGGAAACTCTGCCGGCGGAACCGCACCTGGACGCCTATGTGGCGGCGATCGACCGGTCGGAGTGCCACATCATCGATTTCCTGGTGGCGTTGAATCAGCGGCTGCAGAAGGAGATCAGCTACACCATCCGGCTGGAGCCGGGCGTGCAGACTCCGGAGCAGACCCTGGACCTGCGCAGCGGCTCGTGCCGCGACTCCGCCTGGCTGCTGGTTCAGGTGCTGCGCCGCCTTGGGTTGGCGGCACGCTTTGTCTCGGGCTACCTCATCCAGCTCAAGCCGGACCTGAAGCCGTTGGAAGGACCAGAGGGTCCGCAGGACGACTTCACCGACCTGCATGCCTGGACCGAAGTCTATCTGCCCGGCGCCGGCTGGATCGGTCTGGATCCGACGTCGGGCCTGTTCGCGGGCGAAGGCCACCTGCCCGTAGCGGCGTCTCCTGATCCGTTTTCGGCTGCGCCGGTCACCGGCGGTGTGGACGAGTGCAAGGTGGAGTTCACACATGAGATGTCGGTGCGGCGCATCCATGAAGATCCCCGGGTCACGCTGCCTTATACGGAAGAGCAGTGGTCGAAGATCGAAGCGCTGGGGCACGCCATCGACTCGGAACTGAACGAAGGCGATGTCCGTCTGACGATGGGCGGCGAGCCTACCTTCGTTTCCATCGATGACATGGACGGCGCCGAATGGAATACCGAGGCGCAGGGCCAGAACAAGCGGCGCATGAGCGGCGAGTTGATCAAGCGCTTCCGCGACCGCTTCGCGCCGGGCGGCTTCCTGCACTTCGGCCAGGGCAAGTGGTATCCGGGCGAAAGCCTGCCGCGCTGGGCGCTAACCTGCTACTGGCGCAACGACGGTGTGCCGATGTGGCAGGACCCGAGCCTGATCGCGGCCGAAGACGAGAGCCACGGCTACACCGAGGCGGACGCCTTCGACTTCACTGAGAGGTTGGCCCGGCGGCTGGGGTTGGATCCCGACTACGTCAATGCTGCTTTTGAAGATCCGTTGCACTACCTGCAGCGCGAGCGGCAGTTGCCGGTGAATGTCGACCCACTGGACAGCCGGCTGGAGAACGCAGAGGACCGGGAGCGCATTCGGCGCGTCTTCGAGCGCGGATTGACTCATCCCGTGGGCTTCGTGCTGCCGGTGCAGCGCGGCTACGGCAAGAGCGGTCCGGAGTGGCAGACAGGGCTATGGCTGCTGCGCGGGCAGAAGCTGTTCCTGATTCCCGGTGATTCCCCAGTGGGGCTACGATTGCCGCTGCCGAGCCTGCCCTGGGCGGCGCCGGCGGACATGCCGTTCCTGTTCCCGCAGGATCCGCTGGCTCCGCGGAATCCCCTGCCGGTGCCGGAGCGCCAGTACCAGGGTGTGCAGGTACCCCAGCAACAGAAGGGCGACTGGCGCAGCAATTTCTCGAAACCCAGCGACACGGGGAAAGAGGTGAAGCCCGGTGAATCGGCCGGCTGGGTGGTGCGGACGGCGATCTGCGTGGAACCGCGCGACGGGCAGTTGCACGTGTTCATGCCGCCGGTGACCACGCTGGAAGACTACATCGACCTGCTGGCCGCGATCGAAGACACGGCGGCCCAGCGCGGGACCCCGGTCATCGTGGAGGGCACAACGCCGCCCAGCGATCCGCGCATCGGCCAGATCCGCGTGACGCCCGATCCCGGTGTCATCGAAGTGAATACGCCGCCGGCGCGCAACTGGGATGAACTGGTGCGCAACACGATCGGGATCTATGAGGATGCCCGGCAATCGCGCCTCGGCACCGAGAAGTTCATGCTGGACGGCCGGCACACGGGGACCGGCGGCGGAAACCACGTTGTCCTGGGCGGCCCGACGTCCGCCGATAGCCCGATGCTCAGGCGACCCGATCTCCTGCGCAGTCTGATCGGCTATTGGCTGAACCATCCATCACTCTCCTATCTGTTCTCGTCGTTGTTCATCGGGCCCACCAGCCAGGCGCCGCGCATCGATGAGACTCGGCAGGACAGCCTGTATGAGCTCGAGATCGCCTATTCGCAGATTCCATTGCCAGGCCAGGGACACTGCCCGCCCTGGCTGGTGGACCGCATCTTCCGTCACCTGCTGGTGGACGTCACCGGCAACACGCACCGGGCAGAGTTCTGCATCGACAAGCTGTATGCGCCCGAGACCTCGTCCGGGCGGCTGGGTCTGCTGGAGATGCGCGGCTTCGAGATGCCGCCCCATTCGCGCATGAGCCTGATGCAGCAGTTGCTGATCCGGGCACTGGTGGCTCGTTTCTGGAAGCAGCCGTATCTGGCGAAGCCGGCGCGCTGGGGTACGCAGTTGCACGACAAGTTCATGCTGCCGTACTTCCTGGCGCTCGACTTCGAGGACGTACTGGAAGAGCTTCGGGCGAGCGGGTACGCGATGGATTCCTCCTGGTTCGCACCGCACTTTGAGTTCCGGTTCCCGGCGATCGGGACCGCGGTGCATTTCGGAGTGGAAGTGGAACTGCGCCAGGCGGGCGAGCCCTGGTATGTACTGGGCGAGGAGCCGGGGGGCGGCGGAACGGCGCGCTACGTCGACTCGTCGGTGGAACGCCTGCAGGTAAAGGTGCGCGGGCTGTTCGGCGACCGGCATGTCGTGACTTGCAATGGACGCAGGGTCCCTCTGGCGCCCACGGGCACTGAGGGCGAGTTCGTGGCTGGAGTGCGGTACCGGGCGTGGCAGCCGCCGTCGTGCCTCCACCCGACGATTCCGGTGCACACGCCGCTGATCTTCGATCTGCTGGATCTGTGGTCAAGCCGGTCAATCGGCGGGTGTACGTATCACGTGGCGCACCCGGGCGGCCGCAACTATGTGACGTTCCCGGTGAACGCGGCGGAGGCGGAATCCAGGCGGTCCGCGCGATTCTTCCGGTTCGGGCATACGCCGGGGCCGATGCAGGCGCCGGTGCAGGAGACGAATGCGCAGTTCCCGTATACGCTGGATCTTCGGCGCAGTCCGTACGCCAGGTGATCGCGGATGACGGAAATGTGACAGAATTTCACTAATACACCGCAGGATGTTGGGCGGAGGTGAGGTTGCAGGGTCCGAATGAGAAGGGGAGTTGTGTCGCCCAGGGCTGGGACTACTCGCCGAACGAAGGATATTACGACGAACTAGCGACGGCGCAGGGCACCACGCGCCTGCATTGGCGCGCCCTGATGGAAGCGCTGAAAGCCTCGGGACCCGAAGATCTGGCCAGCCGTTGGAAAGAGGCGCAGCGCCTCATTCGCGACAACGGCGTCACCTACAACGTCTACGGCGACCCCCACGGCACAGACCGGCCGTGGCCGCTGGATCCCGTGCCGATGGTGATCGACCCGCAGGAGTGGGCGGGCATCGAGACAGCCGTGGCGCAGCGGGCCAGCCTGTTGAATTCAATTCTGGGCGATTTGTATGGACCGCAGCGCCTGTTGAACGAAGGACTGCTGCCCCCGGAACTGGTCTACGCCAACCCTGGTTTCCTCAGAAGCTGCCATGGCATTCGCGTACCGGGCGACATCCGGCTGCACCTCTACGCGGCCGATCTGGCGCGCTCGCCCGACGGGCAATGGTGGGTGTTGTCGGACCGGACCCAGTCTCCTTCGGGTGCGGGCTATGCGCTGGAGAACCGACTGGTCTCGACGCGCACGCTGCCTGACTTGTTCCGTAAGACCTATGTGCGGCGGCTGGCGAACTTCTTCCTGTCGTATCGCGAGACGCTGATGAGCCTGGCGCCGGGCCATCGCGAGAATCCGCGCATCGTGCTGCTGACGCCCGGTCCCTATAACGAAACGTATTTCGAGCATGCCTTCCTTGCGCGGTATCTGGGATACACGCTGGTGGAGGGCGGCGACCTGACGGTACGCGACCGGCGCGTGTATCTCAAAACGCTGGGCGGCCTGCTGCCGGTGGACATGATCCTGCGAAGGCAGGATGACGGCTTCTGCGATCCTCTGGAGTTGCGCGGCGACTCGATGCTGGGCGTGCCCGGGCTGGTGGAAGCCGTGCGGGCCGGCACCGTGGCGGTCGCCAACGCGTTGGGCAGTGGAGCGATTGAGACGGCCGCGTTGTCGCCGTTCCTGCCAGGCTTGAGCCGCCAGATTCTTGGGGAAGAACTCAAGATGCCATCGGTCGCGAACTGGTGGTGCGGGCAGGAGAAGCCGCTGGAGTATGTGACGCAGAATCTGTCGCGACTGGTGGTAAAGCAGGCGTTTCCCGGTACGGCGCAGGAGCCGATCTTTGGCGGCAAGATCAGCGCGGCGGAGCGCGAGAAGCTGGCGGCGCGGATCCGTGCGACCCCCTATCAATATGTGGCGCAGGAGCAGGTGGCGCTGTCGACGGTGCCGGTGTGGACCGAGGAAGGGCTGCATTCGCGGCACCTGGTGATGCGTGTTTATGCCGTGCCCTCCGGCGGAGGCTACAAGGTGATGCCGGGCGGGCTGACGCGGGTGTCGTCGTCGCTGGACACGATGGTGGTTTCGGTGCAGCGTGGCGGCGGCAGCAAGGATACGTGGGTGCTGGGCCGCGGGCAGGAGAAGGAGTTCAGCCTGCTGAAGCCTTCCAGTCAGACGCTGGAGGTGAGCCGGGCTACATTTGATCTGCCGAGCCGGGTGGCCGACAACCTGTTCTGGCTGGGCCGCTACATGGAGCGCGTGGATTCCACGGTCCGCCTGGCGCGCAGCGCGTTGCCGCTGCTGTCGCAGGAGATCGACACCGGTTCGGCGACGGGCCTGCAGGCGGCGGTGGGGATTCTGACGGCGCTCCACTTTGTGCGCGGCACGGCCGAGGCGGGCGGGCTTTCGATGGTGAATGCCGACCTGGTCTCGATGATCTTTGATTCGGACCGGCTCTACAGCATTGGCCGCATCGTGCATGATGCGCGGCGGCTGGCCTGGCTGCTGCGGGATCGCATTTCCGCGGACGCGTGGCGGATTCTGAACCGGCTGGACAACGATTTCTGCACCAGGCGGCCGGCGGAGCCGTTCCATCTGCTGGGTGCGACGAATCTGCTGGACCAGTCGATCATCACTCTGGCGGCCTTCAGCGGCCTGGTGATGGATGGCATGACGCGCGGCCAGGGCTGGCGCTTCCTCGACATCGGGCGGCGCATCGAGCGGGCCTCTCAGTTGCTGGACGTGTTGCGGCACGGGCTGGGCAATCAGGTGAAGGACGAAAGCGGCCGGCTGGCGAAGCTGCTGGAGATCGCGGACAGCTCGATCACCTACCGATCGAGGTATCTGACGACGATGCAGTCGGACCTGGTAATCGATCTGCTGCTGTGCGATGAGGCGAATCCGAGGTCGGTGGCGTTCCAGTTTGCACGCCTGTCGGAGCACATTGCGCAGTTGCCCGACAGCGGTTCACTCTCGCGGCGCAGTCCGGAGTCGCGCCTGATTCTGAGCCTCCTGTCGAGTGTGCAACTGGCGGATATCGGTCAATTGATGGAGGCCGACGGGCAGGGCGAGTGGGCCGGATTGCTGGCGCTGCTGGACCGGCTGTCGGCGGAGATCCGGGAGTTGTCGAGCGTGTTGTCGAGCAGTTATTTCAGCCACGCGATCCCGTCGCAGCAGTTGCGGCATTTCTGACCCGGAGCGGCCATGACGTATCGAGCCACCCACATCACGACCTACACCTACAGCGAACCGGTGTCGATCTGCCACAACGAAGTGCACCTGCGGCCTAGAAGCGGATACCGGCAGACCCTGATCGACAGCAGCATCACGGTGCTGCCGGATCCCGGCCATCTGTTCTCCCGCAGCGACTACTTCGGAAATGAGACGACTTTCTTCTCGATTCACGAACCGCATTCGCGGCTGATCATCTCGGCCGACAGCCTGGTGGAAGTGCGGCCAGCGACCGTGCTGGATCCGGCGGCGACTCCGTCGTGGGAGGATGTGCGGGCCGATGTGCGTACCCATCGCAACGGGGCTGCACTGGAGGCCTTCCAGTTCGCCTTCCCCTCGCAGTATGTGAAGGCGGGGCAGGAGTTCGCGGCCTTCGCCGAGCCGTCGTTTCCACCGGGACGCCCGATCCTCAAGGGCCTGGTGGACCTGTCGCACCGGATCTTCACGCAGTTCCGGTACGATCCGCGGGCGACCACGGTGGCGACTCCGGTGGACGAGGTGCTGCGGGCGCGGCATGGCGTCTGCCAGGACTTCGCGCATGTGATGATTGGGGCGCTGCGGGCGATCGGGCTGCCTGCGCGCTATGTGAGCGGGTATCTGCGCAGCAATCCGAACCTGGTCGGGGCGGAGGAGTCGCACGCCTGGGTATCGGCCTATTGTCCGGGCTTCGGCTGGCTGGACATTGATCCGACGAACGACCTGCTGCCCTCCGAGGCGCATATCACGCTGGCCTGGGGCCGGGATTACGGAGACGTGACGCCGGTGCGCGGCGTGGCGTTGGGCGGAGGCGAGCAGTTGATCTCCGTGCGCGTGAAGGTGGCTCCGGAGAAGGCTTCCGTGGCTACCGACTGAGAGTCAGGCAGCACACGTTGGAGGGCATTCCGCGTGAGTGAGTATGCGATCTGGCGCCGGCTGGACACGCCCGGGCATGATGCGGCCTCATTGACTGCAGCGGGCGAGGGCTGGCTGCTGAGAGGGACGGCTGTCTTTGCTCAGGCAGGCGGGCCGGCCTGTGTCCATTACTCCGTGGAGTTGGATTTCGGATGGAAGACGATTCGTGGCCGGGTAGAGGGATTCGCCGGCGGGCGGACGCTCGATCACCTCATTACCCGTGCGGCGGAGGGGTGGACGCTCGATGGGGTCCTGGTGCCGGGTCTCGAGGCGTTGTGTGATCTCGATTACGGGTTCACGCCGGCCACCAATCTCCAGCAGTTGCGCAGGGTGGCGATTGGAGTGGGCGAGACGGCCGAGATCAGGGTGGTGTGGTTCGACGTGGGCGAGCCCACCCTGGTCGAGTTGCCGCAGCGCTATGAGCGCCGGAGCGAGTCGGCGTATTGGTACGAGTCGCCGAGCGGACCGTATGAGGCGTTGCTCGAACTTGCTCCGAACGGCTTTGTGCGGCGGTATCCGGGATTGTGGGTGATGGAAGAGGGGGCGACCGGATCGTTGGGTCGTTGAATGAAGAGAACTTAGCGTGTCGTGCCGCGGCTTGTGATATGTAATGGGTCTCGAACGACATGATGTTCGTCTTCGAAAGGAGCGGCGATGCGCCCAGATTACCGGACGGCACGACGCACTCACGGCGGTTTGCTTCTCTCTGGTTTGGTTCTGCTGACGGCCCTCGGCTACGCACAACCTTCCGGCGGTCCCTACGGGCCTATTGACCAGCGGTACGAAACTCCCAAGGCAGCGCATGTTTACTATGTTGCGCCCGATGGAGCGGCCGGGTCACCCGGCACCGACCTCGGACAGCCAACGACACTGGATTCGGCCATCGAACGCGTCGTGACCGGTGATGCCATCGTGCTGCGAGGCGGTCTCTACCGCACCGGCGGGCTCGTGCTGAACCAGGGCATCACGCTGCAGCCTTATGGGGACGAGCGGCCCGTGCTGAAAGGGACGCAGGTGGCGGCGAAGTGGGAGGCGCTGCGCGATAACGTCTGGAGGACGCCCTGGAAGAAGCTGTTTCCGGCCGCGCCGCTGGGCTGGTGGCAACGGAACCGCGAGGGCATGCGGACGCCCCTCCACCGCTTCAACAACGACATGGTGTTCCTGGACGGCGAGATGCTGCAGTCCGCCGGATGGGAAGGCGAGTTGACCCCCAAGTCTTACTACATCGACTACCAGGGCGGCTATGTCTATCTGGGCGTGAATCCGGCCAGCCGGCTAGTGGAGATCACCGCCTTCGACAGCGCGTTGGTGCGGACCAGCGCGGCGGTCCACGGCAAGAGTTCCGACCGCAAGGGGCCCGTGATCCGTGGCATCACGTTTACGCAGTATGCTTACCGGGCTCTTGAAGTGGAGGGCAGGAAGCACTTCACTGCCGCGGATGAGCCCACCGATGAGCCTGTGGGGCCCTCGGATCCGGCGACCTATGGCAAAGAGGTGACGGGGACGGTGCTCGAGAACGTGTCCATCACTTACTGTTCCCGAGTGGCCGGCTACTTCCGCGGAGACGGGCTGGTGATCCGGCAATCGCTGATCAGCGACACGAGCACGGAGGGGATCTATGTGATCGGGTCTTCGGATGTGCTGCTGGAACGGAACATCATCCGGCGGAACAATATTGAGCAGTTGACTGGCTATTATCCGGCGGCAGTGAAGATCTTCAACCAGTCGCACCGCGTCACTGTCCGCGACAACCTGATCCTGGACAATCCCAACTCGAGCGGCGTCTGGTATGACGTCGGGAACCGCGATGCCGTGTTTGTGAATAACTGGGTGGACCGGGCAGTGAACGGTTTCTTCTTCGAGATCTCGCGGGGTGCGACGGTGGCCGGCAACGTGTTTCTGAACTGCGACCGGGGCGTGTACATCCTGAACTCCGCCGGGGCGCGAATCTACAACAATACCTTCCTGGATGCGCCGGCCTCGTTCGAGCGCAATCAGCGCAGTGCGACCGGCGACCACTTCGGGTGGCATCCGGCTACGGGCCCGGGCGTCGATCAGCGTGAGGGGCATGTCTTCGCGAACAACGTGCTGGCGGCGAGCGAGTCGAGCCGGCGGCCGTTGCTACGCTTCGAGCAACCCGCGGCATTGTGTCAACAGTTGACCAGGCCGCAGGCGCGGCAATTGGATGGGAATGTCTATGCCCGCGCGGTTCCAGCGGGAGTGGAGACGAAACCTCCGCTGGCGACCTGGGGGCCGGCGGCGACGGAGAGTTGCGTGGCGACAGTGGCGTCGCTGGACGATCTCCGCCGGCTGACACCCGGCTTCGAGACGGGCGGACGTCAACTGGACCGGGCGCCACGTTCCGTGTTTCGAGGGATCGATGTGGGCCGTTATGAGCTGCTGCAGCCGCTCACGGGGCTGGAAGGCGCGATGCCGGCCGAAGTCCGCAAGCTGCTGGGCTGGAGCGAGCAGGAAGCCCGGACCGCGGGCGCCTATCCATTCCGGCGCTGAGGCGCTGATCCACCGGCGAAATTTCCTGGTCATTTTGTCATATTCCCTTCACTGATCCCGCTTGTTGGGTTGAAGGAGGTGACGGGATGAACAGGAGGTTCAGCCTGTTGTTACTGTTTGGCCCCACGCTGTTTGGGCAACACATTCTCTACAACGAAGCACGCGACAAGACGGCCAGGGATACGCTGGAGGCCGCGAAGCAGATTGCCAGCAAACCGCTCTCAGAGGCGGAGCTGCGCAATCTGGGCGTGATCGAACAGAACCAGTTGAAAAGCGCCATCGAATGGTATCGGGTGACCATGCGCTCCAACATTCAGGCATTCCGCAAATGGAGCGACGTCAGGGAGGCGATTGATGCCATCCGGCAGGAACTGGACGAGCGCGAGAAGCAACTGGCCGCGGTCCGGCGGGACGGCAGTACGCAGATCACGGTGGCGAGCCTGACCGCCCGGGCCGGAGCCGCGAAGGCCGCCGCGGAGAATGCCATCCACCAGGCGGCGGCGCCGGCCGAGGCCAGGAAGAAGGAGTCCGGGCAGACATCCACCACGACCAGGAATGAGGAAGAGAAAGCTGTACCGCCCAGCGTGGAGTTGAAGGCACTGGGTGAGCGAGTAGGGCAGTTCAGCGAGTTGCTGGGACTTGCCGGCAAACTGACGACGACGCTGCAGCAGGTGGCGCCGGCGGGCAATCAGGAGGCGCTGGCGGATCTGACTGCGAAGCAAAACGCGGCGCAGGACGCACTGGCGGATATCCAGAAGGGGATCCAGGAAGTCCAGGAGCTGGCGGCAACAATCGAGTCGATCATCACTAGCTGGCGCGGGGTGAAGGTGGATCCGGCCTCGCTGGCCCCGTCGCCGGAGAAGATCGCCCTGGAACTGTTGGAGCGGGAGTCCGAGTACATCAAGACGCTGACGGCTCTCCGGGTGCGCCGCTACATGGAGGTGGCGGAAGTCCGGGCCCTGCTGCGGCGGTTCAACACCGAGTTTCTCCGGTGCGGATTCACGGGTGCCGAACTGGACAGCCTGATCACCGATGACCTCACGCGGTTCATGGGCAACGAAGGACTGCGGGATGCCCTGGAGGGGCGGCTGACCACGCTGCTGCTGGCCGCGCGGCTCACGGCACGTCAATCCGGCGACCAGACCATGAACGACGTGCGGGAGTCGATTGAATACCGGCGATACCGGGTGAGCCTGAACAAGGTCTACAACGGCAGCTACGAGACTGCGCTGCAAGCGGCGGCGAGCCGGCTGGCTGCCTACTATGCTTCCGGGCTGAGGCCCACTCAGGTGGCTCAGTTCGTCTACCAGTTGGGCACGGCCGTGGCGCTGCCCTATGTGGCCGTTACGAAATAAGGAGCAATGCCATGAAGAAGACATTTGCGGGGTGTGCCGTGCTGGGCGCATTGTTGTTGACCGGATGCGACCGGGACGCGCAGGAGTTCGCGGCCAGGACGGCGGCGTTGTTGAAGGAGTATGAGGCCCGGCTGAGCCAGGAGATCGGTGAGTCGGAGAAGCATTACCGGCGGTTCGCGGCAGTGGAAGCGGACTCCGCCCACCGGCGGGCCATCGTGGATGAAGGAGTGTCTCGCCGGGAGATGGCCGACCGGTGGAGCGCTGACTACATCGAGCGCGCGAAGCAGGCGCGGCGCGTGCGCGAGCAGTTGCTGGAGGTGGCGAAGGCTCAGTTTGAGATCAGCCAGAAGCGCTGGCTGACGGATGTGGACGAGAGCCGGGTCTACCTGGAGAAGCTGGAAAAGCTCCAGGCGGACAAGGAGAAGGTGGAGGCGCTGGGCAAGCTGCTGGACTCCCTGACAAAGAAACAAAGCCTGGTGGACCAGGGCAAGGAGATCGGCAAGTTTGTGGAGGCCACGAAGGTGGAGCTGGACAGGAAGATCTGTGCCGGCATCGACACGGAGCTGGGCAAGGACGGAGTTTCGGCCGAGCGCAAAGCCGCGTTGAAGCAACTGAAGGATGACCGGAAGTGCGGAGAGAGCTAGAGGAAGGAGAACTGGTGAACCATGACACGGAGAGAACAACTGATTGCCGCGATTGCGGCCGCGGAGGCGGAACTGGCCACGGTGCAGGGGCAGATCAACGATCCGGGCACGCCGGCCGGGCGTGTTCCGATTTTGGAGAATCGGGCCGCCAATCTGGAACGGCGGATTAGCGAGATGAACCAGGAGTTGGCGAATCTGCCGGAAGAAGAGCCGGTGGGGCGGGCGGCTGGGTTGGTGGCGGTGCCGGCGGCCGAGGCCCGGAGCCGGGTGGGCCGGAAGCGGGCAAAGACCCGTTCGGCGCAGGGGTAGCTCCTGAATCGTGGGAGCTGGAAGGGTCTGTCGTGCCCTGGTCCGCCGTGCTTGGGTACGGCGGACCCCTTTTTGTGTGATTTACCGTGCCGCGGGGTGAGGCGCCCACCACCCGGAGCACAGCCACCGCCGGCGGCTGCAAGCCTCCAACCACCCCACATTGCTATCCTCGAATTCGGGCATGGCGTCGCAATTCAGCGTCGCAGTGGTCGCCGAAAAGCCCTCCGTGGCCCGCGACCTTGCGAGAGTTCTCAAAGCAACCACCACCGGCCAGGGCTACCTGCACGGCAACGGCTACGTCGTCACCTGGGCCATCGGCCACCTGGTCGCTCTCGCCCAGCCCCACGAAATCCGAGCCGACTGGAAATGGTGGAAGCGGGAAACCCTCCCCATGCTCCCCGACCATTGGCCCCTAGTCATCGGTGAGGAGACCAAGGACCAGTTCGAAGTTGTCCGCAAGATCCTCACTTCTCCCAAAATCTCCGACGTCATCTGCGCCACCGACGCCGGCCGCGAAGGCGAGCTCATCTTTCGTTACATCTACGAAGCCGCCGGCTCCGACAAACCCGTCCGCCGCCTCTGGATCTCCTCCCTCACCCCCGACGCCATCCGCGACGGCTTCGACAAAGTAAAATCCGCTTCCACCTACGACCCCCTCGCCGACGCCGCCCGGGGCCGCAGCCGAGCCGACTGGCTGGTCGGCATGAACCTCTCCCGCGCCTACACCCTCGGCCACGGCGAGGACTTCTCCGTCGGCCGCGTCCAGACCCCCACCCTCGCCATGGTCGTCGAGCGCGAGCTCGCCATCCGCCACTTCGTACCCGAGGACTATTACACCGTCACCGCCGAATTCTCCCCCGGCGACGACCGCTCCTACTCGGGCACCTGGTTCCGTCCCGGAGAGGAAACCCTCGACGCCTCGTCCCGCCTGCCCGCCGACGGCATCGAAGCCAACGCCATCGTGGCCCGCGTCAAAACCGGAGCCGCCCAAATTGAGAAGATCGAGGCCCAGACCAAGCGCATGCCGCCGCCCGGCCTCTACGACCTCACCGAACTCCAGCGCCACGCCAACCGCCTCTACGGCATGAGCGCCCAGCGCACCCTGGACACGGCCCAGGCTCTCTACGAGCGCCACAAGCTGATCAGCTACCCCCGCACGGACAGCCGCCACCTCTCGGCGGACGTCGCCAAAACACTGCCCAAAATCGTAGCCGGCATTGCCGGCCCCTACCAGCCCCACCTGGCCCCCGGCACCGGCCAGCGCCCCTTGAACAAGCGATATGTGGACGACACCAAGGTCACCGACCACCACGCCATCATCCCCACCGGAGTCTCCGCCGAGCGAGCGTCGCTAAACAGCGAGGAAGAGCGCATCTTCGACTTGATCTGCCGCCGCCTCCTCTCCGCCTGGCACGACGACCACATCTGGTCGGTGACGACCGTAATCACCCTGGTCCGAAGCACCCCGTCGTCCGTCGAACCACCAACCTCCTCCGCCGAGGCATCCACCCCCTCCTCAGGACGGCGGACGCCCTCGTCCGCAGCCGACCCCCAGGTCGGCTCCACCGCCAACCTGAACCCAACCACCCCAAATACCGCCTCCGCCGACTCACCCTCCGCCGATACGGGACGGCGGACGCCCTCGTCCGCAGCCGACCCCCAGGTCGGCTCCACCTCCAAGCCACCTCAACACCAGTCGCCCCAAACACTGCCTCTGTCGACTCACCCACCCCCTCATCAGGACGGCGGACGCCCCCGTCCGCAGCCGACCCCCAGGTCGGCTCCACCGCAAACCTCAACACCAGCCCCACCCCCCCGACCTCAGGACGGCGGACGCCCTCGTCCGCAGCCGACCCCCAGGTCGGCTCCACCGCAAACCTCAACCCAGCCGCCCCAAACACCGCCTCCACCGAGCCATCCACCGCGCCATTGGTAAGGCGGACGCCCTCGTCCGCAGCCGACCCCCTGGTCGGCTCGACCGCAAGCCACCTGAACCCAGCCGGCCCAAACACTGCCTCCCTCGACTCACCCACCGCCTCCTCAGGACGGCGGACGCCCCCGTCCGCAGCCGACCCCCAGGTCGGCTCCACCGCAAACCTCAACCCAGTCGCCTCCCACACCGCCTCCACCGAGCCATCCACCGCGCCATTGGTAAGGCGGACGCCCCCGTCCGCAGCCGACCCCCAGGTCGGCTCCACCTCCACCCCCACCTCCACCCCCACCCCCACCGAGGACCGCTTCCACTCCAGCGGCACCGCCATCCAGCAAACCGGCTGGAAAATCCTGGACATTGTCACAAAGAAGAAGGAGCGCAAAGCCCGGCCCGCCTCCACCGCCGAGGACACCGACGACCCCAACAGCACCGACGACGCCCAGGAACTCCCCCCCGGCCTCACCCCCAACCAGCCCCAATCCGTCTTAGGTGCCGACGCCATCGAAAAACGCACCCGCCCCCCCAAGCGCCTGACGGAAGCCACCCTCCTCACCGCCATGGAAACCGCCGGCAAGACCCTCGACGACAAGGAACTCTCCGACGCCATGAAGGAGAGCGGCCTCGGCACCCCCGCCACCCGAGCCCAGATCATCGAGGTCCTCCTCAAGCGCAACTTCATCGAGCGCCGCGGCAAAAGCCTGGAAGCCACCGACAAAGGCATCCGCCTGATCGAAGTGGTCCACCCCGAAGTAAAAAGCCCCGCCATGACCGGCCAGTGGGAAGCCCACCTCAAGCGCATCGAACGCGGCCAGGCCGAACTCCAGCCCTTCCTCCACGGCATCGAGGAGTACGTCCGCGAAGCCGTCGGCAAAGCCTTCAGCGGAGCCATCGCCGCCGAGCGCACCCAGCACACCCGCGTCCCCACCCGTGACATCGTCCGCGCCCAGCGCCAGGCCGCCACCGGCACCCTCGACGAAATCCTCCACACCCGCTTCGGCTTCCCCGGCTACCGCCCCAACCAGGAAGCCGTCTGCCGCGCCGTCATGGAAGACAAGGACGTCCTCCTCGTCATGCCCACCGGCTCCGGCAAATCCCTCTGCTACCAGCTCCCCGGAGTCGCCCGCGGCGGCACCACCCTCGTCATCAGCCCCCTCATCGCCCTCATGGAGGACCAGGTCGCCAAGCTCAACGCGATGGGCTTCGCCGCCGAGCGGATCCACTCCAATCGCGACCGCGCCGCCTCCCGCGAAACCTGCCTCGCCTACCTCGCCGGCGAACTCGACTTCCTCTTCATCGCCCCCGAACGCCTCCGCGTCCAGGGCTTCCCTGAGATGCTCGCCAAGCGCAAGCCCACCCTCGTCGCCATCGACGAAGCCCACTGCATCTCCCAATGGGGCCACGACTTCCGCCCCGACTACCGCAACATCGGCCAGCACCTGCCCGCCCTGCGCCCCGCGCCCGTCATCGCCCTCACCGCCACGGCCACACCCCTCGTCCAGCGCGACATCGCCGTCCAACTCGGCCTCCACTCCGCCGAATCCCTCATCCACGGCTTCCGCCGCGAGAACATCGCCATCGAGGTCGTGAAAGCCCCGCCCGGCAGCCGCGCCAAGCTCGCCCTCGAACTCCTCCAGGACGACGAACGCCGGCCGGCCATCATCTACGCCCCCAAACGCAAGGACGCCGAGCACCTCGCCAGCCTCCTCGCCGGAGCCTTCCCCGCCGCCGCCTACCACGCCGGCATGGAAGCCGACCGCCGCGAAAAGGTCCAGACCGGCTTCCTCCAGGGCAAGTACGAAGTCATTGTCGCCACCACCGCCTTCGGCATGGGCGTCGACAAAGCCGACGTCCGCACCGTCATCCACACCGCCCTGCCTTCGAGCGTGGAAGGCTACTACCAGGAAATCGGCCGCGCCGGACGCGACGGGCTCCCGGCCCGAGCGATCCTGATGCACTCCTACGCCGACCGCTACACCCACGACTTCTTCTACGAGCGCGACTACCCGGAACCCGACATCGTCGCCAAAATCTACAAGGCGCTCACCCCCGACGCCCAGCCCAAGGACCTCGTCCGGGCCCGCGTCCGCATGGCCGAGGACGAATTCGACATCGCCATGGAAAAACTCTGGATCCACGGCGGAGCGGTGGTCGACTACGCCGAGAACCTCAGCCTCGGTTCCGTGCAATGGCGCGAATCCTACATCGAGCAGCGTGAGCACAAGATGGCGCAGTTCCAGAAGATGCTCTCGTACTGCGAAGTCTCCTCCTGCCGCATGCTCGCCCTGTTGCGCTACTTCGGAGACACCGAGGACCTCAACCGCCGCTGCGGCCACTGCGACATCTGCGCCCCTGAAGAGACGATCGCGCAGCAGCTCCGCGAAGCCACACCCAAGGAAACCGCGCGAGCGGAGCAGATTCTGGAGGCCCTCAAGAAGATCGAAGCCGTCTCCGCCGGCCGCCTGTATTCGCAGGTGTTCCCGGACGCGGCTCTGGACCGCCGGGCCTTTGAGGAGTTAATCGGAGCGATGGCCCGCAGCGGCCTGATCGTGATCACGGACACGTCGTTTACCAAGGATGGCAAGGAAATCGAATTCCGCCGGGTCCGCATCTCCGACGCCGGCTGGGCCGAAGACGCCCTCGCTGCCCTCCGCCTCCCGGTAGAAATCGAAGCAATCCCGAGAGCCAGGCGCAGCCGCAAAAAGACCGCCGCCGGCGCCGCCGCCAGGGCCCCAAGACAATCGGCCAAAACGGTCGAAGCGAAACCCAAGCGCGAGCGCAAACCCCGAGCCGCCCGCAAATCCGAACCCAAGCCCCCAAAGCGCGGAGCGCCAGACCGCGAGTCCGCCGCCCCCGCGATCCGCGAAGCGGCCCCGCCCCCAGCCAGAAACCTGAAACTGGAAGAAGCCCTGAAGGCCTGGCGTTTAGGCGAAGCTAAGAAGAAAGGCCTCCCGGCCTTTAGGATTCTGACGGACCGGACCCTTCAGACAATCGCGGCCAAGAGGCCGCAGACGACCCGGGAGTTGCTGGAGGTGCCGGGCATGAGCCTGAGGCTGGTGGAGCAATATGGAGCGCCGATCTTCCGGATTATCGAGAAGGCGGGCTAGCATTGCCACGCTCGCATCTGCTCCCCTACGAAATCCCCATCACCACTGATAAAGAGTTCGGTCAACTCACCTCCCGCAGACCGCGCTCCGTGCACAAGCCGCTATCTGAGCTCGATGCGGGAGGCGGCGAATCTTTTGGGGCTAAATTCTCCTAAACCTGCAGTCCGCGACAACAGATTCGGGATTAGTCCGACGAATCACTGCCTACACAAGCTTTTCAATGATCCCTTTAACGCTGATGGACTGTCTCCAGTGCTTCCGTTCATCTCCTCCAAGTTTCCTACTCGCGAACAAAATGCCCAGTCTATGAAGGGGCGAAGCTCCTACATAGGCGTCCTTGATTCCCACAGCTTCAGCGCGGGTTCCACAGGAGCTAATAGCCAATGTAGCGTAGCGCTTCACCACCTCTGAGGTGGAAGAAGCATAGAGCGAGGCGATATCGCCCGCATGACTCCAATCTGAAGATGAGGCGAAGACATGGAGGACCCACATCGCATAATAATCTGGAGGGACATTGAATTTACTTTTCAACGGCCGAAGCAACTTCACTGCGATACGATTTCGCTCGGCACGTGTCAAAGTGGGGAATGACAACACGTATTTCGCGAGTTGCTCAGCGACCGGATAAAGCAGTCGGGCATTGTCTACTACAAGATCCAAGATACTTCGCTTTAGAGAAATTGGGACTCCAGGAATTCTTGGAAGTTTCTTGAGCGCATAAACAACAGCTTCAAAATCGACTAATGCAGTATCTGAAAGTGAGGTTTCAAGCATCTCCCGGAGATCGGTACTTTGAAGCACAGCAAGCGCCTCTTGAATACTTGTCTCATCAAGCGGCTCCATCTCGTCAGTTGGATCATACCCCACACTAAGGCCACGAAGCATGCTGACGACGGCGTCGCGACCAGTAAGCTTCTCAGCATAACGTAACAAGACATCGCTTCGATATGACTGAACTGGAAGTATTTTTGTTTTTGCAGACTGAAGCGTCAGCCCATGCTTATTATATAGGGATTCGCCAAGCGCAAACAGTGCAGACTGACAGTCATACTCAGATGAGCAGAATATATTGTAGTCATCAACCCAACGTACAAAATTAACTCGATGATTCTGAAGCGCAGCGTCGACATCAATAAGAACTGCCTCCCCAAGCAACCGGGATGCGTAAGGTCCTACTGGAATACCATAGCTATTTCCCCCCATCAGACTGGCAATAAGCTTACGCACTAGCACGCGAGCCACATCTCGCGTTCGCTGACTCCTTGCCACACTCTCTATCACGTTTTCGAGACGATGCTGGTATATGCGAGGGTAGAAATCCGCAATATCTGCAATTCCCACAAACTTAACAGCTCTCGCCTGGGATTTAATGTCAAGCTGCTCTCGATACTTCTCATGTGAGCTCTTTGTACCATAAATTTTCTTCGGGCAACCGGCATCAACTCGATAGGAGAATACTCGTTTCGCGCCAGTCGGTATGCGATTCCTCTCAATATCATCCTTAGCGATCAGCACCAATGCGGTGTAGATCAGTAGATCTTGAGGATGAAGCATGTGCATGATACGAATATTTGCACGGCTCTTAGGACCAAAAATCTTCAGTGGCAGAATCGGGTCATAGGTATCCAAATCAATTTTCTCAATAGCGCCTTTTATCGCGAGCCAGTTATCATTAACAACACCCCATTCGGGAGGAGGTGGAATCATCGTACTGAAACCATGGTAATTGATGGCTTCAAGGGCATTATCGAGCTCATTGGAGGTTAGAAAGAACATATGGACAATTCCGATCTGCTTGCCTGAATATATACCACTGCCACCAGCCATGCCTGCCTACGGTTGATCTGGCATGCTGAATAATCTCCAATGCTCAACGCTACGCGACTTCATATATTCATAACGACAATCCTTAGTTCAGTGTCCAATTGGCGCAGGTGAAGGCAACCGCCTCTGCCAAACACAATTCTATAGTGCAGTGAGCATGATTAGCGGGAACATATACACTTATCTCTTCAATAATCTGGAGTCGGATCAATGCCGCCAACAAAAGTGCAGCAGACGCCCGCCACGCCAACTTCGCTTTGCTTAGCGTACCCAAGCTTCACAAGTAATCCAATCGTCTTCCTATTTGGCGTTTCAACTTCGAACTGAGACGACGATTGGAAGGCGATCCGGCGAGTCCAGTACTTGACAATCGCAGATGCGATCCCTCTTCTGCGGAATTCGCTTCGCACAAATAACTGACGGAGCGTAGCGATTCCTCTAGGCAAATCCGACGTCCACATTATATATCCTACGTAGGATTCAGAATCAAAGACAATTAGTGATTTATGCTCGGCATCGTCTCCATACTTGAATCCGGGATTTTCATTGCTCGCGATCATGAACAGCAGATGAACGACTAAATGCTCAACGGCAGTTTCGCAGATGGCAACTCGACACGGGCCTAACTGTTCACTACGATCGATCAGGTCGGGGATCCATGGCGGACTCAGCACTTTCGTCGGCGATAGAAACTCACCTTGGTGCTTAACGGCCACGATATTATTGCAATTGGAACAAATGTGAAACCTACCATAAGCGAGACTTCTCTCTAATAACCGTACTTGACCACCACAGAATGCACAGTCGGCCTCCATGCAGTCTTCAAACACCGTGCCGAATGAGTCTTCAGATTGTTCGACGCCGCAAGTGTAACAGCGCGGCATTGGCATTCTCAGACAAAGCTGATGCCCTCCACATTGTTTGCATTTATAGAATACTTGCCTCGTAGCGCGAATATCCTTGGCCCCAAGCAGCTGAATTGCGCCCATATCATCTCCCCTTATGATGAAGCAAATACGATCCGACCACGGCTGAGGTTCTTGCCTGCCTCAAGTCTGTCGGCATTCTCCGAATTGAATCCTTAGCATCCGCAAAAGACACTCACTCTTGGATCACATTCTCTAGAAGATTAGATCGGAGGCCAAAGAAGGCTAACTATTGCCAGCGCAACGTCGCTCATAAACTTGGCAGCATCCTCAACAATTATGATGGTTATCGGCCAACGCACCCCTGGCACGGTAGGATCCATATCTGCTTCATGGGCTATCTTATTTCTTCGGTCAACAATTAGCTTAAGTTGTGCCTTTGCATCCTTGGCAGAAATGCCCAACTGGCGTCCGACAACCTCCCAAATCTTCTTTTCAGTGACATTTCGCAGGGCGTCTGCTACCCTGTCTGGATCTTGAAAACTTAGCCAGCCGTGTTTGTCTCTAATTTCCTGATCGAGCCAATGGATCCCTGCTGACGACCGTGATAAATCTATCGACCGAAGAGACACTTGGAACCGATGATAAGCATCAGTTGGAGATCTCTTTCCAGCTGCAATCTCTAGCATCCCTTCTCTAGTTATTTCGTGCACAAAATGATCGAATGCGCTCACCGCCAGAACCATGGCTGCGCGCAGTATATCAGTTGTATCGATAGCCGAGGTCGTCTGCGCCTGAAGAATACTCGCCAACCCGCAAAGATCGCTGGCTCGACGTAGATTTGCATTGAACTGCATCAAGGCGCTTTTCATTGAAGCCGCTTTGAACTTACTTGGTCAATTCAACAACTATCTCAGATAGCCGCGTAAAGATCTTCTTAAACATCTCTCGTGATTTCTTTGTTCGCTCAAGCACCACACCGGTGAGCTCGATTTGATCATCCGACAGTGCAAATACAGGTGTCTGGGCGTCTTGAGATTTCGCGATCAGACTATTGAAATCAGAGATTTCGGCTAGACATCGGTTATCACCGAGCTTCAATGGTGCATACCGTTCGCCGGCTATCAACATCTTTTCGGAACGAAGCATCGGTATGAATTTCTCTTTCACTATCCGATTCACCTCGTCAATCCACCGCTGAAAACCCTCAGCCGGTTTTCCGCTCGTTGGTGCGCCAGATTTTGCACGTAGATCATTAGTATTTCGAATTCTGTATTTCTGTACCACCGTACCTAGAAACTGTGGAGTCACGTCAGGGAATGGATAGGTTGCATCTTGAAGAACTTTTACGCCTGCTGCCTGCCTTGCCCAGGCTCGCCAACGCGGAATTACGGAAGTAAGTGAGTCGATCGCCATGACTGAAAAGTAATCCGGGCTGGTCGGGACGAGAAAGAAATCGCTTGTCATTAATAGGTTCTGATTGATCGAGCTAAGACTAGGATTCATGTCGATGAGAACAAAATCTGCATTATGATGCTCTGCTGTTTTGCTAAGCAAGAAGGCAATTGAACCTGGGAGATTTTGAAGGGTCTGAATTGACCCCGACAGCTCCTGGGCAATCCCCAGAGTGACCTCGTACTCCGATAATCCTATATGCCCTGGCAGCAAGAATAGGTTGTCAATGCCTTGAACCGGCACACAGTCAATTGCTTCGATCATTTTCGGCCGAGACTCGAATGCCGGCGCGAGTCCCGCCTTGATGTTTCGTTCCGGCTCAGTTCGGTAGAATGCTTCGAAGTCCTTCTGGCCGCGATAGCCGAGCACGAGCCCTGAAAGATTGCATTGAGGGTCAGCGTCGACTAGAACAACCTTATGCCCCTTCTGCGCCAGCATCCATCCTAGATGGAACGCCGTGGTGGTTTTGCTTACGCCACCCTTGTGATTGAACAGCGCAAGTCGAATCGCACGTTTACCCTTCTTGTTACCTGGCTTCGGGGACACATTTTTGATCATATGGAACACTATGCCATACAATTTGGGGCCGGTGGACGTCCGGGCCCGTCCCAGTAAAAAACCTCAGATTTAGGCCGCCGACACAGCGCAATCGCCGAAAGACACAGCAAAGACCGCCCTGGGGACCTCCCAGCCTGTCACTCCCTATTTCGCCGCAAAAGAATCCAACTTCGACGGCAACGATGGTCAGGCGGCTTCTACCGTAGCCACTTTTCACCTGCAACCACAGGATCGTTCACCAAAGTCGCGTGCTGAGCGCCTCCCTCAGGTGGATTCGACTTCTTGAGGACCGAAGCATAACGGTCGCTCAGTACAAGAATGACCGGGGAGTCGGAAGTCGACCGAAAACAGGAATCCGCCGTCCTGAATCACTCAATCAGAATACGGGCAAGACACACCAGGACGTCCCGGCTTCCGTCGCGGTAGGAACCGCAGTCAAAGTATCATACGGGTCGAGCCCGTTGGATCCGAATTGGCTATCCGAGAATCTCAAAACGAAACAGTCGAATGAACCCACTTGCTGTATCACTCCTAAACAGCGAACAGCCGTATCCGACTCCTTCGTTCTGCTGGAACTCCACGTGTCCTTTGTATCCGGTTCGCCTGAGGACGCCGTCTACAGCCAGGCTTGCCGACTGAGTGAGCGGATCAAAGCGGAGATCCACGAGAACCAGTCCGGTCGGCGGACTGTGTATTGTGGCGACGGTATCGAACCGGAATTGGGGCGCGATGCCATTCAGGAGCCAAATCTGCACTGCCCCATCACCGCTTCGAGTGGCACAGACATCGAGTCGATTGCCGAACCCCACGAGATCGACGGTGACGTTCGTCAATCCGGATTCAGGAGCAATCTCCGAGGTGAGCCGGAAGCCACGCCGACACGCGTGCGCTTTCTGAGTGCGCGACAAGCGATGATAGAACATACCTTGATCCGGTGAACGGAGGTGCATCCTGTCGCGGCCGCCCCTCACCTCGTTTGCCGCAAATGTATACTCGACATCCATTCGCTTGACGAACCCAAGCTGATCGGGATACTGGCTTCCGTTGTTCTCGATCAGACGCTCAGATGATGCCAGAGAGCCGAACCCGAAGTAGTTGCGTGCGGTCCACCCTCCAATTGCAACGATCGGAAGGGTGCCGCCCAGAGCCACGAGTCGCCTACGGCCCAGCCGTTCGCCAAACGATGGTGCCGACCGGAGGGCGCTCGCCAACTCCTTAGCGAATCTACGCGCGGAGTCTGGCCGCATCGCCTCTACTTGCGAGAGTGCCGGGGTCAATACTCGTTCGATTCGTCGAGGGAACTGAGCCGCATTGCCTGTCTCGGGGCGCGCGGCTTCCACGCGGGGCCTGACCCCCGTTACCATTTCCTTCGCCAGTACGGCGAGAGAGTAGATGTCACTCCGGGTCGTGGCGTGCCCGCTAAACTGTTCCGGTGCCATATACTCGGGGGTCCCAACGATGACTGTGGACATTCGTGTGCCCTCGATGGCCTCTGCGATGCGCGCAATTCCGAAATCAACGATCTTGGGACTCTCCCCATCGGCGAGGATGATATTCTCCGGCTTCAGGTCACGGTGGAGAACGTTTGACTCGTGCGCCGATTCCAGCGCGTCGCCGATTTGCTCAATGATGGCGGCTGTCCGACCCCAATCTAGAGGCCCCTCTTCCAATACAGTTCTGAGCGTGGGGCCATTGATTAGCTCCATAACCAGGAATCCGCGCCCGGACTCAGTTTCTCCGAAGTCGGTGATGGCAACTACAGCCGGATGGCTGACCCTGGAAAGCGCCTTCATCTCCTGCTGGAAGCGCATTCTCATCCACGCCGATGCAGTCCAATAGTCGTGAAGGAGTTTTATTGCGACTGCCATTCCGTCCAGGTGGAGATCGGCGGCACGGTACACAGCGCCGAAGCCCCCTCTGCCAATTTCGTGTTCGATGCGGTATCGTTTTTCCAGAATTTCACCGGCAACTGTGTCGCACTCGCCGGTGAAGCCAAAGATATCGGCACGCAGAATCGGAGCGGGAAGCGCGAGGAAATGAGACATTTCGGAATGAGCGCACAAGAGGTCTTCGATTACTAATCGGTCTGCTGCGACAATTGCGCCGAGCAACGTCTCCCGGTTCTCCGAATCCAATACTTCGTTGAATAGCTCGCCGATTCGGGCCCAGTTCTCCGCATCCATCAGGACCGAAGTTCCTTCCAAAGCCACGCTCGCGCCGCGTTCCAGTCCCTTTGTACGGTCTTTGTGGTGACCCCCAGTGCTTCAGCAGTCTGATCGAGACTGAATCCTGCGAAGAACCGCAATTCTATCATCTGCCGCTGTCGCTCGCTCAATTCATTGAGTCTGTCGAGAGCCTGATCCAATTCGATCCAATCAAAGGGCTGGGCCTGCATCGCCATCGGTATAGCGTCAATCGAAAATGTTACGGCATTGCCCCCGCGCCGGGCCGCGTTACGACGTCTAGCCGAATCCACGAGGATACGCCGCATGATAGCAGCGCATACGCCAAAGAAATTGTATCGATTCTGAAAAGTTCGGTCCGGCTCCTGGATTAGCTTGAGGTACGCTTCGTGGACCAAGGCTGACGGCTGAATGAGGACGTCCGGTCCGCGCTCCTGCCGGACATACCTGCCAGCAATCGCTCGTAACTGATCGTAAACCAGCGGTGCGAGATCGTGCCAAGCCTGTGTATCCCCGCTCTGCAATGCCCCCAGCAATGCTGTGATCCGCCCAGGATCGGCCATGGGTCGGATTATTGCACGGAACAATTTTAATGTCCAGATTCATATTGGAATTGCGCCCTCTCATTGAAAGGAGCATCTTTCAATGAATCGTATCTCTCGCACCATCTCTTTGGCGCTTCTGATGGCCTGTGCCTGTGAGGAAGTGGCCCAAGCCTCGCTTCTCACCTCTGCCGGTGTTAATTCCTCGTTTACGTCGAATTTTCCCGGGTGCAGCGAGACTGGCACGAGTTTAGCCAGCGCTGCCTGTTCTGGCAATGGGTTTAGCGCCAGCGCATGGGCCCTGGCCGACTACGGGACTATGAAAGTATTCAGCGCGGCCGAGCGTACCTCCACGTCCGCAATCGGCTTCCAAACCGGCGCCTTCGCCATGGCCACCGACACGTTCGTCGTGCTGAATGCCGATCTTGGCGAGAAGTTTCAACTGGAATTCGAGATCTACGGTGACATCCTTCCGCCGGTGTCGGGGGATTGCGGCGGGGCAGGCTGCGAGTCGCGCGCAGATTTCAGCGTGAACGCTGCGATTCATCGCGGCACGAGTTGCCAGGCGAACTTTTTTCAAAGCCTATCTGAAAGTGCCCCGTACCGGTGCGTTCTGGAACGAGCTATCGACGGCGACGCCTTCTTCACAGCAATTGAACTGCGTTCATCCATTGAACTTCGGTCGATTACAGCAGGCTTGGTGGATTTCTCGCGGAGTCTCGTCGTCACGCGGGCTGTAGTGCTGTTGCCAAACGGAGAGATCGACCCCGACGCCGTAATCGTAGCGGAGTCGGGATACAGACTACCCTAGCGGGGCGTCAACCGTCGTGCCTGAACCGGGCACGGGAATCTCCATCCTGACCGCCATCGTGCTGTTGGTAATCTGCAAACGTCGTCTCCATTTTCGCGTCTGCAAGCAGCGGATGGCGGTCCCAAGGCGCTGTCACTGAGCTGAGGTGTTTGGCCTCGGATCGGAACACGCACCCCAGCCGGCTGCGCCTCCTGAAACGCGACAGTCTGAGCGTCTGCCGGAAATAGATTACCCCCAACATCGATTCGCTGAAGAAACGGGTCAGCCCGGCGCTTCCGCCTGTAGATCCTGGACATCATCTCGCTCGGCCGGAACGCCGCCCTGGTCGATGCCCATTGGTATCGCGAAACGTCCCCCAGCCCGAAAGCCAGGGTGCACTATCTGATGGTGAAGAACCACGGCACCTGGCTGATCCGTTCGGCCCGCATCAATCCACTTCCACCGCCCTGCGAACCGCGCACGTCAGTAAGCGGGCACTTCTTACCGTCGCGTCTGCAATGCGGACCGCCGGCCAAGCAAGGCCTCACCCACCCCTCACGGGCGGTGGGGACGAATTTCGTACTTCACGCCCTCCTGCGCTTCAAAGTGAGCGAGCACACCAACAGGTTGTTGGCCGAAGGCTTGCCATTCGGCCTAACATCCTAATTCGGTTACTGGCGGGAATCGAAGTCACCTCTTCCAATGACCGGGAGCCTACAATGACCAACTCGCCGCCACGCCCTCTCACACCCGGATCACCGCCACCCGGCTCCCCGACACCCCATGCCGCTTCACCACCAGAATCATCACCGGAACAGCCCCGCCGCGAGGAACAATCTGCTCCACGGTATACATCGAATCGAGCAGCTTCGGATTCGCGCCCGCGGCGCCCGTGGCCTCCACCACGCACATATTCCCGCCCGGCCGGCTCTGCGCCACATAAGACTCAACCACCGCGATATGGCCGGGATTCGTCTTGACGCTATTCCCATTCATCCACACCAGCAGGTCGCCCTGCCGCACCTGGCTCGCATCATTCACCGCCGCCGCGGTGCTGAAGTACGACGCGGCGCTCGTGTTGCGCACCACCGAAGCGGAGTACGTGCGCTTGCCCGCGGCACACAGATAATTGGTCGCAAAGCCCGAGCAGTCGATGCCCAGAATGGTCGTCGCAGTACGTCTGGATACTCGTCTGGTTCGGCGTGGTGATCTTGCGCGCACGCACAGCCCATTCCAGCGCAAGTTGGTAATCCTGCGGCGAGCCCTTGCCCATGGCCGCGGTCCGGATGCGCTCCTTGTTGGCCTGGAACCACGCATCGTCGCGAGACCCGCGAGTCACTTCTGCATAATCGCGCGACTCCTCCGTCCCCGCGGTCCAGTCCATCATGAAGTACTTGCGGAGCTGGGCAATGTAGACCTGATTCCGGCACACCCGCGTGACGGGGTCGTCCACGCCCACGTTCACTCGCAAATTGCGGTACTGCCGCATGAATTCTACTGGTGTTGGCATAGCACTCCTCCTGTTGGTACAACTCCTCCGAAATGATTAGTGACGCTCGGGGCCGCCGGCGTTTCGTTCCGGCAACGGCGAAACGCACGGACGTTGCCGGGCGGTGTCGGCCGCGGCGAGCACCTTCTCCGCCGGTTGCGCGCCCTCCGGAATGCGATCCGTGACGCAAGCCGCGTCCGCCGTGATCTTCGCCACGGTGACATAGGTCTGCGTGACCTTCTCCGGATCCCCATCGTCCTCGCGGACCTCGACGCGCACGATCAGCGCCACCGGCAGCGCGCCCCCGCCTCCGCCGGTCGGGACGCGCCACTCGGCCTGGCCCGTCAGATTCGTCATGCTGCGCGTGACAGTGTCCTGCAGATTCAGCGGGCGGGCCTGGCCGCCGGGATCCACCACGTCGAGGGAGATCCGCCCCGACTCCACCTTTCTCACATGCAACGTATAGCCGCCGATGCCCGGGCAGGCAAGATAAGGCGTGTCGTTGGGATCGTTTTGTCCAACCTTCTGCTGGCAGGCCGCCGGCTGGAGGCTGGTGAACTCTGAATGGATGGCAGTCTGGGCAGGCGTGACCTCCGAGCCACGGGGGCCCGCACAGCCGCACAGACACAACGCGACCACCACGGCCGCGCGGGAAAGCTGAGTCCTCACAATGTTCTTCTCCCCGTTATTCCGCCAACAACGGTTCGTTCGATCGGTACTGCCGGCCCGCCTCACCACAAGGCGGGTCTTGCCAGTCTAAACCGTTCCCGCATTCCAATCAATCGTTCGGTGTAAACCGTTCGAGGCAAAGCGGCGCTCCTGGGCGAACGCCGGGCACACTCCACCCAGCCCGCGGGGCCGCCGTCAGGCACGCCGCTCACATCCCCTCCGCAAACGAACCAACCACGCCAAGCTCTACCGGCACAACCACCCCCGAACCCGCGGCCCCTGCCCAAGGGCAGCATTGCCGGCCAGGGCACTCGTTCCGCCATGGATTCGGGACTCCATCGACCGGAGAAGCGCAGCCCCAGAGAAGGGCCCCGGCCCACCCCGTCACGCCCGCCCTTACCAGAACCTCTGCAAACGGGCGATGAGCCCCGTTCGCGAAACCGCCTTGGCCAGTTTGAATCTCCTCCGGGACCTCCCGGAATTGAAGGAGCGCCTCTATCCCGCCCACTGGGCCCGGTACGACCGTGCATAGCCAGGCTCAATCCAACTGCTCCCACCTGAGGCCGGCCACCTGCGCCCGGAGCTACGAGAACCTCTTTGCCACTGTCGGTCGTCAACGACCCCGCCCGGTCGCAAGAGCCAGGAACCTTCGGCGAGGCAGAAGGGGAGCCCCGCAAATGCAATCCGGCATAAAAAGTCAAGTCCATTTGGACCAAGTTGGACAAGACGGTCACAGCATTTCGAAATAATTCTCCCCGCCCGCAACTCCTTCAAAGCAAACCCTAAGCCCTCACCCCTGTCTCCACCCTCCCCTCTTCTTTTAGAAACCGTCCTCTACAATCTGCGCCGAGGTGAAATATGTCAGAGATTACGAAATCGGAGCAGGCTCGCATCAACGGACGGCGCTCCCGCGGCCCTGTTACGGCCGGTGGCAAAGCGCGCTCGGCCAACAACGCGAGGAAACACGGCCGCTACGCCAGACCTCTGCCTGAACCCGTGCACCCCATCCTCCTCAAGTGCGAAAACGGAGCCGCCTACCAGGACGTCCTCCATCGCCTCTTCCAGGACATCCTCCCCACCAACTCTTTCGAAATCGCCCTAGTCCGCGAAGTCTGCGCCATCGAGTGGTTGATCACCCGCAACTTCGCCGTCCAGACCCGCCTGCTCGACGTCCAGGTCGCCGCCGAATGCGACGCCATCCGGCGCGGTCAGGGCTCCCTCCGCGGCATCGAACCCATCGACGGCATCGCCCTGGCCACCGAGAAACTCCTCACCTCCTCCAATGTCCTCGCCCAATCCCGCCGCGAATTCACCCGTCTCCAGCGCGCCCGCCGCGAAGCAATGAACATGATTTTTTCCCTCCGCAACCACCAGCAATCGCTCGTCAGATCGCGGGAACTCCCTGACGCGGAAGACTTTGACCGCCGCACCGCCGAAGGCGACATTCACCGGAACGAACCAACCGATTGGCCGCTAGAGAGCCCGGACTTCAAGCCCGAAATCCCGGAAGCAGCCGAGGCATCGGAACGAGCCGCGGAGACCGCACCACCCGTCGATCCATCCACACCCCAAACCACGACAGAACCAGGACCCGAACGTGAACCAGCACGTGAAGTAACACTGGAACGTGAACCACAACGGAAATCGGACTCCGAGTCGAAACCGGAACCGGAACCGGAACCGAAACCGGAACACAAACTGGAACTGGAGCCGGAACTGGAATCGGAACTGGACTCGGAGTCAGAACCCAAACCGGAACTGGAACTGGAACTGGAACGGGAAAGGCAATCAGAACGGCAATCGGAACCAGCACGGGAACCGGAATCGGAGTCCGAGTCGGAGTCGGAACCGAAACCGGAAGTGGAAATGGAACCGGAACGGAAATCGGAATCAGAACCGGAACCGGAACCGGAGCAGGAATTGGAGTGGGAATGGGAACGGGAACGGGAATCAGACTCGGAACCGAAACTTGAACCGGAACGGGAACGGGAATCGAAGCCGAAGCCGAAACCTGAACTGGATCGGGAACTGGAACGGGAACTGGGACAAGCACCAATTCCACAGCCTGGCCCTGGAGCAATTCCGGCCTCGCCGCAATCATCGGCACCAAGTCCAGGCCTAGGCCCGGAGCATCAGCGACGGGCAAATGGCGCGTCTTCCACGGAGTCCCCCATGGCCCGCCGAGCCCCAAATTCGGAGGAAGCCTCTACGAACCCCGCTCATCAGCGAGGCCCCGCCACTGCGAACCGCGACTGTCAAGGAGCGGGCCACGGACACCACCGCGTCTTCAAAGGAATCCCGCACAGCCCCGCGGGCCGCAACGCCGTATGAAAGCCCCATCGGGCCGGCCGTATGGTAAGGCGGATCCCCTGGTCTGCGGTCGACCCCCTGGTCGACCACCCGGAAGCGCATCGGCGATCCGGCCGGTGAGATCGCCGCCTTTTTGATTTGTGCTCCAAGGGCTGCCGGTGGCACTTTTTGCCGCCAAAACCGGAACCTTTTACCCATCGTGAACGGGCTTTCGCGGCGGATCTTTGCCCTTTCCACGGCTCATCCCGACTCGGGCCGATTCCGCTGGGAATGGCCGCAATCCAGGCTCTTGCTCGAGTCTTCCACGGTGGTGCCGGACGAGACGTGCGAATGTTTTGTGACATATAGTGGCGCGCGAGCGGCGAATAATCATCCCCTCGTTTCATCCAGTGAGCGATGGAATCAGTCCTGTTTTGGAGTGAGAGAGCAGAGAAAGGCAGCAAAGCTGCAATGGTAGGTGTCCATAAGGAGCATTACCATGCAAGCAAGCAAAATCAAGAAGATCGATCCAGACAAGAAGTTTCGCCGGGTCCTGGCGGCCAGTACACTCGCCGGAGACAAGGTGCGAAACGCTGTAGGCGAAGACCTCGGCAAGATCGATGAGATCATGATCGATATTCCCACCGGACGCGTCGCCTACGCGGTGCTTTCGTTCGGCGGAATCCTGCGCATGGGGAACAAGCTGTTCGCGGTGCCTTGGAGCGCCCTCAGAGTGGACGAGGACGAGAAATGCTTCATCCTTGACCTCGACAGCCGGACCCTGGAGGCTGCTCCCGGGTTCGACAAAGACAACTGGCCCGATATGGCCGACGTCACCTGGGGTGCGGAGGTGTTCAAGTATTACCACGCCACTCCGTACTGGGACGACACCGAAACGAAGCCGTGGAACTCGCCGGGCAGGTCCTAGCCATGCCTGCGAAGCGCGGGGCCAAAACGGCACGCAAGTCTCGCTCGCCTTCCTCGGTAGCCGGTGAGTATGTGCGCGAGGAGATCGAGCACGTACGCAAGGGTGAGCACGGGGCGAGATCCGCCAAGCAGATCATCGCGATCGGACTGTCGAGAGCCCGCAGGGCGGGTGTCGACATTCCTCTGCCTCCGGGACAAAAAGCACCGAAGGCGGCAAAGGGCAAGCCGGATCCGGTGCGATCGAAAGCCACACAGAAGGCTTTGGAGCGCGAAGGGACGAGTGCCGCGTCGCACGAGGCGCTCTCCCGCCAGACTCGCAGCAGCGCCCGGCGCAGGGGGCCTGAGAGTCTCCAGAAGGCCGCAGCGAAAGCCGTTCGCACAAAGGGCGCCGCAGGGCGCCACCAGGCAGCGGTGAAAGCGGCAAAGACCAGAGCGCGCCGTACTGCCAAGGAGTAAGCGCACTTGGGAGAGGAGACGTGCTGACCCGAGGGTGGTGAACTGGATCTGGAAACGCCTGCCTAATCCGCGGCAGGGCGTGCCGGCTCGTTCACCACCCGCTTCGCGGCTTGCGGGGTTTGGTGCCCGAAAGTCTCCAATGACTGTCTTTGCTTCTCCAGTCCATCCCTGCCAGTTCCAGGTCGAAGCTGTGCCACTGCCTTAAAATCAGCGACATACCATCTCGTCTGGTTTGGCAGCCGGCCTGCTTTTCTACTGGTGTAACCGCTCAGCAGATGGTGAAGCGGAACCCAGGAGATACCAAATGAACACTGCCTTCTTTTTCACATCCCGTGGCATCCTTGCCACCGCAGCAATTTCAGCTTTCCTCACAATCCAGGCGCCGAAGGTCTTCGCGGCGGAGAGGAACGAGCTGTCGACATCCAAAGAAGTGATGGCTCCGTCCGCCAAGGGACTTTCACCGGCAGAACATTCGAGACTGGCACAGTACTACCTGGCGAAAGCGGAACGGCATGAGGCCGAGGCGGTGCAACATGAGGTGCTTGCCGTGGAGTACACGCGGCATCCGCAGGTGAGCGCCGCCAAACATCCGATGGCTCCGAACAGCGCGGAACATTGCCGCTACTATGCCCAGCACTGCCACAAAGCGGCCGCCGAGATGCGTTCCCTGGCGCAGCAGCACGAAGCGCAGGCTCGAACGGCGGCTCATTAAGTTGTACGCGCGGCATTCCAAAAGTCCAGATGGCGCAGGGAACTCTATCGGGCAGCCGGCCACGCCCGGTCGACTGCCCACCCGGTTCAAAGCTGTAACATAGCGGGATGGCGCGAACGGTCTGTCTGGGGCTCCTGGCGATTCTCTTGGGGGTTGTCGTCGCCCTGTATTTGCGCCTGGCGGCCACCACCATCCAGTTTGTCAGCCATCCCGAATCGGTGCATTACCGCCTGCCTGTGTCGGACACACTGATTGTCAGTGTCGACCAGTTTGGAGAATTGCGGAGAGGTGACCGGCTTGTTGCCGTGGATGGAGCGAGGGTGCACTCCCGCGGGCAGGTGCATCGCGCCCTGATTCGCCGTCCCATGGGGCCGCCGGTACCGTTGACCGTGGAGCGCCAGGGGCAAGAGATGGATGTGACGGCCCCTACGCGGCCGTTCCCCTCACCGATCGGTCTGAGAGAGAAGATCTGGGCCGTGGTGCAGAACATCGTGGTGCCCTGGTTCTGCATCCTGCTGGGTTTCTTCATCGTCTATCGTCTACCCACCGATCGCATGGCGTGGCTGGTATTGCTGATCCTGCTGGCTCAATCGGCCTTCAACTCATTTCTCTTTCAGGTTGATGGCTGGCCTCCCTTCTGGTCCGGCCTGATGCGCTTTTCGAATCGGGGGATCGGGCAGATCAGTGCGGCGGCCTGGTTGTGGTTCGGACTGGACTTCGGCGCGGAGCGCAACCCGCGGCGGCTGCTGGCGTGGCTACGCTGGCCGCTGACGGTCAGCGTGATCTGGCTGGCGACGGTCAGCACCTGGGTAGTTCTGATGGGCGCGGAATATCCGGCGTGGCTCGGTGGGTGGAAGGAACTCCAACTGCCGGAGACCTGGAACGCCGCGATTCTCTACTCTGCGATGGCGCTGGGCGTGGCCAATCTGTTCTACCGGCTGGCCGGCGAGACCGACCCGGACACGCGGAGGCGGCTGCGTCTGCTGGTGGTGGGATTGCTGCTGGGCCGGGGTCCCCTGCTGGCGATGGAAGTGGCGAACACGGCCGCCGGGTTTTCGTTCAACGCCTTTCCCACGGTGACCTGGATCGCATTTTCCATGCTGGCTCTTGTACCGCTGACGTTTGCCTATGTGCTGATCGTCGAGAGAGCCATGGACGTTGGCGTCGTGGTGCGGCAGGGACTGCAATATGCGTTCGCACGGCGGTCGGTAGACATATTGCGAGTCGCACTGGCGCTGGTGCCGCTGGTTCTGGTGGAGAATCGTTGGGCCGCGATCGGCTGGGCTTTACTGGCCGTCGCACTAGTCGGGCCACTGGCCCGGCATTTGCATGGCGCGATCGACCGGCGGTTTTTCCGTGAAGCAGTCCAGGCCGAGCGCGTTCTGGCCGGGACGGGTGAGTTGCTTCGGACGATCACAGAGCCAGAAGGGGTTGTGACGGCGGTGGCGAGGCACATCTCTGCGACGTTGCATGTGCCGGAGGTTCGCTTCTGGCTCGAAGGGGCAACGCCCGCGCCCCAGTGGCTTGCGGAGCGAGAGGCAGAGAGCCTGTTCCTGCCCATTCGCGGCCGCAACGGCCTGCTGGGCGGTCTGCATCTGGGTCCGAAGAAGAGCCAGGAGGTTTACTCGCCGGCGGAGAAGCAATTGCTGGAGTCTGTCGCGCATCAGGCCGGGCTGGCGATTGAGAATGCGCAGTTGACGAACAGGGTGGCCGAGGAGGCAGTACAGCGGGAGCGCATCCAGCGCGAATTGCAGATTGCCAAGGATGTTCAGGCACGCCTGTTGCCGAAGCGGGATCCCGAAATGGCGGGCTTCACGATCTCCGGCGTGTGCCGCCCCGCCCAGTCCATCGGTGGCGATTCCTATGACTACATTGTGACCGGCGACCGTTTGCTGCTCACGATTGCCGACGTGGCGGGCAAGGGCGTGCCGGCGGCGCTGCTGATGTCGAATCTGCAGGCCGGCCTGCGCGGATTGGCATTTGCCCGCACGGAGGAAAGCCTGGCGGAGATGCTCTCCCGCCTGAACGGGCTCGTCTTCGAGTCGACTCCCGCCAACCGGTTCATCACACTGTTTGCCCTGACCTGTTTTCAGGATTCACGCCGGGTTGTGTATGCGTCGGCCGGCCACAATCCGGCGGCGCTCTGGCGCGCGGGTGCCTCCGGAGTGGAGTGGATCAGGACCAAGGGGCTGGCTTTGGGACTGAAACGCCAGGCTGCGTTCACCGAGGGGGAATTGGAGCTGGCGTCCGGAGACCTGGTGGTGCTCTACACGGATGGGGTCACCGAGGCGATGAACCCGGGGGGAGAGGAGTTTGGCGAGGAGCGACTTGCCCGGGCGATCGGTGCCGGCCTGGCGCGTTCCGTACAGGACCTGCGCGATGGCCTGGTTCGGGCGGTGGACGAATTCGCGGCCGGGGCTCCGCAGCATGACGACATCACTCTGGTTGTGCTGCGGGTGGAATGAGATTTCCCCGATGTGGGCGCCGTGAGGATCCTTCCCGCCGCGGTATGGAAGGCCGCCGTGCACCTTCGGCGTGCCGTGCCGGGGATAATGAGGGGTGATCCCTTTGCTGCTTGTCAGGAGGGCGTAGCGCGCCGAGGTCCAGCGGAGAAGGGATTGGAGCGCGAAGGAGGAGCCGGATGAGTGCGGCGAAATCGACAGCCAGTTCGCGGCGGCGGGTGAAGAAGTCGTACCTGTTCGAGAAAGTGGTTGACAGCTGGGAGGACTTCCTCCAACTGGTGTCGGCGGATCCATTCCGTCATTGGGCGTTTCGGGGCCAGCGGGATGCCAACTGGCAGGTATGGTCCACTGTCAGCCGTGAGCTGCGAAGCCGGCGTGTTGCCTCGCGGTACTGGACGTCGCAGGAGCACCGTCTGATCTGGATCTTTCAGCGGAAGGTCAGCGGCTTTCTGGAGAACCTGCCCGCGGTGGCCGACACTCCGCACTGGATGGCTTTGATGCAACACCATGGCGCGCCTACGCGTCTGGTGGATTTCACGTGGTCCCCATACGTGGCCGCGTTCTTCGCATTGGAATCCAGCGTCGACGATGCGGCTGTCTGGGCGATTAACGCTCCTCAGCTCGGAACGTTTGCCTATGGTCCGGAGTATGCGAAGGCGCAGCGGCCGCCCAGCCCGCAGGACGTCCTGAACAGCATCGGGGTGCGGGGCAAGGATGGAGTCGCCATTGGAGAGCCCTATTTCAAGAACCGCCGGGTGATTGCCCAATCCGGGACATTCGCATTCCCCTGGGACATCGAGCGCCCGATCGACGAGATCCTGGCGAGCCGGGAGGGCATCATTGCCAAGTTCGTGCTGCGCGGCCGGGCACTGCGGAAGCGGGCCCTGGGTGAACTCTACCGGATGAATATCACCAATGCGACGCTGTTTCCGGATCTGGACGGGCTGGCCCGCTCACTGGCGTTCGAGCTGGAATCCCACTATGCCTACGATCCGACGGAGGCCGAGGTCTAGCGGCAACTCGGGTTGGCGGCATTCGGAAATGCCAGGAACGTGATGCTGGCCGGAGCGAGACGAACCAGGCCGGCCGGCGTTGCCTTACCCGCAATCTCAGGCAATGCGTCTCCAGCGCCGAGGTTGAGGTCCTTTCCATTGAGTTGAACCGTGGAGCCCATGAGATCCGTTGCGGTGAGGGCGTAGAGGCTGGAGGGTGCCGGTGTCAGGAGTTCGAAGGCAGACGCGCGATCGGCGTTGATGGCCAGCACGGCGACTCCGCCGGCCTGGCCCCGCAGGCAGTGGCTGTAGAGATGCAGGTTTGGAGAGCCGGCCGGGCCAGCGTCGAGCACCGTGGTGCCCATTAGCCTGCGCCACGCCAGAGCGGCCCAGTAGTTGGGGCGCGGCGTCATGGTTTCCTCGTCGATGAAGGCGTAATCGCTGGCGGCCAGAGTATTGTGCGCCACGACCTGAACACCTTGCCGGGCGAGAGTTCCCAATTGGTTCAGGTAGCGAAATGTATCGAGGAAGGTGGAGGCCCAGGGGTTGCCTCCGCACGCGGTCTCACCCGTTTCCGTGAGCCAAAGCGGTTTGCCCGGTTCGAACTGGTCGCGCAGCCGGGCGTAGTAGGCCATATCGCGATCCGTGAGGCTCGAGCCATTCCGGTGTCAGCGCGGCCTCCGGAGAGGTCTGGGAGGTGCCGCCCATGCCGCCGCAGCGCTTGGATACAGAGCCGTAGAAGTGATAGGAGAAGGCGTCCACACCGCGGCCGGTGGCCTTCAGCATTTCGGTTGTGCGCAGGCCGGAGAGTCCGGAAGCCAAAGGAACCGCTTCGGCCACGGAGCCGGGACCCAGGATCAACATGCCGGGAAGGGCTTCGCGGGCGAAACGTCGGAAGACGGCGAAGTCGCGGCCGTAGGCTGCCTCATCGTAGCCTTTGGGGGCGCCGCCCATGGCCGCGAAGTTGGGCTCGTTGAAGAGTTCGGCCGCGGCGATAACTCCGCCCGAGGCTTTTGTGAAGGCCGCGAGTTTGCGTGCCTGCTCAGAGGTCCATACTCCATGGTTGTCGCGCACGCCATCGCTGACGGCGAACGAAGTGATGAGCCGGGCGTCCGTTGCACGGGCGAAGTCCAGTACTCCGCGCCATTGCTGGCGGGTGAGAATGCCGCCGAAGCCGGGCGGCGGTGTGGCTGGGGCCGGTGTGTCCGCGTCATGGAAGTAGGTGGAATTCGCCCAGGTGCCGCTTACGCGCACATAGGTCGGGGCGAGGGCAGCGGCCAGCTTGCGAAGCCTTGGATTGGCGAGGTCGAGGGGCTGGCGCATGCGGAAGGCAGCCGGATCGATGCCGGGCGCGGAGAGTTTGGGCGCGGGGGATTCCCGCGGCGGTCTCCTGCTGCCTCTTGTAAGGCGCCCAGAACCGTCCTCCGGTCACTTCCACCATCTCGACGTTCGATGACTGGAAGCGCTCGTCCACCGTGCCGATGCGAGGCATCTTTGCCGGAGCCAGGTTGACGGGTCCGCCGCCGCCAGCGGCAGCGCAATCGCGGCCGTCAACAACGAGAGCAAGCCAATTTGTTTCCAACCGACAGAAACACGATGACTGATTACGCGGTCCATAGCTACCTCCAGAATCAAGGTCATTCCCCGGACGAGCGGGCTAACGAAGAGCAGGGAGCCCGTCCGGGGTATGAGCTATTTCTTCCCCTGAGAGAGCTGTTCCACCAGGTCCAGTCTTGCTTTGAGGGGATCCGGTTTTGCCGCGGGTCCGCCGGCGGCGAAGTCCATCAACTGATCGGATTCGGGTTGATAGGCAGGCCATTCCGGCAGGCCGGCGCCATTGGGGTTCCTGTTTTTGCGAAGTTCACCCAGTAAGTGTTGGCCGCGCAGGGCGATGGCCTGATCGGCCGCGGTCAGATCCTTGCCATACCGGGCGACGACGGTGTCGAACACGTAAGGGATCTCGGTGGCATGGGGTGCACCGCGCTTCCATTGGCCGCGCATGGACTCCGCCACATACGAGAAGCGGAACTCATAAGCCTTCTGGCCGGCTTTGATGAGCGAGCAGGACGGTGTACCGGGCGGGCTCCACCAGTACCATCTGGTCGGCCGCCATGGAGATGCCGACCTCCATGACGCTGCCGTTGCCGTTGGGGTCGTAGGCCGCTTTTGCTTTGCCGCTGTTCTCGCCAAAGAGGGCGAACAGAGCATCCAGGTCGTTGCCGGCCGCGGGGGAAGCCGATATCCGCGCTGTTCGGCTTCCCGCCATGACGGGGATCCGGGCGCCCCGGCCGCCCTCGTAGGCCGCGCCGGGCGATTCGACCACCACCTTGCCATCGATCATGGGGCCCGCGTAGGTCGGCGTACCCATCGAGGCCATGTTCAGGCCCGCCGTTACGGCGTCGGCTGAGAGTTTTCGCAGGGCGGCCAGCGCTGCCGCGTCGTTTCCTTCGATGCCCGCGCTCTTGGCAAAGGCGAGACCTACCGATTCTCCAGACGGCATGCCGGTGGGTCCCTGGCGATCCACGTAGCGATCGCCCATCAGCGAGGAACGGCCACCGCCGGATTCAATGACGGCCTTGTGGATCAGGCCGGCCGCCAGCGGCGACGTCATCATGGTGAGGACCGAGCCGCCGCCCGCCGACTCGCCAAAGAGGGTGACGTTTCCGGGGTCGCCGCCGAAGGCAGCCGCGTTCCGGTGCACCCACTTCAACGCCGCGATCTGATCCATGTAGCCGTAGTTCCCCAGGGGTTCCGAGGGGTTCTCCTTGCTCAGCGCCGGGTGTGCAAAGAAGCCGAAGCGGCCCAGCCGGTAGTTGAAGCTGACGAAGAGGACCCCTTGTTTCGCGAACTGCGAGCCGTCGTAGACCGCGGGGGAACTGCCGCCATTGACGAAGCCGCCTCCGTAGATCCAGACCATGACGGGCAGTTTCTTCGCCGCTGGTTTCTCGGGCCGCCAGACGTTCACGTAGAGGCAATCTTCCGCAGGCGTGACGCCGAGTGGGGCGGCGTCTCCGGGAAATGGCTTCTGCATGCAATCGGCGCCGTACTCAACGGCGGGCCGGACGCCTGTCCAGCTCTTAGCCGGCTGGGGCGCGCGCCAGCGGAGATCGCCCACCGGCGGGGCGGCGAAGGGGATGCCCTTGAAGGAAGCGACGCCATCCTTGACGGCGCCCTTCAGACGGCCGGTGTCCACCTTTACCTCGTCGGACGCGGCGAATGCGGCCGTGGCGGCCAGCAGAGAAACTGCAAGGAGAAAACGCATCTTCTGAATACCTTTCGAGGATCGAGTGAACTACGGCTGAATACTGAACTCGGCATGCAAAGTGGCGGAGGCATCCTGACCCACCCAGACGTCGAACGATTCGGCATCGAGCACCCAGCCCTTGGACGCTGAGCTCCAATAGCTGAGATCGGGCTTGCCCAGTGAGAACCGAACAGTCTTCTTCTCCCCGGCTTTGAGAGAGACCTTTTCAAACCCCTTCAGCTCACGCACCGGGCGGGACGCTCCGCCTGCGCGCTGATGGATGTAGAGCTGCACCACTTCGGTGCCGGCCCGCGAGCCTGTATTCTCCACCTCCGCGGTGACCTCCACCGGGTTGCCCATCTTTATCTGGCTGGCGGCCAGCTTGAGGTTGGAGACGAGTGGAATCTGGTATAGCTCAAGCCGTGGCCGAATGGATAGAGCGGGGCGCCGGTCTGATCCCAGTAGCGGGAGTTGAAGCCGCGTCCGCCTTCCGGCTGATGGGTCAGGTTGTGGGCGTAGTAGATGGGAATCTGGCCCACGTTGCGCGGCCAGGTGATGGGCAGTTTCCCACCAGGATTCGCGTCGCCAAACAGCAGATCGGCGATGCCGTTTCCTCCCTCATGGCCCGGGTGCCAGGCCTCCAGGATGGCCGGGACGTGACTGGATGCCCAGGTGATGTTCAGGGGCCGGCCGTTGATGAGAACCAGAACGACTGGCTTCCCGGTGGCGGCGACGGCCTCCATGAGTTCCTGCTGACGCCCCGGCAGATCGAGCGATGCTTGTGAGGCCAATTCGCCGCTCATGAGAGCCGCTTCGCCCAGAGCGAGGACGACAATGTCAGAGCTCTTTGCCAGTTCGACCGCCCTGGAGAATTCCTGCCGGGCCTGTGCCTCTGGCCAGGGCTCGACGTTGCGGACACCCATGAGGTCCTCGAACATCGACCGGTATTGCTTGGCGATCTGAACGCCCGGCGCGTATTCCACTCGGGCGCCGGCCCCGAGTTTGTTGCGGATGCCCTGCAGCAACGTCACCGTCTTGCTGGTATCGACGTCGAAGCCGCTCCACATGGTCAGCATGTCGCGGCGCGCGTCGCCGAGAGGACCGATGACCGCGATGGATTTGCCCGCATCCTTGGCCAATGGCAGCGCGCCACCCTCATTGCGAAGTAGGACGGCGGTGCGCGACGCAGCCTCTCTCGCCAGCGGCAGATACTCCGGCGCCCCGATGACGAACTTGGACCTGGCTTCGTCGACGTAGGGATGTTCAAACAGGCCGAGTTCATACTTGGCCGCCAGAATCGGGCGGACCGCATTGTCCACCTGGGCTTCGGAGATCTTGCCCGCTTTCACGAGCGCCAGGAATTCTGGTTGTAAGTTCCGCTGGCCATATCCATGTTGACGCCGGCCGTGAAGGCGCGAAATGCGGCGTCGCTCCGGTCGCGAGCGAAGCCGTGGGTGACGAGGTCACCGATGGAATTGGCGTCGCTGACCACGAATCCCTGGAAGTTCCAGGTCTTGCGGAGGACGTCCTGGAGCAGGAACGAGTTGCCGGTGGCGGGTACATCGTTCAGGTCCATGTAGGCGCTCATGAACGTCGAGACACCCGCATCCAAAGCGGCGCGGAACGGCGGGAAGTAGACGTTCCACAATTCGGAGTCGGAGATGTAGGAGGAGTCGTAGTCGCGGCCGCCATCGGCGGCACCGTAGCCGGCGAAGTGTTTGGCGCAGGCCAGCACGTGATCGGGGCTGCTGAGGTCGTTCCCCTGGAAGCCTCGAACCTGCGCACGAGCCACCATGGCGCCCAGAAATGGATCCTCGCCGGCGCCTTCAATCATGCGGCCCCAGCGTGGGTCGCGAGCGATGTCGAGCATCGGCGCGAAGGTCCACGTGATGCCCGCCGCGCGAGCTTCCCTGGCCGCCACGCCGTGTACACGCTCAATGAGAGAGCCATCCCAGGAAGCAGCCAGGGCCAGCGGCATGGGGAATACAGTCTTGAATCCGTGAATGACGTCGAGCCCGAAGATCAGCGGAATACGGAGCCGGGTCTCCTCCATAGCAACCTTCTGGAGCTTATTGATCTCCACCGGGTTGTTGATCCACAGGATGGAGCCCGCCTGGCCTTTCCGGATGGCGTCTTCCGGCTTCGGCGAGCCAGGAATGAAGGCCACGCCGCCGATCTGGGCAAGCTGGCCGATCTTCTCTTCCAGGGTCATGCGGCCGAGGAGTGCATTCACCTTGCCTGCAACACTGGCCTTGCCATTGGATTGCGCCTGAACAGCCCCGGCGAGCCAAACCGCTGTCAGGGTGAATCCTGCTAAGAAGTACTTCATTTCACTGCTCCAGATCGACATTGCACCGGCTCGGCCGCTGTGGGATGGGCCTGGTGCACACGCGCGTACCGATCATACTCTCCGCCGGTTGGTCCGGCAATCGAATCAATCGAATTACAGTAATAGTGAACGCAAAATAATCCTCCTGAAGACGCCCGCGGTTCACAGTGGAAATACCCCCATGGCGACGCAGACAAGTGTCATCAGGACGGACGCGCCGAAGAGCAGCGGCGCGGTGAACCGCTGGTGTTCCGACAGGTCCACTTCGGCCAGGCCCACGATGAGAAAAGTGGCCGGGGTGAGGGGGCTGACCGGGAACCCGGTGGTCATCTGCCCCAGTAGGGCGGCCTGGCCGACGTGGACCGGGGCGACGCCGAGAAGCCCGGCGGTATCGGCGATGACAGGCATGACGCCGAAGTAGAACGAATCGGGATCGAACAGAAGGCTCAACGGCATGGAGAATATGCCGAGCACGACGGGGATGTGCCGCGCCATTCCGGCCGTCACCAGGCGGACCGAAGCCTTGGCCATCTCTGAAAGCATCCCGGATTCCTTGAGGATGCCGGTGAAGACGCCCGCGGCGAACAGGATTCCGGCCATCATGAACGCCGTACGGGCGTGGGCTTCCACCCGCGCCCGCTGAGCCTCGATGCCGGGATAGTTCAGCATTAGGGCGATGGCGGCGCCGATCATGAAGACCACCACCGGCGGCAGGATTCCGCTGATCATGATGACAACCAGGGCCACGGTGAGGCCGATATTGATCCAGACCCTGTCTGGACGGCGCAGGGTTTGCTCCTCCCTGGTGAGTTGGCGCCGCAGGACGAGCATCGCGGCGGCGGCCGGGTCGATGCGCAGGCGCCGCTCCTCCCTGATTCCGAGGATCCAGGAGATGGCGAATACGTAGAGGAGGCCGGCGGCCTGTGCCGGGATCAGCGGCACGAACAGATCCGTCACGGGGACGTGGAGTGCCGCCGAGGCGCGGAGAGTCGGTCCGGTCCAGGGAAGAAAGTTGACTCCCGCCGCCAGTGAAGCAGCGCAGGCGAGAATCCGGCGGTCGATGCCCACACGCTGATAAAGAGGAAGCATGACGGGAATCGTTACCAGAAACGTGACAGCGCCGGAGCCGTCGAGGTGGACGAGGAGGGCGAGCAATGCCGTGCCGGGTACGATCAGGGATGGCCGGCTGCCGACCACGCGCAGGATGCGCTCAATGACCGGATCGATCATGCCCGCATCGGTCATCACTCCGAAGTAGAGGATGGCGAAGAGGAACATGCCGGCAACCGGCGCGACGTTCTGGATGCCCTTCAGGATGAAGGTGCCGGTTTGAGCGCCGAAGCCGTTCAGCAACGCCGCACAAACGGGGACAAGGATGAGCGCGACCAGCGGAGCCATGCGCTTGCTGAGAATCAGCACCAGGAGAACGACGATGGTGAGCAGCCCGGATAGTGCCAGCATCAGGTTGGGATTTCGGGGGTGGTTTGCTGCGTCGACGGACCGATGACGCCATCGGCAGCCAAGCCGTCGATCTCGTCCTGGGACAGATCGAGGATGCCGGCCAGGACGGCCGCGCTGTGCTCTCCCAGGCCGGGAGCCGGATCGCTGGTCCGGGCTGGTGTGGCAGATAATTTGACCGGCGGGCCCGTCACCCGTTGGGCACCGGCTTTCGGGCACTCCATTACGGGAAACATGCCGCGCAAAGCGGTCTGTGGGTCATCGACGACCTCCTGGAAATTGCGTACCGGGGAGCAGGGGATTCCTACTGAATGGAGGAGAGATACCCAGTGAGCGGCGCTTCGTTCTCGAAAGACCGAAGCGAGGATTGCCTCGAGCGCGTGCCGGTTGTCCACCCGGCGGGCATTCGTGCAGTAATCGGGATGAGCGGTCAAGTCCTCCCGGCCGATCGCGCGGCAGAACGCAGTCCAGAGCTTTGGGCTGCCAACGGCGATGGAGAACGCACGATCTTCCGCCTGGAACACGCGGTAAGGAACGACGGTCGGAAACCCGCTCCCGAGCGGGGCGGGGATCCGTCCGGAGCCGAGGAACGACATGTAGTTTGAACTCATGGCCGAGATCATCGAGTCCAGCATGGAAACATCGACGTACTGTCCCCGGCCTGTGTGCTCGCGGGCTCTGAGGGCCATCAGAATTCCGATCACCGAGAACAGCCCGGCGTTGATATCGGCGACTGCGTAGCCGCTGCGTACCTGTTCTCCCTGTTCCGTGCCGGTGATGCTCATGAAGCCACTGGAGCACTCGACAATCAGGTCCATGGCGGCTTCATCGCGCGAGGGGCCGGCCTGGCCGTAGCCGGAGATGGAGCAATAGACAAGACGCGGATTGCGGGCGGATACGGCGGCATAACCCAGGCCGAGGCGGTCCATCGTGCCCGGCCGGAAGTTTTCAATCAGAACATCCATGCGGTCGATCAGGCGGAGGCAGAGGTCGAGGCCGCGCTGCTGCTTCAGGTCGATGGAGATCCCGCGCTTGCCCCGGTTCAGCCCAAAGAAGAAGGAAGAGTCGGAGCCCGCAAAGGGCGGGCCCCAACCGCGGCCCATATCACCGCCAGACGGGCTTTCCAGTTTGTAGACTTCCGCGCCGAAGTCAGCCAGCAGCAGGGTGCAGTAGGGGCCAGCCAGGGCGTGCGAAAAGTCGAGGATACGAATGCCCTGCAACGCGGAATCCGGTGGGTTGGTTGAGCTATTGAGCATGAGGGATCAAGCAAGCTTCAAGATAAGATGGGTCGGCGGATAGGACAATTGAATTATTCCTATCCCAGAATTCCAATTGTGTTATCAATCACGCGGAGTCTGAACGCCTTGGCCGAACCGTGGGGCGCATGGTCCTGCAACCTGCGATCAGCGCGTTGAGGAACGCTGCGGCGGCGGGCGACAGGGAGCGGCCCGATTTCTGGATGGCGACGATCGGTCTAGTGAGTCCTGGTTCCCTCAGGATGCGCGAGTTCAACCCGCCGAGTTCCGAGGACTCGAAGGCCGAAGTGGGTAGAAACGTGATGCCCAGCCCGGCTCTGACCATGCCGATCGCCGTGGACATGTAGGTGGCCTCGTAGGCAGGCACGGGGAAGTGTCCGATGGATTGAAAAGCGCGATCGAGCAGGATGCGTACGCTGCTCTGCGGCGTCATCAGGATCATGGGGGTCGTGATGAGCTGCTTCAGTTGGATGGAGCGGCGTGCCGCCAGCGGCGAACCGGGCGGGAAGACCACTCGCATCTGATCATGAAACAGGGGGACGACCTGGATGGCGGGATCGGCGTCGGCGAAACTGCCGATGCCGAGATCCACTTCCTCATTCTTTACCTGGGCCAGGACCACCTGAGCGACGGCGTCGCGTAGTGACACAGTGATACCCGGCTGGTGCTGGCGGAATTCGGCGATGATCCGGGGCAGGATCGTGGAGCAGACGGACGGCAGGCCCGTGACGCTGACTGAGCCCCGGTCGCCTGTCGCGAGCTCACGCGCGTTGAGAACCACGGAATCGATCTCCCGCAACAATCGCTGGATCACCGGAGAGAGTTGCTGACCGATCCGCGTCAGCTTGACGGACCGTGTGTTGCGGTCGAGCAGGCGAACCCCGATGGTCGCCTCCAACTGGCGAATCTGCACGGTCAAGGCGGGCTGTGAGACGTGCAACGCCTGCGCGGCCCGGGTGAAGCTGCCGGCCGACGCGATGGCGGCAAATGCCTCGAAGTGGCGGAGATTGAGATTCGTCAGGGCCATCAACGTACATTATTACTGCGATCGGAATTATTCAATTGCCTCACCGGCACGGCTGAGGTAGTGTGCGGGGATGGCCCGATTCTCGCGTCTCCCGGTGTTGCTCGTGCTCTTTGGGTTGTTCACGGCCGGACTGTGTCCGCAGGCCGCCGCAAAGATCGTTCGGATCGCCGTCGAGGAACGGGAGTCGCCCGCGTTTGGCGGTAAGGATTTCGGCGCGGGTCCCTATGAGCGGCTTTCCGGGCAGGTCTTCGGAGAACTGGACCCGTCCGACCCACGGAATGCGATCATCACAGACCTCCAGTTCGCGCCCCGAAACGCCAGAGGTATGGTGGAATACTCCGCGACATTCACGCTGCTCCGGCCCATCGACGCGGCCAGGGCCAGCGGTGTACTGATCTACGATGTTCCCAATCGCGGAAGCCGGCTTCTGCTGGGTGCGATCCAGGGCGGGGAACCGGGTGATGGATTCCTCTTTCGAAGAGGTCATGCGATTCTGGCCAGCGGCTGGCAAGGCGACGTGCTGCCGAGGTCCGGGGTGCAGAGTCTGATCGCGCCCGTGGCGAAGAACCCGGATGGTTCCAGTATCACGGGACCAGTGCTGGTTCGCTTTAGTGACCTGCCCGCAGCCACCAAGAGTATCCCGGTGACCGGTCTGCTGCCGCGGCGGCCCTACCTGGCGGCCAGCCTGGATCCGGCGCAGGCGCTTCTGACGAAGCGAGGATCCGAGGAGGGTGCGGCGACCCCGCTGGATTCGCGGGACTGGGCCTTTGCCGACTGTACCAGCCAACCGTTTCCCGGAGTTCCGGATGCGGGCTTTCTCTGCCTGAAGCAGGGTTTCGAGCCGGGCCAGCTCTACGAACTGACCTACATCGCGAAGGACCCTCTGGTCCTGGGCATCGGCTTCGCGGCAACACGCGACACGGTTGCCTTTTTCCGGCGTGAGGCCGCCGACGCTGCCGGGGGTGCGAATCCGATGGCGGGCCGGATCGGGAACGTCATTGCGGTGGGGATCTCACAGTCGGGCAATTTCGTGAAGTCGTTCATTCACCTTGGGTTTAATCAGGATGAGAACGGCCGGAGGGTGTGGGACGGCGCCGATGATCATATCGCCGCCCGGCAGACTCCTCTGAACTTCCGTTTCGCGGTGCCGGGAGGCTCGGCCGGTATGTATGAGCCGGGCAGCGAGGCGGCTCTCTGGTGGGCGGATTCTCCTGACCCGGTGCGAGGCCGGGCCACGAGCGGCATGCTGCACCGTTGCAGTCTTTCCGCGACCTGCCCGAAGATCTTTGAGACCTTCGGTTCGGCCGAGTTCTGGGGCTTGAAGATGTCTCCGGGGCTTGTGGGCACGGACGCAAGGGCCGACATTCCTTTGCCGCCGCAGGTCCGCCGTTACTACTTTCCCGGGACGACGCACGGCGGCGGGCGGGGTGGATTCAAGGCAGATGCCCCTGCGGCAGGTGGCCGTTGTGTACTGCCCGACAATCCGAACCCACAATCGGATTCGATGCGCGCACTCCTCGACGCGCTGGTGCAGTGGGTAGCCAGGGATGTTGAGCCTCCACCCAGCCGCTATCCGCGGCTGGACCTGGGGCAACTGGTGCGCGCCGAGCATGGGGCGATGGGTTATCCGGTCATCCCGGGCCGCCCTCTGCCGGACCAGCTGATCAACACCTTCTACGATTACGACTTGGGTGCGCAGTTTCAGTACAACGACCTCTCTGGAGTCATCTCCCTGCTGCCGCCTGTGAGGAAGCAGATCATTCCCGGACTGGTGCCGAAGGTGGACGCGGACGGCAATGAGCTGAGCGGCGTTTCCTCCGTGCAGCACCAGGTTCCCCTGGGTACCTACCTGGGCTGGAATGTGACGGCCGGCGGGTTCCAGCAGGGGCGGGGCTGTGGGTTTATCGGCGGCTTTGTGCCGTTCGCGCCGACCCGCGCACAGCGGCTGGAAGCCGGAGATCCACGACCATCGCTCGAAGAGCGCTATCCCACACACGAGTCGTTCGTCGACGCGGTACGGGCCGCCTCGGAGCGCCTGGTTCGCGACCGGTTCCTCCTGAAGGAAGATGCCGACCGGTTGATCCGGGAAGCCGCGGAGAGCACCGTCCGGCGCTGATTCCAGAAAGCGCCGGATTTGAATCAGCCTTTGCCTGTTTCCTCCCGGATCCAGACGATGGACGTGGGTTCAGGCGGCGGCGGCCGGCGTCCGCTGGCATCCGGACGGGGTTCCTCGGGCGGCAACAGGGTTCCGGGATCTCGATTCGTTCGCGCAAAGTTCGGAATCGCCAGCATCGGACTGCCGTCAGCAAACTTGCCGTTCAGTACGACGATGCCGCCCAGCAGGTCGCCCTTCCAGGACGCCGTGATCGGAGAACCGGGGTTTAGACGTTTCGTGATGTCCTGTTCGTTGCGCTCGATGTTGTAGATGAGCGGGCCGTAGCGCAGCGCGATCTTGCCTTGCGCGACTCGATATTTGGTCGATGCCCGTGACTCGCTGCGGGTCGAGAGGCAACTCTAGTTCGATACGTCCCGGATTTCCAGGTTCGCGGCAGATCACCGGCGTAGCCCTTTTCGCAGCGCATGGTTTGATGCGCTTGCCATTTACCACGAACGACGGTGATCCCGTTCGAGCTCGGGGGACGGTTTGTAGAACTCGCTCGCGCCGCGGTCGGGGATGCGCATGCGCACAGTGAACTGTTTGCTACGGCCTGCGGATTGACCGTGATGCGCGACTCTTGCCGCTCCACGGGTAGTTGGTTTCCTGCACCATCTCGATGTCGGTGCCGCGACGTTCTCCAGAAGAATGGACGATGCCGATATAGCAGGTTCGACGTAGAGGCCGATCGGCTGCGTTCGCGAGTAGGCCCAGGTCGGGCACCATGGCGAGTGTCCGCGGATATTGCCGACACAGCACGGGCAGAATGCCATCGTACTGCGGGCCACTGGTGGCGTCGAGAGGGTTGGTCGTAGTAGAAATACTTGCCGTACAGGTTCACTGAGCCCGAGCAGCGCATTGTAGATCGTGTCTTCGTAGATATCGACGTAATTTGCTTCGTGATACGCCAGGTTCATCTTCCAGTGGAAGAAGATCATGCCACAGCTGGAACATGCCTCGCAGTATCCCTCCTGCGCAGAGAGTAGTTGGGTCCGAAGCCCTCGGATCGGTCGCGACGCTGCCAATGCCTCCGGTGACGTAGTATTTGCGATTGACCATGATTGTGCCACAGTGACTTACCGCGCTCTGGTAGTCCGGATCATGAGTTTCCACCGGCCACATCCGCCATGCCTGAATACGTGTACGCAGCGCGGACGGCATATCCGACAGCTTCGTATTGCTGGGTGACGGGCAGATGGCTCTGATCGTACTCCTGCGGTCCCGTGGATCCGGCAGCCGTTGTATAGCGCGAATCAAGCGGGTCTTGGCGAGCGCGATATAGCGGTCGCCTTTGCCCCCACCCTCCATGTCGTTGACAAACCGGCCGAAGCGGACGAGTCCCTGCTCGATCTGCTGATGCCCGTCGAACCACGGTTTCTTTGGCGGCGGGGGCCGAGATTGTGTACCAACAATCGGCCAGCTCTTGGCCGCATCGTACAGTCGGGCATCCTTCCGATCGTCATCAGGTAGTGGTTGATGGCGGCTTCCAGGAAGTAGCCGGCCACGTAGCCTTCATGATCACCGCGATGGGCGGGATCCCAATGCTTGAAGCCAGCCGTATCGATCACCCGGCCGTCGCGGCCTTCCCTCGACAGCGTGAAGGCAGTCTGCAGAGGTGCTGTTCGGATTCTATCGTGTTTCGCTATTAACCTT
>JASGIE010000022.1:0-53694 GCA_049841055.1 Paludibaculum sp. | reverse complement strand
TCGTAGTCTCCGGCACAGGCGCCCTGTCCCCAGCCCTTTCGGCTGAGGCCCATCTTCTCTGTCGCGTCGGAGAATCGGCCTGAGCCCCTCGTTGTGATAGAGACGGCTGAGCGCGCCTTCGCCGCTGATGACAAAGGCGTCCGGCAAACCGTCGTTGTCGTAGTCGAGAAAGGCCACTCCGCTGCCGGTGGTTTCAATGATGAATTCCTTGGTCTGCATGCCCCCGTTCGGGAAGACATGGGCGAGGCCAGCGGCCTCGGCGACGTCGCGGAATTCGGGCAAGGCGCTCGGGCGGAGGAGTGGGCGCGAGGGCCACGGCCAGGAGGAGGAGAAGCGCTCTCATTGTCCGGGCGGCTTCGCTCCCAGTTTTAGGAATTCCGTGAACTCCCCTTCCGGGGCCTTCTGCAACTGGTCCAGTTCCGCCTTCGCGCGGCGCGCCTCGGCCATCCGGCCGGCGTTGCGGTAGGCCATCATCAGGCTGTAGTGGGCGGATTCGCTGCGAGGCGCGAGCTTGACCGCGCGCTGCAGGAGAGAGATCGCTTCCTCATTCTTCTTCTCGTCAGTGCGGATTTTTCCCAGGGCGATGAGGGCTTCGGGGAAATCCTTCTTGAGATCCAGAGCCTGCTGGAGTTTGCGGCGGCTGCCTGGTTCTGCTGGCGGTTCTGGAAAACCTGGGTGGATCTGGTAAAGGGCGACGGGGTCAGACGGATTGAGAGCAAGTTCCGCCTGGAATTCCTTCAACGCGGCATCGAGCACCTCAGGCGAGTGGGTGCTCATGAGCAGCGCCCGGCCCAGCCGGAAGTGCAGATTCAGCGCCTGGGGGTTCTTGGCGATCGCTTTGCGGTACTCCGCGGCCGCTTCGTTGAACTGACCCTGGGTTTCCAGAACCTCGCCCGAGAGCTGGTTTACCCGGAAGGAGGAGGGGGCTTTCTGATAGAGCAGATAGATGGTGTCGTTCCACGCGCGCATGTGGAGCCGGGCGGATTGATAGAGCACGTCGGCGTCGGAGGGGTACTTCGCCTTGAGTTCATTGAGCACGGCGGAGGCCTCCTCGACCGAACCGGAGCTGAGCCTGCATTGGACAAGAGCGAGGCCGGACAACCGGGCGATTTCGGCGTTGGTACTCCGGTACGCCTGTTTGAGCGCCGGGGCGGCTTCATCGCAGCGGCCGGTGGCGGCAAGCGTCAGGGCCAGAAACGCCGACGCGCGCGGATCGTTACCTTTGGCGGCAGTACGAAGATGGCGTTCGGCGGCCGGCAGGTCGCCTTTGTGGAAGGCCTCGAGTCCGCTGATCAGAGGGTCGCTCTGCGCGCAGGCGAGGGAGATGAGGAGGAAGGACAGTAAGACTCGAATCAAGCAGCGCCTCGAATTCCTAATGGCCGGCATCGTCGAGCATGAGGTCGAGTTTGCCGAAGCGGTGGCGGTCGGCTCCGGCGAAGTAGCGGAATCGGATCATGGGCGGTGCGCCGGGAGCGATGGTTTTGCGGGGATCGGCGAGACGGTCAGCGGGTTTGGCGTCGAGGAGGATGCGGCCGGATTCGGCGATCTGAGCGGTCAACTGGCGGATGCGCTCTTCGCGGGCAGTCTGGTCCGGTTGAGCGAGCAGGAGATACAGGAGGAGCGTGGACATCGCGGTTCAGACCCTCGGCGCCCGATTCGGCCTCAGGCCGGCACGGACGATCCAAGTAGATGATAGCAGGGGCAGGTCATCTTGCAAGCCCTTTCAAATCGGGTGGCGGGGCTGCGCCGCTTTCCTGGCTGAGCTTCTCGTGCAGGGCGCGCTCCCTGAGGGCCTCTTCCTTGCGCCCGAGGCGATCGTAAATGCGAGCCAAACGGAAGTGCGGTACAGGGTCGGTGGGATTAAGTGCGGCACTCCGCTTGAATTCTCCAGCCGCTCCTTCCATATTTTTCAGGCGCTCATAAACCATGCCTAACAAAAGATGTGCATCCGACTGATCTTCTTTTATAATTAACGCTTTTTTAAGAAGAGACTCTGCGAGCGCATCATCGGCGGCTGGGTCCTCAGGCGAGGGACGGAGGAGAAGAGCCCTGGCATGAAGGACATAGCCCAGTGGGCTTTGGGGGTGTGCTTTTTCAAACTCAGAGGCCCGGGTCAGCACTTCCGGAATGCGGTTGGCCGCATGTTCCAACACCCGCCCCATGAAGTAGTAGGGCTGGGGGATATCCGGTGCTAATTGCATGACGCGGAGGAACCGGTCCACCGCTTCCGGGAATCGCCGGCGGCCATAATAAGCTACGCCCAAAGCGAGCTCCAACTGCGGACTTTTGTCGAAGGTTTTGCGGCCCTCTTCGAGCGTTGCGATGGCGGCCGGGAAGTCCTGAGACTGCATCTGGGCTTGAGCCAGACGAAAGATGGCCGGTTCGCTATAGGGGGCGAGACGGCGGGCCTCGGTGTACTGCTGGATCGCGTTCTTCCAGTCCTGCTTGGCCTCGTAACAGCGGCCGAGCAGGTCGCGGACATCGGATGAGTCCTCCAGCGCGAGGGCCTGTTTTCCTATCGAAAGAGAGATGTCGGTCCGGCCTGCTTCGAGATTGAAGAGCGCCAGATTGTAGAGCAGCGAGGGGTCCTTGCCCGCGAACCGGGCGGCTTTGTCGGCGGAAGCCAGGGCCGCCTTCATGTTGTTCTGGCGGGCCTGTGCCTGGGCCAGCAGGAACCAGACGGGAGCGCTGGAAGGCTCGAGTTGAAGGACGGACTGAAGGCTGCGTTCGGCGGCCGCGGGCTCATTTCTTTGCAGGGCGGACAGTGCTTCCTGGATGCGTGTTTGAATTAGTTTCGAATCAGGCTGAAGCAAATAGGACGCGATTAGGAGGAGCCGCCACATCGGACATTAGTATAGCTTGGCTATCGTTAGATAACCGAAACTTTTCGGTATTGATGATGAAAGCACAGCAGGCAGGGAGGCAGAGGGTGGGGGCCCGATCGGACTACCGTTGTCTAGTGCAAAAAGACTAATGAAAGCGCTTGACTCGGTATCGGACTGTCATTAAGCTGATTGAGAATCGAAACCGGGGAAGCGTTTACATTCCGGACCCGACAACTGTGCCAGAGAGTACAGTTCAAGGCAAACCGGGAAGCTTCCAGGGTCTGGTTGTTGTTTGAAGCAACAGGGGTTCGAGAATTGGCCCTGATGAGGGCCAAGAAGTGAGGTAGTCTATGCTCCATGTGAGAGTCACGCGACTGCTCATCGTCGGCATGCTGTTCGCGTTTTGCCTGATGGCACAGCGTGACCTAGGAACAATTGCCGGCACGGTGACAGACCCCCAGGGTGGGGTGATTCCCAATGCCAAAGTCACAATCAAGGAAGAAGCCACCGGGCTGACCTACGATGTGACAACCAATACATCAGGCGAGTTCGTGAGACCCGCCTTGAAACCCGGCAACTATACCGTCACGGCCGAAGCGACAGGCTTCCGCCGGGTCGCCCAGCAGAACGTGGTTCTGGTGGGTGGTGACCGTGTAGCTGTGCCATTATCCCTTCCTGTCGGCAACGTCTCGGAATCGGTGGAAGTATCGGCCCAGGCGCCGCTGCTCCAGACGGAAACGACGACGTTGGGCGCCGATCTGGAAAGCGAGTCGTCAGCGAACTGCCTCTGGGCGGCCAGCGCACGTTCTCGTTCCTGGCCAGATTGTCACCGGGCGTTGTCCCTGCCGAAGGTGGAGCGCGTGATGCCGTCGGCGGCGGTTTCTCCGCCAATGGTGTCCGTTCAAACGGGCAGAACAACTTCCTGCTGAACGGTGTCGACAACAACGTCAACGTGATCGACTTCCTGAACCAGACCGCATTCGTGGTCGGGCCTTCGGTGGAAGCGATTGGTGAAATGCGCGTTCTGACGAACGGCTACAACGCCGAATACGGACGCGGCGCGGGCGGCGTGGTCAATGTCAACCTGAAGTCGGGTACGAACGAAATCCACGGCGTGCTGTTCGAGATTCTGCAGAACGACAAGATCAACGCGAATCGCTGGGAATACAACAAAGCCGGCAAGCCTAGTGGTCCGTTCAAGCAGAACCAGTACGGTGCGACGATCGGTGCTCCCATCATCAAGAACAAGATATTCATCTTTGGCGACTATCAGGGCACCCGCATCACCTCTTCCGGCGGCAGCATCCAGAACCTGGGCTACGGCGGTTTCTACACGATTCCGACACCTGCAATGTGGCAACGGCGACTTCTCGAAGCTGTGCTCGGCTCACCAGGTCGGTACAGACGCTCAAGGGCGGCCAACATCGTCGCGAGCCAAATCTACGATCCCGCCAGTCGAACGGACGGTCAATGGACAACTCATGAGAGACCCGTTCACCGGGCAACATCATTCCGTCGAGCCGCTTCGATCCGGCCGCGGCGAAGATTGATGGCTCAGTTCCCGAATGAGAACCAACCGGTCAACGCCGGCGTAACGCCGTTCAACGATTACTTCGCTTCCACCGCCGGCCGGCAGAACACCGACCAGGGTGACGGACGCGTAGACTACCGGCTGAGCGACAAAGACTCTCTGTTCGGTTCGTTGAGCTGGCAGAACCTGAACAAGGTACCAACGAGCACGTTCCACCCCGGAGCGCTCGACGGTACTCCGTTCAATGCCGTGACGGAAGAGGACCTGAGCCGCAACGCGCAGTTCAGCTATACGCGTGTGTGGACTCCGGCAATACGTGTCCGAAACCCGCATCGGTTTCAGCCGCCTCGTCACCTCGCGCGTTGGCGCGAACCCGGACAAAGACCTGTTCACGGAATTCGGTATCGGCGGTTATAACCCGATGACGGTCCCTGAACGGCGGTTTGCCGCAGATGCAATTTGAGACCGGCTATACGCCAGATTGGTCGAACAACTGGCTGCCTACGAAGGAGTACTACAATGTTTGGGACTTCATCCAGAACGTGTCGATCATAACGGGCTCACACGTTCCTACAAGTTCGGCGGTGAGTACCGCCCCATCAAGTTCCCCTTCTTCCAGGTACCTTATCCGCACGGCGAAATGAACTTTAACCAGAACGAAACGGCCTATCCTTCGGCAACGGGCACGCAGGGCGTCGTCCCTGAATACTCTGACAGGTGACGAACTATGCGTCGTTCCTGTTAGGACAACATCCAACAACGGCCAGTATCTCGACGAACTAACTTCATCTCTTCCGAGAAGGTCTGCCTGGGCGTTCTACTTCGCAGGATGACTGGAAGGTAACCGGAAGTTGACCTTCAATATCGGTCTTGCGCTACGAACTGTTCTCGCCGATCGGCGGAAAGTTCGCGCGCCAGTCGAACTTCGTGTTGACAATCTGACGCTCTATATTCCCAAGGGCCAACCAGAATGCCCGCTGCCTCCGAACTTCCCCACCGCATTCCCGAACGTCAAGGTCTCACGCGGCGAAGTCGAAAGTACATGATCCCTTGGGACAAGACCAACTTTGCCCCGCGCATCGGCCTGGCCTACAACTGGCGCGATAACACCGTGATCCGCCTCGGTTACGGCGCGTTCTACGGTGGTGAAGAGAACCAGGGCGGCAACCCAATCGTGGTGAGTCCGTCCCGTTCAACCAATCCACCGATCTGGCCCGCCCGACCTCGGCCATTTTCGACGTGAACCCATTCTTTACGGGCGGCCTCTCCGGCGGCTTCCCGAGAACGTGTTCTCCCTCGAACGCCCCGGTTTCCTTCCGTGGAGTCGCCACTAACTTCCGCAATTCGCTGGTCCACAAGTGGAACTTCGCATCCAGAGAGAGCTGGCCAGGCAGTCTCGCTGGAAGTTGCCTATGTCGGCAACCACCAGGCGCATCAGTTGTTCCAGCCTGACTGGAACGCCTGCGCTAACATCGGTACGACCTCGTCGACGATGCAAGGCTGCAACACGGCGCTGCGCCCGTACGCCGTATATCGGCGGTATCTCCGGTACCGCTTCGTTCGGTTTCGGCGACTACCACGGCATGACGACCAAGTTCGACAAGCGTTACTCGAACGGCCTGATGCTGATGGCGTCCTACACTTATGGCCACGCGCTGGCCAACACCGGCACGACCCTCAGCGGTTCCACCGGATTCGGGACCATCGATCCCCGCAACTACTCCAGCAGCTACTCGACGGCAGCGTGGGACATCCGGCACAACTTCGTGTCGAATTTCACCTACGAGATTCCGTTCGGCAAGGGCAAGACCTGGGGTACGCACATGAACGCCGTGGCCAACGCCCTCGTCGGCAACTGGCAGGCGAACGGCATTCTCACGTTGCGCACGGGCCAGCCTTTCACCCTCCGGTCGAATGGCTGCCAGGGCATCTGGAATGCCTGCCGTCCGGACCTCGTGGCCGGACAGGATCCGCAGGCTGCACCGTCTGGCGGGCGCAATCCCGACAAGTGGTTCAACACTGCTGCCGTCACGGCGCCTGCTTCCCTCACGGGCGGCAACCTCGGACTGCAGAGCAACACCGGCCCCGCGGGCCGCACGCTTGACTTCTCGCTCTTCAAGGACTTCGCGTTCACTGAGCGCGTCAAGCTGCAGTTCCGCGCCGAGGGTACGAATGTGGCCAACACGCCGCAGTTCAGCATCCCGGACAACAACCGTCAGAATTCGACGTTCGGCCGTGTGACCAGCACCGGCTCCGGCACCGAACGCCACATTCAGTTCGCTCTCCGCCTGCAATTCTGATCCCTTCGGACCAGGAAAACAGACTGAGCGAGTGTACGATACAGAAGGCCTCACCCCTCGGGGTGGGGCCTTTTTGTGAGAAGGGATGCGTAACGCCAGGATGAGTGGGAAGCTGAGAGACATGTTGGCTGGAGAGAGGACCAAAGTCCGGTGAAGCGCAGAGATTTCCTGGCGGGTCTCACGGCCGGCGGTCTCCTCACCCGACCGGCGCATGCCTACGCGCCTTATCCGGTGAAGTTCCGGCTGGCTCCGCCGCATGCGCCCGCGCTGGCGTTCATCGAAGCGGGTTCTGATGAGTTCACTGGCGAGAAGGCAGCACTGCAACTCGAGCACCGGTTGTCCACTCTGGTGCGTGGCGGCGCCTTGCCTCTGGCGAAAGAGTGCCGCGGCAGTTCTCCGGCGCCCCGTTCTTACATGCCGGTTGCGGAAGGTGTTTCACGGGCCGTCTTTGGAGCGGTAGAATCCATTGCGCAGGGTTGGACCCGCTGGCGCGCCTCACTCGGCGAGGTGCGTTCCGCGCGTTTTTATGCCCTGCCAGGCAATAGCGTCCGGTTCGACATCCGCGCCCTCCGGGATGGCCGTTTGGAACATCGCACGGGCGTCTGGCGGGTGGAATGGCATGGCGACGAAGCGGCGCTGCTGGAGCCCGTGGAAGAGACGCTGGTGCGCGGGAGAGAAGCCCTGGTTTCGAGACGTGACCGGGCATGCATTCGAGCAGGATGCGGCATTTCGCGAGCAACTGGCGCGGGGTGTACCCTACTGGCGGGCGCGCCTGGACCCCGCCTGCGGTCTGGATGTGTACGGGGAGAATGGCGTTGCGGTCGCCGATATCGACGGCGATGGCCGTGACGAGATCTACGTCTGCCAACCGGGCGGGCTGCCGAATCGCCTCTACAAATGGGACGGCCAGAGACTGCGCGACATCTCCGCCGGTTCCGGGCTGGACCTGCTGGATGATACGGCCTGCGCCCTGTTTGTGGACCTGCGTAACAGCGGCCACCAGGATCTGGTTCTCGTGCGATCCAACCAGCCACTGTTGTTTCTGAACGACGGCCACGGGAAGTTCCAGCTTGCGCCGGAGGCGTTTCGATTCGCCACCAAACCACAGGGTTCCTTTACGAGCGTTGCGGCCGCCGATTTCGACCGCGACGGGCGCCTCGACCTCTATTTCTGTTGCTATGTCTATTACCAGAGCGAGGCGCAGTATCGATATCCAGTGCCCTATCACGACGCGCAGAACGGGCCGCCGAACTTCCTGTTCAGGAACCGCCTCCACGAATCCCCCGGCTATTTCGAAGATGTCACGGCCGCCAGCGGCATGAGTCACAACAATAACCGGTTCAGCTTCGCGGCCACATGGTGCGACTACAACGGCGACGGCTGGCCGGATCTCTATGTGACCAACGATTTCGGGCGGAAGAATCTCTACCACAATGCCGCGGGGCAGTTCCGCGACGTGGCCGAAGAAGCGGGCGTTGTGGACCTGGGGCCCGGCATGAGCGCTGCCTGGCTCGACTACGACGGCGACGGACGGCCGGATCTGCTGGTGTCGAACATGTGGAGCGCCTGCGGGCAGCGAGTCGTGAACGATCCTGCCTTTGGGCCGGTGCGCAAAGACCCCGCCCTCCTTGCGTCCTACCAGCACCATGTCAAGGGCAACTCGCTCTACCGCAATCTGGGTGACGGACGCTTTGAATACACGGGCGACTCACAGGGCATCGAGATGTGTCCGTGGTCGTGGTCCTGCGATGGAGCGGATGTGGACAATGACGGGTCGCCCGAGCTGTATGTCGCCTGCGGCATGGTCAACAACGACGGAACCACGGATCTGATGAGCTACTTTTACCGTCAGGTGGTGGCGAAATCGCCGGTACGCCAGACGGCCGCTCCCGCGTATGAGAACGGCTGGAATGCCATCAATCAACTGATCCGCCAGGACTATTCCTGGGCGGCTCCAGAGCCCAACATGTTCTTCGCGCGGCGGGCCGGGCGCTACTACAATTTCTCCGGCGTCAGCGGCCTCGATCTGGCGGAAGACAGCCGGGCGTTCGCCTTCACCGACATCGACGGAGACGGGAATCTCGACATCATCCTCAAGAGCCGCTGCGGTCCGCAGGTTCGGGTGCTTCAGAACGAGTGCGGCACCGGGCGAAACAAGGTGGTGCTGACGCTGCGGGGAGTGAAGTCGAATCGCGATGCCATCGGAGCGCGTGTAGAAGCCGACGGACAGACGAAGTGGATCGCGGCCGGCTCCGGCTACCTCTCGCAACACACAAAGCGGGTGCATTTCGGACTCTCTGACCGGCCCAAGGCGGAGAAGGTGACGGTCATCTGGCCGACAGGCGAGCGGCAGGAGCTTGGATCGCTGGCGGCCGGTTTCCACTATGAGGTTGTGGAAGGACAGCCCCAGATTGCGTCGAAGCCTCTCGCCAAGGCCGCTGCCTGGCCGCAAGGGCCGGCGGTGAATGCCGACAACGCCGCGCGTCTGCATTCCACGTGGTTCTGGGAGCCCGTCCCATTGCCCGAGAAACGGCGGGGTTCCTGTCTGCTTGTGATCCACGCCGGAGAGACGTTGCCCTCCATCGACGGACCGGTGGACCGTCTGGATTTGCGCCAGGCTCCTGTGGAACTGGCGGCGGCCTACTCGATTCTGCGGCGTTACCTGTTCGACTACCGCGTCGATCTGGAGACTCCGTTGTGGCTGCTCATCGACGGGGAAAGCAAAGTGAGGAAGATCTATGCGGCGGCCCCTCAGGCCGGTGAACTGCGCGCGGATCTGCAATCGCTGGGCGGATCCCTCCCGGAACAGCGCGGACTGCCTTTCCCCGGTGTGTACACCGGCCGCCCGCGGCACGACTACTACAAATTTGGCGGAGCGCTGCTGCAGGCCGGCTACCCGGAGCAGGCCCTGCCCTACCTCGAAGAGATGTTAAGGCGCACGCCGGACAATCCGAAAGCGCTGCTGGCCGTGGGCCGGATCCACCTGGAAGGGAAACGATTCGACCTGGCGCGCGGAGTGCTCCAGCGCGCCGTCGAGCTCGATCCCCGGCTGCCGGAAGGCTGGAACGAATTGGGCGGTGTGGAGGCGCAGGCCGGCCGCTGGCCGGAGGCCCTGAAATACTACGAAAAGGCCCTGGCGCTGGCTCCGGATCTGCCGTACGTCCTGCTGAATGCCGCCCGCGCACAGGAGGAGGCGGGCCACGGCGCCGAGGCCGAACGGCTCTTCCGGCGGCTTCTGGAAGTCGAGCCGAACAATGGTGACGCCGCGAACGGCCTGGGCCTGTTCCTGGCCAAACAGGGCAAGACCGACGAGGCGCGGAGGTTGTTTGAAAAGGCAATTTCGATCAAGCGGGATGACTCGTCGGCCATCAACAATCTCGGCGTCCTCTATATGAACATCGGGCAGCCGAACGATGCGATTGCCGCGTTCCGGTACGGAATTCAGGTGGCTCCCGACAATGAGATGATCTATCTGAATCTGGCACGAGTCCATGTGCAACTGGGCCAGCGCGAGAGCGCGCGCGAAGTGATGCGCGAACTTCTGCAGCGGAAGCCAGACAATGCCATGGCCGCAAAGGCCCTGAAATCGCTGGAGGGGCAGTGAAGCGAGCCGGTGTAGCCGTCACCATTGCGCTGGCCGGAGTGCTGGCCGCCTGGATCGCCGCGCCCGCGCAGAGCGCGGAGAGCGCCATCCGTTTCTCCCTGCAGACCGCGGGTTTTACCCTGGAGAGCTGCGAGACACCCGAGCGTCACGCCCCCGAAACGATGGCCGGCGGCGTTGCCCTCTTCGATTTCGATCGTGACGGCGATCTGGATCTGTTCCTGACGAACGGCGCCGACATCAGGACGCTGAAGAAGACCACACCAAAGTATTTCAATCGCTTGTTGTCGAACGACGGCAAGGGCCACTTTACCGACATCACCGAGAAGGCGAAGCTGGCTGGAACCGGCTTTGACAACGGCGTGGCCGTGGGTGACTTCGACAATGACGGCTGGCCGGATCTGTTCGTGGGCGGAGTTCACAGAAATACTCTGTACCGGAACAACGGCGACGGCACATTCCAGGACGTCACCGCGAAAGCAGGACTCAACCAGCCGGACAAGGAGTTCGGACCGCTCTGGTCAGTGGGCGGAGCCTGGGTGGACGTCAACAATGACGGGCGCCTCGATCTGGTGGTGGTGAACTACCTGGTCTGGGATTTCGCGACAGAGCCGGTCTGCAGCGGGGAGGGCCGGCGGGAGTACTGTCATCCGAAGATGTACAAGCGTTCGCCCAACCAGCTCTATCTGAACAATGGCGACGGCACCTTCACGGACGCCTCCGCTGCTTCCGGGCTGAGGGCGCACCCGGGCAAAGGGATGGGCATTGCGGCCGCCGACTACGACCTCGACGGCCTGATGGACTTCTTCGTGGCCAACGACAAGGTCTACAACAGCCTGTTCCACAACAAGGGCAACAGCCGGTTTGAAGAGGTGGCGTTCTCAGCGGGTGTGGCGTTGGTGGACAGCGGCGACTTCATTTCGGGCATGGGCGTCGACTTCAATGATCTGGATAACGACGGATACCCCGATATCGTGCTGGTGGCGCTGGACGACGAGACGTTTCCGCTCTACCGGAACACGGGCAAGGGCGAATTCGAGGACGCGACGCGCACCAGCGGCATGGGGCCGTTGAGCCTGTCGATGGCGGGTTATTCGCCCACCATCGGCGATTTTGACAACGACGGCTGGAAGGACATCTTTGTGACGCGCGGACACGTGCAGTCGCTACAGGCGGCTCCGCGCATCACGGTGGAGCAGCACAATTCCGTATTCCGCAATCTGGGCAGGATGCGCTTTGCCGCGCTGACGGCCGAGGCGGGGCTGACGGCAGGTCAGGCGCGCCGCCATCGAGGCTCGGCGATCGGCGATCTGAATGGCGATGGACGCCTGGATACGGTGGTCACGGCCTTAGGAGCGGCGCCGGAGGTGTGGCTCAACGAGAGCCCGGCGGCCGCGCACTGGCTGGAGATCCGGCTGGAGGGCACGAAAAGCAACCGCGACGGGATCGGCGCGCGCATCCGGGTGGTCACCGCCGGCGGGACGCAGTGGCAGCAGGTATCCACCAGCGCGGGTTACGCGTCTTCGAGCGCGGGTCCGGTTCACTTCGGGCTCGGCGCCGATACCGCGATCTCGCTGGTTGAGATCCGCTGGCCTTCGGGGCTGACCCAGCAGTGGAAGGACGTCCGGACTGACCGGGTGTGGAAAGTGAAGGAAGGCGTGCAGTAGGCCTCCATTGTGTGTGCCGGTGGAAGGCAGTAAGCTGAGGACCAACAGGGAGGGAGCACTCATGATGAACAGGCGAACCCTGATTCAGACGCTGATCGCTGCGGTGGCGCAGCGGCTGGCGGCCGTGCCCGCGGCGGCCGCGCCGGCGAGAACGAAGCGGCTGGTGCTGGTGACCATCGGCGGCATCCGCCGGCAGGAGAGCTTCTCTGAGAAGGGCATCGTCAATGTGCCGCGCCTGTTCAACGACCTGCTGCCGCAGTCGCTGTTCTACCCGTTCACGGTGAACGAAGGAGTGACTTCCCACTTCAACTCCATCGCCAGCATCCTGACGGGCGTGTGGCAGCATGTGGACGATTGGGGCTCCGAAAAGCCGGCCCATCCCACGATGTTCCATTACCTGAAGGCCGGGCGGCCATCTGATCCCAACGATTGCTGGGTGGTGACGAGCAACAAGCAGTTGACCGCGAACATCAGCCCGGGCATCAACGTGATTCTGGCAAAACAGCTTCTCATCGAGGCGGTGGAACGTATCATCATGGGGCAGAGCTCGCGGAAATCGCTGGAGCGCGAGCAACTGCTGCAGGAGATGAAGGCCGTCCTCGAGACGGACTACGAGCGCATCGGCTGGGGCGTCCCCGCCACTTCGACGTTCCAGGATCCGACGGTCAAGAAGACATTCGTCGACGCTCTGGCCGGCTTTATCCACGGCCCCACCGCGCCGGTCAGCGGTGATGAACTCACGCTCACCGTCGGGATGGAGGTGCTGAAACGCCTGGCGCCTTCCATGTTGATGATGAATTTCTCCGATGTGGAAGTGGCGCACTCGGGCTCTTACTCGCTGCACCTGGGCGGAATCCGCCGGTCGGACATGCTGTGCCACAAGCTGTGGCAGTTCATTCAAGCCAGCCCCGAGCTGAAAGAGAATACAACACTGCTCATCATGAATGAATTCGGGCGCGATCCGGACGGGTCAAGCACCAACGGCTTCTTCAATCACCGGACCGACACGGAAACCTGCCGCATGGCCTGGAGCATGGTGTTGGGGCCCGCCATCCGCAAGCCGCAGGTGGTGGAGCGCGTAGTGCGGCAGATCGACTTCGCTCCTTCGATGGGATCGTGGATGGGATTCGAGGCCGTCAAGGCGGCGGGCACGCGCCTGCCGGAGATCGTTGGTTGATGGAATGGATGCTCCCGACTACAAAGAACTGATCTCGCGGCTGCCCCGGACGTTCGGCCCGGCATTGAACGATCAGCTGCATCAATGGGCGATGCTTTTCCAGGCCGAGCAACGGCAGTTGAAGGCACAGATGGACTGGCTGGCGAAACTGCCGCCGGCCGAGTTCAAGTCGCTGTTCGCGCCCATCGTGCAGTTGGAAGACCGCATGGAACTGCCGAAGTGGCAGCCGGGCTCCACCGGATTGAGCATCCACGATGTGGGTGTCATGGCGCGCTCGCCGCTCTATCCGCAGTGGCGGCAGCAGGTGGAAAAGGTATTTGCGCACATCGACGACTCCATCCAGGCGGCGGGTGTCGTGCACCCGGTCCCGCGCCTGGTGGTCTGCATCCTGCCCAGCGGATTGCCGAAACCAACTGAGCCGATGTGGCCCGAACTGGCGGAACTCGGCCGCTGGGTGCGGCTCGACCGGCCGTTTCTCAAGGTGGAAGAGGCGCTGGTGCCAGCCATTGTTAAGCGCAAGCCTACGGCTGGACTGGAGGCTGATGAGTCGACCTGGGTGATCGAATGCGGCAAGCGATTGTCGGCGGAATCAGGCGCCTCGACCAGCCTGTCGTGGGATGCGCTGGAGAAGGTTCGGCGCGAGTTTCTGAACCGGCTCAACTCCATCAGCCGGGATATCAAATCGGCCGACCAGACCACGAATGACCTCAAGCGGCTGGACATCCGGAAGTTTCTTGACCCCGCTACCGGAGAGAGCCCGCGGCTGCGCGAATTTCTGCGTGGGATCCTGTTGAGCGGCAACGGATCGCTGGTGTTCAATAACTCCTTCGTACAGTGGGCGGCCTCCGAGGCGCTGAGGCGAGCCCAGCCTCAGGTGATGCTGGCAGGCTTCGGGCTGCGGCAAAAGCTGAAACCCTTCAGCAGTGTGGTGTTGTTCGAGGATCAGCACCGGTCGAATCCGATTCCGGATCAGGATGATCCGGTGGGGTCGTTGACGGACGCCGCGTTCCTTGCGCAGTACGTCTACCTGGCGGCGCAACGCGTGCCCGCCTATCAGGGGCATACCGTGTCGATCTTCGCCATGGAGGATCTGGACCGAGTGCTGGTGGTGGATCCTCGCGGCAAACAGAACGTACCTGAGAGTCTGACCGCCGAGGCACTCGCGGCGCGGATGATCGCGTGGCTCACCGGCTCCGCTTAGCCGCCGCCGTGGTATTGCTCATACCGGCGAATCGCTGATCGCATCGCGGCCGATTCGCGAGTCTTCAAGGGGCGGTCGACCGCGGTCTGCACCTCGGCTCCATCCTTGCCGAGCTGATGTCTCCAGCGCCCCACTTTGTGTCCGTCCAGGAGTACAAAATGGACGAACTCCGGGCGGTCCAACGCGCCGAAGCCCAACACGTCCCGGCTCTCGCTATACGACATGATGTACTCGTCGTAACACTGAACAAGATCGATGCGTGGTGTGTTCGCGGCGGGCGGAGCGTCGGCCGGCGCCCACCAGTACTCCCGGCCTTCGGCCTCAAGGCGCTCCAATCCCGCTCTTACGGCCTGCAGGCCCCGCCGGGCCTCGGCGAGAGTCAGACTCGACCAGGCTGCAAAATCCCGGACTGTTGCCGGGCCACGCGTTGTGAAGTAGCGGTGGACCAGCTCCACCAGGGCTTCCTCGCGAGTGAAGGAGAGCGCGGCCGGTACCCATTCGTCCATCAGCGCATAGGTGTGCTGCTTACCGCGCATGGATCCGCTGCAGATGAGCTTGCTGAGCTCCGCGTGCATGACCAGGTAGGCCAGCGGGACGCCCGTGGAAGGCAGGCGGGCAGCGTTCAGTCTGGCTGCGAGTTCGGTGCGTGTCAGGTGATGGCCGCCGGCGAGCGCCTTGGCCAGGACTGCGTTGCTGCGGCGAAGCATGGCTTCGTCAATGCCATGCTCCCGCTGGGTGAAGCCATTCAGGATGCGGATGCGCGGGGCAGTGAGATCGAGGAGCCAGCGGATGCCGGCCGGATGCACGAAATGCCAAGTGGGCCGCAGCACGTGTGTCCGCAGAATGGCGCCTTCCGCATAGGCTTGCTGGACGTGACGGTGTGTGGCTCCGTTGGTGCGCTGTCCGATGGACCACTTGGCGTAGGCGAACTCCTGCGCCTGCATGGCGCCCAGGCGCTTCAGCAGATCAGCGGGCTGCGATTCCGGCTGGGTCCAAAGCGAAAGGTTGTGGAGGCGCAGCAGCGCGATCTCGTGGTGCGTCACTGACTGCCAGGATAGCGGGCCGGGCAGCCGGATATGATGGGGATTCACTGCATGGAGGATCGTGGAATGGATCGACGCCGTTTTACGCTGCTGCTGGGCTCATCACCGTTGCTGGCGCAGGCTCCGGCCGCGGCTCCGGAGCTCGAATGGCAGGACGCCAAGAAGTTGCGGGTGGAGGGATTGGGGTTCAAGGATCAGAAAGCGCCCTACGACCGGCTGCCGGTGCGCGCGGAAGGGGTGGTGCGGCCCGTGGTGTGGGATCTCAGCCGCGACTCGGCCGGTGTGCTGGTCCGCTTTGTCACCAACGCCACGGCGATTCATGCGCGCTGGACCCTGACCAACAAGACCCTGACGTCTCCGAACAGCACGCCGGTTGCCTGCAGCGGCCTGGATCTGTACGCGAAGAACGACGCCGGACGCTGGCACTGGCTCGGTATCGGGCGTCCAACGAAGGTCCCTGAGAACACCGACGCGCTGGCCAGCGGCCTGCCGGCGGGCACGCGCGAGTACATGGTGTACCTGCCGATGCACAACCCGGTCACCTCAGTGGAGATCGGTGTGCCGAAGGGCAGTTCGATGGAACCGGGCCCGGCGCGGCCCGCCGGCCGCAAGCCCATCGTGTTCTATGGGACTTCGATCACCCACGGCTTCTCCGCTTCGCGCGCAGGGATGACGCACGTCTCCATGCTGGGCCGCCTCTTCGATCGGGAAGTGATCAACCTGGGCTTCTCCGGCAACGGCAAGATGGAGCCTGAGGTGACGAAGTTCGTGGCGGAGTTAGACCCTGCCGTCTTCGTGCTCGACTGCCTGCCGAACCTGACAGCCAAGGAAGTTCATTCGAACGCGATCCCCTGCGTGAAGATCCTGCGCGAAGCCCATCCCGACACGCCGATCCTGCTGGTGGAAGACCGCAACTATGCGGACAATTTCCTGAACGCCTCGCGCCGCGAGCGAAACGAAACGAATCACGCCGCGATGCGGGAAGAGTACGCAAAAATGCAGAAGGAGAAGATCCCGCATCTGCACTATCTCAAGGCGACGACCTGCTGGGCGACGATGGTGAAGCGACCATCGACGGCTCTCATCCGACAGACCTCGGCTTCACGCGCCAGGCGGCGGAGTTCCAGAAGGCGCTGAAGAAGATCCTGAAGTAGCGCTACTTGGTGAGGTACTTGTCCGGAATCGGAGTCTCGGGCCGCTCGGAATCCCAAGAGGATCGTCATCACCTTCCAGTCTTTCCCGTCGAAGACCAGTTGGAAGCTGTTGATGCCGCGCGCAAAGGGCTTCTCGCCTGGCGCGTGCCGCGACTCGTAGGTGCTGAACACGTGGGCGATGGCGCCGTAACGCTCCACTTTGCGGCTGACTTCGGTTTCGAAGAAGCCGGCCTTTTCGAAGTTCGCGCCGGCGCGCTGGATGTAGTCCTCCGGCGTGAGCACATTGGGCGTGTTGCCTTCGGCGGCGTGCCGCACGGGAATCAGCCGCGCGCCCGTGGTGAAGAGCGAGCGGAACTTCGCCCAGTCGCGGGTGCCGGCGGGTCCGGAGATGACGGCGTAGATGGCCTGGACGGTGGCTTCGAGGGAGTCGCCCTCGGCGGCGGGCAGGGTAGGGGTGGCCAGCGCCAGGGCGGCCAGGAGACAGAGAGCGCGTCGGCGAGACATATGGATATGTTAGCCGGGATCGGCCGCCCGTCACTTCCATCTTGGCGAGATGCTGCGATGTTGATACTTGCGGCAGAGTTCGCAGTCTTCGTCGGCAGGCGCGGATTCCAGAACCAGCGGGATGGGACCTTTTGCACCTGGAATCAGGGGCGTGATCGCGGAATGGTAGTGCGCATTTGCATCCCGGTAGTGGCCGAATATGGCATACGGCCGGCCTTGTGTGCCTACCAGGGTGAATCGCCCGTCGACGTCCACCCGGTACCCGTCGGTCACAGCCTTGTCCTCCGGCCAGCCTTCCTCCACCAGCCAGACCTTCACTGCCTCAACGTCTCCGTTTGGAGCCTGGATCTCCCGGTGGATGCGCCATTCCGGTGCCCGCGGCGGCAGACGGAATTCCAGATTGTCCAGATCCTCACCGGGATCGAGATGGATAGTGACGGCTTGGCCCGTCGGAGCGGCTCCCGAGTAGAATGTCTCTCCGTAGGGCGAGCGCTGGCCTGACCACTGGTGTTGCCGCGGCGGCATCCCGGGGTTGATCAATAGTTGGTAGTCGCCTGCAATGAGCCGTGGAAGGCGAAACCCACCGTCTGCCCTGCTGGATTCACCGATGGAACGGCTCGGATTGGGAGTGGGCGGCACCCCTCGAATCACCACGTTCTCACCAGCAACCCCATGGCCTTCGGTGTCGAGCAGTCTTCCGCGAATGCTGCCGAGCGGAATGGCTGAGAAGTTGACACGCCGGCACTGGCCGGGAAGCACGTCGAGTGTCAGAACCCGCTGCCGTTCCGGCAGTTCGCTCAGGCCTGCCTCCAGTTGATAAGCGCCCGGTGCGGGCAATCCCAATGAATACTCCCCCTGCGCATCTGTCGCCGCCTGCCAGGACTGTTCTCCCGAGCGGACAGTGATGACGGCCTTCGCTACTGGCTTTGAGGCTCGATAGAAGAGCTCCAGGTCCGATGGCTGCCTGGTAACAAATCCGAAGATCGTCGGCGGTGCCGATCGACTCAGGAGATTTCGATACACATCCACCTGGCGCGGATCCTTGATTTCCGCTGTCCGTGAACACGAGCTCGTCCGGAGGCCACCAGACTTTTGGTCTCTGGAGGCATCAACCAGGTATTCGCGCTCCTCCTGGAATTGAATATCGCAACTGCTTGTTCCGAAGGGGATTTCCACTTCGGCTCCTACAGCCCCGTGAAATTTCTCCAAGACCTGGATGTGCGCTGTCCTGGTTGAAAAGGCTCTGTCAAAATCCAGCTTCAGAGCCACCCCAGACTTTGCTTTGAGCTCTTCAAAAGCTTCCGTCGGCAGCAGCTTTCTCAGAGCATCTAGCATCTCCCCATCGGTGAGAGGTTTGCGTTCAAGAAGCCTTGCGCCGGCCGCTGGTGACAGCATGCTGAGCACACGGGTCGTCATCTCCTGATTAGTGCGAGGCTCGATGCGGGTCACCCGGCCGGTGAAGAAGATGTCGCTCTCAAAAAAGCCCTCGCAGGCCCTACGCGGGGTTCCCATGCAGGAACAGCCCCAAGCCATTCCGTGTGCCAAGAGGACAGACACGAGGAGCGCAGCGCACCTCGCCAAGCGGGCAACCATGGGGCGCGTCATTTACTTCGACTCACTTCGCCCCGATTATGCCAGATCTACTTGGAAGACACTGCGCCGGTGTCCGGCTATTCAGCTCAGCATTTCCGGGATCACCACCCCGTGCACATCCGTCAGCCGCCGGTCGATCCCGTTATGCCGGAACGTCAGCTTCGTATGATCGATGCCCATCGGTGCAGCATCGTCGCATGGACGTCGTAGCAGTACACCGGCTTCTCCACCGCCTTGTACGACCACTCGTCCGTCGCTCCGTAGGTCGCCCCGCCCTTGAACCCGCCGCCGGCCAACCAGGACGTGAACCCGAACGGATTGTGATCGCGCCCCTTGCTTCCCTGACTGCACGGCATTCGCCCGAACTCCGTAGTCCAGTAGACGATCGTGTCCTCCAGCAGACCGCGTGCCTTCAGATCCTTCAACAGTCCGGCTACCGGCTTGTCCAGAGCCTTGCCCAACTCTCCATGATCCTTGGCTAGATTCTCGTGACTGTCCCAATTGCGGCGCGGGAACCCGTTGTCGGCGCCACTCCACACCTGCACGAAACGCACGCCGCGTTCAATCAGCCGCCGGGCCACGAGGCAGCGCTGCCCCATGTCGGCAGTCACCGGCTCATCCAATCCGTACACATCCCTGCGTCGTCTTCGACTCGCCCGAAATGTCCAGCACCTTCGGAGCGCTCAATTGGAGCCGCGCCGCCATCTCGTACGACGCGATACGCGCATCCAGCCGCGAGTCGCCATGCCGCTCCGCCGCGTGCATCTTGTTGACGCTGGTCGAGCAGCGCCAGCCCTTCGCGCTCGCTCTCGTCCGTAATGAATCCAGCCTCCTTCGGCGGATGCAGATCGTAAATCGGGGTCGGCGTCCCCACGCGAATCGTCGTCGCCTGATGCGCCGCGGGCAGGAATCCGGACGACCAGTTGGCGGCCCCGTTCGGCGGCATGCCGCGTGGATCCGGCAACACCACGAAGTCCGGCAGGTTCTCTGCCTCGCTGCCCAATGCATAGGAAACCCAAGCGCCGGCGCTCGGAAAACCGGGCAGAATGAAGCCCGTGTTCTGCATGAACGTGGCCGGCCCGTGTACATTCGACTTCGACATCATCGACGCCACAAACGCGATGTCATCGACGCAGCCCGCCGTGTGCGGCAACAGATCGCTCACCCACTTGCCGCACTGCCCGTACTGCTTCCATCCCCACGGACTCGGCATCACCACACCCGGATTGCTCTGGAACAACTCCACCTTCTCTCCGGGATCCCAGGCCTGCCCGCCCTTCCGGATAAGCAGCGGCTTGTAGTCGAAGGTGTCGCACTGGCTCGCCGCGCCCGACATGAAGAGCTGGATCACCCGCTTTGCCCGCGCCTTATGATGCAGCCCGCCGTTCAACTCAGGCCGGCCCTTGCCGCTGGCGGCCGCGTTGCGCGCCAGCATATGCGCCAGCGCGACTCCGCCCAGTCCGCCGCCGTAGTTCCACAGAAAAGATCGCCGGTTCATCCCAGGGCTCCTCAATCGACAAACAGAAACTCGTTGGTATTGAACAGCACGCGGCAGAAGTTCGCCAGGCCCTGCTGCTGCGCGTACTTCGCATAGAGCTGCACTTCGTGCTCCGTCGCCTCCCGCCCCAGCGCCAGCCGGATGGCTTCCCGCACCTGTGCCGCCGCATCGGACTCCCGCCCGCGCAGCAGTTCCGCGAAGTGCTCCGACATGCGCAGGACGAAGATGTTGTTCCACGCCGCCAGCGCCTGGATCGCCGTGATTGTAGTCGACCGCTTCGGCGTCAGCACCGAAGGATCCGGACAGTCCAGCCGCTCCAGGAACGGATCCGGCACGCTACGCACAATCAGACGGTAGATGCTGCGGCGATAGGCGCCGGGACTGTCCGGATCGAACCGGGCATAGTCATAGACCGGTGAGTGGTCGTCCTTGAAGAAGAACATCTGGACTGGAGGCCCGCCGGCGGTGAGATCGATCTTGCCTGAAACGGCCAGCACCGAATCGCGAAACGCTTCCGCATCAAGCCGCGTGCGGTTCATCCGCCACAACAGGCGGTTGTCGGCGTCGACCTTCGCGCCATCCTCCCGCTGCGTCGACGCCTGTTGATAGGCCGCGCTGTTCACGATGAGCCGGTGCAACTGCTTCAGCGACCCATGCGCTTCATCGCGGAACCAGACCGCGAGCCAGTCGAGCATCTCCGGATGGGACGGCTTGGCGCCCATTCGCCCGAAGTCGCTGGCGGTCTCCACAATCCCGGTGCCGAAGTGATACTGCCAGACGCGATTCACGATCGACCGCCAGGTCAGCATGTTGTCCTTGGCCGTGATCCACTGCGCCAGCGCCGCGCGCCGGCTGCCTTCGTCGTTGGGATCCGCCAGCTCGAACCTTGCTTTGAGTCCGGACACGCAACTGAGCCCGGACGCAAACGCCGGATTCCCGGGAGCGCGCACATTGCCGCGCCCCAGCACTGTCACCGGACGCGGCTGCAACGCCGGCCGGAATGTTCCGGCCCGCTGGAAATAACTTGCCGGAGCGTATACCAGCCGCGGCTTGGGCAGCGCCTTCAACTGCTCATCGATGGGTGCGAACTCGGCCTTCACCCGCTCGATCTCCGCGTAAGTTTCCGGTCCGACAATTGCGTCAACCAGTTGCTTGCGCCTCGCCCGATCGGCCGCGCGGCGCGTCTCCAGCTCCTTCTTCTGCGCGGCCTCGGCCGGCGTCTTGGGTTCGCCCATGTGGGTGATGAGCAGGCTCGCGTCCTGGATCGAGCTATCCAGGGTTTCGATCTCAGGGCTGGTGGCGAACTCCACCTTGTCCAGCAGCGGATCCAGCCGCCGCTGAATGGCCAGCTTCTGCTGCAGCAGCGCCTGCCTCTTCTGGAACAGCGCCGGATCGTCGTCGAACGGGCGGTCGGCACGATCCACACCGGCGAAGACGGCCTGCAGGTTGTAGTAATCCTGCTGCGGAATCGGATCGAACTTGTGGTCGTGGCAGCGCGCGCAGTGTGCGGTCATCGACGTGAAAGTGGAAATCGTGGTCGCCACCATATCGTCGCGATCGAGCACGCGCGTCAGGTCCTTATCCACCGTGCCTTCGCGCAACTCCTGGTGCCCGACAAAATCCCACGGCCCGGCGGCCAGGAAGCCCGTCGCCACCAGCGCCTGCGGATCCGCTGGAAACAGCGCATCGCCCGCGATCTGTTCCTGCACAAAACGCGCATACGGCTTGTCTTCGTTAAGCGCGCGGATCACCCAGTCGCGATACGGCCACGCGTTCAGCCTGGGCTTGTCTTTGTCGTAGCCATGCGACTCGCCGTAATGCATCACGTCGAACCAGTGGCGCGCCCAACGCTCCCCGTACCTCGGTGACGCCAGCAGCCGGTCGACGAGCTTCGCATAAGCATCCGGAGACTCGTCCTTCACAAACGCGCTGACCTCCGCCGGTGTCGGCGGCAGTCCAATCAGATCCTGATAGACACGCCGGATCAGCGTGCGCCGCCCCGCCGGCTTCGACGGCGAAAGTGTGTTCGCCCGCAGCTTGTCGAGGATGAACGCGTCGATCGGAGTTTGGACCCAAGGATCCTTAACGGCGGGAGGCTGCACGGCCTGCAGTGGTTTCAACGACCACCACACCTGCGTCATGGCGGCGCCTGAGGAATCGTCCTTCGCCCCTTCCTCAATCCAGCGGCGAATGGTCGCGACCTCAGCCGCGCTAAGCGGACCCCCGGCCTTGGGCATCCTCGGCTTTTCGCCGCTGATGACCTGCAGCAGGAGGCTGGCATCCGCCTGACCCGGTTTCACTGCCGGCCCCGACACGCCACCCTGTTTTATCGAAGCCACCGAGGCGGCCGAAAACTTGCCGCTGGCAATCCGTGCGTTGTGGCACATCTGGCAGCGCTCGGCCAGAATCGGCTGGACGTTGCGCTGGTAGCTCACCGGGTCGGCGGCATGCACGGAGAGTACCCAGAGGACGAGGAAAGCAGCCCGCATTGCTGAACAGCATATCAACCGATGCCGTCAAGATGGGGCGCGCAAAGGAGGGCCCGATCGTTGATAGACTCTTTGCAATCGCCATGAGCAATACCAAGAAGAGTATCTTCGTCACCGCCGACGGCCAGAACCTGGTGTTCACGTTCATCCTGATCAGTTCGCTCTTCCTGTTGTGGGGGTTCTGCAACGGAATGATCGATGTGATGGATAAACACTTCCAGGAAGAATTGGGCCTGTCGAAATCGCAGTCGGCGTGGGTACAGTTCGCGCACTATCTTGGCTACTTCCTCATGTCCATTCCGGCCGGCTGGCTGGCCACCAAACTCGGTTACAAGGGCGGCATTGTGATGGGCCTGCTCATCGTGGCGTTAGGCGGTTTCTGGTTCATTCCGGCCACCAGCATCAATTCAATGGTTCACGAAGGCCGTGTCTCCGCCAACATGGCATTTGTGGCTTTTTTAACGGGTGTTTGCGTTATCGCTACCGGGCTCACGTTCCTTGAAACCATTGCCAATCCTTACACCACAGTGCTCGGCGATCAGCGCTACGCCGCCACCCGCATCAACCTCGCGCAGTCCTGTAACGGCGTCGGCTGGATCTTCGGACCCATCGTCGGCAGCATGTTCTTCTATGGCAAGGACGCCACCGGCCGCAGCACCGGCAGCGAGACCCTGTACATCCCCTACATGTACATCGCCATCTTCGTCATCGTTCTGGCCGTCATCTTCTACTTCTCCAACATCCCTGACATCAAGGGCGAAGACGACTACCATCTCGACGACCAGACCGCGCCCGTCTCCCACTCCATCTGGTCGCACCCGCACTTCGTTCTCGCCGTCGTTGCCCAGTTCCTCTACGTCGCCGCCCAGGCCGGCATCTTCAGCTTCTTCATCAACTACATGACCTCCGAATTGCCCGCCATCCCCTCGTCGTGGCCTGACAATCTGGCGGGCGTGGGCGCCAGCGTCGGCTTCCTGCGCGACTGGCTCTCCGGCTGGTTCGAACCGAACAAGGCCGGTGTCCTCACCATGAGCAACAAGGGTGCGTCGAATCTTGCCTCCCTCGGATCCATCTGCTTCCTGATCGGCCGCTTCAGCGGCGCCGGTATCCTCCGCAAGTACTCAGCCCACAAGGTGTTGGGCCTCTATGGAGCCATGAATGTGCTGGCCACCCTGCTCGTCTTCCTCAAACTCGGTTGGCTGTCGGTTATCTGTGTCTTCCTCAGCTACTTCTTCATGTCCATCATGTTTCCCACGATCTTCGCCCTGGGCATCTTCGGGCTCGGCGCCCGCGCCAAGAAGGCCTCCGCCTTCATCGTCATGGCGATCATGGGTGGAGCTCTCCTGCCCAAACTGATGGGCTGGGTGGCCGACGAATTCGATATGTCCCGTGGATTCATCGTGCCCGCCGTCTGCTTCGCCTTCGTCGCCTTCTACGGCTATAGCTGGCCGAAGTTCAGCAAGTCGGAATCCCTGAACGGGGCGGTCCCCACCGCCGGACATTGAGCCTGAATCCAGACGGCACCTGGACCCTGCCCTGCTAGGCACTCCCGGGCGCATTTGGTATCCTGTCCCTTTGGGCCGTAGTGCGCCCGCATGCAGTCAGTGAAAGAGCCAGAGGTAGAGAGCAATGTCCGGACACTCAAAGTGGGCGACGATCAAGCACAAGAAGGCCTCGTTGGATGCCAAGCGCGGCAAGATGTTTACACGATTGATCAAGGAAATCGTGATCGCGGCGCGCAGCGGCGGGGATCCTGACAGCAATGCCCGTCTCCGTACGGCCGTGGTGGCGGCCAAGGCCGTCTCCATGCCCGCCGACAACATCAAACGCGCCATCATGCGCGGCACCGGCGAACTGGAAGGCGGCCAGATCGACGAAATCATGTTCGAAGGGTACGGTCCCGGCGGAGCCGCCATCATGGTCTCCACGGCCACCGACAACCGCAACCGCACGGTGAGCGAAATGCGCCACATGTTCTCCAAACAGGGCGGGAACATGGGTGAAGTCGGCTCAGTGGCCTGGATGTTCGACCGCAAGAGCCAGATCGTCATCGAGAAGGATAAGGCGACCGAAGATCAGTTGATGGAGTTTGCGCTGGAAGCCGGCGCGGATGACGTCAAGGACGAAGGCGAGAACTGGGAGATCCTCTCCGCGCCCGAATCGCACCACACCGTGCTTGAGGCGCTCGGCAAGGCCGGCATCCCCACCATCGCCGCGGAAATTGCCATGATCCCGAAGAATCTGGTCGAAGTCGACGCCAAGCACGCCAATGCCATGATGAAAATCATGGACCTGCTGGAAGAACACGACGACGTCCAGAACGTCTACACCAACGCTGACTTCGGCGACGAAGAAGCGGAAGGCTAAGCGAAGGGTCGGCAACGAACTCACGGCCAATTGAGGGGCGCGTGCGCATCCTGGGCATCGACTGCGGCAGCCAATTTACCGGTTACGGCGTCATCGATACAGACGGCACGCGCCATCGCCTCGTCGAGGCGGGCGTCATCCGCACCAACGCCAAAGACCCCTTCAGCCACCGCTTGTTCGCCATCGGTTCGCGGCTGCGTGAAATCGCGGCCGAGTTCGCGCCCGACGAAGCGGCCGTCGAGGATACCTTCACCTCCGCCAACGTCCGTAGCGCCCTCAAACTCACCCATGTCCGCGGTGTCGCCATGTTTGTTCTCGCCGAGGCGGGCCTCGACGTAGCCGAGTATCCTCCGGCGCAGGTCAAAATGGCTGTGGCCAGCAACGGCCGGGCCGAGAAAGAGCAGGTCCAGTGGATGGTGCGGATGCTGCTTGGACTTGCGGAACCCATCGCCTCGCTGGATGCGTCTGACGCTTTGGCGGTCGCCCTCTGTCACGCCATGCGCCGCCCCGTGAAAGTCGCCCTATGAAACTTCTGCTCCTTCTGTGCTTCGGCTTCGTCGCGTTCGCGCAGGATGCGCCGCAACTTTTCTACTCCAAGAAATTCCCCGGCAGCAAACCGGAGTACCAGGAGATCCGGCTCGACCGCACCGGCAAAGCCGAGTACCGCGAGGGGCCCGATGAGGACAACCCCATCGTCATGAAACTCAAGCAGTCCGACATCGACGAGATCTTCGCCCTCAGCGACAAACTCGGCCACTTCGATCACGAGGTGGAGTCCGGACTGAAAGTGGCGCGCATGGGCGACAAACTGCTCCGCTGGAAGAAGGGCGCCGAGTCGCATGAGGTGAAGTTCAACTACTCGGCCGACCTCGACGTCCAGGCCATCTACGACTGGTTTGAGCGCATGTGCGAATCAGCCCAGCTCTTCATCGATCTCGAGCGGGCCGCCCGCTACGACAAGCTCGGCGTCAACCAGGCGATCCTCAAACTCGAAGCCTCGTGGGACCGCAAACGCGTCGTCGCCGTGGAAGTCTACCTGCCTCTGCTGGACCGTGTCGCCAAGAACGAAAGCTATCTGAACATGGCGCGCGAGCGGGCTGAACGCCTGGCCGCCACCTTCCGCAATCCGCCACCCCCCACCAAGCCGGGCGGGGAAGCGAAGTCTCAATGAAAACACTCCTCCTGATCGTCCTCTCTTGCGCTCTCCTGCCAGGCCAGTCGAAACCGCCGGCGGCCAAATCGCCTTCCGCCCGGAAGGCGGAAGCCAGCGAGCCTGCTCAGCAAGCGGAAGAGAAGGAGAAGTCCGCCGACGATCCAGCCTCCAAAGAGAACCAGGAGCTCGAGCGTTCGTTGGGCGAGTCCGGCGGCAGCGCGGTGGAATACACGCGCGCCCTCGAAAAGCATCTGAAGAAATATCCCAACTCGCCGCGCCGCCAGGAGATCGTCCGTGTGCTCGCCCAGGCGGCGGTGGAGAATCGCGATAAGGCGCGGCTGGTGCTCTACGGCGTGCCCGCCATCGAAAGCGGAGCGCGCGGCGGCGCGCTGCTCGACAACGTATCGCGCGCTTTGCTCGACCGGGACGACAAGGAAAGCGCCGAACGGGCCCTGAAGTACTCACGCATGCTCATCGAGCTCGTCAACGATCAGCGCAAATCGCAGCTCGAGTCCAAGGAACCCGGCGCCGGCCGCGGCCGCCGTCTCGACGAGACCGAATATGCCCTCACCCGGGCTCTGTCCTTCGAAGCCAGGGCGCTCAGCAATCTCGCCCGCTTTGACGAGGCGGTGGAGGCCGCAAAGAACGGCTGGTCGATCTGCCCTACCGCCGAGAATGCGTTTGAGCGCGCCCGGGTTCTCGAAAAGGCCGGTAAGCCCAAGGACGCTTTGGAGGCGCTCGCCGAGGCTCTCGCGCTGAACGACGAGCGGACCGCGCCCACCGACGCCGCCCGCGAAGGCGCTCGTCTGGCTGAGCTCTCCAGGAAGGCGTTCGGTGACGAGAATGCATTTGGCTCCCTCATGCTGGCGGCCTATCAGCGCGTCGGCCAGGCTACGACGGCACGCCAGACGCGCCTGAAGCAGTTCGACCCCAACTTCGGCGCCAAGGCGCCCTCGGATTTCACGCTCGGCGGAGTTTCGGGTGAGCCCGTTTCCATGGCCAGCCTCAAGGGCAAGGTCGTCATCCTCGACTTCTGGGCCACCTGGTGCGGCCCGTGCCGCGCCCAGCACCCGCTGTATGAGCAGGCCAAACTGCGCTTCAAGGACAACGCCGATGTTGTTTTCCTGAACGTCTCCACCGACGAGGACCGCGGCGCCGTCAAGCCCTTCCTCGAAGCCCAGAAATGGAAGGGCCAGTTCCTCTACGAGGATGGACTGGCCGTCCTGTTGCGCATCGATTCCATCCCCACCACGGTCATCCTCGACCGCCAGGGCGCCGTGGTCAGCCGCATGAACGGCTACATCGCCGATCGCTTTGTCGATATGCTGAGCGACCGCATCCGCGATGCCCTCGAAAACTAACCTGGAGAATCGATATGGCCTTCCGCCGAGTCGCGTGGATTGTTCTGGATAGCGTTGGCATCGGAGCCATGCCCGACTGGCAGGCGTTCGGCGACGACATGGCCGGCGACACCTTGGGCCACTGCGCCAGCCTGCGGCCGCTGCAACTCCCCAACCTCTGCTCGCTCGGCCTGGCCAACATCCGTCCCTTCGACCATCTCGCGGCGGCCCTCACGCCGCGAGGCTCCTATGGCCGCTGCACCCTGGCCTCGCCCGGCAAAGACACGACCACCGGGCACTGGGAGATGGTCGGCATCCATCTGGCAAAGCCATTTCCGCTTTACCCCAACGGTTTCCCCGCCGATCTGATGGCTGAGTTCGAACGCCTCATCGGGCGCGGCACGTTGGGCAACTACGCCGCCTCCGGCACCGAGATCATCAAGCAGCTCGGGGACGAGCATGTGGCCACCGGCAAGCCCATCGTCTATACCTCCGCCGACAGCGTCTTCCAGATCGCGGCGCACGAGGGTGTCATCCCGATCCCTGAGCAATACCGCATCTGTGAAATCGCCAGGGCGTTGCTGACCGGTCCGCACGAAGTGGGCCGGGTCATCGCCAGGCCCTTCGAAGGTACGTCGCCCAACTTCACCAGAACCACCAACCGTCACGACTACGCCGTGCCGCCGCCGGAGGGAATGTTGCTCGATCAACTCTCGGCGCAAGGTGTGCCCGTGGTGAGTGTCGGCAAGATTGCGGATATTTTCCTGGGACGCGGAGTAACGAAGTCGCTCAAGACGAAGACCAACGCAGACGGCATGGCGAAGACGCTGGAAGCCCTGGCGTCCATCGAGAGCGGTCTGGTCTTCGTGAACCTCGTCGACTTCGACATGTTGTTCGGACACCGCAACGATCCGGAGGGCTATTCGAAGGCCTTGGAAGCGGTGGACGCGTGGCTGCCGCAACTCGAGGCGGCGTTAGGCCCTGAGGATTTGGTAGTGCTGACCGCGGACCACGGCTGCGACCCAACGACTCCGTCAACGGATCACAGCCGTGAATACGTGCCGCTGATCGCGTACGGTCCAAAAGCCAAGTCCGGAGTCGATCTGGGCACAAGAGGATCGTTGGCGGACATCGGCCAGACAGTAGCGGAGAACTTCGGAACGAGTATCAAAACAGGGGACAGCTTCCTGTCGTCCATCGCTTAACGAGTCGGTGCGCCCCGATCCACCAGTCACGCCGCAATTCCGCCAAAACCTCATCAATTCCAACCAGGTCCCAACAAATCGGGAGGGCGGACCCCCAGGTCCGCAGGCGACCCCCCGGTCGCCTCTTCCCCAAAGGTCGACACGAGAACCATCTTCCTGTCGTCCATCGCCTGACGAGCACCCGAGCCCCGATCCACCAGTCACTCCGCAATTCCGGCAAAACCTCATCAACGCCAATCAGGTCCCAACAAACCGGGAGGGCGGACCCCCAGGTCCGCAGGCGACCCCCCGGTCGCCTCTTCCCCAATGATCGACACGAGAACCATCCTCCTGTCGTCCATCGCCTGACGAGTCGGTGCGCCCCGATCCACCAGTCACACCGCAATTCCGGCAGCACCTCATCAACGCCAACCAGCTCCCAACAAACCGGGAGGGCGGACCCCCAGGTCCGCAGGCGACCCCCCGGTCGCCTCTTCCTCGCTAGTCACTTTTCCAGCCACCGGAGGTCTCACATCCTGCACTCGCCCTACCAGCGCTGGACCAACGATACTCTTCGATCTCGCTCACCAGTCCAGCCCGAACCGGATTCCCCTCAATATACGCGCGAATCCGTTCGAACCCGCCAACCGCGCGCACAGTGTGGTCGTAGCACTCCTCTTGCCAGAAGGGCCGTCCCGTGGAGCCCAGCATCTGGTTGGCTCGTTTCGCGGTAATCCCCTTCACCGATTTTGTCAGCTGGGGGATGGCCACCTTTGGAGTGACGAGCATGTGCACATGGTTCGGCATCACCACATAGGCGTGCAGTTCATAATGCCCAAGTGTCATGCCGTTATAGCGGATGGCCTCGACAACCATATCGGCGATGGCCGGTTGCCCGAGCGGAAACGGCCCATGGTGAGCCTCATCCAACAATCGGTCCATCACGGCGAAGGCGCGGCCCGAACTCGAAGCAACTTCCGGGAAGTATCGGCCTGGCCGCAAACTATCATGAACCACCCACGTGAGAAATACCGGGAGAGTCGTCTCCCGGACATGCGCCAAGCGCCGGCTGTACATCGTCACACTGCAATAGTGCAAAAACGATGGGGGAATTCTCGAAAACGGCCGGTCAGGGGACCGGCTGCGGACGAGGGCGTCCGCCGTCCCACTCGCTGGGCACGTTCACTCTGTAGTGGGGCCGTTGGCTGCGGACTGCGACCCCTACAACGCCTTGTGCACCCGGATCCCACTTTGCGATCCCTGGCCAGAAGTACTTCCACCCTGACCGAGTAAGATGTGCGTATGAAGGCGCCTGGCTTCCTTTGGGTCTTTTGCGCAATGCTCTGCAGTGCGCAGACGATCACACCGCTGAGTGAACGATTGAACGGATTGTCGTCACCAGCTCTCTCACCCAATGGGATGACACTGGCCTATGACGCCGTGAGTTCCGATCTCTCGACCTGGATCGACGTACGGCCCCTCAGGGGTGGAACGGCGGTGCACTTTGCGGGCCGGCAGGACGATGGGGGACCACTGAGCCCTCGCTGGTCGCCGGATGGTCAGCGGATCGCGTTTCTACGCTTCTACTGCCATAGCTGCAATCACAAGCTGTTTGTGAAGGATTTCCCGGCCGGCCGCGAGAAACTCCTCGGCGAGGTTTGTGGCGGTACACCCTCCTGGACGCCCGATGGCCGCTTCCTGATCGCTACGGAGCTGGCAGGTAAAAATGCAGGCTGGGACCCGTGCCGGTTGGTGCTGATTCCGCTCGATGGCGGCCCGCGCGTCAGGCTCGCAAAGGACGGCGACGAACTCGCATTGACCCTGGATGGGCAACGTCTGGCCTATGCTGCGGGGAATGTAGTGAAAACCGTCGAACTGGACGCCCGGTATCGCTTTGCGAATCGCCCCATCGAAATCGCAAGGGAGCCTCATGCGATTTCGTCCCTCCACTGGTCGGCTGATCAGCACACCTTGGTCTATCAAGTCTGGGACTACACCAAGGTGGTCGACGGCGGAGCCGCGCGCGTGATACAAACCGGAGCGCGCATCCGGATTTCGCAGATCCTCGCCGATGGTAGCGCGTTGGGTACCGAGGATCGCGCGAACTCCAGCTTGTGGCGCATTGACCGGAAGGCGGCACGAGGGGAGCCCGAAAGGATCCGGAGCATCCCATGGACGGATGAGCATCTGAGCGTCGCTCCCGACGGCCAATGGCTGGCGTTTTCCACCAGCCGCAACGGACCCACACAGATTTGTGTCTCACGCATGGATGGCAGTGACGCTCGCGTGGTGGTTTCCACCATTCCTCCCTTCGATCGGTATGGCGACCGGACTGTGGTGGAGCGACTGGGTTGGTCGCCGGACGGAAAATGGATCGGACTGGCAACGCAGCCGGGAATCGGTCATGGAGACTCGAGGGGAAGAATCTTTATCCTCCCTTCGGCGGGCGGAGGCTTGCGGAAACTCGTGGACGGCCTGCCTCCTGCGATCGCGCCGCTCTGGACCGAAGATGGCAAAGCACTGTATGTCTGGAAATACTCCGAAGACCTCGGGGAAATGAACTTTCAAGCGGACATCGCCACTGGCGCGCTGAGTCCGATCGCTGCGAACAGAGTGCCGAAGTCTCCGTCCTTCCCGCTTCCGGCGGACGCGCGGCTGTCACAGGTCTCGCCGAGTGGCCGGTTCGTTTATTACGAGGCTCCCGTCACCTGGGAGCCCCGGCTCGTCAAAGTGGAGAACCTGATTCCAATGAAGTAGCGTTGTTGGAGGACAGCTTGCCAGAAAAGCCCTTCCTCTGTCGGTAGCCCGGAATTGAGCCGCATGCCCCGCGAAACCGGCGCCCCTCCAGCTTTCCCGGCGCGCGTCCCTACAACGCCTTGTGCACCCGGATCCCCGCTTTGTGATCCGGAGCCAGCCTCAGCTCCAGAATCCCGCCCGAATCCGTCTGCGTCTCGAACATCTCCTCGCCGTCGATCTCCACGTCGTAGCGCGACGACGGCTCCAGCCCCACCAGGAACGCCACCTGCCCCACGGGCTTTGAGCCTTCCTCCGGCGGCGGCATCCAGCCGGTCTCCATCTTCATGCCGGCCGAGGCGAAGAACACTTTGACCGGGCCCAGCGTGATCGGCCCCGGCTTGCCATCCAGACGCACCGTCGCCCGTTGTCCCTTGGTGAATACCTGCGCCTGCCCGCTCCAGTAACCGAACCAAGTCGCATCTTCATCCCAACTGCTGCGCGTCGAGCAACTGGCCGCGAGCATGGAACAGATCCGGCATGTACGTAAAGCTCAATCCCGGTTGGTAAGGATTCGCCCACAGCAGTTCATACGTGATTCCGAAGTCGCCGCGCATCAGAAACCGGTCCTGCAGAATCCAGCCCTGCAGGAACTGGTGCGGTTGCGCGTTGCCGTCATAGGCGACCATCGCCATCTCCGCCGCCCGCGAATACGCCGCCTCCTGCAGGCTGGGATCGCCTTTCCCAAGGTAAGCCGGAATCCGGTATTCGTTTTCCGCGGCGGGCCAGGGCTGCGGGTAATACGACAGCAGTTGCATCGGCGCCAGCTCCTCAAACCACTTGCCGGCGCCTTCCCGGATATCCGTGCGCGTGTTGTCGCGGATGCTGTGAAGGATCTCCATCATCGCGTACAGCTCTTCCCGCTTAGGGAACGGGTTCTGTCCCGCCTGAAGCTGTGGCATGATTTTGGCCTTCCACCAGGTCTCGGCGGTGTACTTGATGAAGTCCTGCGCCAATTGCGATTCCTGGTCCGCCAGGGCCAGCGCGGCAAACAGGTGCGAACGGATGGCAAGTGTATCGGTGGGCCTGTTCTTGAGGACGCCCGTCAGTTTCCGCGCCACCATCGATGTGCGCGACTCGTCCATCGAGGTCTGACACCAGTCATACACCAGCGCCATCTGACGCAGATCGCGCGGGTCATTCACGTTGGCCGTTTTCAGGCTCCATTCGCCCGCATCCCGGCACGGCTCGATCTTCGCCGTGATCGTGCCCCACAAGGCCAGCGCGAAGCCCGGTTCCGACATACGCGCCTTGCCGCGCATCAGACTGTCGAACTGCTGCCAGCGCAACGATTCGCGTTCTCTTTCGCGCTTCAACAACCGCAGCCGGCGCTGGTTCAGCAGCAGCCGCGGAGGTTCGGTATAGACCTGATAGTCGATCTCCTGGGCGAAGCCCTCGATGGGCGCCATCGTCAGGGCAAAGAAAGCCGCCAGAACCGGTTTTGTCCAGCTCGGCCACACCTTGGAAAGCTGTGTCACAGTGCCACACCTCGTGGGGCGAGCATCCTCGCCGAAGGGTCCAAATCCGGCCGCGGAGATTGATAACAAAGGGCTTTTTTCTCCAGCATTCCTGGCCACCAGTTTGCTACACTCAACAGTGAATTGATGAACTCTCTTTGAACCTGCCCTCTGCTGCAACAGGCTGACGGGGAGAGCGAACCGGAGTTAGAAACGTCGTGCTTGCGGGAGCCGGTGTTAAAGTTCTACTTCCATTCGTTCGACCGTTTGCAAGTTGCAACAGAGGGTCCTTTTTTTGTAGGACGCGACTCCCGAAAGGCGGCAGGTTTCATCGGCGTAGAATTCCCTCGAGTTCATCCAACGATTTCATCTCCCCATGGGGTAGCGGGTATCGGTAGCGCCAGGTTCGCGTCGGTGAAGGGTAGTCGAACGCGGCTTCTTCTCCGATGTGAAAGGGAACACAAGTTAGGCGGATCCCAAACTACCGTCGCCGCTCCTCAAGCCCAGCCCGGGCTGGCCGTATTGGATTGACTCAATCCGAGTGACTCCTCCCTGAGTCGATCCAATGCGGCTGATTCTCAGTCCAGCCTGATCGCGGCGGCAGCGACCGCCGCGACAGGATGGATGTGAGGAGCCTCTCACTCCATCCCTTACCGGCCCATCCATTACAATCCCGTCAATAACACAGAGTGCCCGTGCGAGGCTCTTCTTCCTCGTTCGGCAAATACACCGCCTTGCACTTCTCGCAGCGGTACAGTTCCGCCTCCGCGCCAAACTTCTCCTTCAGCTCTTCCCCATAGAAGTACCAGCGCTTCAGATGCCCCGCGCACAGTTTGCCCTTCTCGTCCTTCAAACCACAGGCGCGAATGCGCGGCGCGCGCTTCATCAACTTGGTTCCGTCGCTGAGCAGGCCGATCTCCTCAGCCTGGGGAATGGGCCGGGTCGCCTCGGCGTACTTAGGATTTGCCATAAAGACCTCGAAGTCGTAATTATGTCACAGCCCAGGTAGCATCGATCGATTCCCGGCCTTCGCCTACCCCGCCCAGTTGCTGGAGTACGGCCTAGGACTACTCTGATATTCGATTTTTGTTCGCCTGTTGAGAATGAACGGTATACTGTAAATGTTTACACTATACCGAGCCATGCCCTACGCCGCTCTGCACTGCCATAGCTTCTACTCCATGCTCGATTCGACCCTGCCACCCGAATGGATCGCTGAAGCGGCGCAGGCGTCCGGCATGGGCGCCGTGGCCATCACGGACCGGGACACCGTGGCCGGCGCCGTCCTGTTCTATAAGAGGGCGCGGGCGCTGGGGCTCCATGCGGTCATCGGCAGCGAGGTGACATTACCGGACAAGTCCGCATTGGTGCTGCTGGTCGAGAACCAGCGCGGGTATTCAAATCTGTGCCAGTTGCTGACCGCCGGCGTGAATCCGGAAACGCTGGGCCGGTTTCAGGAAGGACTGATCTGCCTGGCCGGCCCGCGCAGCGCACCGGCCCAGGCATTGCGCGAGAACCGGCCGGTGGACCCGGCGCTGCGGCAACTGCTTGATGTCTATGGCCGCAATCTGGCTCTGGAGATCTCGCCCCATAACGAGGACGACCTGCGCATCGCGCGCCTGTTTGCTGATATTGCCCGCAAGCACCGCATCGCCTTGACGACCTCGGTCGACGTGCACTATGCGAACGCGGACGAGCGGCTGCGCTACGACATCCTGCAGAGCATGCGTACGCTGACGCTTTTGAATCAAAGGCATCCGGAGAAGCTGCCGCCCGGCCGCCATCACTGGCATACCGAGGAGGACATCGCCCGCTACTTCGGCGCCCTGCCGCAAGCGATGGAAAACACAGTCCGTATCGCCGAGCGCTGCCGCTTCAACTTCGAACTGGGCGATATCCGGTTCCCTAAATTCCCATGCGACCAGCCGGTCGCGCTGCTGCGGTCGAAACTGGAGCAGGGACTGCTGCGGCGCTACGGCACTGAGCCGGAGGCCAAGGTCCACGAGCGGTTGCAGCGCGAGATGTCGATCATCGAGGAAGTCGGCTATGCCGAGTATTTTCTTGTCTTTGCCGACATCGTGGAGTGGTCCGCGACACAGAAAATCGCCACCCTGGCGCGCGCGGCAGCGCGGCCGGCAGCCTGGTCTGCTACCTGCTGGGCATTTCGAATGTCTGCCCGTTCCGCTTCGGCCTTTGCTTCGAACGGTTCCTGAACCGCGAACGGATGCAGTTCCGCCAAACTGGCCGACATCGACCTGGATCTGCCCTGGGATCGTCGGGATGAAGTCATAGACGGCAGCGGTATGTCTTCTTCGATCGATATGGGCGGGAGCATGTCGCCATGATCGGTGCAGTCCATACGTTCCAGGGCCGCTCCGCCGTGGCTGATATCGCCAAAGTCTACGGTATTCCGGAGCGCGAAGTGCGCCGTTTTACCGCGCATCTGCCCTGGCACAGTGGCGACGCACCGCCGAGGCTGCCAGGCAGACACCCGAGTGCCGCGACCTGCCCCTCGACCAGGAACCGTACAAGACCGTCCTGGCCATGGCCGGCAGTTTCGACGGCATTCCCCGCCACTTTGCGATGCACCCCTGCGGCCTGGTGATCAGCGGCGACCGCATCACCGAGCGCATCCCCCTGTTCGAATCCGCCAAGGGGCTGATGACCACGCACTATGCCATGGATGATGTTGAGGAATTGGGGCTTTTGAAACTGGACCTGCTGGGGCAGGCCGGGCTGACCGTGCTGCACGACACGCTTGTGAATCTGGAGGAGAACGGTCAGCCCAAGCCGGATCTGGAGCGGCTCGACTGGACGGATGGCGAGACCTGGGAGGCCATTGCCACGGGGAAAGCCCGTGGTGTCTTTCACATAGAGTCGCCGGCGATGACGAACCTGCTGGTCATGACCGACTGCCGCGACATCGACTGCCTGACGGCGGTGGAATCGATCATCCGCCCAGGGGCGGCAAATGAAAGGAAAGAAAAGGGCTTATGCCCGCCGTCACCAGGGGCTGGAGCCGGTGACCTATGCCCACCCCTCGCTGGAAAATCTGCTGCAGGACACCTACGGCCTGATGGCGTTCGAGGAGCATATCCTGTTGGTGGCAAACGGCTTTGCCGGCATGCCATGGGGCCGGGCCGACCTGTTGCGGCGAGCCCTGGTGAAGAACAAAGACCGCGAACGCATCGAGTCGCTGGGCCGGGAGTTTCGAGAGGCCGCCCAGGGCCTGGGCCGCACGGCCGAGGAGACAGATAGTGGTCTGGGAGCCGCTGCACGACTTCGCCGGCTACATGTTCAACAAAGCCCATTCGGCGGCCTATGCGGTGGAGGCGTTCACCGGGGCGTGGTTGAAAACACGGTATCCGGTGGAGTTTCTGGCGGCGGTTTTGGAGTCGTCACGGCGCGGCTTCTACTCGCCGCTGCTGTACGTGATGGAGGCGCTGCGCAACGGCGCGAAGTTCCTGCTGCCCGACCTGCATTCTCCGACCCGCGCCGGTTTCTGGTGAAGGACAACACCATCCGGCTGCCGCTCGACCAGGTGCGGGGGCTGACCACGGCGGCTCTGGACCGGATTACCGAGCGGCGGCCGTTTGAGGATATCGGCGACTTTTTCCGGGCCGTGAAGCCGAGCCGGTCTGAGTGGCTGTCGCTGCTGAAGGCCGGGGCGCTGGACGTGTTTCAGGAGCCGAGGGGCCGTGTTTTCTGGAGGTTGCAGCGCCTGGAGGCGTCGTCGCAGGTGGAGCGGAAGCCGATGATCGAGCCGGACCTGCCGGAGTCGTTCGACGCTACACCGGAGTCGCGGGCGCGCTGGGAACACGAGACTTTGGGGTTTCCGGTCAGTGTTCATCCGCTGGATTACTTCGCGCCGGGATTGAACTGGGACCGGTTCCAATCGGCGTCCGAACTGGCGGCGCACCAGCACAGTCTGTATGGAAAAGCGGTCCGGGCGGCCGGGCTGGTGGTGGCGGACCGGCACCATCCCACGGAGAACGGCACCATGAAGTTTCTGACCCTGGCGGACTGGACGGGTTTTGTGGAGGTTTCGCTGTTTGCGCAGGTGTACCGCAATTACGGTCATTTGACGGTGCAGCCGGTGGTGGCGGTGGAGGCCACAATGGACCCGTTCGACAACCGTAAAGGCTTTGCTCTCAATGGCCAACGCGTATTGAGGCCGGAGGCGGTACAGACCCGGATTGTGACCGGTGTACCGGGGCGCCGGTCGAACGGTTCCTAGCCCTAAACAACAGTTGTCGTTTAGGGCCGGCAGTGGGCCGGTACACTAAACAACAGTTGTCGTTTAGGCGCGATAACAGCCCAGGACGCGGAGCAGGTCAGCCAATTCCTGCAAATGGCCGAGGGCTTTTTTGACGCGTTCTTCCTCGACGCTGCCGAGGAAATCGACGTAGAAGAGGTACTCCCAGGGTTTGCCGCGCAAGGGACGCGATTCGATCTTGGTGAGTGACAAATCGCGGAGGGCGAAGGCGCTCAGTGCCTTGAAGAGGGAGCCGGGCTGATTTCTGGTGGAGAAAACGAGGGAGGTTTTCCAGCCCTTTTTGCCGGGTTCGGGCAGCTGCAATTCGGGCTGATCGGAGCGGCGCAGCAGGAAAAAGCGAGTGAAGTTCTGGCGGTCGTCCTCAATGGAGCGTTTGAGAATGTGGGCTCCGTAGATGCCGGCTGAGACCGCGGAGGCGATGGCGGCGGCGTCCTTAAGTCCCTCTTCCATAACCATTTTGACGCTGCCGGCGGTGTCGTAGAAGGGGACGCGCTCCATTTGCGGGTTGGCGGCCAGGAAATGGAGACACTGGTTCAGGGCGACGGGGTGCGAAAAGGTGCGCCGGATGTCCTTGAAGCGGACGCCGGGCGCGGCGATCAGATTGTGGACGATGCGGACGCTGGTCTCGGCGACAATCTTGTGATCGAAATGCAAAAGGTGGTCGTAATTTTCGTGGACCGAGCCATGGAGGGTGTTCTCGATGGGGATGACGGCGGCATCAACCTTACCATCCCGCAGAGATTGAAAGACTTCCTCGAAGCGCTGGCAAGGTTTCACCTGCACCTCGGGGCCGAGCAGCCGCATGGCGGCCTCCTGGCTGAAAGCACCGCGTTCGCCTTGGAACGCGGCCTGAAACGGTTTAGTTTTAGGAGGCATAGGAGTCAGCGGTGAGAGAATGAGTACTACAGACGCGTCTGGCGCTTATGAAAATCATTGATGCGGCTTGCAACTGTTCCGAATTCAGAACAGAATCGAATAGGACACCCGCAGACCAAGCCGGTCCCCTTTCAGTATGTTACTGCAAGAGAAGTAGTTGCCCTTGTCTACAGTAACATTGCCGAGCGATCTGAAAGAGAGTCCCAAGGCGCCCCCGATCATAACATGGATGACCCAGGTCAAAAGCTGAAGCGTGCTCGGGAGCGACTAGGGTATCGCTATCGGGATGTCGAAGAGTTCAGCCAGCAGATCGCAGACAGGCGAAAAAACAGCGAATTCAGCATTCTGTTGAGCCGGCTGTCAGACATCGAGAACCGCGGCGTAGTGCCAAGCATTTTCAAGCTTTACTCGCTGTGTGCCATATACCGGCTGGATCTGGCCCGAGGTCGTGCGCTGGTACGGGGTGGAGGTGAGCCAGCTTGCGGCGGACGCGGCGGCGCTGGCTCCGGAGAAATCGCACCTGATCGGTTTGGGGCGTGAGAAATTCGGATCCATCCAATCGGGTGACATTCAGGTGCCCCTCTCGCTGGACCCTGGCGTGGACCTCACGAAAACGACATTCCTGACGAGGTTCATTCAAAGCTGGGGTGTGCTGCCGCTGATGCTGGTGGCGGGGCTGGATCTGAAGGGGCACCGTTACGCCTATATCGGAACGGACGACTGGTTCATGTACCCGATGCTCAGCCCGCCGGGCAGCCTGCTGCTGCTGGACGAGAGCCGGAAAAAGATCGCGCCCGGTCCCTGGGCGAGCATGGTCGACCGGCCCATTTATTTCCTGGAGCACCGCGACGGCTGGATGTGCGGATGGTGCAGCGTGGTGGATGAGACGCTGATTGTGCAACCGCACCCCGCGTCGGGCTGTGCCCCGACCGTCTTCCAGTATCCGTCCGAGGTGGACGTGATCGGGCAGGTCACTGGGGTCGCGAATCGGCTGGACGGCGGACCCCCGAGGCGTACTCGTTCTTGAGTGCTTCGAGCAGAATCTCGAGGTCGTCGAGAAACAGCAGCTTTTCCGGTTCTGATGCCGCCGCCGGCGACAGGTTCCGGTAGGGCGCGAGCCGCGACCGAGCTTTCGACCAGCGTTCGACGGTCGGTGGGCAGACCGCACAGGTAGAGGTCCAGATCGGCCTTCTGCTGTTCGAGGTTCAACTTCAACCATTCGCGAAAACTGACCAGGTGGCTCTCGCGCATCGCCTGATCCGCCTGATCTTCGCCAAACAGCGCACTAAGCCCGTGGTGCTCATAGCGGCCGCTATCGGAGTTGCGGAGCGTCGACAGATACACCAACCGCCCGTAAATTGTAGGGATCTGCGACAGTGTCCTGCGCCACAGATCCTCGGCTGGCCGCTGTCCTGTTTCCATCCTGGGTTCGCTGGTCAAGCCTCTTCTCGTGAACTCCATCTTATTCAGAATCCGTGTCCTGTCGTCAATCGATTTTTCGCTTGAGAGTTGTATTGGTTGCGGCGCTGGCTCAAGACCGTATGACAGACGGCCTGTTCCGATTTCCGAAAATGTAAACCAAAAGATCTGGATTGAGCGGAAGGCTGGTTACTCTTTGTTCGGAAACGCATTTCCGACCAAAGGAACCTCTCATGAAACGTCTTCTCCTCCTCCTCGCCTTCGTTGCCCTCCCGATGATTGGAGCCGCCAACGCCGATCTCAAGCAGGATCCTGTGCCGAGCTGCTATCCGTTCTGCTCGTCGGTTTCGGCGACCGCGCCGGCCAGTTCCACGCCGGTGGCGGACACGCTCTAGAGAAAACCCGCGCGGCCGGCACGGCGCGGCCGCGGAGGTCCACCGTCCTGTTCCCGTGCCACCTGGAATCCGGACGGCGGGCCTGAGTTAAACCCGACACGCGCGCGCTCCGTTGCGGAGCATTCCCAGCGGCGGAAGGGTGTTGTGGTCCGGGGCCCAGTTGGGCCAGTTGCGGGGACCAGCGGCCGCCCGATTCCGGCCGGTCTCCCGAACTGAGCTAGTGGGCCCTGGCCGACGCCAGCGGCGCACCCGGCGTCACGAGCCGGAAAGGCGCAACCCACGCCTGGGAAAAAGCGGCCATTTGATATCCTGGACCTGGTCGATCAGGTTTGGAGCATCGCGTCAATGGTGAAAATTCTTCCAGCAGAGGTCATATTCTGGTACGCGAGTCTGCTGCTGAAGATCATCCTCCTCTGGAGGCTGTTCTCCCCAGGGGCTGGCCGCGCGGTATAAGGCCCTGGTCGTATTCCTCATTCTGTCGACGGCACGGACGCTCGTGCTGCTGCCATTGAATGTGAACACGCCGACGTACGCTTTGACGTATTTCCTGACGCAGCCCGTCCTGCTGCTGCTGCAACTGTGGGTGGTGCTGGAGATCTACTGGCCCAGGTGTTCGAGAGCTATCAGGGCATCTCGTTTCTCGGGGCGCGGCTTCCTGATGGGCACGTTCGCGGTCGGCATCCTGGCCTCGCTCTGGCTGCACCTGACTGAGTTCAATGTGCATGGCGGACCGCAGATCATTGTCCGGGTTTACCTGACAGGGGAGAGCACCTTCTACACGATTCTGCTGGTGTTTCTGCTGACGCTGGGCGTGTTTTTGTTGTGGTTCCCGGTGCCGCTGAAAAAGAACATGGTGCACTATCTCCTTGTCTTTTCGGTCTTCTTCGCGGCCGCGTCGCTTGGACTCTACATGGGGAACCGGAATCCCACGTCGCTGGCCGCCCGTTTGGGCAGCGCCCTGCGAATGGGCATCGACACGGCCTGTCTGGCGGCCTGGGTATTCCTGTTCCGGGCAGCCTGGGAGCAGAAAACCAGCGGTGTTTCATTTGCGGTGACCGGTACCCAGCAGGCGAAGGTATTGCACCAGTTGGAGTCGATGAATGAGGCTATACTTCGGGCCAGAAAGACATCCTGATTATTGGAAAATTCGTTAAATTCTGTTCGTGATCATTGCCGCAGGACCGGATCTGGAGTACGATGGTGCGAATTGTACTGAAGCTGGAGAGGCTATGTCACCTGTAGCAATGACGGTCATCTGCTCCGCAGCATTCATCCTGGTACTGGGGTGGATCTACCGGCAGATGTCCGTTGCAAGCAAAGGCAACTTCGTCAGTGAGCAGTGGTGGGAGGAGTTCACCCCGGAGCGCTATGCCGCCCTGGGACGGCTCCTTTCGAAGGAAGATCTCGCCTATGTGCGTTCCCTGCCAGGGTTTAGGCCGGGCATGGACCGGCGTCTGCGGGCGCGCAGAATTGCTATCTTCTCCGCCTATCTCGCGGAAATGCGCCGCGACTTCGAGCGTCTTCATTCCATTGGACAGGCTCTGCTCATCTCGGGACAGTTCTCTCCGGGCCTGCAAAACGATCTCTTCCGCCAGCGTGTGCAGTTCCACCGTTCCTGGTGGATGGTGCGCGCCGAACTGACGCTCTACCGCTTCGGCATCGGCGAAGTGGAGACCGCCGGCCTGGTGGAAGCGTTCCGGGGCACGGCCCAGCTCTTCGTGCCGCAGCAGGGACTGGCGCCCACCGCCGCCTGAGTCTTGGCCCGCAACTCGTTTCGTTCACGGCATTTCTCCATCCAGATAGATGAATGCGGAGGATTTGCGCGCGACTTTGCCGTTTCTTTCCGTGTGAGTTTCGGCGGACCTCTCTCGTGATTGTCTCTTCGGATTGAGGAGGCGCCGTGCTGGTTCGGCCGGCGCGTGGAGATTGCGCCGCAGCTGCCTTACAGCAGCTTCAGGATGGCCTTGGCTTCCTTCAGACCCTCAAACTGCTTCTCGTCCAAGTGGAATTCGCGGGAGTGCACACAGCGCCGGGAACCTTTGTGTTCCACGGGGTGCTTCAAATGCAGCATCTCGTGATATAAGACATACTCAACAGCCAATCTAGGGATATTCTCCTGGTCCAGGATACGGCTAATGATAATGGCGTTGTGTACGGAATCGAAATGACCCAGCAGCCAGCGCGAGGGTTTTCGGCTCCACCCAAGTTGAGGCTTTTGCATCAACCCGCCGAAATATTTCAGATTTATCGCGTCGAAAATCGGCTCCAGGTCGTGATGATCTCCCTGGGGTCCGGAGACGTACTTGCGGCCTCGCAACTGCCTGACTACCTGGTGAGTGCGGCGGACATCGCGGCGATTCATGTAGCGGCGGTAGTGGAGCAGCCAGTGACGGGGGACCTCCCGGCGGAAGAGTTTGGAGATCAGGATCCAGGCGAGAGCTTCTCGCACGGTGCCGGGGGCGCCGGCGATGAGCTCGCTGAGACGCACTTCCAATTCATCGCCGCGGAGATGGATTTTGCCCATCGTATTGACGTAGGGACGCACGAGGCAAACCACTGCACCAACAGACTTTCCGCGCGCAATGTCGGTGTAGACCCGGGCAAAGATCTGCTCGGTCGACTCGGTAGGGTAATCGCCCAGGACTTGCATCCCTCTTCTGAATAGCATATCAATGGAGTTTTGCGTCTGATTCACACAACTTTATCCGGAACCGGTCGCCACGTCGCCGGCCGCGGAGCTTTCGCTCTGCCAGCCCGGCGGCAATGCACGGACGGGAGGCATTTTGCGGAACGTTAAGATCAGTGCGGTTGGCGCGTGGGTGCCGCCGCGCGTACTCACCAATGCGGACCTGGAGAAGATGGTCGATACCACGAATGAGTGGATTCTGGAGCGAACCGGAATTCGGGAGCGGCACATCGCCGATCCTGAGATCGCCACCTCCGACATGGCACTGAACGCGGCGCGGATCGCGCTGGAAGAGCGTGGGACGACCGCCGAGGATGTGGATGCGATCATTCTGTGCACGGTGACCCCGGACCACATGTTCCCGTCCACTGCCTGCATCGTGCAGCACAAACTCGGCGCGAAGCATGCGTGGGGTTTCGATCTGGTGGCCGCGTGTTCCAGCTTTGTGTACGGGTTGACCACCGCCGCCCACCTGGTGGGCAGTGGCTCGCACAAGAAGGTACTGGTGATCGGTTCGGACACGATGAGCCGGATCATCGACTACAAGGACCGTTCCACCTGCGTGCTGTTCGGCGATGGAGCGGGCGCTTTCCTGATTGAGCCCGGGGAAGAGGGCGGGCCGGGATTCATTGGTTTCCGCAACGAACTGGACGGGTCGGGCGGCGAAGCGCTGCGGATGCCGGCCGGCGGCTCCAGAATGCCACCGTCGCACGAGACGATCGACCAGAGGCTGCACTTCGTTCACCAGGAAGGCCAGGCTGTCTTCAAATTCGCCGTGCGCCGGATGGGCGAAATCAGCTCGGAACTGCTGGCGGCGCACAATCTGAAGCCGACGGATGTGAAGCTGATGATTCCGCACCAGGCGAACCGGCGGATCATTCTGGCCTGCGCCGACCGCCTTGGGATTCCGCACGAAAAAGTGCTGATCAATATCGAGCGGTACGGCAACACCACCTCCGGGACGATCCCGATCGCGACGCGCGAAGCTGTCGACACCGGACGCCTGCAGAAGGGCGATCTGGTGCTGTTCGCGGCCGTCGGCGCTGGCTTCACCGTGGGCGCCAATCTGTGGCGCTGGGCAATCTGACCCAAAGGGTATAGCTTACAACCGGCATCCCCTCCTGATATGCTGAGAGCAGTCAGGAGGGGATGCCATGTCGACACTCGCCGCGCGTTACCAGGAAGGCCGCAAGACCGAGGAATACCGCCAATACGACGACGCCACGCCGCCTGTGGTGCGCGAGTTCTACCGCCTCAATCACACCAACCAGACCGTCGCTTTCAACCAGCAGATGCGCCGTAAGTGGTTGAATCTCGACCACGCGGAGATGAGTGTGTGGGATCTGATGGTGGAACTGAACAAACTGGTGGACGACTCCGATCCCGACACCGACCTCTCCCAGATCGAGCACAACCTGCAGACCGCGGAAGCGATCCGCGCCGACGGCCACCCCCGCTGGTTCCAACTCACCGGCCTGATCCACGATCTGGGCAAGGTGCTCTGGCTGTGGGGCGAGCCGCAGTGGGCCGTGGTGGGTGATACCTTCCCGGTGGGCTGCGCCTGGTCGCAGAAAATCGTCTTCCCCGAGTATTTCGAAGCCAATCCGGATGTGGCGGTGCCGGAGTACCAGACGCGGTTGGGGGTGTATTCCGAGAACTGCGGCCTGGACCAGGTGAACCTCTCTTTCGGCCATGACGAGTACCTCTACCACGTCGTGAAGAACTACCTGCCGGAAGAGGCGTTGTACATGATCCGCTACCATTCGTGCTACCCGATTCACCGGGAAGGCGAGTACGGATACCTGATGAACGAGCATGATAAGGCTATGTTCGAGTGGGTGCGGAAGTTCAATCCGTACGATCTGTACTCCAAGGGGAACACGAAGCCGGACGCGGAGAAGCTCACTCCGTACTACCAGGAATTGATCGCCGAGTATTTCCCGGCGAAGATCCGGTGGTAGGAATATCTCTTGATTTAGTTTCTTTCATGGAATAGAAATACTCTATTCACGGCTGGTCAACGCTCCGTTGCTATCCTCGCCGCTGAGTCGTTCGCCTGAGGGGTGGACGAACGTAACCAAGGGAGTTAAGCAACATGGGAATACGCAACCACTGGCTGCGCGCGCTTGTTGTGTGTGCGGTGCTATCGGCCTCGTCGATGGCGCAGTCCACTTTCGGCGTGATATTGGGGACGGTGACGGATTCGTCAGGCGCCGCTGTGGCGGGCGCTGTCATCAAAATCACCAATACGGATGAGAATACCGTCCGTGAAGTCACCAGCAATGACAGCGGTTTATTTGAAGCAGTGAATTCGAAGCCGGGCCACTACGAAGTGCAGGCTTCCGCGAAGGGCTTTCAGCTTTCCTCCGCTTCTGATCTGACCCTGACGTCCCGTCAGACGCTGCGAGTCGACATCGCGCTCAAGGTGGGCGATGTGAGCGAGGTCGTGAACGTGGAAGGGTCGACCGGCGTGATCACGACGGACACGCAGATGGTCGCCACGGCCATCAATTCCGAAAAACTGGCCACACTGCCGGGCAACGTGCGGGCGGCGGACAGCACGAGTCCATACAATCTGATCGCGCTGCTGCCGGGCGTGCAGTCCGACAACGGTGGCAACTTCACGATTCAGGGCAACCTGCCTTCGCAGACGCAGTATTCCGTGGACGGAATTTCGACGACGCAGGTGACGGGCAACGGTCCGTCGCGGAAGAGCTTCACGTCGATGGAGATGATCGCCGAGATCAAGGTGCAGGGCGTCGGCAACACGGCCGAGTACGGGCAGTCCGGCGACGTCACGACGATTTCCAAGAGCGGCACAAATGACTTTCACGGCGCAGCCTTCTGGTATCACCAGAACCGCGCCCTGGACGCCAACCGCTATGGAGCGATCACGAAGCCACAGAAGGTGGCGAACGATGTCGGGGGCAGCGCGGGCGGTCCGGTGACCATCCCGCACGTTTACAGCGGCAAGAACAAGACGTTTTTCTTCGCGGATTTCGAACGCTTCACGTTCCCGCGCGGAGCAACGATCCAGAATCGAGTGCCGACCGAAGCGGTGCGCAACGGCGACTTCCGCAATGAAGGCGTGACGGTGTACGACCCGACCACAGGCCAGCCTTTCGTCAACAACGTGATTCCCTCGAACCGCATCAGCGACGTGACGAAGAAGCTGCTGTCGTTGTACCCGCTGCCGAACGCCGGGGATCTGACGAAGATCCACGACGCGAATTTCATCGCCAATCGCGACAACAGCTATAACTCGAACCAGTACGACATCCGGGTGGACCACTACCTGACGTCGAAGCAGTCGGTGTATGCGCGCTGGACGTGGCTGAAGACGACCACCAACACGCCGAAGCCGATCTCGCTGCCTTCGGGCACGGCCGATGAAAACAGCAAGATGTTCGTGGTGTCGCACAACTACACGCTGAAATCGAACCTGCTGAACGAATTCCGCTTTGGCTTCTCGCTGTTCGACAACACCAACGGGATGCCGTTTGACGGGCCGGGTTTCACCAACTCGCTGGGGTTGAAGGGACTGGGCCCGAACTTCCCTTACAACGGCCTGCCGGATATCGACATCAGCGGCCAGATTCAGTCGCTGGACGTGGATCGTGTCGACAGCTTCGGCAAGTCGCACACGTACCAATACACGGACAACCTGACGTGGATCAAGGGCCGGCATACGATGAAGTTCGGCGGCGACATCCGGCACATGCGCGCCGGCTCGGCCCTGGGCTTCATTGGCGGCGACAACTACGGCAACTTCGCGTTTGACGGCACGTTCTCGCAGAACGCCATTGGCGACTTTTTGCTGGGGCTGCCGGTGGGCACGGCGTTCGCGATTGTGAAGAACGACAACGACGGGCGTACGAATCACTACGCGGTGTATGCGCAGGACAGCTACCGCGTCAGCCCGAAGCTGACGCTGGAGTTCGGTCTGCGGTATGAGTATCACCCCTCGTATAAGGATTCGGGCGGCAACATCGGCAACTTCGATCCCAGTGTGCCGAAGTCGGGCCGGGTGGTGTATCCGACGGGGACGGAAGCGAACCTGGCTCCGGGCTACCTGGCGTCATTCAACGCGTGTCCGGCGTTCAACAGCACGACGGGTCCGTCGGCGAATGGGGCACCGTGTACTCCTGTGTTTTCCGCGTCGGCGGCGGGTATTCCGGAAGGTCTGCGGTTTGTGCCCAAGCTGCGGTTCCTGCCGCGCTTCGGCTTCGCGTACCGGCCGTTCACCAATGGCAAGACGGTGATTCGCGGCGGCGCCGGCCTGTACAACGTGGTGGTGCTGGGCAGCGTGTTCTATTCGCTGACCGGGACGCTGCAGTCGGATGCGCGGCAGTTCCTGAATCCGGATCTGCAGGGCAAGCCGACGTTTGCCTGGCCGAACATCAATGCGGGCGGCAGCGGCATTGTCAGCGATTCGTTTGGCAATGCGTATTTTGGTACGGCGAATTCAATCGACTTCAAGGATCCGAAGTCGTATCAGTGGAACTTTTCGGTGGACCGGGAGATTGCGCGGTCGACCGGCGTGCGTGTGTCGTATATCGGACAGCGGACCTTGTCGCTGGTATGGGCTCCCGATCTGAACCAATCGTATTACTCGACTCAGTTCTATGCGGCGCAGCCTCTGAGCCAGCGGCCGTTCCCGAACTGGGGTGTGGTGAATACGCGAGCCACCGGTGCCAGCGCGATTTACCATGCGGGCCAGGTGGAGTTGAACCATCACCTGAGCAGCACGCTGCAGCTCAATTCGACGTACACGTTTGCCAGCAACCTGGCGGACAACCAGGGGCCGAACTCGACAGGTTTCTCGGGCGAGACCGGTGGCGGCCGCAGCATGGATACCTACAACCGCGCGTCGGAGTATGGTCCGGTGTATGCGACGCGGCGGCATCGCTGGATCACGACCGCGGTGTACGAACTGCCGTTCGGACGTGGGCGGGCGTATGGCTCGCACATGAACAAGGCGGTGGATGCGGTGATCGGTGGATGGCGCCTGAGCTCGAGCTTCCTGGCGCAGAGCGGGCCGTATATGACGCCGACGTTCAGCGGTGGCGATCCTTCGGGTACGGGCTCAGGTCGTATTGGCCGTACGCAGCATCCCGATCGGGTAGGGAACGGCAACCTGTCGAATCCGACGCGGGATATGTGGGCCGATATCGGGGCGTTTGCGTGCCCCGGATCGCCGAACTGGCAGGCGACGAAGCCGTGCTCCACCCTGATTACCTGATCGACATTCCGCGTCCGACCTGGGCCGCCTGGTTCGGCGACAACTGGCGCATCTCCAACAGCCTGTCGGTCAACTACGGCATCCGCTACGACGTCGACTACGGCGCCACCAACCCGCCGGGAGTGACGCCGACGGTCATCATGATCAACAACGGCAAGGAGTCGGGCGACTTCGGCTACAAGACCGGTATCCGCGATCTCAACAACTTCGCCCCGCGCGTCGGTTTCGCCTGGAACGTCGGCGGCAAGAACGACCTCGTCATCCGCGGCGGCAGCGGCCTCTACTAACACGCCGGTGTCGAACGTCACCTACAGCCACCAGTACTTCAACCGGTCGGTGTCGGCGAGCATCCTGCCGAACGGTCCGGGCTTCATGGAAGACCCGACCCGCGGCGTCACGGCCCAGGACTACCTCTCGGGCAAGGTGCAGGTCACGCAGGCACCGCGCATCATCGCCAACGACTACGTCGATCCCTACAGCTGGCAGAGTTCGGTCGGCTTCCAGAAGCAGCTCGGACAGGTCATGTCGGTGGACGCCGACCTCACCGCCCTTGAAGAACGCGACCAGGTCCGCGGTCGCGACCCGAACCTGTTCTACGACCCGGTCACCGGCTACAACCTCGATCCGAACAAGTACGGCCGCCCCAACCCGGCCTACGGTCAGATTCAGTGGATGGAGAGCAAGGGGCGCACCGAAACGGTGCTACTTTCGAGCTTCGTTCACCCGCCGCTTCAATAACGAACAACTTCCAGGGTGGCGTGACCTACACGCGCACGCTGGCGAAGAACGACGACACCACCGGCTTCGGCATCCAGGCGGACAACCAGTTCGACATGGACGCCAACTACTCGCAGTCGGCAGATTTCCAGCGCGACACCGTGCGCGCCAACGGCATCGTCAACATGCCGTGGAAGATGACGCTCGCCGGCTCGTTCCTCTACGGTTCCGGTCAGCACTACAACGCCACGCTGTCGGGCAAGCCGTTCAACAAGCCGGGCACCAACCGCCTGAACATCGGCGCGCCCATCACCATCCCCGCGAGCGTGCTCGATCGATGGGAAGGTCCCGCCGTCATCGCCACCAACACCGTCTGGCCGAGAAACGCGTTGCGCGGCCTGCCGCTCCACAAGATCGACCTGCGGCTGTCGAAGAGCCTCAAGCTCGGTGGCGCGAACATCACCGGCCTCGCCGAAGTCTTCAACGTCTTCAACTGGAAGAACTACGGCAGCTACAACACGCAGCTCGACTCGGCGACCTTCGGGCAGCCGGTGGCCAACTCGGGAACGCCTACGTTCACGCCAGGGACAGCTCGGCGTCCGCATCGAGTTCTGAGCGGCAGCGGACGACTCGCGCCGGCGGCGGACTTTGCGGTCCTCCGCCGGCGTTTTCGTGCCTCGAGGCTCACCAGTGACACGGACGCGTCGCTTCAAAGCGGTAGAGCACTGCGCGCTGGCAGCCGCGAGTGGTCGTTGCCGGAGTTATTTGTCGGCCGCTCGCCGGCTGGTGCAGATAGTGCGGACTGTAGTCGAGGCCGTAGGGGGTCTTCAGGCGGACGCTCGATTTCTCCCGGTGAAAGGCGGCGCTGGCCTGCTGCCGTGCTGCGGTCTCGTCGTCGGTCGCATCGCTGAGGATCACCTCTTCGCGGGGCACGAACAGCACCTGGCCGATCGGCATGCTGTGCGTGGCCGTAATGCTCTCGCCGGGCTGGAGGACGTAGCGGATCTGAGTCGTGCGAGAACCAGTCGGTTTCGACCCGCACCACCAGCATCGGCGCGATCGGCCGCTCGATATGGTTGAAGATCGGCGTGTAGAGCGTGTCCCAGCCTGGCGCGGTCTGGAAGTTCCACGCGCCGCGAAGGGTCACGCTGGCGGAGTGCCCAGGTCGTCGATGGCGATGAACATCCGCGCCATCAGCAGCGCCGTTTCGCGGTATTCCGGAGTCGCCGGCACCATCATCGACACGTCGTACGTCGAGGCGCCGACTCCTCCGACGGGAAGCACATAGCGCACGGAGAAAATCGGCTCCCACTGTGCGCCGCTCGGGTTCAGCGAATAGACGAACCGGTAGCATCCTTCACCGTCGAAGCCGATGTGAAACGACTCCCCTTCGTTGAGCGGCGGATGGACCAGGAATCCTGCCGCGCTGCCGGCTTCGAGAACCGGGCAGTGCCGTGCGTGCTGCGAAAGCAGCGGACGCTGGCTCTCCCGTTTGGGGCGCAGGCCGATGCCGGGACGGCGCGGATTGGGGAAGAGTCGAACCTGCATCGTGCTCCGTGGGTCGTCTGGCGGTCGGCGAGGGGGCGTCCGGGTCAGACGCGGTCAGGCGCTGGCGCGTTCGGCGTAGCGCCTCGCCAGAATCGAAGATATTCGCGTACTCAGCTGGTGATAGAACATCAGCGGCAGGACGATGACGCCGAGCGCCGGGTGGCTGCCGAAGATCACCTTCGCCATCGGGACGCCTGAGACCAGCGTCTTCTTCGAGCCGCAGAACACGGTGGTGATCTCGTCCTCGACCGAGAACCCGCACGCCCGCGCCACTTCAGTGCTCAACGTCAGCACCACCGTCAGCACCGCCGCTGAGCAGGGCGAGCGTGATGGCAATCAGACCGATGCCGTGGCGATGCCACAGCCCGTCGGCGACCGAGTCACTGAACGCGCTGAACACCAGCAGCAGGATGACCCCTCTTCTATCGATCAGATTGGTCCACGGCTTGTAGCGGGCCAGCCAGTACGAAACATCGGGCGCAGGGCCTGACCGATGGCGAACGGCAGCAGCAGCAGCGTGGCCACGTTCAGCATCACCGACCCGAGCGAACCGCCGCTGCCCGATCGGCCGACCAGCAGGCTCAGCAGCGGCGTCAGGAAGACGCCGAGCAGCGTCGACAGCGTCGCGTTGAAGATTGCCGCCGGCACATTCCCGCGCGCCATCGAGGTCATCGCCACCGACGACGACACGGTCGATGGAGCACGCAGAGATAGATCACCCCCAGCATCAGCTCCGACGACAGCCATCGTCCGATCGACAGGCGCAGCGCCACGGCGATGATCGGGAACACCGCGAAGGTGAACAGCTGCACGATCGTGTGCACCGGCCAGCGGGCGATGCCCTGCTTCATCTTCTCCGTCGAGAGGGCGATGCCATGAAGAAAGAAGATGGCAAAAACCCCGGCACTGGCCAGCGTCTGGATGTGCAGCAGGCCGCCGCTGCGTCCCAGATCGGGCGCCAGCGATGCCAGGACGACCGCGCTGATCATGCCGATCAGGAACCAATCCTTGAAGATCTTCCGCAGGGCTGCACGCATGTCGATGCCTACGAGTTCGGTTGGGCGGCCGCCCAATCAGCGCGCTCAACGGGCGATGCTGACACAGCGGCGACCTGGTGTGTCTTTTCGAGCCACCGCCGTCGCAGTGGTTTCAGGACCGCGATCGCCAGCACCGCGGTGATGAAGTCGATCGAGATGATCACCGCGAAGACCGGGATCGAGTTAGCCGTCGCCTCGTGCAGCAGGCGGCGACCGGGCCGCCGACGGGCCGAGCCGACGCCCTGTGCCATGTAAAGGAAGCCGTAGTTGGCGGTTGCGTGACGGGTTGCCGAACGTGTCGGTAAGGGTGGAGGGAACAGCCAGAAGATCTTGCCCCAGCCGAAGAAGACCATGCCGGACAGCAGCACGAACAGCAGCGGCATCTCGCGCATCATCAGCCACAACGTCATGGCGTGCCCTCGAAGCGCGAACGCGATCAGCATGGTTTCTCGCGGCCGAATCATTGGAGATGTCCAGCCGAAGAAGGGGGCGCGTGAGGCCGTTGGTGACGCGGTCGATCGATCAGCGCCAGCGGTAGCGCCGGCATCCCGAACACCAGTACGCCGGGCGATGCCGAAATCGCGGGTGAAGGCGGCCATCTGCGAAATCACCATCAGCCCGGAGGTCGACATCATGGTCATCATCACGAACATCAGCGAGAAGATGGGATTGCCGAGCATCTGCAGCGGCGTGACGTCGACGCCAATGCTGGCCGGCCCGCCCGCTGCCCGCTGGCGCTCCCGCATCGCCCGCACCCAGGCCGGATCCTCGGTCGCCGCAGTCCCTGCGCCGCCATCAGGCCGCCCACCGCAAACAGAATTCCGAAACGGGTCAGGGCGTCCTGATAGGACGAGTCGCGGAGCACCGACGAGATTGGGAACGTCGTCAGCAGGGCGCCGATCCGTAACCGGCCGCGGCGAAGCCGGTGGCCATGCCGCGCTTGTCGGGAAACCACTGCACCATGTGCCCGATGACGCCGACGTAGACAATGCCGGTGCCGATGCCGCCGAGCAGGCCTGTACGACAGGGTACAGCGCGATCAGGCTGGACGCTTGAGCGGCCAGTACCCAGCTGGCGCCGGTGACCAGCACGCCGGCCGACAGCAGCAGACTGGGACCGAATCGATTCATGAGGACGCCCTGCCACGGCGACAGGAACGTCTGGATCACGATCAGGAGGGAGAACGAGAATCTGCAGCTCGGGGAGGGAGACCCCGAGGCTGCTGGTCATCGGTTGCGTGAACAGGGCCCAGAACGGCAGTTCTGCGGTCCTACATTCGCGATCATGGAGGACGCCGAACACGAGCTGGACCCAGCGGGTCGACGGCCTGGTGACAGCGGGCAATGCGGTGGACATGATCGTGGGGCCTCAGGACAGAAGGGGTTCGGGGATTGCCGCGCCGTCCTTGCGCGCATCCGATGCCCCGTAATTCACGCCGGCGCGCGCGTCGTGCAGGACCGCCTGACCGCCGCCGACCATGTTGGAAAATGCGCCCTGGACGTCGACGTCGTGGCCGCGCGCCGTCAGCTGATGGCGGACATCGCGGTCGATCCGCGCTTCCATCATCACGTCGGTGCCGTCGAAGGTCAGCTTGGCGAAGCGCGGCGCCTCCAGCGCCTGCTGGATGTTCATGCCGTGATCGACGATGTTCGACACCACCTGCACGTGGGCCTGCGGCTGGTTCCAGCCGCCCATGACGCCGAACCCGATGCGCAGGTGATCGCGCGTCATCAGCGCCGGAATCACCGTCTGCAGCGGTCGCTTGCGCGGGCCGAGGGCATTGGGGTGCGTCGCGTCGAGCGAGAACAGTCCGCCGCGGCTCTGCAGCGCGAATCCGCAGCCGGACGGCACGACCCCTGAGCCGAAGTTGCCGAAGATGCTCTGAATCAGCGACACGATGTTGCCGTCGCGATCGACGACCGACAGATAGGTGGTGTCGCCGCCGCGCATAGGCAGGTGCCCCGGCGGCGGCCCCGACATCGCGCGATGCGATTGATGAGCGCAGCGCGGTCGCGCGCATATGCCTTCGACAACAGAGTGGCGACCGGCACGTCGGCGAATCGCGGATCACCGACATGCTGCTGCATGTCGGCGTAGGCAAGCTTCTTGGCTTCGATCAGCGTATGCAGCGCTTCGACCGATGTCGGACCGAATGCCCCGATCGGAAACTGCTCGACGAGGTTCAGCATGATCAGCGCGGCGATGCCCTGGCTGTTCGGTGGAATTTCATAGACGTCCCAGCCGCGGTAATTGGTGGACAGCGGGACCACCCATTCGGCGCGGTAGTCGGCGAGGTCGGGGAGCGCCAGCCGCCTCGATCGTCGGAGCCCTGTACCATCCGTCGCGCCAGCTCGCCGCGTACATCGCGGCGTCGCCTCTCACGCCATTGCCCGCAGCGATGCCGCCAGCGCTGGATTGCGAAACACCTCGCCGCCCGTGGCAGGATGCCGTCCTTCAGTACAGCTCGCCGGCGCTCGGGTCCTGCCGAAGAAGCCGTTCGCTTCCTTGCCACTCGAGTGCCGTGATCTCCGCCACGGGAAACCCCTCGTCGGAGGTGCTGTTCGGATTCTATCGTGTTTCCCTATTAACCTTAGCAATACGTAACGAACCAGCTAACCAGA
>JASGIE010000021.1:0-39434 GCA_049841055.1 Paludibaculum sp. | reverse complement strand
TACCTTGCTTGGGTTCCGTTATTGCTAAGGTTCATGGGGAAGCCAAATCAAGTTGAACAGCAACGAGCGGATCGTACACCGTCGCCTCGTGGCCGCAGGTGGAATCGCTATCCACCAAAGCCCGTGTCCGGATCTCGGCCAGCGTGCCCGCGTTCAGCGTCACACGCTTTTCATGGATATGGTTGTTGGCCACCTCGAACGCGATTGGCAGCGCATCAATCCGGACGATGTCGGCCAGTAGGTCGCCCGTCATCCGCTGCGCGAACTCTTTCAGCGCCTGCCGCTGTTCCAGGTTCGCTTTCTGATCCACGATCAGATACGCCTTCACTGGATACGGCTCGCCGGTCTTGTCACCCAGGGTGGAATTGGCCCGTACCGCCGCAGCCACATTCAGACCGTCCAGCGACACGCCCTTCCAGGCGCCCTTGTTGATCTGCCAGCCGAAAACCGCCAGGTTTCCGACCAGTTGCACCTCGGAGTTGGCGAAACACGCACCCACGTACACATCCGCCGTGCGCGATTCGACATAATTGCCGGAGACTTCGATGGCCGGTTCGGCGGCCATGCCCAGCGCCGCCAGCGCCACCGCACAGACACTCGTCTTCCAGAGCTGCGTCATCGTAACTTTCTCCCAGATGAGAAGTGAACTGATTCCAGGATAGCGCCTTGTAGGGGCCGGTGGCGCCGCCCCCTACTCGGCCGCGAGCGGTTCGGCCGCGAACCCGGATTCCGGCTCCGGCTTCTTCCTGTGCCCCGAGGTCAAGATCACAACCGCCGCAACGATCGCCCCCATCGCGCATAAGGCCCGCACACTCAACGGCTCACCCGCGATCAGCCAGCCCAGAATCACCGCGACCACGGGGTTCACAAAGGCATAGGTGCTCGCCTTTGCAGGAGTAGTGGCTGTGAGTAGATAGGTATAGGCGGAAAAAGCCAGAATCGACCCGAAGACCACCAGATAGCCCCACGCCGCAATCGAAACGGCGGAAAACTGCTCCGGGTGAACCTGCGTCACTTCGCCCCGCAAAACACCGGAGACGAACAACAAGGTCCCACCGCACAGCATCGTCATTCCATTTGCCAGAACCGGCGACGGAGCCGTCGGCGCATCAATTCCGTAAATGGAGCCTACGGCCCAGCCCAGAGCCGCGCTCAACACCAGAGCCGCTCCGATCAGGTCCGCGCCGGGACCGCTCAGATCCGACGGCCAGACCAGCACGGCCACACCGGCGAAGCCGAGAAAGATGCCCGCGAAATCACGGCCCTTCGGCCGCAAACCGCGCGGTGCCGCCCAGGCCACCAGCACCAGCAGCAGAGGTTCGCTAGCAACCAGCAGCGCCGCCAGTCCCGATGGGATCCGCTGCTCGGCCAGCGTCACAAAGCCGTTGCCGCACAACAACATGAGCGTGCCCATCACCAGCGCCGTGCGCCAGTGCCGCCAGGTGGGCCGGGCCTTCGAGCGGAAAAGGCTCCAGATCAACAAAATGGACCCGGCCGTGAGGAATCGCGTGCCGGCCATCAGCAGCGGAGGAATGGTTTCAATGGCGTAGCGGATGCCCAGGTACGTCGAGCCCCAAACCACGTAAACGATGGCAAAGGCCAGCAGAAGCTGCCAGCGGATGGGTGTGGCTTTCCCGTCAGACACGGCTCTTGTCTCCCTTCCCCGCTCCGGCCTTCGGCGCCGGAATGGGCAGCGTGGAAACTTCCTTGACCGTTTGTAGAACTATGGTCGTGCGGGTCGACCGGATGGTCGGAATGCTGCCGAACCGCTCGCGCAACAGTGTGGCCAGCGCGTCGGTGTCGTGCACGCGCAGCTTCACCAGATAGCAGTCTTCTCCCGCAATATGATGGACTTCCTGGACTTCCGGAATCTCCGCCAGTTGCAGAGAGGTCTCCTGGGCGCCGATGCGCTCTTCGGCGCGGACAAACACAAACGCCGTCAGGCCGATACCGAGGGCGCGGGCGTTCAATTTGGCTTCGTACGCGCGGATCAGACCGCGCTCTTCCAGCTTCCGCACGCGCTCCAGGACGGCGGATGGAGCCATGCCCACCTGCCGGGCGAGTTCTACATTGCTGACCCGTGCGTCAAACTGCAGCGCGGCGAGAAGTTGGGCGTCGACGTCGTCAAGCATTGCGAATCTCCTACGCTTCTCAGCATAAACTTCGCAATACTGACTGTCAATACGAACGGAATTCTGTTACAAACACGCAATCCAGAATATCGTTCTTGACTAGATGCGCTGGATCAGGATGTCCTTGAACTCCAGCCAGAACCCCTGGCGGTGCGCCTGCAGCTCAATGAACCCTTCCTCCAGATTCTCGAGCGTCGAGTACTCCAGCACCGTTTCGCCATCGATCCTCACCCGGCACTGCTTGTCCTTCGCCCATAGTTCAAGAGGAACCACTTGCCGTCCTCGATGCGCGGATAGCGGGCGCGTTTGAAGTGATAGAGCGAACCAGTGGGGAAATGCGCCTCTTCCACGTTGTGGAGCTGGATCTCATAGCCTTTGCTGGGGTTCGTGCCCCTGCCGCCGCTGCGAAACAGGACGCCGCCGTTGTGCTGCGGGCAGCCCCGGATGTAGAGCTGAAGCTGGAAGTCGCGAAACTGTTCTTTCGAAGCCAGATGCCCTGCCCCGTCGGCGCGCAGGATATCGCCCAGTTCGGTGAAGTTTGGTTTGCCTTCGGAGACAGCCCACTTGGCCGCCAGGTCGCCCGGCTGGCTATACAACGACTGCCACTTCTGCTTGCCGGGCAGTTCCTTCACCCTGAGATTGCGGAACCGGCACTCGGCCGAAGCGGCCACGATCCCCAGATACCCGCTGCGCAACCTCGGCGCAAGTTCCGGATTTGCGGCCACATCCAGATCCTGAACCACCTCTCCATTGATGGATACCTGCAGCTTGGGCCAGTCGAATACGACCCGAACAGCATTCCATCCCGGTTGGACGTTGATCTTCGACGGAGCAATCAGCGGGAACAACGCACCCACGGAATACGGAGTCGGCTTGGCCTCTTTCTCATGGAAGACCTTGATTTGAAAGCCGGCTTGCGACGGACGCCCGAACTCAGGTGCGTGGAGGTAGAAACCCGAATCCGTCCAGCCCTTCACGAAGAACTCGCCGCGCAGCTCAAAATTCTCATACTGGCGGCCGGAACGCAGCCAGCACGGGGAACGAAGCGTGCGAATGCACCGCGATCTCGGAACCAGTGATCGTATAGGCCGAATCCGGCCCGTCAACGATGGTCCATCCGGTGACCGGCTGAAAACCGGATTCGTCAGACTGCTGGGCAATTGCGACGGCAGGAACAGCCGCGAGGAAAGTGCGTCGGGAGAGCATTTCCTCAAATTGTCCAACAACCCGGCCTCCAGCGGGTAACTCTCTATCGGATGACGATTTCGACCCCGCCCAGCACCGCCCTGCCCGGGAGCGGAATGCTGAGGATCTCCTGGTAGCGCGTATTCGCCAGATTCGTGAATTGGACGAACGGGCGCACCGGTCCGCGGTTCCGTGCCAGGTATAGATCCCAAACTCCGTAGGGATCGCGGGCGCGCCGTTCCATGGCGCCGGATCCGGGTCCGAGCCGTGAGGGAACCAGGACAGCGTGCCTGTCCATGAAGCCACAGCGGAATGGATGGGGTAGTTGAAGGCGTACTTCGTATAGATTCTCCGGCAACAGCTCGGATACGCCGCGCAGACCCGTGTAGCTGACATCGAACAACTGATGGCGCCAGCGCCAGGCAGCGGAAGTTTCCACGCCGGTGAAGTTCAATCGCACGATGTTGGCGGCCACCCAGGGTCCGGTGGGCGAGGAACTCGATATAGTCGATGCCGTTCCGGTCGCGGCGGTGGAAGACCGTCGCCTGCAGCCGCAGATTGGCCGTGGGCCGGTACTCCGCTCCGCCTTCGGTGCTCCAAGCCGTTTCCGTTTTCAGAGCGGCATTGCCCTGATTGGCTGGATCCTTGTAGTACAGATCCGTAAAGGTGGGCAGGCGGTACGCCCGGCTCACGCCTCCACGAAACTTGAACTTCGAGGTCACATAGTACCCGACGCCGATGGACGGGCTCACCTGATCGAACACGCCACGGTAGCTCTCCGTACGGATGCCGGTTGTCAGGGAGAACCGTTTCAGCGCCCGGATGTCCAGCGACGTAGCCCGTCCCTCGGGCCCGGCTGTGGACGCCCAGGTTCGTTGAGTTGATGTTTTCACCGAAACCTTCCACTCCGTAAAAGAGGGTCATGGTGCGGCCCGATACGTCGCTCCCGGTGGCGCACGCTGGCCTGCCAGCTTTCCGCCGCGTGGTGGTTCTGGTAGCGCTGCGGATTATCCCGGTAGAGATAGAGAGATCGGTGTGGCGGCGGAACTGAATGCCGCCTCGGTGCGCTCCCCAAACGACTGCCGCAATCCGCTGTACCAGGTCTTGGTGCGCTCCCAGGACGGGTAAGCCCCGTAGAAGTCCTGGGCACCGAACGGTTTGTCGGCATAGCCGAGATCCAGATCAGTCGAACCCAATTTCGACGCGTAACGCGTGGTCGAACCGAAGGACAGATTGCGGTAGTCCCGGTTGGCGATGAACCCGGTGGAGAAGTCGCGCGAAAAGGTGAACTGCTGAGTGAGAGGTCCAACCAGCCCGGTGACCGTGGCCGATTCCTGATTCGTTCCGAAACTGCCGGCCGCCATCCGGATTCGTGCCTGCCAGGCTTCCGGCGGCGCCGTGATGATGTTCACCACGCCGCCCACGGCATCGGAGCCGTACAGGGTCGAACCGGTGCCGCGCAGAACTTCGATGGATTGAATCGGACTCCATCGGCACCGGCAGATCCATATTGTGATGTCCAGATTGCGGGTCGTTCATGCGCCGCCCGTTGAGGAGAACGAGCGTCTGGCCGAAGCTGGCTCCGCGGATGGAGAGGTCGCCCTGCACACCGTTTTGCCCGCGCTGACGCAGATCCAGCGAGGGATCGAGCCGCAGCAGATCCACGAAGTTATTGAAAAGCAGGGTTTGGCCGCGGACAGGCAAGGAGTCGATGCTGCGGTCAGCCTCTTCCAACGGAAGTGGCTGCCACGTGCCGGTCACCACGACGGACTGCTTCAGGACAGGCGGATCGGACTGCGCAACCAGCAGGCAGGCAGCCGGCGTCAGGACAAGCGGAAGGAGAGAAAGGCGCATGGAGAGATCAGGGTGGAGCCGCGCATTTCGGACAACCCACCCTTCATTTCCATTTTCGCAGATTTCCCGGCCGGGACGCTGGCGCCCTAGTTCGTTTCGGCAGCCGAAACCTTGACCTTGGCGCCCATGTCGAGGCGGGTCAGGCTGCTGACGGCGACGGTCTCGCCCTCATTCAAACCTTCCAGAATCTCGATCTCCTTCGGGAACCGGTCGCCGACCTTCACATCGCGAACGTCGATCGATTCGTCCTGCTTCACAACGTACGACTTATTCGTACCCAGGACGTAAAGAATCGCCTGCGCGGGCACGACACGAATGTTTTCGATCTTGTCCGTATCCAGGCGCGCCCGGGCATAGGAGCCCGGCTTCAGTTCGTGATTCGCGTTCTGAATCAGCGCCTCGACGACAAACGTGCGCTTGGTCTGGTCGACGGTCGGCGAGATACGCGAAACCTTGCCTTCAAACTTCCGGCCCTCAAAGGCTTCCACCACGACCTCGGCGCGCTGGCCGAGCTTCACCCAGGGCGCCATGCGTTCCGGCACCTCGACGCGCAGCCGGATGGGGTCAATCTTTACCAAAGTAAACAGTGGTGAGTTGGCACGCACATAGGCGCCCACCACCGCCTGGCGATCCTTCACGAACGCCGCGAACGGAGAACGGACTGTGGTATCGCGCAGTTTCTTGCGCTGCAGGTCCAGACTGGCTTTGTAGCGCTCGATCTCCTGCACCAGATTGCGTGTCTGGTTCAGAGTCTGGTCATAGGCGGCCTGCGCCGACTGGAACCGCGCCTGCGCCTGGTCGAGGTCCGACTTCGGGCCGATGCCCTGATCCACGAGTTCGCGCGTGCGCTTGTAGCGGACTTCGACCTCAAACAGGTCGGCTTTGGCCCGCCGCACGTCGGGCGCTTCGCGCACGTCCTGCAGGCGGTCTTTCTCGTCCTTCAAACCAAGCCGCTCCAGCGCCTGCCGGAGCTGGGCCTCCTGTTGGGCCACCAGGTAGCGAGCCTCTTCGTCAGAGATGCGAGCCAGCACCTGGCCTTGCGCGACCAGATCGCCCAGGTCGACGCTTACCTGCTGCAGCGGACCATCGGTTTCCGCGCTGATGATGGCTTCGTCATACGGAAACAGCGTACCCACGCCTTCCACTGAGCGTTGAACGGCACGAGTGGAGACGCGGGCCACCTTGACCGGAACGGGTCCGGTGTCCTTCTTTGCCGCCGCGGGTGCGTTGCGGGTGCAAGCGGAAAGGAACAGTAGAGAAATGGCGCTTAGAAGACCGAGAATAGGACGATTGAGGTTCATGCGACTACCTGGGGATGCCTTCCTCGCACCCCAATAACTAGGCGCGCTTCGGGAGGGGAAGGTTTCCAGAAGCCGCTATTGTATCGAGGTTTATCCCCCGCTCGCCGCGAAATTCTTACTTGACCAAATAGAAGAAGCCGGTGTTGACGCCCAGGTCGGTTGGCTTCGTCTGGCCGTTGGAGACCGCCAGGTTATTGGAATTGCTGAAGCCGGCCAGAAACGCGCTGCCCTGGGCATCAATGGCGATCGTTGTGACGACATCGTTCAGGTTGCCGCCGAAGGTGAGCGACCACACCAGCGCCGAGGCATCGAACTTCTTCGTGTCGATGCGCGCGGCCCAGGATTCCACCAGGCGCACCGGCGGCTTCGTGTAGCCGTCGATGTTTTTCAGCGGGAAGTTGGCCGAAGTCGTGTAGCCGCCGAGGGTAAACGTGCCGTCCACGGGGCTCATCGCCAAGGCGTAGGCGATATCTGTCCCGGTGTCGCCAAAGTAAGTGCAGTAAGGGATGATCGCCGCGCCGGTCTTGGAGGGATCCACGGCCAGCAGGAAGGCGTCGACGCCGCCGGCCAGAGAGAGCTGATAAGCACCGGGGGTCACGGGCAGGTCGTTGGAGGTGGTGTAGCCAGCGATCCAGGCGCGGTCCTGCGCATCGATGACCATGGCCTGGCCGGAATCAATGCCGCGGCCACCGATGTAGGTGGAGTACAGCAACGAGTCGAAGGCGGTCTGGTTGGGGTCGAGTTTGGTGAAGAAGATGTTGCCCGCGGCCTTGGCCGTCGAACTGATAGCTGGCGCCGGCCATCGGGAAATCGCTGGAGAGCGTCGCACCGGAGACGTAAACCATGCCCTTGCTGTCAAAGCCGACGGCGTTCGCCACATCCGTGGAATTGCCGCCCAGGAACGTGGACATGATGAGCGTTCCGGGAACCGTGTCGGCAAAGGGCCGCAGCACGGCCACAAAAGTATCCTGCCCGCCGCGGTTCGAGGGTTGCAACGCGACGCCTTCCTTCGCGCCATACAATACGCCCGAGTTCGTATAGCCCGCAATGGCGAGGGTCCCATTGGGCCCGGCGGCGATCGCCTGGCCGACGTCCGTGCCCGTACCACCGTAGTAGGTGGAGTAAGTCAGCGTCGACAGGCCGCCCGCGGCCGGGTCATAAACAAAGACAAACGCATCAATGCCGCCGGGCGTTTCATCATCATCCGCATCCTCGTTGTCGGGATTCGGATCGCCCAGCTCCAACTGGAAGGCATTGCCGCTCAAGGGGAAATCGGTGGAGCCCGTGCTGCCGGTCATGGCCAGCCGGCTGCCGAACCACGTGAGGCCGTTCGCCTCGTCGTCACCGGTGCCTCCGATGTAGCTCCAGTAGACCAACTTATACGAGGCGCCATCGGCGACGATCTTGGCGAGGAACACATCCTTCAAGCCGCTGTTCGTCAAATAGTACGGATTGGTATCTTCCGGAATGTCCACCTGAGCCATGGCCGAGCCCGCCACCCAGAAACCGCCCGCCGGATCGGCGACCACGGCGTTGATAATGTCCGAGCTGTTGCCGATGACATAGCCGGCCCAGGAGACCACCGGATCGATCACCAGCGGCAGATCGCGGTCGTACTTGCCCAGCCGGAAGCCCACTTCGCCGTTTCTGGCGATCTGGTAGGAACTCGAAACCGGGACGCGCTGACCGTCCTTCATCTGATAGGCAACGGGTGCATGCTGGCGGATGCCGGCGGAGAGTTCAAGCTTCCCCGGATTCCATCAGCTTCGGCTTGGCGCCGGTGAAACGCAGGCGAATGGCCTTGGGGTCGGAACCGGGCTGCACCAGGAAGTCGTACTCGAGCTTTTTGTCCTGCGCGTAGTAGAGAACGTCGATGCCGGGATAGGCGCCGCGAACGGCAACCCGATCAAAATGCGGGACATCGGCACGCCAGTTAGCCTTCTGCCGGCCGATGATGTGATTGGAAGTCGCCTGTTGCCGCTGCACGCCTTCCAGCCTGGCATCGGATTGGCCGCCGGCCAGCGACATCCGCAACTTGCCGCCCAGCACCGCACCCGAAGCGTCGATGGAAACCGGAAGAGAGGTCAGGTGCGAGGTGAACCGCGTATTGTCCCGTGCCGGTTCGAACCAACTCGGCAACAGGCTGAGGGCCTGTCGGGGATCGGAGGGGCTCGTGCCTGCGGCGGCGGTCACAGCGGCAGCGATGGTAAGGAACGGCAGGATGCGCATGCGAGTTTATAGCTGGGGCAGGCTGGCTGCCCCAAACTAAACATTATACGGTCCTGGATGGGAGCGCGGGTACAACAAAACCCAAAGGGAGGGAATTCGCTCAATTTTCAGGCGTTAGGTGTCTAGCGGTGCTCGCCGGCGACCACCAGAAAACCGGTCTGGACTTCGCCGTCCAGAATGCGATTCCAAATGGCCCGGGCCCGGCCGTGGGCCTTGTTGTGCTCGAACAACACTTCCTGCCCGCGCGCCAGCCCGGTATCGGAATGGGCGGCACGGAAGCCGGTATCACTGACGTCGATCAGGCGGCCTTCGAAGGACGCAGCCTCGGCGCCGTCCACCGTCTTAAAGGTGACGCGGCCCTCGGCGCGAAATCGCGGCTCACGCCGTTTTTCCAGGTAACTCTTGTCATGGTTCCGCTTATGGCCATTCACAGGCACTTCGGACGGTTCCTCTTCCAGACGATACTGTCTGAGCTTCCTACTCAAGGTGCGGCGCGAGATGCCTAACAGGTCGGCCGCCCGCTGCCGGTGGCCCTGGGTCTCGTCCAGCACTCGCATGATGGTTTCCCGCTCCAGCCCATCCAGGATAGCCCCGTGGCCGGAGTGGCTGATGGCGGATCCGTTCAGGTTGGCGCTGCCGATCTCGACCGGGGCTCGCGGGGGAATCGACTGCAACCGGACGGGCAGGTCCAGATCGGAACGCTGAATCACACCATTGCGCGCCAGAATCGCGGCCCGGGTGACCACGTTGCGCAATTCGCGCACATTGCCCGGCCAGGCATCATGGACGAGCGCCTCCAGAGCTTCCACGGCGCCATGCGCACCGAAGCATCATGGGATGTTGAGTACGCAGGGCCAGGGCCTGGGCATCCTCGGGCCGTTCGCGCAGGGGCGGCACGCGCAGGGTCATCTGGCTGAGGCGGTGATAGAGGTCGCGCCGGAAGCGCGCCTGCCGGAGTACCGCTACCTCCAGGTCAACATTGGTGGCTGTCAGCACGCGTACATCGACGGTGATCTTCTTGGTACCGCCCAGACGGTAGTACGGCATGGCTTCCAGGACGCGTAGCAATTTGACCTGCATGCGCGGTTCTAATTCGCCAATTTCGTGAAGAAAGAGCGTGCCGGTATTCGCCAATTCGAAGAGACCGGCTTGGGGAATCGGACTCCGCTGGAAAGTCGCCCTCGTTCGTAGCCGAAGAGCTCGCTCTCGATCAGGTGCTCCGGCAGGGCGCCGCAACTGATATCCACCCAGGGCCGGCTGCCGCGCAGGGAAAGATGAGGTGTAAAGCCCGCGCTATCAGTTCCTTGCCGCTGCCGCTTTCGCCCTGGATCAGTACGGTGGCCGAAGTCCGGGCGACGCGTTCCACCAGGTCGAGAGCAGCCCAGCATGCGCGGGCTGGCGACAATGGCTCGCATCCCAAGGAATTCGAATTCGTGAACTGTCAGCGCCGGCATAACAATGGCCTAATTACCCATTCGACTTTTTCACCTCCAGCCTATAGCCGAAACGATACGAGAACTCCTACTCAAACTAGCCTTAGATGAGCGTAGGAGATTGCTTAGCCGACCCGAATAGTAACGTTTCCAGCAGGTTCCGCCGATAGTCCTGGTTTAGAAGCTCACATGCTCGAACGTGGCGAAAACCTACACCCGGATCATGATCGTGCTGGGAATCTCGGTGTTCCTGCCGCAGCTGCGGTATTGGACGAACCAGGACCCGGTGCAGTATCTGAGCTACTTCACCCTCGCTATTCTGGCATCTGTCCTTCAGGTGGGCTACCACACCGAACTCGGTGTCGTGCCGATCAATCTGCTGTTTGTTCTCATCACTTTGCGGTCGCTCTCGCCGGCCGAGACGATGGCCCTGGGCGCGGCCAGCGCGCTGGCGCAGAAGTGGATGGCGTCGAAGGACTCACGGACCCGGGTGATGGACAGCCTGTTCGCGGTCTCGGTGATGTGCATCGCCATTGCCCTGGCGGACTACGCCTCGCGCGGTGTCTTTGTCGTCGACGGCCGGCGGGAACTCAACGATGCCCTCAGGGCCATCCTCACCGGCGCCACATTCTTTGTCGGCATCTCATTCCCCTGGGCCACCAAGGAAGCACTGGAGACCCACGTCAAGATGCGGGTGATCTGGAAGGATCGCTACTTCTGGATGCTGCCGTTCTATGTGGCAGGCGCGGTGCTAGCCGGGATCTTCGACATCGCCCGGGGCGAGGTCGGGTGGCAACTGCCCGTGCTGGCGGTCCCGGTCGTTTTCCTGCTCTACCGTTCGTATCGCATCTACATGGCCCGCATGGAGGATCGCCGCTCGCACGCCGAGGAGATGGCCGCCCTGCACCTGCGGACGATTGAGGCGCTGGCGCTGGCCATCGACGCCAAGGACCAGACCACGCATGAACACCTGGAACGGGTCCAGGTCTACGCCATGGAAGTGGCCAAGGAATTGGGTTTGAATGAGTCGGAGATGGAGGCGTTGCGCGCCGCATCTCTGCTGCACGACATCGGCAAGCTGGCCGTGCCGGAACACATCATTTCGAAGCCCGGCCGCCTGACGCCGGAAGAGTTCGAAAAGATGAAGATTCACCCGGTGGTGGGCGCCGAGATCCTGGAGCGGGTCCGGTTTCCCTACCCAGTCGTGCCGATTGTACGTTCGCATCATGAGAAGTGGGACGGATTCGGATATCCCGATTCGGATTATGCGGAGATAGATTCCGATCGGCGCCCGGATTTTGTCGGCCGTCGATTTCCTGGATGCATCGACGTCCGACCGCCAGTATCGGAAAGCCATGCCAATTGATCAGGCCATGGGGTCTGGTTCAGGAAGCGGGGCGTGCCTTCGATCCGCGGGTCGTGGAAGTGCTGGCCCGCCGCTATGTGGAACTCGAGCAGGATGGCAAAGGCTCGCGAGATCGAGCCGCTGAAACTCAGCACCGATATCAAGATTCGAAGCCGGCGCGGCACCGGCGGCAGGCTTCGAGGGCTCGGACAAATCGCCGGCGGCGAAGGCTGCGTCGATTCTCGATCAACCCGAGTTCCTCAGCAGATCGCGGCGGCCCGTCACGAGGCGCATGCCCTGTTTGAACTCGCGCAAAACCTGGGCAGCTCGTTGAGCCTGGACGAAACGCTCTCCGTGCTGAGCGTCCGCCTGAAACGTCTGGTCCCATATGATTCGATGGCGGTCTATATCCGGCGTGAGAATCTGCTGCATCCCGAGTTTGTCAGCGGCGACAACTTCCGTCTGTTCTCCAAGCTGGAGATTCCCGTGGGCCAAGGGCTTTCCGGGTGGGTGGCGGAGAATTCGAAGCCGATCCTGAACGGCAACCCCTCGGTGGAGCCCGGCTATCTGAACGATCCCTCGAAGTTTTCCACCCTGCGTAGCGCGCTGGCCGTGCCGCTGCAGGGTGTGAACGGTGTCATCGGCGTACTGGCGCTGTACAGTAGCGAACGGGACGCTTTCACCAAGGACCATCTGCGCATCCTGCTGGTGGTGAGTTCCAAGCTGTCGCTGGCCATCGAGAACGCATTGCGTTACCGGCAGGCCGAGACCTCGGCCACGACGGACTTCCTCACGGGGCTGCCAAACGCCCGGTCGCTCTTCCTGCACCTGGACAGTGAGATTGCGCGGTGCAAGCGGAACGGCGAAGTCGTGTCTCTGCTGGTATGCGATCTGGACAACTTCAAGCAGATCAACGACCAGTACGGGCACCTGGAAGGCAACAAGGCTCTCAAGGTAGTGGCGACGGCGCTGCGGGCCAATTGCCGGGAGTACGACTACGTGGCGCGCATGGGTGGGGATGAGTTTGTCGTCGTCCTGCCGGGGCTCGACGCGGCGAATGCCGCGCTGCGGTCGGATCACATTCGCAAGATGGTGCTGGAGGAAGCGCGGCTGCAGACGGGGCTGGAACTCTCCGTTTCAATCGGCAGCGCCACCTTCCCGCATGGCGGAGCCGATGCCGAAGATCTCCTCTCCTCGGCAGACCGGCTGATGTACAAGGCGAAGGCGGCCAGTCCGGAGCGGCTGCGTTCGCAGAAGAACTGGGCGCTCTGGCACACGAACACCCGGGCACTCCGACGATTCACTAACAGAGGGCCTACTCCACCACCCGGCCATGCAGCCGGAAGCGGTAGAACAGCGCGCCGGAGACCAGCGTGACGGCGGCCCAGGCCGAGATCACGGGGGCGAAGCGGAGCCCGACGAAGACCAGCACGATGCCGGGCACCACGAACAGCAGCGGGATGAGCGGATAAGCAAAGCTCACCACGCCTAGTTTCTGCCAGCCGGGCCGGCCCCGGAACTTGAACAGACTGGCCACGGCCAGCATCGCGAACAGGCTCAGCAGGTAACCGATGTACGTCATCAGGTTGCCGAAGTTGATGAGCGTCATCAGCATTGCGCACACGCCCTGGCAGAGGATGGCGGGCACCGGCGTGCGCCATTCGGGATGGATTTTGGCGGCAACGGGCACGAACGCGCCGTTCTTGGCCATGGCGTAATAGAGCCGGGGTCCGATGGTGACCATGGCGTTCACGGTGGACATGAGCGAGATGGCCAGAAGTCCGCTGAATAGCCCGGCGACCCGTTCCCCGAACAGGGCCTTGGCTGTCAGCGAGCCAACGGCGAGCACGCCCTTCATGTCGGACAGCGGCGTGGCGTAGATAAAGACGACATTGAAGAGCAGGTAGAGCCCAGCAACGAGAACGGTGCCCAGGGTAAGGGCGAGAGGCAGCGTGCGCTCCGGTTTCTGAAGCTCCTCGGCGATGTAGGTGGCGGCATTCCATCCGCTGTAGCCGACGTAGATCCAGAACAGGCTGATGGCGAATTGCGCGGTGAGCGGAGCCGAAGAGGTGCGCACGGTGGATTGCGACAGGTGGCTCCAGTCGCCTTGGCCCATGAGGAGGCCGAAGCCGATAAAGGCGACCATGACGAGGATCTTCACCGACGTCAGTGTGTTTTGAATGCGGGCAATGAACTCGACGCCGAACAGGTTGAGGATGGTGAAGACAAGGATGATGCCGGCGGCCATGATCTGAGCTCCGCCGAACTGGAGGCCGATCTCGCCGGCGCTCCAGCGGAACCAGGCGTTCTGCTGCTTGAGTACGGGGAAGAAGTAGCCCAGGTAATCGGAGAGGGCGAGGGCGGCGGCGGCGATGGGCGCGGAGAAGCCGGCGAAGAAGCTCACCCAACCGCTCATGAAGCCCAGGGTGGGTCCGTAGGCGCGGGTCAGGTAGACGTATTCGCCGCCGGACGCTGGAAAGTTCACCCCCAACTCGGAATAGGAGAACGCGCCGGCGAGAGCGATGATGGCGCCGACCAGCCAGATGCCGAGCACGAGCTTGGGATCACCCAGATCACCGGCCAGGAAGCCGGTGGAGGTGAAGATGCCGGTGCCCACCATGTTCGAGATGACCAGCGCGGTCGCGGAGTAAAGACCCAAACGTCTAAGAAGAGTGGGGGAAGAGGTCATTGGATTGAATTGTAGCGGACGCGAAGAGTTCAGGTTGTGACGGGCCCCGCCACCTGCGCGTTTCCAGGGATTTTCAACAAACCTGCCTTACAGTTCGGAGAGGAAGCCGCGGCCGGAGGCGAGCGAGGATGCCGCCGTCGACGGTCAGTACGGTGCCAGTGATGAACGACGCCGCGGGCGACGAGAGGAAGAGGGCGGCTTCGGCGATCTCGTGGATCGACGCGAACCGGGCGAGCGGGACGGCGGCCATCATCTTGCTGCGGATCTCCGGGGTGGGGGCAAGGCGGCGCATGCCTTCGGTGCCGTCCACGGGTCCAGGCGCGATGACATTGACGCGGATTCCGGCGGAACCCCGTTCCAGCGCAAGAACGCGATTGAGCATGTCGACCCCGGCTTTGGCCGCGCAAACATGGGCCTGGCCCGAATAGGGGTGGGATCCATGGGTCGCGGAGATGGAGATGACGGAAGCGCCGGGCTTCCCGCAGAAGGCCGTATGCGGCCCGGCAGGTGTTGAAGGTGCCGAGCAGGTCGATATCGACCACGGCTTTGAAGCCGTTGGCGGAGATGCCGATGGCGGGTGCGGGAAAGTTGCCGGCGGCGCCGCAGATGAGGATGTCGAAGGGACCGAACGCCTGAAGGCAGGCCTCCGTGGCGGCATAGTCGCGCGCATCGGCGGCGAAGGTTTCGCAGGGGAAAGTCTGGGCGGCGGCGTTGAGCTTGTCGGGATTGCGGCCCTGGATGCCGACACGGGCTCCGTGCGCGGCGAAGAGTTGAGCGATGCCGAGGCAGATGCCGCTGGAGCCTCCGGTGAGGTAGGCCGACTGGCCGGCAAGCAGGTTGTCCCGAAAAACGCTGGGCATCGGAGACACTATAGCGGAGAGACGGACCGGATGCCTCATTCAGGAAGCGGAACCACGCAATTATCGAATCTGATAGCCACCCTTACACACGTTGATCTGAAACTCCTGATCGCATCGATTGCAGCGGAAGACCACGAAAGCGTCCTCCACAAAAGGTGTGCGCAGAAGCTCCGCCAGGTCGTCCGGACCCTGAAGTAGGCTCAGGTCGTGACGCTCCACGTAGGAGTTGAAGCGTGCTACGACCTTCCTCAGACCGTCCGGAAGCTGGATCGCATACATGCTTGGATGCCGGAACCGAAACAGGCAGAGCCTGAAGCATTTTGCGCACATTCTGCTGTGAGTATATGCCGCGAAGCCCAGCCGTTCTCGCCGGAGGGAGTCCAGCGTTCGGTGGAACTACTCCGTCCGGTCGCAGTAGTAGTCTCGCAAAGTGCGCCTGGAACACCGCCAGTGTCACGTTGCGATCGGGCTCCATGCCGTATTGCGTGCTGCGGCCACTGAGGAGCAACACCTGCTTGATCGTGTCGATGGTGCACCAGCCCCCGCCCAGGGGCTTCAGACCGTACTTCTCGGCGATATCGCGATGGAACGTCACCGAATCGTCGAAGACGATGGCGAGCTTGCCGCCCTCTTCCGGAATCAGGCCCATGACGTACTTCCCCTCGATCCGCTCCTTCTCGGCGGCATGGAGGATCAGGACGATGGGCTTCGCGAGTTCAGGCAGAAGCAGGCTTTGGCGAAGGTTCATTTTGGGCCATCCACGACTGCATGGCTTCGAGCAACGCTTCGATGGTGGAAGGATTCGCTTCCACGGTAATGGTCAATCCATGGCGGCGCGCGACTTCGGACGTCACCGGTCCGATGGACGCGAGCTTCGAGGCCGAAACCAGTTCCGGACCCGCCGCGGCCAACAGGTTCTTCACGGTCGAGGAACTGGTCAGCGTGATCCAATCGGGCCGGGCGGCGCCCAACAGAGCCTGCGCCTGCTCCGCCAGATCCGCGGGCACGATGGTCTGGTAGACGGGCAGGACATCGACGCGGGCACCCAGCTTTGTCAGTTCCTCGGGGATCACGTCGCGGCCGGCGGCGGCTCGCGGCAGGAGGACGGAGCGGCCGGCGAGTCCTTCCGCACTGAGTGCAGCTACGACGCTTTCGGCGATGTACTCGTCGGGCACGACAGACGGTTCCAGACCGCGCTGGCGCAGGGCCTCGGCCGTGGCGGAGCCGATGGCGCAGAGCCTAGGTCCCGCCGCCGGCTGCACCTTGTCGAAGAAGAACTCGACGCCGTTGACCGACGTGAAGATCGCCCAATCGTAGGAGGTGAACTCGGGCGCGGTGAATTCGAGTGGCAGGAAATCGATGACGGGCAGCTCAATGACGTCCGCGCCGAGAGCGCGCAGTCGCGAAGAGAGAGACCCGGCCTGGCTGCGGGCGCGAGTGACAACGACGCGCTGGCCGTGGAGAGGCTGGTTCGTTCCGTAGACCTGAACCAGGATTTTCTGGGCTCCGCCGGCGAGCAGGCGGCCTGCCGCGGCTGTGCCTAGTTGTTCGGCGTCGCTCACCGGGCCGCTGGTCTCGTCCACGATTAAGGTTTGGCCATCCGGATCGATGACAACCGACCGCAATTGCAAGGCGTCGCCGCTGACCCGGGCATAGGCGCCGATGGGCACCTGGCAGCCGCCGCCCAGGGAGGCGAGCACAGCGCGTTCGGCTGTGACCGCGGCTCGGGTGGCGGCATGATCCAACCGATGGCAGATCTGATAGGCGTCGCCGCCATCATCGCGGGTCTCGATGGCGAGGGCGCCCTGGCCGACGGCGGGACACATGATGTCCGGCGGCAGCAGTTCGGCAATGCGATCACCCCACCCGAGGCGGCGGAGGCCGGCGCCGGCGAGCATGATGGCGTCGAACTGACCTTCGTCTAATTTTCGCAGGCGGGTGTCAAGGTTGCCGCGCACGCTTTCGATCTGCAGATCGGGCCGTAACTTCTTCAACTGCGCGGAACGACGCAGGCTGGATGTGCCAACACGCGCACCTTGGGGGAGTTGGTCCAGCTTCCGGCCGATGATGGCGTCCTGCGGAGTCTCGCGTTCGGGGATGGCGGCGACCGTGAGACCGGGCGGAAGCACGGTGGGGAGGTCCTTCAGGCTGTGTACAGCGAGGTCAATGCGGCCTTCCAGGAGCGCTTCTTCGATCTCCTTAGTAAAGAGACCCTTTGAGCCTACCTTGGCCAGCGGCACATCTGTGATCTTGTCACCTGTAGTTTTAATGATCTCCAGGTCCGTTTCGACGCCGAGTGCGGCCAATTGCGAGGCCACCCAGCGCGCCTGCCACAGGGCGAGTTGCGAACCGCGGCTTCCGATCTTGAGCTTCATGAATCCTCCAGCCGGAACATCCGGCGGATCAGGGTAAGTACGCGGTCGCCTTCCGGCTGCGCGGCGGCGCGGCGGATCTCGGTGAGGGGGCCGTGCGCGATCTTGTTGAGCAGGCCGCGCGTGTAGGCCGCCAGGACCTCCTCCTGCTGCGGCGAGAGCGTGCCGAGTTTGCCGCGGACCCGCTCGAACTCCAGGCGGCCCATCTCCTCGAAGCGCTGTTGCAGGCTGACGATGGTGGGCGCCACCTCGCGCGCCTTCATGCGCTCCAGCAGGCGGGCGATCTCCTCATTGATGATGAGCTCGGCCTGATCCGCTTCGCGCTGGCGCGCTTTGCGATTCTCTTCCACTTCCCGGCCCAGGTCGTCGATGTCGTAGAGGTAGATGTTCTCGATGTCGTTCACGGCCGGGTCGATGTTGCGGGGCACGGCGATGTCGATCAGGAAAATTGGGCGGTTCTGGCGCTTTTTCAGCACCTGCTTCATCTCGTCCTTCTTCAGCAGGTACTCGGGCGCTCCGCTGGAAGTGATGACGATGTCCATCTCCGGCAGCCGCGTATGGAACGTCTCGTAGTCGATGACATGCCCGCCCACCAGCGAGGCCATCTCATCGGCCCGGGCGCGGGTACGGTTGGTGACCAGGATCTGTTCGCAGCCGGCGCGGTGCAGGTGACGCGCTGCGAGTTCCGACATCTTGCCGGCGCCCACCAGCAGCACCTTCTTGGAGCTCAACTGGCCGAAGATCTGTTTGGCCAGCTCAATGGCGGCATAGCTGACACTGACGGCGCTGCGGCCGATCTCCGTCTCGGAACGAACCCGCTTGGCGACCGTGAAGGCACGCGTCAAAACGGAATCGAGAAAGTTGTTTAATGAGCCGTGTTCCTTGGCCGCGGCGTAGGCTGCCTTGAGTTGTCCGAGGATCTGCGGCTCGCCCAGGACCATGGAATCGAGGCTCGCGGCGACGCGGAACAGGTGGCGGATGGCCTCTTCATCGCGGAAGGTGTACAGATAGGGCCGCAGCCAGACAGAGTCGATGCCGCGGCTTTGCGCGATGATGCCCAGCACCTGATCGAGATCGATGTCGCCGTTGGTGGCGATGGCCACCTCGACGCGGTTGCAGGTGGAGAGAATGAGCGCTTCCTCAGCTCCGCCCTGGGACCGCAGGTTGCTCAGAGCCTCACCGAGGGCGGATTCGGCAAACGCCAGGCGTTCGCGCACCTCCACCGGCGCGGTGCGATAGCTGAGACCCGTGAGCATTACCTTCATGCGCGTGTCTCCGTCATCTGGCGAGCAGCGGCCTCAATCCGACATGCGCGGCCCAGGTGATGACCGCGAATCCAAGAACAGTCAATGAAAGCACGGCGGCTTTGCGCCCGCGCCAACCGGCGGAGATCCTCAAAAATACCATCAGCAGGTAGAAGCCCCAAGTCACGAGCGAGACGACGATCTTGGCTTCGCTGATCCAGCGTGTTCCATATTCGATCGAGGCCCAACTGCTGCCGGCGACGACGGCCAGGGTGACGGCGACGAAGCCGACGCTCATGGAGCGGGTGATGAGCGTATCGAGGGTTTCCAGCGGCGGCAGGCGGTCCGGCGTGACCATGGCGATGAAGTCGTCGCTGCCATGCTTGCGCTTGAGCCGTCGTTCCTGCAGGAGGTAGAAAACAGCGGCGCCGGCGCTCAACAGCAGACCCGCATAGCCTACCAGGACGAGCAGGATATGCGTGATGAGCCAGGCGTTGCGGACGCGCGCATCTTCCCAGGAGGCCATGGGCGCGCCCATGGCGGCGATGAGGGTAAGGAGCGAAACCAGCGGAAAGATGAAAATGCTGAGAATCGCAAAGTGATAGCGCCACTCCACAAAGAGATAGACAACAGCGAAGATCAGGGCGCACAGAGAAGCGGTTTCGTAGAAGTTATTTGCGGCCAGGTGTCTCAGTTCGACACTGTGCTCGACGAACGATACAAAATGAAGCACCACTGCGACATGAAAAGCCCCTAATGCATAGGGGAAGAACCGGGATCCGCGGCGCAGCACAGTCAGAAAGGCGTGCACTAGGCCTGCAGCATAGAGGAAGGCGGCCACCCGCAGCCAGAACAGACTCATGTCGGGCATACACCACCAAACAAGGAAGAATTCGCCGGCACGCTTTGAGTATATCGCGGCAGACGCCGCCTCCAGAATGGGAACATGTCAGCATGACACTGAATCTGAAGGGAAAAACGGCATTGGTGACCGGCGGAAGCCGGGGCATCGGACGAGCGGTGGTGGAGCGGCTGCTGGAAGCGGGCGCGAATGTGGCGTTCTGCGCCCGTACTCAGGCAAGCGTCGAGCAGGCATTGGAGGAAATCCGTAGTAGGAATAGTACTTTCGCCCTGAAGGTTGCAGGACGAGTAGCCGATGTTGGGAGTGAAGCGCAAGTGCGGTCCCTGTTTGAGTGGTTGGAAATGGAATTCGGCGTGCTTGACATTTTAGTGAATAACGCCGGAGTGGGGATCTTCAAAGATCTGGCCGCGATGGCGCCTGAGGAATGGCAAACAGTGATCGGAACCAATCTCACCGGTGTTTACAACTGCTGCCACCACGCACTGCCGGTTTTGCAGAAGCGGGGCGGGGGCTGGATTGTGAACATCGCGAGCCTGGCGGGGAAGAATGCATTTGCCGGTGGCGCGGCTTACAACGCGTCGAAGTTCGGGTTGTGCGGAATGAGTGAAGCAATCCTGCTAGACCACCGATATGAGGGTGTGAAGGTCACCACGGTGCTTCCGGGCAGTGTGAGTACGGATTTTGGACGGGCGGGTAAGGCGGAGTGGAAAATCGGGCCGGAGGACGTGGCCGAGACAGTGGCCATGATTCTGGCGATGCCTGATCGGACTTTGGTAAGCCACGTGGAGATTCGTCCCTCGCGGCCGCCAAAAAAGTAGGTTAGCGGGCCCTGGGGGCCCAGCGCAGCAGAGTCGAGCGTGAGCGGGGCGGGATGTATTCAGGCGTACCCGGCGCGGCGAACGAAAGGAGCCCAAAGTGGGCGACGCGTATCACATGGAGATCCCGGCGGACTACATTTCGCCGATGGCTAAGGACAACAGGCGTTTTGCTTTCTCCAAGCGGCTGGGTAGCTCGACTGCGCGTGCGACGGGCGGCACAAAAGCCGGTTCGGCCCCTGGTAAGTTGCTCGACCCCAATCGCACGGGGCGAGAAGCGTCCGTGCTCGAGAACAACCTCAAGCAGTACATCGTGGGGCAGGATGAAGCGATCGAGCAGATCGTCAACATCTACCAGATGCATCTGACGGGGCTCAGCGCGCCGCAGCGGCCGGTTGGCAATTTCCTGTTTCTGGGACCCACGGGCTCGGGCAAGACGCGCATCGTGGAAGCGACGGCGGAGGCCCTGGTGGGGACGCCCCGTTCGGTCATCAAGATTGACTGTGCCGAGTTCCAGCACAGCCATGAAATCGCGAAGCTCATCGGTTCGCCTCCCGGCTACCTGGGTCACCGCGAAACCCACCCGTTGTTGAGCCAGGAAGTGCTGAATCAGTATCACAATGAGCGCACAAAGCTCAGTTTCGTCCTCTTCGACGAGATTGAGAAGGCCTCGGACGCGCTCTGGAACCTGCTGCTCGGCATTCTGGACAAGGCGACGCTGACGCTGGGCGACAACCGCAAGGTCGATTTCTCGCGCACGCTCATCTTCATGACATCGAACCTGGGCGCCGCGGAGATGAGCTCCATTGTGAATCCGCGTCTCGGATTCCTCGCCAAGCAGGCCGGGGAAGAAGAACCGATGACATCGACGGTTTCCAGCAAAATTGCCCGTAGCGGCCTGGAAGCCGCCCGGCGCAAATTCACCCCGGAGTTCATGAACCGGTTGGATAAGGTAGTGGTTTTCCAGCCTCTGGGCAGCGAACAACTGCGCCGGATTCTGGACATCGAGTTGGGCCTGGTTCAGCAGCGAGTCTTCTCAGCCGCGCCCGACCGCAGCTTCGTCTTCACGGTGACCCCGGAAGCGAAGGATCATCTTCTGGCCGAAGGCACCGATTTGAAGTACGGCGCCCGGCATCTGAAGCGCGCGATTGAACGCCTGCTTGTACAGCCGCTGTCGAATCTGATTGCCACAGAGCAAATTCGCGGTGGAGATCTGTTGCGGATAGACTTCGACACGGATTGCAGTGAGTTGGCGTTCGCGCGCGAAGCCGAAGGACTGGCCATCCAGGCCATGGCGGAACTGGTGGATCCTCCGGTGAAGATGTGGATGAAAGCGGCTGGAGCCGGCGTTGCGGAAGCACAGAAGGCGCCCGCGGCGCGGTCCACCCGGCGCGGCTAGTCAGGGTTTATCGTTCGAGTTGTTCTGTCGTGGGGAGAGAGACGGCATGGCACCGGGTCGTTGCGTAATGGCGATAACACGCGAGGATCCGGTGCAGCCGGGCAAAGGTTCCACCGAGTAGTAGTTCAATCCATACAGCCAGTTGCGGTGCAGCGTCTCGACGCAGGTGTCTTCCGCATGCGGCTGCACGCGCCGCCAGAAGCCGCGGGCCGACACAATCTGGTCCAGCACGGGCGCGGCGCTGAGTTTCACAAACAACAGTCCAAGGGCGGCACCAACTGCCAACACAGCCACGGCGGATGCCCGACTTCGACGCCGCTCCAGCCACCAGACGGCCAGGGTAAACGGCAGCGCCAGGGCGAAGTATTCCCAATGCGTTTCCCCCAGATTGGCCCGGCGCAGGCCGTGTAACAGTGCTTCCGGCAGGACAGTGGCGATCACCGGACACAGGCCCAACAGCAGCGTGGCCAGGGCGAACTGCCGGCTTGCGCTGCCGGCGGCCTCGATGCCGGCTGCCAAAACGATACACAGTGGAGGGAGCAAAGGGAGAAGATAGCCTGGCAGTTTGTTCGCCGACAGCGAGAAGAAGAGCAGCCCGAAGCAGAACACGGCCAACAGGATGCGGCGGCGCCGTTCGCTCCAGCAGGCAGGCCCCAGAAGCGTCAGCACGGTGGGCCAGGGGAACAGGGCGGCGATCAGGACAGGAAGGTAGAACCAGAACGGCTGTTCGTGCAGCAAAGCGCCGTCGGCGAACCGCGAGAAGTGGTGTTTGACGAAGAACTCGTCCCAGAATGCCCGGCCGTGGCGAGCAAACATGGCGCCGTACCAGGGCCCCGCCACAACGAGCGCCGCCAGCGCCGGAAATAGCATTTCCTTCCAACGTCTCCAGGCAAACCACAGGAACGGCAGGATGAGAACGCCGGGCACGAGTCCTTTGGCGAGCAGCGCCAGCCCGAAACAGGCACCGGCCGCCAGGGCGGACCGTTTTGAGCCAGTCTCCAGCCACAGGACGCCCAGCAGCAGGGTGGCATTGAAGGTCGCGGCGAGAGGGAGATCCGTCACGCCGATCTGGCTCTCGGCAGCCCAGCCGGCGGTTGTCGAAAGCAGGAGAACCGAGATCCAGGCGATTCGATCTCCCTCCAGCCTGCGCAGCACCAGGAACTGGAGCAAAAGGTACAGTAGGCTCAAGACGGACACCGGCAGGCGTGGTGCCAGGTCATCTCCCAAACCGGCCAACTGGCCGGCGGCCACCATCCAGTACAGCAATGGCGGCTTCTCGAACCAGGGCTTACCCCAGAGTGTCGGTGTAATCCAGTCGCCGGACCGGGCCATCTCCCGGCCGATGGACGCATAGCGGGGCTCGTCCGCGCTCAGCAGACCTACCCCATCCAAGGCCATGCCATAAACGACAGCCAGACCGGCAAGCAGCAGCAACAGAAGAACAATAGTACGAGGCGTAAGCCCAGCCAACGGCACGTCACCAGTATAATGGCCGCAATGCCTCGTCGACTTTGTCTCGCCGTTCTGTTGTGCCTGGGCGCCTGGCCTGCCGCCGCGGATGTATCCGGCTGCGCCTGCGATCCGAAGAATCCCGAGACGCTGAAAGTAAGGGAATGCAGCCTGTGCGCCGAGGCGGAAAAGCAACCGGTGGACGTACCGTTCTTTGTCCTGAAGGATGTGAATCCACGCAAGCCCAATCGCTGGCTGGTGCTGCCGCGAGTGCATGGCGAAGGGCCGCATCCGATTCACGATCTGCCCAAGGCACAGAGGATCGCACTCTGGAAGTTTGCCGTAGTCACGGCGCAGGAGAAGATCGGCGACGGCTGGGGCCTGGCCTACAACAGCTGGCATGTGCGCACGCAGTGCCACCTGCACATTCATGTCGGACGCTTCATCACGGCCGCGGAGAATTCCAAGTTCGTGGTGGTTCGGCGGCCTGAGGACTTCCCTGCTCCGGAGCACAGCGGTGTCTTCATCCATCCGGTCAAGGGCGGTTTCCACGTGCACACGGGTGAGCGCATCATGGAGACAGCACTAGTCCGGTGAGCGCAGTTGAGTATAGAGTCAGAGGGGACGTCATGAGCCTGGTCGAGATCCAACAACCGCCAACGGCGGAAACATCCGTCATTCACCTGCATCCGACGGACAACGTCGCGGTAGCTCGCCTGACGTTGAGCGAAGGCCAGGAGATTTCGGCCGGCGGCGTCAGAGTCGTGCTGCGGGAACAGGTTCCGGTGGGGCATAAGATTTCGCTTCGACGCATTGCGGCGGGAGAGAATGTCCTCCGCTACGGGCAGGTCATCGGACCGGCGCGCATCGATATCGAACCCGGCCGGCATGTGCACAACCACAACCTCGGCTATCTGGAAGGAACGCGGGTTTACGAATTCCCCTCCGGCGAGGGGCCGCTGGCCGCGGCGCCGGAGTCGATGCCGACATTCGCGGGATACGCCCGTGACGACGGCCGGGCCGGCACGAGAAACTACATTGCCGTGGTCGCCGCCTCCAACTGCGCCGCGCACGCGGCCGAATGGATTGCGTCGAGCTACGATGGCCAGACGCTGCCCCCGAATGTCGACGGCGTCGTCGCGTTTCCGCATGGCGAGGGTTGCGGGCACTCGATCGGACCCGACACGGAACAGCTGCAGCGCACGCTCTGGGGTGTGCTGGACCACCCAAACGTCTCCTCAGCGATTGTGTTGGGTCTGGGCTGCGAAGTGAACCAGATCGAACCACTACCTGGGCGTCGCCGCCGGCAGCGGCCCGCGAGCCTCGCGCATCGCAGGCATGACGCTGCAGGAGAGCGGCGGCACGCGGGCGACGGTGGAGCAGGCCAGGAAGCTGATCGCCTCCATGATGGACCGCGCCACCGAGGAACGGCGTGTGGAACTACCGGCCTCCAGAATTTGCCTGGGCCTGAACTGCGGCGGATCCGATTCCTTCAGCGGCATCACCGCGAATCCCGCGCTCGGCTTTTGTTCCGATCTTTTGGCCGGCCTGGGCGCGACCAGCGTGCTGGCCGAGACCCCTGAAATCGTGGGCGCCGAGCACCTTCTGGTGAAGCGCGCGCGCAACCGCGCCGTGGCGGAGAAGCTGCTGGCCATGATCGCGAAGTACAAAACATACCTGTCGCGTTTCGAAGGCAGCTTTGACGACAACCCCTCGCCCGGCAACAAGGAGGGCGGGCTCTCCAACATCCTGGAGAAGTCGCTGGGCGCGGTGGCCAAGGGCGGCACCTCGCAATTGAATGAAGTGATCGACTATGCCGAGAGAGTGACGGGACCAGGCTTCGCCTTCATGAACACCCCGGGCTATGACCCCGTATCGCTGACGGGCCTGGCAGCCGGGGGCGTGAATCTGATAGCGTTTACGACGGGCCGGGGCAGCGCCATTGGTTTTCCCACTGTCCCGGTGCTGAAAATCGCGACAAATAGCTACACCTATCGCCGCATGACAGACAACATGGATATCAATGCCGGCCGCATTGCAGACGGGGAAGCGGGGATTGAAACCATCGGCCGCGAGATCCTGGAAGCGCTGCTGAAGGCCGCTTCCGGCGAGCGGACGAAGAGCGAACTCCTCGGCCACAAGGAGTTTGTTCCCTGGCGCATCGGACCGGTCATGTAATGGCTGATTAACGGTGTTACCCTGAATGAATTCTCCCAGAGGAACCATGAGAATCCTGGTAGTCGAAGACGAAAAGCGCATCGCTGACTTTGTGAATCGCGGTTTGGAGAGCGCAGGCTACACGGTCGATCTCGCTGAAAACGGCGAAGCCGCGCTGGAACTCATCCACGCGCATGATTACGATCTTGTGATCCTGGACCTGATGCTGCCGGACATGGACGGTTTGTCCGTTCTGGAGAAGGCCCGCAATCGGAAGGTCAGCCCGCCGGTGCTGATTCTCAGCGCCCGCGGAGGCGTCGACGACCGCGTCAAAGGCCTCGAGCTCGGCGCGGATGACTACCTCGTCAAGCCGTTCGCCTTTGTGGAACTGCTGGCCCGTGTCCGGGCCCTGCTGCGCAGAGGCCAGTCCACTCCCGGAACGCCTGGTGGTGGGCGATCTGTCGCTGGACTGCGTGCGCCGCAAGGCCAGCCGCGGCAATGAACCGGTGGACCTGGCGCCGAAGGAGTTCAGCATCCTTGAATACCTGATGCGCAATCGCGGGCGGCCCCTCAGCCGCACCATGATCGTCGAACATGTGTGGGACATGGAGTATGACGGACTCACCAACATCGTCGACGTCTATATCCGTCACCTGCGCAGTAAAATCGACGACCGCTTCCCAGTGAAGCTCATTCACACGGTGCGCGGCATCGGCTACATGCTTGATCTTTCAGAAAACCCGGGCACGGCTTCCGACAAGCCCGAAGAAGCCTGATCGCGCTCGCTGGCGAAGCGGGGCCTCGCTGTATGTCCGACACGAATCGCAAGTCCACGTTCTGGCTCCGCACCCTCCGTGGACTGCGCATGCGCCTGGCCGCGACGTATGTGCTGCTGTTCGCCCTGGCCCTCATCGGCCTGGGGCTGGTCTTTCGCCAATCCCTCACCGGCATCCTGAACCAGCAGAGCGAACGTGTGCTCGACGAGGAATGGCGGGCCATGAAGGCCTACCTGCGCTTCCAGCGCGGCGAACTGATGTGGACCTACGATCCCGAGGACGCCGAGGAGGCCTATGCCGTCGACCGCCTGCGCCGCGTCCTGCTGATCACGGACGAAAAGGGCAACGTACTGGAGCTCTCGAACGGCTACTCCGCGCTGGGTAGCGAGTCGATGCAGCAGATTGCGAAAGTGGTGCAGTCGCGCGAACCGGTCACCATGGTCCGGCACGATTTCCGGGGCGACACCTACCTCGTCCGGATGGGCGTCATGAGCGACCAGGGCCGGGCCTTCTTCGTCGCCATCGGACTGCCGGTGGAGGAGACGCTACGCATCCCCAACCACCTGCTGCGGCAGTACCTGCTGTCGGTGCCCATCATGCTGCTGATCATCGTCATCGTCGGCTGGTATATGGCCGGGCGGGCCTTGCGCCCGCTCCATCAGGTGGCGGAGACAGCCAGCGCCGTGGCTGGCGGCAACCTGAGCCTGCGCATCGTGCCGCGCGGATCCGGCGACGAGTTGGACGTCCTCATCGGCGCCTTCAACCAGATGCTGGAACGGCTGGAATTGAACTTCCAGCAGATCCGCCAGTTCTCCATCAACGCCTCTCACGAGTTGCGGACCCCCATCACCATCATTCGCGGCCAGCTCGAGGTGGCGCTGTTCACGGCAGACACCAGAGAGCAGTTCCGGGAAGCCATCATGACCGCTCTGCTCGATGTCGAGCGCATGGGTCAGATCGTAAAGTCGCTGCTGCTGTTGGAACAGGCGGAATCCGGCCAGGTCGTGCTGCAGAAGTCGCCGTTCGACATCACTCGTCTTTCCGAGGAACTCGTGGCGCAGTTCCGGGTCGCCTCGGACGAGAAAGGCATCTCCCTGGATGTCGTTTCGGAGGGGCCGTGCTGGGCGGAAGTCGACCGCGTTCAGTTCGACCGTCTGCTGTCCAACCTGCTCTCCAACGCCCTGAAGTACACGCATGCCGGCGGCCGCGTTCAGGTCATTCTGCAGCAGCGGGAAGGCGCCGCCCACCTGACCGTGCAGGACAATGGCCAGGGCATTCCTGCCGTGAACCTGCCTCACGTCTTTGAACGCTTCTACCGGGTTCGCGAGAACACACCCGACCCGGACCGCGGCCTGGGCCTGGGTCTCGCCTTCGTGGCCTGGATCGCCCGCGCCCACGGCGGACGAGTGGAGGTGAAGAGCGAACCGGGCCAGGGTTCCGAGTTCCTGGTGATCTTCCCCACTCATACGCCCAGTGACACGACGGGGCCGGAATCGGAATCGCCGGCCGGTCTGCTTTCCTGAAACCGGTAGAGATTTCCTTACACACTGCCGCGGGCGCGCGCGTCTATGGTTGAGATGAAATCCGCACGCTGGATCTTCGCCTTTTTGACGCTAACGGGGATTCTGGTTTGGGCCCAGCGCGATCGAGGCGTCGCGCCCGCCAGGGACATGCCGACGTGGGAGTACCGCCACCTGGAACCGCAGGAGGTGAGTCCCGGTGCCTATCAACAGGTGGATTGGAATCTCGTCACCTCAATGGGCGCGCAGGGTTGGGAATTGGTGAGCGTGACACCCTGGGTGCTGCGCAACGATATCCACCAGCCCCACAGGGAAGGAGAACCCAAGCTGGTCACCCAGAACTATATGGCCTTCTTCTTCCAACGGCAGCGCCCGGAGCAGCGCTAGGCTTTACGCCGGGCGCAAAGAGCGGGCGATGAGGCCCGACACACCACCTGCCTGGACAGGGCATGCCGGGCGTGCGTTCCAGCGCGGCCGGCATTCGATCAGGACCGTCGGGCCATCGGTGGTTTCCACCCAGGCCTGCCACCGGTCCGGCAGTTCCAGGGGAGAAGGCCACCAGGCCGGATGGGCTCTGGCCACCACGCGCACCGGTACTCCGAAATGCCACAGCCGCTCCAATTGCGAATATGGATCCGATTGATTCAAAATGACTTTTACAACTTTTCGAGGGCCTTGCGCCCAGTCTTCGACGGGCGCCGGCAGCAGAGCCGCCGCGGGCAGGGCAAACAGGTCGCGTCTGCGCATGGTCCCTCCCATGGTAGCGTGAGCTATGGATGCTCCGAAAGATCGAGTGCTGGTGGTCGACGACGAGTCGAACCAACGCACCGCACTCGCCACAATGATCGCGGGCTGGGGCTATGAAACCGCTTCCGCCGCAAACGGAGCCGAGGCGCTCGACCGCCTGCGCGAATTCGAAGCCAGCGCCATCGTCACCGACCTCATGATGCCCGGCATGGACGGCAGCGAACTGCTGCGCCGGCTGAAGGATCAGGGCCAGGCGCCCCCGGCCATCGTCCTGACCGCGTTCGGCAATCTGGAAACCGCCATCGCGCTGGTACACGACCTGGGCGCTTTCTGGTTCCTGGAGAAGCCGTTGCAGCCCGGCGCCCTGCGCCTTCTGCTCTCCCGCGCCGTCGCCCAGTCGAGACTCACCGACTACAACGAGGCGCTGGAACGCCGGCTCAGCGAACAGGGCGTGCTGGGCAACCTGGTGGGCGGATCCGATGTCATGCAGCGGATCTTTTCGCTCATCCGGCAGGTGGCTCCCACGCGCGCCACGGTGCTCATCACCGGAGAAAGCGGCACCGGCAAGGAACTGGCGCCGCGCGCTATTCACGATTGCAGTCCGCGGCGCGACAATCCCTTCATCGCCATCAACTGCGCCGCGCTGACCGAAACCCTCATCGAAAGCGAACTGTTCGGCCACGAAAAGGGATCCTTCACCGGCGCCTTTCGACGAACGCCGTCGCGGCTGCTTGAAGCAGCCGAAGGAGGCACCGTCCTCCTGGACGAGATCGGCGAATGCCGGCGCCGACCTCAGGCCAAGCTCCTGCGCGTCCTGGAAGAGCGCGAGGTGCGCCGTGAGCACCGCCCGGGAAGTGGAAGTCGACGTCCGGCTGCTGGCCGCCACCAATCGCGACCTGATGGCCGAGGTAAAACAGAACCGCTTCCGCGAAGATCTCTTCTCCCGGCTGAATGTGTTCGAAGTCTCGCTGCCGCCCCTGCGGGATCGGCGCGAGGACATCCCCGCCCTGTGCGAAGTGATGATCCGCGACATGAATATCCGGCATCAGTGCCTGTGACCAGCCGGCATGAGCAGGCCACCATGAATCTGCTGCAGAGCCAGGAGTCGCCCGGCAACGCACGCGAATTGCGCAACGTGGTGGAACGCGCCGTGATCATCGCCGGCGAAGGCCCGCTGCAGCCTGGGCACTTCATTGGACTGCACACTTCGGCCCGCGCGCCCGTCGTCAGCGGCGACGAGGTGCGGCTGCAGTGTGGGCGCCGACCAGTGCGCGACGAAGCAGAGCGGGCGCTGATCGAGGCCACGCTCGTATACGGGCAACAATCGAACACGCGCGCGGCCACCATTCTCGGCATAAGTCAGAAAACCCTGTTCAATAAGCTGCGCGAATACGGCACGCCGGGCGGAACCGAGTAGAATACCCTGATGTCTTCTGTTTCTGCGCCTCCGGTTACTGTTGTTGATGTGATCGGCATGGTGGCCGCGCTGTCGGTGCTGATGCTGGGCATCCAGCTCAACTCCCTGGTCTCCGTGTGGCTGGCCCACACGGCGGAACGCGCAGGCCTCCGCTGCTCAGTTCGTCAAGAGCTATGTCATGGAGCGCGCGCAGGAGCGCGTCGAGCAGCGTGCAGCCGCCGCCCGGCGATCTGAACAGCCAGATTCGCCTCTGGCGGGCCGCCATCTCCGAGGATATGGAACTGCCGGACCTCCTCAGCTCCACGCTCACCCAGACACGCTCTATCGTCGAGATCTCCGTTTCCGGCGAACGGGGCCGTATTCTGGCTTCCTCCAACCCCGATCGGAAGGGCGCCTGATTGGCGGGATGCTGCCCTTCAAGTCGCTGGTGGAAATGAATCCCTTCGACCGCTTCCTGCAGGTGCTGCGGGGCCAGATGGACTACGAGAATCGCGTCGATCTCGGCGTGCCCGGCCAGAAGGAACCGGTCTTCACCATCCAGGTGCTGGTTCCCAGCGCCCTATTGCGCGACGCCATTGTGCCGGAGGTTTACCGCACCGCCCTCGCTTCGCTGCCGCTCTTCGTCTTTTCGATCCTCATCGCCTGGGTCGCCGCCCAGATTGCCCTGCGGCCCCTGGCCGGCATCAGCCAGACCATCGATCAGATCACTCGCGGGGAGACGATGCCGGAGCACCACCTGCACATCTCCAGCACCAGGGAACTGGCGGCCGTGCAGGAGAAGCTGCGCTTCCTCGGGGAACAGTTCCGAGGCGCGCAGATGGGCGCCACGCAGTTGCGCGGCAGCGTCGAACGCCTGCTGGAGCGGCTGGAAGAGGCTATCTTTCTTTTCGATTCCAGCGGCCGCCTCATCGTCTGCGGGGAGCCTGTCGAGCGTCTTTGAATATGAGACGCGCTGACATCACCCGGCGCAAAATGGAGGAACTCCCGGGTCCCTGCCCGTCGGAGCGGCGCTGGCTTCGGCCATCGTGGAACGCCGTCCCCTGCGCGATACGCAGGTGGGCCGCTTCATGCTGAATCTCGACTTCCTCCCGGACGGCGCCCTGCTGCTGCGCATCCGTGACGCCGAAGGCCGCCAACTGGTGGAAAAGCAGCTCAGCCTGTCCACCCGGCTGGCCGCCATCAACCGCCTCACCGGTGGTGTCGCGCCATGAGTCAAGAATCCGCTGAACTCCATCGCCCTGCGGCTGGAGTTGCTGCGCTCCGCGTACTGCCGGAGGTGCCCGAAGCCAACGGCGAGATCGAAGTCATCGCTCAGGAGATCACCCGGCTGGACCGCGTGGTGCGCACGTTCCTCGATTTCACACGCCCCGAGTTGGAGATGCGCACCAGGGAGTGCGATCTCGGTGGACTGGCCACGAGGAATCAAGTGGAACTGCGTCCAGCCACGGCCGAGCTTTCCCGGCATCCGCGTGGAGACCACTCAGCTTGATGCGCCCAGTGTCGAAGTGCGGGTCGACGAACGGAGAGTCTCCATCAAACAGGTGCTGATGAACATCCTCAGCAATGCGATGGAAGCCATGCCCGACGGTGGACATCTTCAGGTCAACTTGCGAAACTCGGGCCGGGAGGCGATACTCGACATCTAGACACACTGGTCCGGGGATCCCTCCTGAGATGAGGGACAAGATCTTCCAGCTCTATTACACGACCAAGGAAAAAGGATCGGGCATCGGGCTGGCGATGGCTTTCCGGGCCATGCAAATGCACGACGGAGGAATTGAGGTGGGTGGAGGAGAAGGCAGAGGTACGACCTTCCGGTTACGATTCCCGGTGAATGATGGAGCAGCCGAGTGACCATGCGATCTACTCATCTATGGATCCCGACTGTGGTGCTTGCCCTCGGTCTGTCCGGTTGTTCGAAGTTCAAAAAGGCGCCCCAGCCGCCGCCCGCACCGGCTCCGGTGCAGCCTAAAATCGAGCCTCCGGTGACGCCGGCGCCACAGGCCAAACCGATGGAAGAGCCCCAACTGCCGGCCACGCCGCAGCCGGCGCCCGACATCGAACCCCAGGTCATCCGTCCGAAACTGGGTCAGGTGGAACCGCCCAAGCCGGTGCCCCCCGCCCGTCGCCGCGCCAAGCAGACCCGCTCGGCCGCCAGTCCGAAACCGGTCAAACCCACTGATCCTTCGACCACCGTGCCGGCCTCGCAATCGCCCGTCCAGTCACCCGCGCAGCCGCCGGCTCAGCCGCCGGTCCAACCGGCGCCGGAACCCACGCCCACGACGCCCGCGGCTCAGCCGCCGAAGCCGGAGCTAAAACTGGCCGAGGTCCTGACCGAGGAGCAGCGGCGCGATTACAACCAGACCATTGACGAGAGTGTGGGGGAAGCCCGGCGCGCCCTCATCTCGCTGCAGGGGCGTACGCTCACGCGGGAGCAAAGCGAGAATGAGAGCAGGGTGAGGCCTATCCGGCAGGCGGAGGAAACCCGTGCCTCTGATGTCCGCGCCGCCGCGCAGTTCTCACGGCGCGCCGCTCTGCTCGCCCGGGAACTGCTGGAAACGCTGAAATAGCGCTACTGCATCAGCCCGAACAGGCCGACCGCGAAATCACGAACTGTCGTGCCCAGCGTGAGCACCACCTCGCTCACCACATGGCGCGCCTCGCTGCCGCCGGTGAACATCCAGACCGCGAATCCAATCCAGAACAGAGTCCACAATAGGGACCAAAGCGGCGCCACCGGGTTCCGCCGGCACTACCGTGGCCCACTGCTCCCGCATCCGGGCGTGCTTCGGCCGCCACGTCGTTCATCTCCGCGTGTTCGGCCCGAAAGGCCGCGCGCATCTGCGCGCACTCGTTCGCGCCAGGCCGCCCTCTGCTCGTCCTTCCAGGCCCGGGCCTGCCAGCGCCAGGGGAAAGGACCGAACGAGGACTCGAACAGAGTCAGAACGGGTTGGGATTGGGGCCGAATTCCGATAAAGTGCTCTTCCCTGTGTTACGAAAGCGGCGCGCCGCCTGTTCCTGAATTCTTCCGTACAGGCCAGGAGTGTCCGAATTGGAACTCCGCCGTCCGTTCCCGGCGCTCACCGCACCTCAGATAAATCGGGCCGGAATCGGCGGCAGCTCCAGCAGCAGCAATTCCTTAACGCCCTCCGGACCGCGCAGGTCCAGCAACAGCTCTCCGTCGGCGGTAAAGTGCAGGCTGAAGCTGACGAATGGAACGTTCTACGCTCCAGCCGCATCCACTCGATCACCTCGGCCGGCTCGAGCGGTCTGGCTGTAAGAACATAGCGGAACCCGTCGGACAGCTCAGTGCGCTCGTTCGCCGACCGGATGATCCGGCTCGTAAGCGCCTGATAGCGTTCGCTTTCCGCGTCACTGAGAGCAGTCTCCGCCGCGTCGGCCGGCGGCTTCCAGGGCTCCGCCGCCAGGCTCGCGCAGGAGGCCACCAGGAGAAACAGCAACTGAAGTTTCATACGCGGCTCCCCTCTGCTGAACACGCCGGCGCCCGGCCGGCCTGTGCTATTTATCTTCGGTAAATCGGATCCCCGCCATACGCCCCTTCCAAAGCCGCATGCGGAAACAAAGTCGTCGGTTGTTACCTGCATTGCAAGCGGCACACCAAAAGTAAACCGCTCACAGGCGGCGGGGTTACCGGCGAATAGGGAAGTGATCGATGCTGTATTCTGATTCACTATGAGGAGCACGGAGATCGAGGCGGTGCTCGATTCCTTTCTGGTAGAGCAGCAGGCCCGCGTTCAAAAGCTGATCTCCGCGTTCGAAGGCGCCTGGCGCGACACGCAAGTGCTTCTGGCTGCTCAGGCGGACCTCTTTCGAACCCACCCAGGCAAGACCGAAACAGGCGTCGATCTTTCTTCCATCGAGCGCCTGATGTACGACTCCGGCCGGCCGCTGCTCTTCGATGTCGTCTCTGGCTTGCGCCGTGTCAAACCGCAGGAACGGGCACTTTCCGGCCTGGAAGATTACGAGTCCGCGGCCGAGGATCTGCTCAGCCGGGTTCCAGTCGATGTGGAGGTCGGGGAACAGGCATGGCTGGGCGTACTAGCCCCGCTGGCCGGCAGCCCGCTGCTCACCCTCTGCCGCCCGCCTGCGCCACCACCCCGAGGCGCTTCCCTTACGCGAACTGCTCGGATGCTTTTTCCAGCACGAGTCGAACCTGCGCGCCCGGCTCGATGGGGCCGTGTTCGTCGTGCTTGCGAAAGCCGTCCTGCTGCTTCTCGAACCTTGGCAGCACGTCCGGCGCGAAGCGCTGGTGTTCTGGCCGGCCATCACGGGGGCTCGTTCGAGGAACAACGGCAGCGCTGGATGGAGTCGCTGGTGGCGCTGCATCACCACGGCGAAGACGCCCTCCAGAATCATGCCGCCTGGGCCGCCGCCTCCAGCGAACGTGTCGCTCAGTTTTTGTTGCGGCACTCGGAACCGCTCTCGGCGCAGCAGCACCAGGAACTTCTGGATGGCCGCCAGAATCTGTTCCGCTACTGGGCCCGCCAGCGCCGCAGCGTGAACGCCGTGGTCGAGGTCGAATACGAACTCGGCCAGGCCGCCCTTGAGGGCGTCACCTGCGGCCGCGCCATTCTCCTCCAACTCGACCAGGAACAGGCCGGTCTGCTGCAGGAACTGGAAACCGTCATCAACTGGCTGCAGACCTTCGGCCTCGACGACACAGCGGACTTCCCCGCCCCGCAAAACAACCTCGTCTCGGCGGAGGATCACGCTTCCGACTGGCAGCGGCGTCTGGAAGGATTCGCCGAAACCCACATCCCCCAGGTTTGCGATGCGCTGCAGCCGCGCCACCCTTTGCCGGTCCGCGCCCGCGCCTGGCGGCAGATCTATCCGCGCAAGGTGCTGCTGGCCGCGCTCGACGGCATCGGCCACGCGCGAGTCCTGGAAGGCTGCCGCGAGGCGGAGGCGGTCCACCGCTCCGTCGTGCGCGAGATCGAACGCACCCGCGAAGTCGTGGAGTTCGGTCTGGAGACCGCCCGGGAGGAAGGCCAGGGTGCCATTGCACAGGAAAGCGTCAGCAACGCTCTGGCTCTGGCGATCCATCAGCGGCAACGAACCCAAAGCCCGCGCGCGCTGGTGGAGCAACGGCTGGTGGAAGGCCTGGCCGGAGCGCTCTTCCTCACCCACTTCACGCTGGAACAGCGCCGCCTGGGGCTGCTGGCGCAATTCCTCCGGAACCGTGGCTCGGCTGCATTCCAGACCGCCCGGGAACTCGGCTTTCACGGCACCTCGGAAGGTGTGCGCCGCGCGTCGCTCGCCATCGGCTCCGCTTACCGCGCGGCGCTGATCAAGATCGGCTGGGAGCCGCCGCCGGTCGAGGCGTTGGAGCAGGTCGCCCTGCGTGGCTACGTCGACGAGGTCCTGAACCTGCGCTCCGACGTGCACGACCTGCCGATGATCTACCGGCGCCTCTTCCGCCTGGCGCCCCTGCAGGACCCGCGCTTTCTGGTAGGCCGCGAGGCCGAGATGGGCGCTCTCTCCGCCGCGCGCAGCCTCTGGGACGCAGGCCGAGGCGTGGCCGTGCTGCTGGTGGGCGCCCGCGGCAGCGGCAAGACGAGCATGTTGAACTGCGCCGTCGCCGGACGCTTCGCCGACGTGCCCGTCGTGCAGAGCTACTTTTCCAGCAGGCTGACAACGGCCGAGGACATCCACGGTTTCCTGTGCGAATTGCTGCAGTTGTCTCCTGGCGCCGATTGTCTCGGCGCGCTGAGGACCTCACGCCGCGTCATCATCCTCGAAGAACTGGAGCGCACCTTCCTGCGCCGCCTCGGTGGATTCCATGCCATCCGGGAACTGCTGCGAATCATCTCGGCCACCTCCGGCACGACCCTCTGGGTTCTCAGCATGAACCATCACTCCTTCCGCTTCCTGGATGCCGCGGTTGGGCTGGGCGAGCACTTCTCGCACCGCATCAATGCCATGGCCGTGACACCGGAGGAGTTGAAGAGCGCCATCCTCATGCGGCATCACCTCTCCGGCCTGCGGTTGCAATATCCGCCTCCGCTCAAGGTCGATCCCCAGATGGGCCGCCTGCGCGCCCTCCTTGGCCTGCAGCAGGATCCCGAGACGCGCTTCTTCGACGCCCTCTACCGGCAATCGGAGGGCATCTTCCGCAGCGCCTTCGAGCTCTGGCAGAAGTTCATGGACCGCGTCGAAGGCGGGGTTCTCTATCTGCGGCAGCCCGAGGAACCCGACTACTCACCGCTTCTCGCCAGCCTCACCCTCCAGGACTCGCAGGCCCTCCACGCCATCGTGCAGCACGGCAGCCTCACTGTCGAGGATCACGCCGGCATCTTCGAATGCACCACGGAGGACAGCCGCCTGCGCCTTGAAAAGCTGATCGCCCTGGAGTTCCTGGAGCCCGATCCGCTCTGCCCCGGGCTGCGCATCCGGCCCGAAGCCGGCCGCATCGTCCACATGGCTCTCTACCGGATGAATCTGATTTGAGGACATGCCTATGCAACCAGCACTCCTGATAGTCTCCGGCGGTTTTGATCTCTTCACGGTCCTGACCTTTGGCAGCGTGGCCGGGGCCATCGTGGTCCTGTTGCTGGCATGGCTGGCGATCCGCTGGCTCACGCGCTGGCTGGATACCCTCAGCGCTCGCAGCACGCAGGCCCGCTTCTTCATCAACTGGCTGCAGCCCATCGTGCGCATCACGCTGTGGTTCGTGGCCATCCTGCTCTGTTTCCAGTTGCTGGCGCCCTCCCGCGACACGTTTCTGGCCGGCATCGCCTCCATCGGCATCGCCCTGGGCCTGGGCGCGCAGGACCTGGTGAAGAATCTCATCGGAGGATTGGTGGTGCTGGCGGACCGCCCTTACCAGTTGGGCGATCGCGTGAAGATCGGCGACGCGTACGGTGAGATCGATCACATCGGACTGCGCAGCACGAAACTCACGACGCCCGACGACACCCGCGTCACCATCCCGAACGCGATGATCCTCAGCGAGCAGGTCTATAACGCCAACTCGGGTGTGCCCGATTGCCAGGTGGTGACCGACCTCTTTCTGCCACCGGACTCGGATCCCGATGTCGCGGCGCACGTGGGCCGCGAGGCGGCCTTCTGTTCTCCGTTCCTGCTCTCGCGGAAACCAGTGCTGGTGCTCACGCAACAGGGCTTCGATCAGGGCCCGTATCTGCGGCTGCGCATCAAGTGCTACGTGCACGACCATCGCTACGAACCGCGGATCCAAAGCGATATCACGGCCAGGGCCAGTCGCGAACTGCTGCGTCTGGGCGTCCTGCAGAGGTGGGTGCCGGGCGGTCGAGGTGCGGCCTCCGCGCGGGAGGCCGCACATCTCAGGCAGAGGTCAGTCGTCGTCGTGCTGAGCAGCCAGGCGCGTCACGACCCCCAGATCCTCGAGAGTCGTCACATCACCCGTCACGGTGTTCGAAGTGACAATCTCCCGCAGGAGGCGCCGCATGATCTTGCCGCTGCGTGTCTTCGGCAGCGCTTCAGCGAACCGGATCTCCTCCGGACGCGCAAAGGCTCCGATCTCGTGGGCCACCCACTGGCGCAGCTCCTTGCCAAGCACGCCGTGGTCCCAATTACCCTGCTTCAACGAGACAAAGCAGCACACCGCCTGGCCCGTGATCTCGTGCGGTTTGCCGACCACGGCCGCTTCCGCCACCGCCGGATGCCGCACCAGAGCCGACTCCACTTCCATGGTGGACAGGCGATGCCCGCTGACGTTCATCACATCGTCGACACGCCCCAACACCCAGAAATAGCCGTCCTCGTCCCGCCGCGCCGCGTCGCCCGTGAAGTAGATGCCCGGCATGCGGCTGAAGTACTGCTGCTCAAACCGCTCGGGATCGCCCCAGATCGTGCGGATCATCGAAGGCCACGGCCGGCGGATGATCAGGAAGCCTTCGGCCCCCGCGGCCACCTTCTCGCCGTAGAAATCCACCACGTCCGTCAGAACCCCAGGCATGGGCAACGTCCCTGAGCCTGGTTTCAAGGGCACTGCGCCAGGCATTGGCGCGATGAGAATGCCGCCCGTCTCCGTCTGCCACCACGTATCCACAATCGGGCAACGGCTCTTGCCAATGACACGGTGATACCAGTCCCACGCCGCCGGATTGATGGGCTCGCCGACACTGCCCAGCAGCCGCAACGACGAGAGATCGTGCTTGTTGGGGAACTCGTCGCCCTGTTTGATCAGGGCGCGGATCGCCGTGGGTGACGTGTAGAGGATGGTCGCCTTGTGGCGCTCCACAATGTCCCACCAGCGGTCCCAGGCTGGGAAGTCCGGTGCTCCTTCATAAATCAGACACGTGGCGCCGGCCGTGAGCGGGCCATACACGATGTAAGAGTGTCCCGTGACCCAGCCGATATCGGCCGTGCACCAGTAGATGTCGTTCTCCTTGAGATCGAACACCCACTTCATCGTGCTCGCGACGTAGGTCAGATAGCCGCCGGTGGTGTGGAGAATGCCCTTCGGCTTGCCGGTGGTCCCGGAAGTGTAGAGCACAAAGAGAGGATGCTCGGAGTCCAGCACCTCCGCCGGACAGTCTGCGCTGACGCCCGGCAGCAGGTCGTGCCACCAGTGGTCGCGTCCGTCCTGCATCGGGCACTCGCCGCCGGTGCGCTGGCAGACCAGGACGTCCTTGATGCCCGGGCAGTCCTTGACGGCCTCATCGACGGCGCCCTTCAGCTTCACTTCCTTGCCACGCCGCCAGCCGCCATCGGCGGTGAGCACCAGCGAGGCGTTGAGATCCAGGATGCGGGCCTTCAGCGCTTCAGCCGAAAATCCGCCGAAGACCACGGAGTGGATGATGCCCAGGCGTGCGCAGGACAGCATCGCCACCACTGCCTCCGGGATCATCGGCATGTAGATGATGGCGCGGTCGCCGGCCTGAAAGCCGCGCGACTTCAGGACGTTCGGAGAACCGCCCCGACGGCCTCATGTAGCTCACGGTAGGTCAGCGTGCGCTGGTCACCCGGTTCGCCTTCAAAGAGGATGGCGGGCTTGTCGCCGCGCGTCTCCAGACGCCGGTCCAGGCAGTTGTAGGCGGCATTGGTCTTGGCGCCGACAAACCATTTCACGAAGGGAGGATGCCATTCATAGACATGGCTCCACTTCTCAAACCAGGAAACCTCGCTCTCGGCCCGCTCGGCCCAGAACCCTTCCGGATCCGCCTCCGCGCGCCGGTATAACTCTTGGTAGGCCTCCATGGAGCCCACGTGGGCTTGGGAGGAGAACTCTGTACTTGGAGAATAGACTTCGTTCCCAGACATGTTTTTCTGGGAGTGTAGCAAAGCCGGTAGAATCTCGTTCATGGCCAAAATTGAATGGAACCGGCAGCCGACCTATGAGGACGCCAACCTGTTGTTGCGATTGTACGAAGAGCGGCGCGAGGAGAAACTTCGCAAGGCGCGTGCCTGGTTCGTCTCGGAATGCAAATACAAGACCGTCGAGGACTGGCAGAAGCTCTGCCCGCCCGGATCCGAAATGAACGCCTACTACCGGATGGTCACCACCTACTGGGAGATGCAGTTTCGTCGTCGGCGGCGTTCTCAATCCCGAACTGTTCATTCAGAACGCGCTAGGTGCTGTTCGGATTCTCTATCGTGTTTCCCTATCAACCTTAGCAATACGTAACGAACCAGTAAGGCATAACA
>JASGIE010000020.1:0-14596 GCA_049841055.1 Paludibaculum sp. | reverse complement strand
AATGCATTCGCCGCATCGTCGTAACGGCCTTTGCGCCACAACGCATAGCCCGCGTTGAAGTGGTAGTCCGGGTCCGCCGGGTCGATCTCGGCCGCCTTCAAAAACGCCCGGTCGGCATCCGGGTCGTTGATCCGCAGCAGTGTGGCCCCCAGGTTGTTCCAAACCTCCGGCAGCGGCACGAGCCCCGAGAGATTTCGAAGCACATCGGCCGCGCCCTTGAAATCTCCGGTGTCGTACCGGCTCAACCCCAGGAAGAAGAGGGCTTCCCTGTAGTGCAGGTCGATCGGCGCTACCTTCTGGAACCATTCCGCCGCGGTCCGGTAGTTCTTGGCCGCGAAGTTCAGCCGGCCGAGCTGGAAGCAGGGCTGGGAGTAGGTTGGTTCCAGCCGGGCAGCGTTCGTGAAAAGCTTGTGTTTCTGGTCAGTTGCAGAGGTGAGCAGGCCTCGGACATAGCTTTCGAGCGCGTCGAGGCGAACCCGCGGGCGGCTCCGGCGAAACTCCTCTTCGTTGACCGTCAGGGCGGGAGAAAGTGTCTTCAATGCGAACCAGGCAATCTCGGTTTGGAGGGAGGAGAGGTTCTCCAGCGGTCCGGCAGCCTCGGAAGTGCCCCGGCGCCGCACCCTGCGCACGTCCAGAATGTGCGCCGTGATTTTGAGCATCCCCTTGGACGTCGGGCCGGTAGCCACCGGCTCCAGGTCGATCTCGCCGTACACCACTACACCCGCGTCAGTATTCACCGCGATTTCCATCACACTGGCCGTGGTGAGCCGGGTATACCGGCGGATACTCATCTGCCGCAGAATCTCGTCGCGTGCCTCGGCGGATGCCACAACGAGACCCTCCGAAGCTAGACTTTCTAGGATAGTTTCGGAAATACTATCGCCAATCCAGTCGATACTTTTCGATTTGCTTACGTTGAAAAACGGGAGTATTAGGATTGTTTCTGCTGGAAGTGCGGGTGCCAGCAGTGCGGCGAGCAGCGGGAGGCCAAACCAGCGAACCACGAGGGAAGTATACCAGGGGGGGCGGCTAGAACGGCAACGGCCGCTCCGGTCGAAACTGGACTCGGAGCGGCCGTTCCATCAATCGTCGTACTTGTTATCTAGGAACGCTTTTCGTCGATCCTACTCATCAGAAAAGGCTTAGTTGAACACCAGGCGCGTGGTCGTGCCGCCCAGACGGATCTCCTGAACCTTCATCTTGCCATTGTCATCGGTGTAGCGAACAGAGGTGGCGGAGTACTTCGTGTCGGAGTTCTCAACCTTGACGGTCGCTTCAACCTTATCCTTGCCCTTGGCGATGGTGGCCTTGTCGTTGTCGACGGTCAGCTTGTAGTCGCCTGCCTTCAGTTCCTTACCGGCAACGGTGGAGGGCTGGAAGAGGGTCACCTGATAGGTGGCAGCACTGGCACACACCAGCGCGATAGTAAGAAACAGAGCGAAAAACTTCACGGTCTTAGTCATCGTGGACTCTCCTGACTGAATTATAGTCTCATATGCAGGGCTTATGGCAACACTCTGCGAAAAAATTCCCAACTTTTAGGTGGTGTAATCTAAACCCATTAGTTCTGGGTTCCGCAGAGTACCAGTGCCAATTCCGCTGCTCACACTAGCTAATACGGGCGACCCACCGTTTTGTTCCTATGTTTACCTCGAGGTACATGTAAACTCTCTAATCCAATTCGAGGCTTGCGGAACGGCTACCGGGTCGTCCCCAAAACAATCCAGCCATCGCATGTCGGATTCGCTGCGGAACCAGGTAATCTGCCGTTTCGCGTACTGCCGGGTAGCGATTGTCGTGTTCTCCACCGCCTGCTCCAGGGAAAGCGTCCCGTCGAGGTATTGGAGACACTCCTTGTATCCGATGGATTCAAAGGCCTTAGCGTTCGCGGGCACTCCGCCGGCGAGCAGCCGGCGAACTTCCTCCACCAGTCCGCCCTCAAACATGACCCTGGTCCGGCGCGCAATGCGTTCATGCAGGGCGGCCCGCGGCGGATTCAGACCGATCTTCAGCGTCCGGAATCCGTCCAGTTTCCGCCGGTCCGCCTGGAAGACGTCCGAGGCGGGGCGGCGGGCCAGCAGGCAGATCTCGAGGGCCCGCAGGGTTTTGTTCCTATCGTTTGGGTGGATTCGCTGCGCGGTGGCGGGGTCGAACCGGCGCAGGAGGCGATGCAGGCTTCCCTTTCTTGCCATCAGCCGGGCGCGCAGTTGGTCGTCCCGGCTCGGGCCCTCATTCAGGCCTTCCAGCAGCGCCCGGACGTAGAACCCGGTCCCGCCGGTCAGAATCGGGAGATGACCGCGGGCGGTGATCTCCGCCAGCACCGGGCGTACAATCTTGACGAAATCGCCGGCATTGAAGACCTCCCAGGGGTCGAGGAAGTCGAAGAGGTGGTGCGGGATGCCGCCGCGCTCGGCGAGCGGCGTCTTCGCGGTGCCGATGTCGAGACCCCGGTACACCTGCAGCGAGTCGCTATTGACGATTTCGCCATCGAATTGCCGTGCGAGGGCGAGGGCAAGGTGGCTTTTGCCGGAGCCGGTGGGCCCGGCAACTACCACGAGAGGTGATTCCACGTCCTTATTCTAAGGGGATAGCTTGGTTGGACCGATCTAAGGACAGAAGTACTGTCCGGCAATCCGAGCGAAACCGGCTGGACGGATGAGGCATCGGATATAGTGACAGTTCGGATATAGTTGAGAGTGAAATCTCTGGTCGCTGGTAGTGTCGGCAGGTGGACCGGTCTGAAAGAGTGGCACTTTTCATGGAGAGGCACGGAATGAATTACCCACGCGTGGCGAGGCTGGCAGGGGTGTTGCTGGCAGCGGTTTCTGTCCTATCGGCGCAGCCACAGGCGACCGCGCCCAAGAATGCGAAAGCCGCGGCCTACTATCACGCGGCGCTGGGCCACCTCTACGCCGAGTTGGCCGCCCAGTATGGCGGCCGTGGGGAATATGTCAGCAAGGCTATCGATAACTATAAGATGGCCATGCGCGAGGACCCCGAAACCGCCAGCCTCGCACAGGACCTTTCCGACCTCTACCTGCAGTCCGGCCAGATTCGCACGGCCGTCACCGAGTTCGAAGAGTTCGTGAAGAAGAGCCCCGAGGACGTCAATGCCCGCCGCATCCTGGCTCGCCTTTACACGGCCCGCATCCGCGAAGGCCAGCAGACGCGGCCGAACGAAGAGATGATGAAGGCCGCCATCGAGCAGTACGAGAAGATCGGCGAGAAGGCTCCGAAGGACGTCGACAACTGGCTGATGCTCGGTCGGCTGCACAAGCTGGCGCAGAATTCGTCGGCTTCCGAGAAGGCGTATAAGAAGGCTCTAGCCATCGACGCCGACAACGAAGACGCCCTCACCGGCCTGGCGATGGTCTACTCCGATCTCGGCGACACCGTCAGCGCCAGCCAGGTGCTGCGGAAGGTTGCCGAAAAGAACCCGAGCCTGCGGACGCTGACCGCGCTGGCCGCCGCCTACGAACAGTTGAAGGATTTCAAGCTCGCCGCCGAGACTTACCGCCGCGCCGTCGAAATGAATAAGGAGAATGCCGACCTGCGGCGCGCCTACGGCGAAGCGCTCTTCAAGGCGGAAGACCTCGATACCGCCAAGGGCGTCTTTGAAGACCTGTCGAAGGAAGACTCCAGCGATCTGCTTTCTGTTCTGCGGCTGTCGCAGATCTACCGCCAGAAGCGCGATTTCGCCAAGGCGGATGAATACTCCAAGAAAGCCAAGCAACTGGACCCGAACAATCTCGAGATCCAGTACAACGACGTGAGCCTGCTGGAGGCGCAGGGTAAAACGCAGGACGCGATTGCCCGCCTCAAAGAGATTCTCGACGGCATGCCGAAGAAGACCGACTCCGTGGGCGAACGCGGCAACCGCGTCATCCTGCTGGAGAAGTTGGGCTTGCTCTACCGCATCAGCGAACAGACGCCCAATGCCGTGGCCACTTTCCGTGAGATCGCGGAGCTGGAGCCCGAGTCGGCCGCCCGGGCTCAGGCGCAGATCATCGATGCCTATCGCGCCGGCAAGGATTTTGCCTCCGCCGAAAAGGAAGCCAAGGCCGCCACGACGAAGTATCCCAACGATCGCCTGATCAAGTCGGTCGCCGCCAGCCTCCAGACGGACCTGGGGCACTTCAAGGAAGCCGAGGCGACCCTGAAGTCGCTGCTGGATGGCAAGACCGACCGCGAGACCTGGCTGTCCCTCTCGCAGGTTTACGAGAAGTCGAAGAATTACGCCGAGATGGCCAAGGCAATCGACACCGCCGAGAAGCTCTCCAACTCCGATGATGAGAAGGAGAACATTCACTTCCTGCGCGGGGCGATGTTCGAGCGCCAGAAGAAGTTCGACCAGGCGGAAGAGGAGTTCCGCAAGTCACTGAAGGTGAACCCGGAGAGCGCCGCTGCGTTGAACTACCTGGGCTACATGCTGGCCGACCGCAACGTCCGTCTGCCGGAAGCGCTGGAACTGATTCAGAAGGCCGTCAATCTGGAGCCGAACAACGGAGCCTACATGGACAGCCTGGGCTGGGTCTACTTCCGGATGAACCGACTGGACGACGCCGTGGCGCAGTTGCGCGGTGCTCTGGAACGCGGCAGCCGCGATCCTACGGTCCACGACCACCTGGGCGACGTTTACAGCGGCTTGAACAAGTGGAAGGACGCGCTGGCCCAGTGGGAGCTGGCATTGCGGGAATGGCACTCGAATGCCCCCAGCGATGTCGACACGACCGAAGTCGCCAAGATCCAGAAGAAGGTGGAAGGCGCGAAGGTCCGGCTGGCCAAGGAAAACGGGCCTAACAAGAATTAAGCGCCAGACCGGTACGTAGAGGCAGGTGAATGCGGAAGCGCGTTCCCTGCCTCTTTTCATTCTCAGGAAGAGGGCTCTCGACCGTAATGTCTCCGCCGTGCTCCCTCACCATGCGGCGAAAGCCGAACATGCCCCAGTTGCCGGCGGCGATTCGATCGCCGGTCACCTGGAAGCCAGGGTCGAACAGCGAGCTCAACTGGTCTTCCCGCAGGGGTGATCCATTGTGATCGATGGTCACGTCGACGCCGTGCGAAGAAGAGGCACTACAGGCATGTATCAATCCGCTCTCTTCTCCGAGCGCCCGCACCGCATGCGTGATGACGCCGTGAAAAACGGAACTGAGCTGGGACGGGCGGCAAGCCAGTTTCGGCAGTGTGGCGAGTTGGGTTTCGATGGTGATGCGGAGGGGCAGATTGGCCCGCGTCAGAGCCACCGCGTCCTCAACAAGCTGGTTCAGATCGACTTCCTGAACTTCCGCCTGATCGAGGTTCGAGAAGCGCTGCATGCGGCTGACGATCCGGCTGAGGCGGTCGATCGACTCCAGCGCCGCCTTGCGCAGATCGGATTGCAACCGCACCAGCCGGCAGTGGTCTTCCGGCGGGGCCGTGGCTTGCCGCGCCGTCAGCAGCAGCAGGGTGTCCACCGAGCTCTTCAGGGCGCCCAGCGGATTGTTCATCTCGTGGCTGAGGGCGGCGGCAATTTTGGCGATGGTAATGGACTGTTCCGCCAGAACGGACTGCGTCTGCGCCTCGCGCAACTCCTCAGCTGCCTGCAGGCTCCGCTCATAGGACACGTACGTCAGATACCGCTGGCGGTACAGCAGGCCCGACAGCCCCGCCGCCAGCACCGAGAGCATCATGATGAAGAGCAGGTTCGTGCGCAGCGGGCCGCTGCCCAGGTAGAGAGTGCGGTGGATGAAGCTGGTTTCCACCGTATAAATAACGCACATGGCAAAACCCATGGCGAACGATTGGGCCGGCCGGAGCGGATAGGCTGCTACGCTGACGAGTAGGACGAGTGTGACGAGACTCGGAATGAAATCCTCATAACTGGGTGCCACTCCCGTGATCAACAGCGAAAATAGAATCAGGGTGGATGCCGTTATCAGAGAACTGCAGACCGCAATGGCGCGTGCCCGGCGCGCGGCCGGCGGCCAGGAAGCGAACAGGAAGTTGAGCGAGCCGAGGACAAACATCACCGCTGCTTCGATCAGCCGCAACCGGAGCGTCTCCGGTTCCGGCTGGACAAAGAAACGGCCTACCGTCAGGAACAGGGTTGTACCAATGGTGACGCCGCCCGCCACCTGCAGCCCGGTAGCGCCCAGACGCTGGATTTGCCGCCTGAAGCCGTCATCGGCCTCGGCGGCACCGGGAAAGAGATAGGCTTGCCAGCGTCGAAGCCACATAGGAATACATTAGCGCGGGAACGCCAGGTTCCGTCTCTCCGGCTGGCGGAGCGGCCTATGCTACACTCACATTTTCTCACGAGGTCCGCACCTTGCTGAAGCGCCTTCAGGCACGACTAAGCCGAGCGATCGATGTGCGGCCAGGAGAATACGCCCGCACCGCACTGATGTTCCTGTACCTGATGTGCGTTCTGCTGGCCTATTACATCCTCAAACCGTCCTCCCGCGCGCTGTTCCTCACGCGGTTTAACACCGATCATCTGCCCTACCTATATATGGTTATGGCGGTGAGCGGCGGGATTCTCGCCTACTTCTACTCGCGCATCGCCGTCAAATGGTCGCTGAATGCCGCCGTCAATCGTCCATCATTTTTGTCGTGCTGTGCCTGCTGGAGCTCTGGCAACTTCTCGACACCGGCCGAAGCTGGGTCTATTACGTTTTCAATGTCTGGGTGAGTCTGTTCCAGCCTGGTCCTGGTTTCTCAGGGATGGCTGGTGGCCAGTCAGGTCTTCGACGCCCGCGAGGCCAAACGTGTATACGGCGTGCTGGCCGGCGGGGCGGTTCTGGGTGCCGCGGTCGGCGGCTCGCTCACCGCGCAATTCGCAGCCGCGGTGGCGACGCGCAATCTGCTAATGGTCAGCGCGGCCTTCGTCGTCCTGGCGTACGTCTTCTATCGGGTCCTTCTGCTACAGCCTGGTGTCAATCTCGAAAAAGCGCGGGGCGCCACGCGCGAAGAGATCGAGTTCTCTGTCCGCGACATCGGGCAGGCCGTCCTGCAGCGCCGCCACCTGCAGGTGATCGTGGCGATCCTCACCGTCACCTATGTCGTGGATACGCTGGTGGAATTCCAGTTCAATTCCATGGCCGTCCGGGGCCGTTCCGGCGATCAGTTGACCGCCTTCCTCGGGCGGATTCTACGGACTGTATCTGAACCTCGCCACTTTCTTTCTGCAGATCTTCCTGACGTCCTGGATCGTCAACCGCTTCGGTGTGGGCGGCACCCTGCTGGCGATGCCCATCGGCATCGGCTGCGCTTCCGGAGCGATGTTGTTCTCGCCGGGCGTCTGGGCGGCCGGAGCTGCCCGCCTGATCGAGGCGTCCACCCGCTATTCGCTGAACCGGACCGGCATGGAGCTGCTCTATCTGCCGCTGCCGGACGATCTGAAGCAGCGCACCAAGGCCTTCGTGGACGTCTTTGTCGATCGCATGGCGCGCGGGTTGGGCGCGTTGGTGATTCTGGCGCTGGGCGCCCTGTTCGTCGACGACCTGACTGCGGTGACGGTCGCTGTCCTGGTGCTCTGCATCATCTGGGCCGCCCTGTCGATGTATGCGCGCCGCGAATACATCGCCACGGTGCGCGGCCGGCTGGAGTCGCGCCGACTCGATCTGGAGAGCATGCGCATCCCCTACCAGGACGCCGGCCTGCTGCGGCTGCTGGAGGAGACCGCTCGAAAGCAGAGCCCCCGCCAGGCTGTCTACGCCTTGGCCATGCTCGATGAGGTGCCGGACTATCCGTTGGAGCCGCTGGCCGTGCGCATGGTCCATCACGCGCCCGGCGAGGTTCGCGCCAAGATCTTCGAGATCGCCGCCCACCGCGGCTGGCACTCGCTGTTGACGGAAGCCCGGCGGAAATCGAACAGCCTGGCAGCATCGCCCTGAAGTCGGCCGTGCGCTACGCCTGCAGCGTGAACGGCTGTGAGGACGAATTGCTGGGCCGCATGCTGGAATCAGAGGATCCCAAGCTGGTGGAGGCAGCGGTGGAGTCGTCCAATCGCACGCCGCTGTCCTGGGCCAAGACTGCGTTGGAATCGACTGACCCGGCCCGCCGGCGGCTGGGCGCCCTGGCTCTGCGCGGCCATTCCAAATACGCGCTGTACGAGCTGCCCCGCATGCTGGCCGATTGCGACAGCTCCGTGCGCGGAGCGGCCGCCGATGCGCTGGTCGCTCTGGGAGAAGCCGTGGCGCCGGTTCTGGCGCCAATCGTTGCCGACGAATCTGCCCTCTCCCGGGTGCGTCTGCGCGCCCTGCGTGTTCGACGCGCACCCGGACGCAGGCTGCCCTGGATTCCATGCTCGCGCTGCTCAGTGTGGAAGATCTGGTGGTGCGCGGCGGCGTGGTGCGGGCTCTCACCACGATGCGCGATCGCGCTCCCGAGTTGAAGTTTGGCGGCCAACCGGTGGAAGAGCAGATCCAGCAGGAAGCCCGCAGCGACTACTGCCATGCACGCGGCCCTGGGCGCGCTGCGGCAGAGCGGCAGCCAGGCTCCGGCGCTGGCCCTGTTGATGCATACGCTGGAAGAGCGCATGGGTCGCACCGTGGAACGGCTGTTCCGGTTGCTGGGTCTGCGCTACCCGCCCAAGGATATCGACGCTGCTTTCCGCGCCTACCAGCGCAACAAGCAGGAAGAGTTGTCGAACGCCATCGATTTTCTCGACAACATTCTCGACCACGAATTGAAGCGTCTGGTCCTGCCGCTTCTCGATGAGGATGGCGCCGACGACCAGGCGTTGCTCCTGTTCGGCATCGACAAGCCTACCGCCGGCGACGCCTTGGGGCGGATGATAGATGAAGGGGATCCGTGGCTGATGGGCTGTGCCCTGGCCGCGGCCCGCGATCTGGGTCTGAACTCAGGTGTCTTGGGGAGGCCGGAAACGATGCGCCAATTGAACATCGTCGAGCGCGTGATCGCATTGGAGGGGGTAGACCTGATGAAGGGGCTGACGCCGGACCAGTTGTCCCGGGTCGCCGCCATCGCCACTCAGGATCACGCCCAGCCCGGACGCGACATTCTCACTCCGCAAAGTCCGCTTGACGCGATGTACATCATCCTCGACGGCAGCGTTGCGCTGCTGCAGGACGGCGAGCAGTTGGAAGTGGTTCACCAGAACGAAGTGCTGGGCAGTTGGGCGCTTCTGGACAATTCGCCGTTACCGGTGACGGCGAGGGCACTGGAAGACACGGTTCTGCTGAGAATCTCACGGGACGATTTCTTCGACCTGCTGTCGGACAACATGGAGATCGCTTCGGCGATCCTGTCGACACTGGTCAAACGCTTCCGTGCGCTGCTCAGCGGTGAGGTGAAACAGTGATGCAGGAACTCGACGCGACCACTGAGGAACGGGAGCGGCTGGCGGCGCTTGGGCAGTTGGTCGCCGGGGTGGTCCATGGATCAACAACCCCATCGGCTCCATCGTTTCCAATAACGAAGTTGTGCTGAAGGCTCTCGATAAGCTCAAGGATGCGCTCGTCACGGCTTCCGCCGATAGCCAGCCTCCTCCCAAGAAAGCCATCGACCTGGTGGATACTCTGCGCAGTCTGGCCGCGGTCGACAAGATCGCCTGCGAACGGATTTCCGCCGTCGTCCGCAGCCTCAAGACGTTTTCGAGGGCCACCGACACCGAAGTCAGGGTGGTCTCCCTCAACGATCTGATGCGCGACACCGCCAAACTGATCGACTGCCAGTACAAGCGCTGCCTGCCGCTGGATATGCAGCTGGGCGACATTCCCCAGGTGGAATGCGGCCCCAGCAACTGGGCCAGGTCTTCCTGAACCTGCTGCTGAACGCGGCCCAGGCGATCGAAGTGTCGGGCAGCATTGTCGTCAGGACAAGGTTGGCCGAGGACGGCATGGTGGAGGCCTCCATCTCCGATACCGGCAAGGGCATCGCGCCGGAGAACCAGCCGCATATCTTCGAAGCCGGCTTCACGACCAAGCCTGTGGGCGTCGGTTCAGGGCTGGGGCTGGCGCTGTCGAAGCGCATTGTGGAAGAAGACCATCACGGCCGCATCTGGTTCGAAACCGAGCCGGGCAAAGGTACAACGTTTTTCGTCAGGATCCCTGGGAGGTAGCGTTTGGCGAACGGTCAACAGCCGAAGGTTTTGCTGGTAGACGACGAGGAAATGGTGCTCACCAGCGTGCGCGCGTTTTTAAGTCTGGAGACCGACTACGAAGTCGAGGCCTTCAGCAACCCGATCCAGGCGTCGGATTTTCTCAAGAGCAGTCCGGTGGATGTCGTGGTCAGCGACTACATGATGCCCCACATGAACGGACTGGAGCTGCTGCGCGCCGCGAAGGAGCATCATCCCGAAGCCGGCCGCATCCTGCTCACCGGCCATGCGGACAAACAGAGCGCCATCCAGGCGATCAACGAAGAGGGCCTTTACCAGTACCTGGAAAAGCCCTGGGACAACGCCCAGTTGCTGCTGGTGATCAACGGCGCCATCGAACGCGCCCGCCTGCTGCGGAATCTGGAAGAGAAGATCGCCGCGCTCGACTCCGCCAACGGGCAGATCAAGGACGCCCAGCGCCGCCTCATCCGCGCGTTCCTGTAGAGGCGGTCCGCGGCCGGGCTGTATTTTTAGTCACGACTTGGGACAATAAGACGCATGAAGTACCTTCTCTCACTCCTCATCCCGGCTGCGCTCTGGTTCGCGGCTGAAACGAAGCTGGGCAAGCCCCTGAGCCTGACCGCCCAGACCGCCATCGCCGACCTCAACGCGAAACCGGCCGACTTCGTTGGAAAAACAGTGCAGGTCAAAGGCCGCATCTCCGAAGTCTGCCAGGCGATGGGCTGTTGGATGCAGTTGGTGGACCCCGCCACCAAGGCCGCGGTGAAGATCAAGGTGAAGGACGGCGAAATCGTGTTCCCAAAGGATTCGATCGGCAAGACCGCTGTCGCCGAAGGCAAGCTGTCCAAGATCGAAATGACCAAGGAACAGGCCATCGCGCAGGCCAAGCACGAAGCGGAAGAAAACAAGCGCAAGTTCGATCCCGCCAGTGTGAAAGGACCCGTGACCATCTATCAGATTCAGGGCACCGGCGCGGTGATCGAGTAGAGACCGATGAGAAGAACATTCCTCCTGGCGGCGCTCGGCGCCGCCTCCCTCCTGAGCTGGGCCCAGACCCGCCCGGCCGCTGCCCCCGTAAAGAAGCCAAAGCTCGTGGTGATGATCGTGGTCGACCAGTTCCGGTATGACTACCTCACCAAGTTCGGATCGCAGTTCACCGGCGGATTCCGGCGACTGCTGGATCATGGCGCGGTGTTCACGAACGCCTATTACGATCACATGCCGACCGTCACCGCCGTGGGGCACTCCATCGTGCTCAGCGGCGCCATGCCGGCCTCCAGCGGCATTGTCGGGAATGAGTGGTACGACCGCCAGACCGGCCAGCAGGTCACCAGCGTCTCCGACGAAAAGGTCCAGCAGTTGGGCGCACCCGCCAAGCGCGGAGCGTCGCCTCATCGCCTGCTCGTCTCCACCGTGGGCGACGAATTGAAGATGAGCGGCAAGGCCCCCTCGAAGGTGGTGAGCCTGTCCATCAAGGATCGCAGCGCCATCATGCCGGGCGGCCACATGGCCGACGGCGCCTACTGGTTCGATAAACCCACCGGCAACTTCGTCAGCTCCACCTGGTACTTTCCGGATCTGCCTGCCTGGGTGAAAACCTTCAACGAGAAGAAGGTGATCGACCAGTGGAAGGGCACCCTGGGCTACGACAAGATGTCGGAATCAAAGCTCGGCAACGACGTGGTGGAACTCTTCGCCGAGACAGCGATTGAAGGTGAGAATCTCGGCCGCGGCGAAGGCACGGATCTGCTCTCGATGAGCTTTTCGGCCAACGACACGGTGGGCCATGCCAAGGGGCCCGATTCGCCGGAGGCCAAGGAGATCACGCTTCACACCGACAAGGTACTCGACCGGTTCTTCACCTTCCTCGACAAACGCGTCGGCCTTTCCAATGTCGTCGTCGCACTCAGCGCCGATCACGGTGTCTCGCCGCTGCCGGAACTGATGGCGACCCGCAAGATGCCCGGTGGCCGCATCCCGGAAAACGTGGTTCTCGACGCCGTCACCGCGGCGCTCAACGCGAAGTATGGGGAGTCGAAGTGGGTCCTCGGCAAAAGCGGTCCCAGTCCCTACCTGGATCACAAGCTGATCGCCGACAGCAAGCCTGGATCTCGAGGAAGTGGAACAGGTGGCCGCACAGGCGGTCCGCAATCTTCCGCACATCGCCCGCGTGTTCACACGAGAGGAGCTGCGCCGCGGACTTTCGCAGAACGACATGGTCGGCGTGCGCGCCCAGAATGGCTTCTTCTACCAGCGAGCGTCGGATCTGGTGATCGTGCCGGAACCCTACTGGCTATTCGAGAGAGCGGCACCTCGCACGGATACGCCCTGGAACTACCGATGCCCACGTGCCCGTCGATTTTCATGGGGCCTGGGATCAAGGCCGGGAAGTACAACGGCCGCGCCTGCGTCAACGACATCGCGCCCACGCTCACCACCATGCTCGAAGTGGAGACGCCCAGTGGCTCTGCTGGACGCGTCTCTCACGGAGATGTTGGTCAGGTAGACGGGAAAAGATGATAGCATCTTGAAGCTATGTTACTTATCGCTGACATCCTAGGCATCCCTCACCTATGGCATGATCGCCGCCATGCTCGGGCACCATTCTGCCCGAGTTGTCCAAGAATATCGGGTTATCGCCCAAGCAGAACGGCAACATCGGGATGGCCCAGGCGATCGGATTGATGATCGGATCCTTCTGCGCCGGGCCCCGATGGACCTCGAGGGCAAGAAGTTGGGCATGCTGCTCGCGCTCGCTGTAATCACCGTGGCTCTTCTTGGTCTGCGGTTGGCCGGCGGCTATGGCAGCATCGCCGGACTCATGCTGCTGCTCGGCACCGGTGGCGGCGCCCTGGTGACCGCCGCCTTCGCCTTGGCCGGCGACATCAGTGTGCCGTGGCTGCAGGGCGCGGCCGTATTCAATGCCGTCAACCTGTTCTTCGGCCTCGGCGGCCTCATCACACCCCTGGTGGCGGCCCGCCTCTTCCAGAACAACGCCAACCGCCTGCTCATCTTCGCTGCCTCCATCGCCCTGATCGCTCTGGCCGTGAACGGCATGACTTCGATGAGCCCGCCCAGCGGCAAGGTCGCGTTCCAGGCGGATCAGGTCTCTCTCCATTGGCAGCCCCGTGCTCCTGCTGCTCTCCCTGGCCCTGTTCCTTTACGTTGCCTGCGAGGTCGGCGTGTGGAACTGGCTGGCCCGCCACCTGATCGCCCAGGGCGTGCCGGAGTCCAAAGCGCTCACCATCCTTTCCCTCGGCTTTGCCCTCGGCCTGCTGCTGGGCCGCATCGCCGTCGTTCCTGTCCTGGCGAGCGTCACTCCGAAGATGGTTCTTCTTCGGAGCCGGCATCGCCATGGCCATCACCACTTACCTGATGCTTCAGACCGGCAATCCGAAGACCGCCTGGATCTTCGTCTTCCTGGGCGGTCTGGCCATGGCTCCAGTGTTCCCAACGGCGCTGGGTCTGGTCGGCGGCGCGTTCAAAGCGAAGGTCTCGATTCCACCGCTACCGGGCTCGCCTCCACTGCCGGCTGGCTCGGCCTCGTCGTCAGCTCCCCCGTCATCGGCGGTATGGCCGGAGACGATCCGAAGAAGTTGAAGAAAGCCCTCCTCCTGCTGCCCATCGCTTCGGCTGTGATGGCGGTTGTTATTCTTGCCCTGTAAGAAACTGCCCGGGGGTCCCGTCATGCGAATCGAGCGCGTCCTGGTTCGTTGGTGAACTGGAACGCGCTCCGCGTCGTTCTGGCCTACCTTCTGGTCGCCGGGCTGTGGATTCTACCTCCGACCAGGCTGCTGCCTACTTCTTCATCCGCCGCGATCTCCTGCTGAGGATCAGCGTCTACAAAGGCCTGTTCTTCGTCCTCGTCACAAGCCTGTTGCTCTACGTTCTGCTGCGGCGCGTCTTCGCCAGAATGGAGAAGTCACGGCAGGCGCTCGAGAAGTCCGTGAGCGTTCTTCGCGGCCTTCATGGACCACCTGCCCGTCGGGGTCTTTCTAAGGGCGGCGATGGCGTTGACATCTTGCCAACGAGTTCTGGAAGCGGAGCTTCGCGCCCGATCGGAGCATGGGAGCGTCTGCGCGCCTCCGATCTCTTTGTGGCCGAAACCGTCGCTGCCTTCCAACGCGACGACAAAGCCATCCTCGAGGATGGACGCGTCAGGGAACGAACTTCGTCATCTCGGTCCACGGCAGGCTCACCGAGTGGATGGTCAAGAAGTTCCTCGTCACGCTCAGGGCGGAAATCCGGTTGGTCGGTGGTGTGGCCATGGAAATCACCGAACGGCGCAGGTTGGAGGAGCAGCTCCGCCAGGCCGCCAAGATGGAGGCGGTGGGGCAGTTGGCCGGCGGCGTCGCCCACGACTTCAATAACCTTCTCACTGTGATCAATGGCTACGCCGAACTCGTCGCCATGCGCCAGGCCGATGCCGGCCTCGCCGCCGAGGAGATCCGCAAGGCTGGGGACGGGTGCTGCTCTCACCCGCCAGTTGCTCGCAGGTGCTGTTCGGATTGATCGTGTTTCCCTATTAACCTT
>JASGIE010000019.1:0-17515 GCA_049841055.1 Paludibaculum sp. | reverse complement strand
TGTTGTGCCCTCTACTGGTCAATTACGTATTGCTAAGGTTAATAGGGAAACACGATAGAATCCGAACAGCACCTCCATGACGTAACCCGGATACAGCAACCGCTTGCTGGTGACCTTCTTGCCGTTCCGCAACTCGACCACTTCTTCCGTGGGAATCAGGATCTGGCCCAGACGGTCGGAAAACGCATACGCCGCGGCCCGGGCCCGCAGCGATTCAGCGACCTTATTTTCAAATCCGGAGTAGGTATGGATGATGAACCAATCCATGCCCGGAAGTGCATTCGGATCAGCCGCCTCGACGGCTTCCTCCCCGGCGGACTCCGACTGTGCGCCGTTCACCGGCGCGTCTTCAGACGGATCGGGGACGCCGCCTGCCTCATGATTTTGATCGAAGTCTTGCTCGGACATGGACGAAACCCTTGTCTAGCTTGCGCTTACTACTTCCGTGCCAGCGTCTGGAAAATCTGGTTGATCGCCCGGCCCAGCAGCATGTCAACCACCGCGAAGTAGGCCGCGAACAGAAAAACTGCTGCGATCACAACCGCCGTCGTCGCTTGCACTTGTGCCTTGTTGGGCCAGCTCACCCGGCGCATCTCGGCCTTCAGATCCAGGACGTATTCTTTAACCTGTTCGATCCAGCCCGACACGCCGCTCTGGGCTTGTGGCTGGTTGTCGCCGCTCGCTGCCGTAGTTACTGCCGCCATGGATGGCACCTTTTCCGAAGCCTTTCCGAGAGGCGTGCCTCAGGCACACCCGCTACCCACAAACGCCCCTAACACAGGCGTTTTCTTTGAAATCCACCCAGATCTGGGCCGGTCGCCGGGAAGATGGCAGGGGATGAGGGAATCGAACCCCCACATGCGGTTTTGGAGACCGCTGGTCTACCGTTAACCTAATCCCCTTCCCGGTAAACACTCGGCATCATAGCTCAACTTCCGGACAGCCTCGGGATCCTGCCGCCCGTACGTTCGATACAAACCCTTGCGAACAAACGCGGCGGCCTTCTTTCAAAAGCCGCCGCGCGTCCTGCAAACCTAGTCGAGAACCACTTCCGACACCGTGCCGGCGCCGACCGTGCGGCCACCTTCACGAATCGCGAAAAGCGCAGGCCCTTGTCCATCGCCACCGGGGTGATCAGTTCCACACCCACCGTGACGTTGTCACCGGGCATCACCATCTCCGTGCCTTCCGGCAGCTCCATCACGCCCGTCACGTCCGTCGTCCGGAAGTAGAACTGCGGACGATATCCCTTGAAGAACGGGGTATGACGGCCGCCTTCTTCCTTCGACAGCACGTAGACTTCGCCCTTGAACTTCGCGTGCGGCTTGATCGAGCCCGGCTTCGCCAGCACCTGACCACGCTCCACGTCGTCCTTGTCGATGCCGCGCAGCAACAGGCCGACGTTGTCGCCCGCCATGCCGCTGTCCAGCAGCTTCTTGAACATTTCCACGCCCGTCACGACCATCTCCGCGTCTCGCGGAAGCCCACGATCTCGACTTCCTCGCCAACCTTCACCTGGCCCTTTTCAATACGGCCAGTCACCACCGTCCCGCGGCCCTGGATCGAGAAAATGTCTTCGATCGGCATCAGGAACGGCTTGTCGACGTCACGCGCGGGGATCGGAATGTAGTTGTCGACCGCTTCCATCAGGTCGTCCACCGACTCTTCCCACTGCGGCTCGCCGTTCAACGCGCGCCAGCGCGCTCACCCGGCAGATCGGCAGGTCGTCGCCCGGGAACCCGTAGCTCGACAGCAGCTCGCGCAGCTCCATCTCCACCAGTTCCAGCAGTTCGGCGTCGTCCATCATGTCGACCTTGTTCAGGGCAACCACGATGTACGGCACACCCACCTGGCGGGCCGCAGGACGTGTTCACGCGTCTGCGGCATCGGTCCATCCGAGCACCACCACCAGAATCGCGCCGTCCATCTGCGCCGCGCCGGTGATCATGTTTTTGATGTAGTCCGCGTGGCCCGGGCAGTCCACGTGCGCGTAGTGACGGTTCGCCGTCCTCATACTCCACGTGCGCCGCCGCGATCGTGATACCTCGTGCCTTTTCTTCCGGCGCGTTGTCGATCGAATCGAAGCTGCGGAACTGCACCTTCGGGTTATGCTTGGCCAGCGTCTTCGTGATTGCTGCCGTGAGCGTGGTCTTGCCGTGGTCGATGTGGCCAATCGTGCCGACATTCACATGCGGTTTACTGCGATCAAATTTCTCTTTCGCCATGCGTGCGACTCCCTGCTGCCTCCCACCTAGTCCAGCTTTTTATGGGGACCGGCCGCCCGCTTCGGGCTCACCGGAACCTGGAAAGGGTCCAGCTCGTCTTGAAAAATTCTGGAGCCGATCACCAGATTGAACTGGTGACCTAACCTTACCAAAGACGCGCTCTACCATCTGAGCTACATCGGCCCTGCAACTTACTTTAGCGCAACCCTACCTGCCCATGGCAACCCCGGCACACTGCACTCCGCGATTTCCATCACAGACCCAGGCTGGATCGCTTACGCCCGGCGCTTCTCCAGGTTTCTCTCTTCAACTTCAGAGAGAATGGTGGACAGGGGAGGATTCGAACCTCCGTAGCTCGCAAGGAGCGGCAGATTTACAGTCTGCTGCCATTAACCACTCGGCCACCTGTCCGTAACCTTGCTGTTGCTGCCGGACGGCAACTCTCCCAATATAACGCATCCGGGCAGTGTTTGCATCAAACAATTGAGCGTGAAATTGTTCTAATCAGCCGCCTTGCGTCCCGCCGCGAGGATGGTACCAACAGTAATTCGGACCCTGCCGCGATTCACCTATGCGCCGACATAAGAGCCTCCACCCGTTGTCGCATCAGCACCACAACGGACTTGCGCTCTGCGTCCTCATCGAACGCGGGCTCGCCCGGATCCCTCCCCCGCCACCATCCAGCGCCTTGCCGCCAAGTGCGCCGATCGCTTCGATCTCGAACTCGTCAACCACTTCGAACTCGAGGAAACCGGCCTCTTCCCCGCCATCCTCGCCGAACTCGGCCCCAATCCCCAGGTCGACACCCTGGTCGCCGAGCACCGCGCCATGGAGCAGCAGATCGCCTCGCTCCGCGCCGAACCGACCTTCGAACGCCTCCAATCCTTCGGCGCCCTGCTGCGCGCCCACATCCGGCGCGAGGAAAACGAATTATTCGAAAATGTCCAGGACCGCCTCAGCGAAGACACGATGCGGCGCCTGGGCGAGACTTTTGAGGCCCGCGCCGTGCGCGTCTGCCTCGAACCCTGAGGTTCCCAACAGATTCCGATGAGCACCCTACTTCAAACCAACATCCCCAGCCTCCCGTTGATCGCCCGCGGCAAAGTTCGCGATGTCTACGCCGTGGGCGACGACAAGCTGCTGATGATCGCCACCGATCGCATCTCCGCGTTCGATTGCGTCCTCGGCTCACCGATCCCCGACAAAGGCCGGGTTCTCACCCAGCTCTCCCTCTTCTGGTTCGATTTCCTCAAGGACGTCGTCCCGAATCACCTCCTCTCCGCTAACGTCAGCGAATATCCGGCGGACCTCCACCAGTACCGCGACCAGCTCGAAGGCCGCTCCATGCTGGTGAAGCGCGCCGAGATGGTGCAGATTGAATGCGTCGCCCGCGGCTACCTCTCCGGCTCCGGCTGGAAGGAGTACGGCAAACTCGGCACCGTCTGCGGCATTCCCCTGCCCGCCGGCCTCACCGAAAGCGACCGCCTGCCCGAACCCATCTTCACCCCCGCCTTCAAAGCCCAGACTGGCCACGACGAGAACATCAGCTTCGAACGTTCCGCCGAAATCGCCGGCGAAGAGGTCATGCAGGAACTGCGCCGACTCACCCTCGCCATCTATTCCAAGGCGTCCGATTACGCCCGCACCCGCGGCATCATTCTCGCCGACACGAAGTTTGAATTCGGCCACATCGACGGCGTTCTCACCCTCGGCGACGAGGTCCTCACGCCCGACTCCTCGCGCTTCTGGCCCGCTTCCGAGTACAAGCCCGGCGGCGCCCAGCCCTCGTTCGACAAACAGTTCGTGCGCGACTACCTCGAAACCCTCACCTGGAACAAGCAGCCGCCCGCCCCATCGCTGCCTGCCGATGTCGTTGAAAAAACGTCCGACAAGTACCGGGAGGCGTACGAAAAGATCACCGGTAGCAAGCTGTGAACTGGCTCGACATCTTCTTTCTGGTTCTACTCGGAATCTTCGTGACCCAAGGCATTCGCCGGGGCTTCACGCGCCTCGCAATCGGCCTGGCATCCACGGTGCTAGGCCTTTTGCTGGCCATCTGGTTCTATGGCTCCGCCGGAGCCTACTTCCAGCCGTATCTGAGTTCGCGCGCTCTCTGCAACATCGTCGGCTTTCTGCTGGTCTTCGTCGGAGTCCAGGCCGCCGGCGGGCTCTTGGGCTGGGGCCTATCCCGCATCTTTAAGTGGACGGGCCTCAGCTGGCTCGACCGCATCCTCGGAGCCCTCTTTGGATTCATCAAGGCCACCCTCATCGGCGTGGTCTTCATCATGATGCTTCTGGCCTTCCCCATCAAACCCGTGCCGGATTCGGTGGCTGATTCGATGGTCGCGCCCTACCTCGTCGAGGCCTCCCACGTCTTGGTGTACCTCGCACCCCGGGACCTCAAGGACGGTTTCCTGGCGACCTACGAGCGGGTGAAGAAGCTCTGGAACGGTGTCCGCAACGATGCTGAAAAGGATCCTCCGCCCAAAGCCAGCATCTAGGCCAGCCGCCCGCCACACCATCCAAATCGCTGAAAAATAACCGGATCCAGGCAATCCGCCCAGCCATTACGGCCTCGGGTGGATTTTCTTTCAACAAAATGCTTGACGCGTCAACTAATGTCGTGTAATTTAAAGTCATGGCACGCAAGACAAGCCGACTTCAAGAGGAGTTGAAGCAGACGAAACCGTTCAGCTCCATCTACCAGGAAGCGTCTTTGTCGATCCTGAAGACCGCGGACGTCTTCCGGCGTGACACAGCACGATTCCTGGAACCGCACGAGATTACGCCGCAGCAGTACAACGTATTGCGCATCCTGCGCGGCGCAGGTGCCGAGGGCATTCCGACCTTGGCCATCGGCGAGCGTCTCCTCGAAGAGACACCGGGTATGACCCGTTTGCTCGACCGCATGGAATTCAAAAGTCTCGTCCGCCGGGTTCGCTGCGACAAAGACCGCCGCCAGGTGCTCTGCTACCTCACTGAGGAAGGCGCGCGCCTGCTGGCCAGCCTCGATCCGCTAATCGAGGCCGTCGATCGGAAGATGGCCGCCGGGCTCACCCCCGATGAGGCCGAAACCCTGGTGGAACTACTGGAAAAGATACGGGAGACAAGACAATGACTATCGCTCAGCTCGACGCCAAACTGAACAACGACATCCTCACCGGCAAGGCCCTGGAAGCCTTCGACGAACTCTACGACGAAAACGTCGTCATGCAGGAAAACTCCAACGAACCCTTCGTCGGCAAGGCGGTCAACCGCCAGCGCGAGATCGACTTCTTCTCGAGCATCGAAGAGTTCCACGGTGCCTCCGTCCTCTCTTCCGCCGTCAATGGCGACGTCACCCTGTCCGAATGGCTCTACGATGTCACCTTCAAGGGCGGCACGCGCTTCCAGCTCGCCCAGGTCGCCGTGCGCCGTTGGAAGGACGGCAAGGTCGTCAACGAACGCTTCTACTACTCCAAGTAAGCGCCCCATTCCCCAACAACCGACACCCGGAAGAAGAGAACTCGAAAAGGATTCCGACTCATGACATGGAAATCTGTCCTCGCCCTGTCCCTGCTCGCCGCGCCCGCCGTATTCGCGGAAGAGTATAAGATCGACACCTCGCACTCCAAGGCCGCTTTCACCGTCAAGCACCTGATGGTCAGCAACGTCCGCGGCGAATTCAGCAAAGTCACCGGCACCATCGTTTACGACGAGAAGAACCCTGCGGCCATCAGGATCGACGCCACCATCGACGCCGCCACCGTCAACACCAGCGAACCGAAGCGCGACGAGCACCTGCGCAGCGCCGACTTCTTCGACGTCGCGAAGTACCCGACCATGACCTTCAAGTCCAAGAGCGCCAAAAAGACCGCCAGCGGCCTGGCCGTCACCGGCGACTTCACCCTCCACGGCGTCACCCGGCAGATCGTCCTCAACGTCGACGCCTCCGGCCCCGAAGTGAAGGATCCCTGGGGCATGCTGCGCCGCGGCGCCACCGCCACGGTCACCATCAACCGCGCCGACTACGGCCTCACCTGGAACAAAGCCGTCGAAACCGGCGGAGTCGTCGTGAGTGATGAGGTGAAGATCACCATCGACGTGGAAGGCACCCGCGCCGCCGCCGCGTCCGCCACGAAGTAAGCGGCTTCGGCCGCGCCCACCCTCCTTCATTGAGTGCAGTCGCAACAGGGGCCCCGTCACAAGGGCCCCTTCCTTCATTTCCACCCCCACGCTTTAGTACCCTGCAAGGTACGCCCGCAAGGTACTCAACGATGTCTCTCTCCCGACGTGCTCTCCTGGCCGCGCCCGCCTTACTTTCCGCCTGCGCCGCCCAGGCGGCCCCAGCCGCCCCCGCCCTCACCAACATCAGCCTTACACCCGACGCCTACTGCGGCTGGCCGACCCTCGCCCGCCGCCCCAATGGCGAACTCCTCATCGCCTACTCCGGCGGCCGCGAATCCCACGTCTGCCCCTTCGGCCGCGTGGAACTCATGCGCTCCACGGACGACGGCAAATCGTGGAGCTGGCCCGAAGTGCTGATGGACACCGTCATCGACGATCGCGACGCCGGCCTCTGCATCACCAGCACCGGCGCCATCCTCGTCACTACCTTCACTTCCCTGGCCTACGAAACCACCCTGCAGCGCGCGAAAGATTGGCCGGCCGAGCGCACCGCTCGCTGGCAGGCTGTCCAACGCCGGTCGACGCAAGCCCAGCGCGACAATCTGCTCGGCACCTGGATGCTGCGTTCCTCCGACGGTGGCATGACCTGGTCGGCCCCCTATCGCGTCCCCCTGAACTCTCCGCATGGTCCTGTCGCAGTCTCGGGAAACCGGCTGCTCTACCCGGGCAAGGAACTCTGGGAGTCCGGTCAGAAGGCGCGCGTCGCCGAATCCACCGACGACGGCCGCACCTGGCGCGTCCTCTCCGATATCCCGCTCCGCCCGGGCGACCGCTATGAGGACTACCACGAACTGCACGCCGTCGAGACCGCCGATCGCCGCCTGCTGGTCCACGTCCGCAATCACAACAAGGTCAACGGCGGGGAAACACTGCAGTGCGAATCCGTCGACGGCGGCAAAACCTGGTCGGAGCCCCACCCCATCGGCGTGTGGGGTCTGCCATCCCATCTCCTCCGTCTGGGCGACGGCCGGCTGCTGATGTCCTACGGCTACCGCCGCGCGCCGTTCGGCAATCAGGCCAGGGTCAGCGAGGATCACGGCAAATCGTGGTCCCAGCCCATCACGATCTCAGCCGACGGAGTCCGCGGTGACCTCGGCTACCCCTCCACCGTGGAGCTCCCGGGCGGCGCCCTGCTCACCGTTTGGTATGAACAGCAGGCGTCCAATCCCAAGGCGGTCCTGCGTCAGGCCCTCTGGCGCCTGTAGCCGCCAGGCGGCCGGCGCATCATTCGTGATTCTGCAATGCGGGCGGCCCCGCCGCGGCCGGTGCTGCCCCCTGCTCCAGAGCCTTCAACTCATCCACCGCCTTCACCACCTGCGTCCACTCCGCCGCATCCGACTTCGTCGAAATGGGAGCGTGCAGATCGCCATAGAACGCCAGCACATCCCGCCGGATCTCCGGCGCCATATCGGCATAGTGTCCGTCCAGCTTGTGCAGCAGCCGCGCATACGTTGAATCGCACAGCGTGTAGCTCCCCGCCTTCGTCGGTTCGCCCACGTCGAAGTTTTCGTTCGGCAGCGTCAGCCGGCCCGCATCCACCGCCGCCAGCAGCGCCTTGTAGCGGTCCAGCGTGGCGTTGAAGCTGGCCATGAACAATCTCTCCACCGCCGGCGTCGGTGTTTCAAATCGCAGGGCCCGGGCCCGTCCCACCCTCGGCAGAATGTTGAACAGGAACGCCAGGATCCGCGCCCCCAACCCCGGCCTCTGGTATTCCCTGCCCCATTCCTTGTGGTAGCTCGCGCGAGACAGGTTGTACAGGAACTTCCGCCGTGTCATGCCCGGGGCGCCCCGGACAATCTCGTCTTTCTTCAGTTGCCAGGCCACCTTCGTCATCGCCGGAATCGTCGAACTCACGGCATGACGGTAGGAGCCGATCGCCAGGCCCGTGCTCGCAAAGACATCGCCCAGCTTCAATCCGTACGTCTCAAAGAACGCACGCTCCAGCAGCGGCCGGGCCACCTGAAAGCCGATAAACGAGTGGTAGCTGTCGGGCGCGTAGTGCCCCTGCGCCACCTGCAGAACGTCAAACGCCAGTTCCGTCTTCACATGCGACAACGCATCGTCGGCATATGTCACCCGGTCGCCGAATCGCAGCCGCAGCTTCGGATACAGCATGGGAATGGCGACATTGGTGGCCATGCGGTGGCCGTCGTTGTCCGAGGCGTAGTGAGACAGGGCGCCCAGCGCAAACGCATACTCATTGAGATTCTCGGCGTCCCGCATCAGATTGAGGATGAAATCCCCGCTTCGGACATAGTGCAGCAGGTCCGTGAACAGCTTCGAGCCGAACGGGTAGTAGCCCATGTCCTGCAGAATGCTCCCGCCGTAGGCGTATGCATGGGCCTCCCTCAACTGTTCCGGCGTCGAGCCGGGATACTTCTTCAGCAAAAGGCCTTTGATCGAGATATCCCAGGCGGAATCGATGATCGCCTCGTGCGCCAGCACCGAGTAAGATGAGGCGGCAGGCGCCAGCAGCAGCATCGCCAGTGCAACCCAGAGCACACATCGACCACGGCCAAGCCCGCTCATCCAGTCCTCCGATCAGCCCTCCGGCCCCGAACCTTGCTCGATTGTCCGATCGAACCGCTCCCTGGCGCAAGCGCACAAACGCAGCCCTCCGGGCGGACGGCCCTCACTTACCATCGGTGGATATGGAATTGTCTCGTTAGCCCGCGACCTCGCTCACCCTCACCGGCGAGCCGGCGGAGCCAGGGAGCTCTGCGCATACTGGGGAGGATCCAACGGTAGCAGCGGCGGCAGATCCTGCTCCACAGCCGCGCAGAACGGCCCAGGATCGAAGGGCTTCACGACCACCGCATCCATCCCCACCTCCAGGCAGTGATGCTGGATGTGGCTCATGGCATGGGCCGTCAGCGCGATGATCGGCACATGCCCACCCGTCCTGCGTTCGCGTTCGCGAATCAGCAGTGTTGCGGTCCAGCCGTCCATCTCCGGCATTTGGAGATCCATGAGGATCCGGTCGAAACTCTCTGCTTCAGACCGATCCACCGCCTGCTGTCCGTTGCCCACCACTTCCACCGAATGGCCGCGCTTCGTCAACAACGCCGTCGCCACCCGTTGATTCACGATGTTGTCCTCGGCCAGCAGGATCCGCAGCGGCCTCGGCTCGGCGTTTTCCAGCATCCGGTACGCCTGCGGCGAGATGCCGTCATGCAGCGCGGCCACCGTATGCGCCATCACCCAGAACCGGAAGGTACTCCCCTGCCCGGGCTCACTCTCGACACTGATGCTGCCGCCCATCAGGCGCACCAGCCGCGACGAGATCGTCAGGCCGAGTCCAGTTCCGCCGTAGTTTCGCGACGTCGTGCCGTCCGCCTGCCGGAAGGCTTCAAAGATCAACGTGCGCGCCGACTCGGGGATGCCGATGCCCGTGTCGCTCACCGCGAAATGGAGTTCCATCCCGCCGTCATCCACCGGACGGATACTGGCCGCCACACGAACTTCGCCCTCATGCGTGAACTTCAACGCATTGCCCACCAGGTTCAACAACACCTGACGGATCCGGCGGGCGTCGCACTCCAGCCATTCCGGCACACCCGGCGCGATCGACCACTTCAGCCCAATGCCTCGCTCCCGGGCGCCGGCCAGGAACGTCGAACACACACCATCCAGCAACTCCGACAGCCGGAACGGCGCCACCGCAATATCCAGCTTCCCTGCCTCAATCTTCGAAAAATCCAGGATGTCGTTCAGGATGTGCAGCAGCGACTGCGCGCAGGACTTCACCATCTCCAGCGACTCCTCCTGCTGAGGGTTCGCCGTCTGGTCCAAAGCCACGTTCAACATCCCCAGGATCCCGTGCATGGGCGTCCTGATCTCGTGGCTCATGTTCGCCAGAAACTCGTCCTTGAGCTGATTCGCCTGCCGCGCCTCGCCCAGCAGCCGCTCGATCTCCGCATTCTGGCCCACAATCCGTTCCTGCTCGATGCGCAACTGCTGCGTCCGCTCCTTCACCGCCGCTTCCAGCCGCGCACTCTGGCTGATGAGCCGCCGGGTCCGCCATAGGATTACGCCCGCCAGCAGCAGCAGGACCCCGGCAATCATCACCGCCCGGAACCACCACGTGCCCCACCAGGGCGGCCGGATGGTGAACCGGACCCGAGCCGGTTCCTTGCTCCACACCCCCGCCGCGTTGCGCGCCGTCGCTTCCAGCACGTAGCTGCCCGGCGGAAGGTTCGGGAACCTCACTTCGCGCTGCTTCGTCTCCAGCCACTCATCGTCCAGGCCCACCAGCCGGAACCGGCAAAGGATGTCTGGTTCGGCCAGGAACGTGAGCACGGAAAGCTGCGCGGCCAGTGTGCGGTTGCGGTAAGGCTCCGTGATGTCATTGCCCAGATCCGGAGCATGATCGCCCAGTTGGAACCGGGTGAACTCCACACGCGGCCCTTCCAGGCGCGGCCGCTTCGTCGGCACGCGGTAATGCGCCAGACCCCGGCTGGTCCCAATCCAGACCGCGCCATCCGCATCTTCGTAGAACGCATCCGTATTGCAGTCGTCCCAGATCAGCCCGTCCTGGCGGCCGAAGTGGTGCCACTGCTTGCCGATCAGGACGTCGATCCCCTGGTCCGTCCCAAACCAGATCCAGCCCCTGTGATCCGAGCGCACAAAGATCGCCTGGTCCGAGTGCAGACCCGACTTGCGCGTAAACGTCTCCACCGCCAGCCGGTCTCCGTCCACCCGGACCCGGGACACGCCGCTCCGGTCGCGGTAGCCCACCCAGATGCTTCCGTCCGGCGCCTCGGTCAGGAATCCGGTGGCGCTGGTAGCCAGCCCGTCCTGTTTGGTGAATCTCTTCCAAGTCCCGTTTTCCCGCCGCGCAAGACCTCGCACGCCGGCCGCCCAGAAACGGCCCTGCCGATCCTCCAGCACGGCCGAAACCGTCTCCCCGGCATCGCCCTCGGGCAGTTCCTGCTTCTCAAACTGAACCTGACCGTTGAGCGGCCGGGCGAAGAACAGGCCCGCGCGTGTCGCCGCCCAGAGAGTACCCGCACGGTCGAACGCCAGGCTCCAGATGCGATCACTGCCAGGGATGTGCGGCAGTGCGTAGGTGCGCACCTGTCCGGTCTTCGGATCCACGCGCGTAATCCCGCCGGGCGAGCTTCCAGCCCAGATCCCCCCATCCGGCCCCAGGACCAGCGCCCGGGTCTTGTTGCCGGCCAGTCCGTTCGCTTCGGTCCACAACCGCCAGTTCGTCTTCCCCGTCCGGCCGTCCACCTCCATCTGGTTCAGCCCGTTGTCGGTGGCTACCCACAGGCGGCCCTCGCGATCCCGCACCATCTTCCAGACATGTTCGCCGCTCAATCCCTCGGCCCGCGTCCAGCCTTCCCAGGCATTGCGCCCAACCCAGCGCGCCAGGCCGGTGCCCCAAAGCCCCACCCACAGCGAACCCTCGCGGTCCTGCAGCACCGCACTCGTCGCCGACGCCAGCAACCCCCGATTCTGACCCGTCACCCGCCAGTGGCCGTTCGCCAGCTCCCACACTCCGTCGTCCGTGGGGACAAACAGTTCCCCGTCATGCCCGGCGGCGAGTGTGGCGAAGTCTCCATTCAAGGGGATGCTCTGCTGTGGCGACTCAAACCGGGCCGACTGCTTCGTCTTCAACAGCAGCCGCTTGGAGCTTCGAATCCATACGGTTCTTTCACGATCAGTCAGAACCGCATCCCAGCGGTCGGCCGGCACGCCCTCCTCGGGGCCATATTTCTGTGTCCGCGTACCGCCCACCCGGCACACGCCGGATCCGCAACCATACCAGACAGTTCCGTCCTGTTCCAGGTGAACCCCGTAGGCACGACCCGTCGTCGCCCCGGCACCAGCTCGAACTCCGGCGCCCGCCCCCTGACGGCGGCGCCGCGCGCAACAATCCCGCATTCGTAGTGAGATACAGCCGCCCTGTGGAATCGGAGGCCAGACCGAAACGCCCGGAACTCTCCACCACCCGCTGGAAATCGAAGGCTTCGAACCGGTCGCCCCGGCGTCGGGCCAGGCCGTGCGACGTCACCACCCACAACTCGCCGCCCGGCGTCTCCACGATGCTGTCCACCGTGGAACTGGGCAGCCCTTCCGCTTCCCCGAACGCGTAAACACCGCGCCGTCATAGCGGAACAGTCCGTTCTGCGTACCGACCCACAGGTAGCCCGTGTGATCCTGGAACAGACACTCCGTCGCAAGGTTGCTCAACCCCTGCTCCTGGCCGTAGGTCTTAAAGCTGTACCTTTGACCTTGCGCAAGTGGGGCTGTCAGCGCCGCGATGAGGATGATCTCCCTGAGTCGGGAACCTCGCGCCAAAATCTACTCCTCTAACTGGATCAACTTGGCCGCACGGGACCGGCGCAGGCAAGTCGCATTAGTACTTACAGTACGATATCGACGGAAACTAGCGGTTTAATTAGTAGAAATTTTAATCGCCTAGCCCGGATTCGCTGCCATCCTGCTCATCTTCGCCCCTCAACGGCCAGACCCCGCAGCCCCTGCTGTACCCCTCCATCCTCCAACAACTCCCGGCACGATGAAAGATGGCTTAATCTTTGGGCGATTTTCAGTGGAATTTTCTCCGGATCCAATCCGGAACCCCGCTTATTTGTCCCGCAACCCCCTGGTCCACAACCCGGCACGCCGCCGTCGTCACGGTCTACTTGTCCATCTTGGTGCACTGGCCGCCCGCAGCCGCGGCCTTCTTCGGGTGAAAACTGCGGGCCACCGTATCGATCACCTTGCCATCCTCCTGCTCCGAGGACTCCAAGTAGAAACTCGCGCAATCCGAGTCCGGAAACGTCACCGCGAACAGGGCAATCCGGCTTTCCGGCCCGCCAGGCCAACTGCGCTTCGCCACCCACACCCTTACACCGTCCACCACCGATTCCCGGAACGACGTCGTCGTATTGTCGCGCCGCGCCCAGATACCGGCCGACGTGCCGATCTCGTGCAACACCACCACCCGCCCATTCGGCGCAGTGAAGCGGCCCACAAATGTGTCAGTACCCCAATCGGGTAGGTAACTGAAGCCCCTGGGCAACACCACTTCGCCCCCGGACCAGGCGAATTTGCCCGATCCTCCGCATCCCAACTCACATCCTTCGGCATGGGCGGCCGGCTGGCACACGAAGAGCTCAGCAGTGCACCCGCACTCAAAAGTCCGGTCAGCATCCAACGCAAGGGAATCCTGATACGCATCGACAGCCGGGGCCAACGGCAAGACCTTCCTCCTGGGGCCCCATTGAAGATGGACGTTATCCAGGGGGAAAAATTTCACGCGCCCGGCCAATCGCGCCGCTCGAGATGTCATCCAGGCCACGCTCGTCCGGCCGCCGGACTACCCTGCCAGTCCCTCGATCTGCGACCGCAATTGAACCAGCAGCACGCCCGGTTCGGCCGACGCGTCCAGCGGCACCCGCAGGATGCCGGCCGGCGTGAACTGTGCGCCCGCCGTCTCACTCACCAGCCGCATCAGCGCATGCGGATCCACCGCCGAGCCGGGATGGAACTTGATATTCACGCCACCGCCCCGACGGTCGATCGCCTCGATCCTGCACCGCGCCGCCAGCGTCTTCAACTGCGAAAACTCAACCAGATGCCGCACACTCTCCGGAGCTGCTCATAGCGGTCTTCCAGCTCCTGCAACAGCGCCACCGCCTTCGCCGGATCGCCCGCATCCGCAATCCGCTTATACGCCTTCAGCCGCTGCTGTTCGTCCGCGATGTAGTCAGGCGGAATCCGGATATCCAAGCCAAGATTCAACGAGCAATGCACCTCCGGAGCCACCGTCTCGCCCCGCAGCTCCCGCGCGGTCTCGTCCAGCAACTTGACGTATGTCTCGTAGCCCACTACCGCCCAGATGCCCGTGTTGCTCGCCGCCCAGCAGGTTCCCGGCTCCGCGCAGTTCGAGATCCAGCGCCGCAATCTTGAACCCGGCCCCCAGATCCGAAACTCCTTCAACGCCGCCAGCCGCTTCCGCGCCACCTCGGTCAAGTCCACATCGGTCGGCACCATCAGGTAGGCGTAGGCCCGCCGGTTGCTTCTGGCCCACCCGCCCACGCAACTGGTACAGCTCGGAAAGCCCGTAGTTCTGGGCGTTTTCGATGATGATCGTGTTCGCCAGCGGGATGTCCAGACCATTCTCGACAATCGTCGTGCAGACAAATACATCCGCACCCCGGTGCATGAAGCTCAGCAGCACCTTTTCGAGCTCGGTCTCCCCCATCTGCCCATGACCCACGGTCACCCGCGCGCTCGGCACCAGCTCCTGGATCGCCGCCGCCCGCGTCCAGATGGAATCCACACGATTGTGTACGAAATACACCTGCCCGCCGCGCTGCAACTCCTGCTCGATGGCCGTCTTGATCAGGTCCGGATTGAACTTCGCCACCACCGTCTGCACCGCCAGCCGGTCTTTGGGCGGCGTCTCGATCACACTCATGTCCCGCAGCCCCAACAACGACATGTGCAGCGTACGAGGAATCGGGGTCGCCGACATGGTCAGCACGTCCACGCTCTTCTTCAACTGCTTCAAGCGCTCTTTGTGCGCGACGCCAAATCGCTGCTCCTCGTCCACCACCAGCAGGCCCAGATCGGGAAACTCCAGGTCCTTCGACATGATCTGGTGCGTACCCACCACCACATCCACCTTGCCGGCCTTCAGATCCGCCAGCACCGCCTTTGTTTCCTTCGGGGAACGGAACCGGCTCAGCATCTCAATCCGAACCGGGAACGCCTGAAACCGCTTCTGGAATGTTTCGAAATGCTGCAAGGCCAACACCGTCGTCGGCGCCAGCACCGCCACCTGCTTCCCGTCGCCCAACGCCTTAAACGCCGCCCGCATCGCGACTTCCGTCTTGCCGAAACCCACATCGCCGCACAGCAGCCGGTCCATTGGATGCGGGCTCTCCATGTCCCGCTTGATCTCCGTCACCGCCTGCAGCTGGTCGCGCGTCGCCGAATACTCAAAGGCGTCCTCAAACTCGCGCTGCCAGTTGGAATCGGCTGAGAACGCATACCCGTCGCTCATCTTGCGCTCGGCGTAGAGCTTCAACAGCTCCTCCGCCATATCGCGCATCTTCGCCTTCACCCGCGACTTCGTCTTCGCCCAGGTGACCCCGCCCAGCTTGTCCAGCGCCGGCTTGCCCTCGTTCGACCCGCGATACTTCTGGATCAGATCCAGCCGCGTCAGCGGAACATACAGCTTCGATTCCGCCGCATACTCCACCACCATGAAATCTTCCATGGTGTCGCCGCCCGAGATCTGCCGCAGACCCGTGAACCGCCCGATGCCGTGCTGCGCATGCACCACGTAGTCGCCGATCTTCAGATCCAGCGACTCCGGAGTGAACAAAGCCACATGCGACCGCGCCCGCGCCGGCTGCGCCGCATAATCCGATGCCTCGAACAGGTCCTCGCTGCCAATCAGTGCGAATTGCGCCTCAGGCAGCGTCACCCCGCGCCGCACCTGACCCTGGATCAGGTACACACTGGCCGTCTGCATGGCCATGTACGCCCGGTCCGCCAGAAACTGCGGGGTCGACCCGGTCAGCTCCATGCCGAGCTGGAACGGCAGCGAATACTCGCCCAGAATATCGGCCAGCCGTTCGACTTCGCCCTGCGCCGCCGCGAAGAACGCCACCCGGAAGCCCTTGTCCACCAGCGACCGCGCTTCACTCACCGCCGCCGGCATGTTGTTCCGGAACGCCATCCCTGGCCGGGATCGAATCTCCAGCGGAGCCTCGCTCGAGTGCGTCTCGCCTTCCAGCGCGAGGTACCGCAACTCGATCTCGCGCCGGTCCGTGTGCTGCGCCTGGAACTCGCCCCAATGCCGGAACACCTGCTCCGGCGGGCAGGGCGCCTGCTCGGTCAATCCGTCCAATTGCTTCCACAATCGCTCCGAGGCCGCCTTCAGCAACTCGGGCTCATCCCAAACAAGAATCGGCTTCTCGATCAGGTTTTCGATCGAGTCGTTGCGCGGCCGCAGCAGGGGCGCCGCAAACTCCCAGCCCGGAAAGGTCTCACCCGGCACCACATCGTCGGCCTGCATCACCTCCGACAGCCGCCGCAGGAAATCGCGCGTGCGCGGAGTCTCCTCCATCGGCAGCAGGGTCACCTCTTCCACTTTGAGAACGCTGCGCTGCGTCTCGGGATCAAAGCGCCGCAGGCTCTCTACCGTGTCGCCGAAGAATTCGATGCGGATCGGGCGATGCGCCTCCGCCGGAAAGACATCAAAGATGCCGCCCCGGATCGAGTACTCACCCTCCATCTCCACCGGTTCCCGTTTTTCATATCCAATCGAGTCAAGATGCGACGCCCCAGGTCGTCCATCGCGATCTCGTCTTCCTGGCGTAGCGTCAAAGCCAGTTGCCGGTAGGCAGCCGCACCTTCCGTGCGCAGCAGCGCCGAAGCCACCGGCGTCACTACAATGGAGCACTTCCCCGTCGCCAGACGGAACAAACCCACCGCCCGCTGCGCCTTGATCTCCGGATGCGGCGAGAGATCCTGCCCCGGCAGCACATCCAGCGCGGGAATATGAACCGGAGGCGGCGGCGTTTCGCCCGGCCAGCAGCAGCCCGTGAAAGGTCTCCAGCAACTCCTGCAGAATCTCGGCCGTCCGGTTCGTGTCCGTTACCACCAGAATCGGCTGCTCCAGGTTCTCCCACAGCAGCGTCAGATAGAGGGCTTTGGCGGTCGGCGTCAGACCGCCCAGAGTCGAACGCGTGCTCGGTTCGTGCGCCAGCCGCCGCACCAGCTCGTGAAAGGCGGGATGTCGCGTCAGGGCCTGAAACTGATCTCGAACCCCGGGATTGATCACTGCTGGCTCAGGACCTCTTCGACGGTAGCGGTCGTGGAGTATCCAGGCTCCAACCGCACCAGCACTACCCGGCCCCCGGCGGCCTCCACCTCTTCCCTGCCCGCCACGAAGTGAGAACGGAGTCGCTGCCCTTCACCAGAATGTCGGGCAGCAGTTCGGCGATCAGCTCCCGCGGCGTGTCTTCCTCAAACAGCGTCACCGCATCCACGGCCTCCAGAGCCGCCGCCAGTTCGGCCCGTTAGGTGCTGTTCGGATTCTATCGTGTTTCCCATCAACCTTAGCAATACGTAACTCAACCAAGTACAACACAAAG
>JASGIE010000018.1:0-6604 GCA_049841055.1 Paludibaculum sp. | reverse complement strand
AGGCGAGTAACAGGACCAAGAACTTGCCAGGCGCACTGTAGTGACTCCAGATAACGCAAAGGCGGCCCGCATCCCCAAATGCCGGACTGACCCACTAATTGGTACGTCTTCCGCCCGATTTTCGTTACAGTTTGTGCGGTTTCAGGCCTGTTTGGCGGCCCTTCGGGGAAGAGACGGGCCGCGTTGTCGTGAAGCAGCAGCCGAGCCGCCTCCAGGGCGGCGCTTTCGGTCATCATTCGCTGTTGGACCCGCTCGCCCAGCACCTGCGCGATATTGCGCCTGGCCATCACCGCATGTGCATAGCTGAGTTCCGACATAGCGATAGTCACCGCCGAAGCCGAGAATCTTGTTCAGCGGCACCGTCTCGATGAGTTCGTGCAGCGCCCGGCGCGCCCCGGTCGGCGTGATGATATGCACCCAACACATGTCGGCGGTCACATTGGCGTACATCTTTGCCAGGGCAGCTACCTCGTCCATCCAGGGCCAGCCCAGATGGAAGAGGTCGAAAGCCACCTTTGGATAGAGTCCAAAGAGATTGTTGAGAAGAACCGGCCGCGAGTTCTCCAGCGTGTTTCCGTTGCCCGCCTGCAGGCCTGTATGCATCTGCACCTGCAGTTTGTGCGCCTCGGCCAGGCGCAGAACGTGGTGGAAGATGTGGTCCGACAGGCGGCGCGGGGCCGGGCTCTGCGGCTCCTTCGATCAAAAGATCGAAGTCCCGCTGCGCATCGGTTTCGGAGACCACTTCGAAGCGCAGCGGCCGGTTGTAAGCCTAGCGCTCTCGATCGTCACCAGGCCGGCTTGGAGGCTCTGCTCCAGGCGCTTTTCCACGGCCCGCTTCAGCCCTTTCACGTCCGCGATGGCGACTCCCGTCACTTCCTCCATCCGGCGTATATCGGAGGCCTTGGACGCGGTGCAGAACCAGTCCATCTTGCGGGCCAGGACGAAGAACTCGCTGTCCGGCGGCACCGGATCGCCGTGCCAGTAGTCGTCGAGGACGGCATAGTCGAGCTTCATGCGGTCCTTGAGGATCCTGCGATACAGGCCCGGCTTGTTCGCGGCGGCGATGGCCGCATTGATCCTCGGCAGCGTTGCTTCCGAAATCTCGGAGAAGCCGTAGATATCGCGGATGGCTATGCTCAGCGCCTGCCCGTACCCGGTGTAGCGCGATACACGCCACCCAGGGTTCGAAACCCGCCCAGGTCTTTGGTGTGGACACGGACATACCCGCACTGACCATGTCGTTATTCAGGTAGTGGGAAGCGAGCAGGAACAGATCCGGCTTCAATTCGAGCCGTTCGCGCTCCGGCAGCAGGTGCTCATGCGAATCCACCAGCGGCATCTCGTCGATGGCCCGGCTCAGCCCGTTGAGCGGAGAGGGCGCAGCGGCCAGGACGGCGGGGATTCCGGCGGCGAGAAAGGTGCGGCGCTGCATACGACCGGCCCGTAGTATACCCGGATTCCAGTTGCAGCATAATAGAGGTGAAACTCTGTAATCGTTTCAAGGATGGTTTTGTCATGCCACGCCGCCTGTCGAGCAAATTGATTGTTTCCCTGACGGTGATCGTCGTCCTGATCAACGTCGTGGCCGGCGTCGTTTACCTGCGGGTGCAGAACCAGCACACCCTCGAAACCATGATCCTGGGCGCGGACCAGCTTTCGAAGAGTATTACCAGCGCCACCTGGCACGCCATGAAGGACGACCACCGCTCGGCCGCCTACGACATCATGAGCGTGATCGCCGCCAAGCAGGGTGTCGACCGCATCCGCATGTTCAACCGCGAAGGGCGCCTGATGTTCTCCACCAAAAAGGATGACCACGCGCAGTTGATGACGGTGAACGAGCAGCCCTGTGTGGCCTGCCATGGGTCGATGCCGGTAAAGGTGGAGGTGGCGCCGGCATCGCGAGTCCGCATTTACAGCGCGGCGGACGGCCGCGACTCGCTGAACATGGTGACGCCCATCTACAACGAAGCCTCCTGCAGCCAGGCCGATTGCCATGCCCATCCGGCGCGCACCCGGGTCCTGGGTGTCCTGGACGTGGCATTGAGCCTCGATCCCGTGCGGCAGGAAGAGGCGGCCATGACCCAGCACACGGTGGTGACCACGGCGATCACCATTCTGCTGACGGCGGTGTTCATCTTCTTCTTCGTCCGCTACTTCGTGGGTGTGCCCATTCGTGAACTCATCGAAGGCACTCACGCGGTGAGCGAAATGGAGTTGGGCACGCCGATCCGGATCAGCCACAGCAGCGAGGAGATGGACGCCCTGGTGAGCTCGTTCAATACGATGCGCGGACGCCTCCAGTCCGCCATGGACGAGATCAATACCTTCACGCAGAGCCTGGAGAAGAAGGTGGAGGAGCGGACGCAGCAGCTCAAGGCAGCACAGCAGAAACTGCTGCACAACGACCGGCTGGCCTCGCTGGGACAACTCGCGGCGAGCGTGGCGCACGAGATCAACAACCCGGTGTCCGGCGTTCTGAACCTGGCCATGCTGATGCAGCGCATCCTCAAGGAGGACGGGGTGCCGCCGAACCGCCTGGCGGATTTCCGCAAATACCTGGGTCAGGTCGCCACCGAGACGGCGCGCGTGGGCCGCATCGTATCCGACCTGCTCGCCTTCTCCCGCCGCTCCAAGCCGCAGCGCACGCCGGCCGATCTGAACCGCATCATCCGCTCCACCGTCACTCTGGCGGCGCACAAGCTGAAGTTGTGCGATACCCGAGGTCGGAAGTCGACCTGCCGGCCGATCTCCCGACTGTCTCGTGCGACCCCTCGCAGATGCAACAGGTCGTCTTGAATCTGGTCCTGAACGCCGCGGAAGCGACGCAAAGCAAGGGTGGCGGCAAGGTTCATGTCCGCACCCCGCGTGGCGGACGACCAAGAAGAGCGTCGAGATGACTGTCCGGGATAACGGCGAAGGCATCTCCCCCGAGAACATCAGCAAGATCTTCGACCCCTTCTTCACTTCCAAGCCGGAGGGCAAAGGCGTGGGGTTGGGGCTGGCCGTCATCTACGGCATTGTGCAGGCCCACGACGGGGAGATCGACGTGAAAAGTACGCTGGGCGAAGGGAGCCACGTTTACCGTCACGATCCCGATGGAGTCCGCGCTGAAACCTCCGGCCCATGCCGTGGAGCATGCCGTGTGAGCGGTCTGTGTCTGGCTTCGCTCGGCGAAGTCGAGGAACCCGTGATGAGAGCAATCGCTGAATGCGTCGAGGAGCGGATTGGACTGCCGGTGGTGCGGCGTCTGCAACTCTCCGTGCCGCTGGACGGCTACGACCGGTCGCGCGGGCAGATGAGTTCCGTGGCGATGCTCAAGCTGCTGCTGGATCAGGCGCCTTCCGGCAGTGCCCGCATTCTGGGCGTGACCGAATGCGACCTCTTCATCCCGATGCTGACCTTTGTCTTCGGGCAGGCGCAATTGAAGGGACGGGCGGCCGTGGTGTCGGCCGCGAGGCTCCGGCAGGAGTTCTATGGCATGCCGGCCGATGGAACCGCGCTGCTGGGCCGCGCACGCAAGGAAGCGATGCATGAACTGGGGCACACCTTTGGATTGATCCACTGCCCGGACATGCGGTGCGCGATGAGTCTGTCCACCAACCTGCCGCAGGTGGACACGAAGCTCGAATGGTATTGCGAAGGTTGCTGGCCCGTTCTGCAGGAGCGGCTGGAAGAAGTGAGGTGGGACTGAGATGAAAGCCATTTGGAAGATTCTGGTTGTCGACGACGAAGAGGTGATGTGCGAATCGCTGGCCGCATGGCTGCGCGAAGACGGCTACGACGTGGATACCGCGTCTTCAGGCCGCCGTGCGGTGGAGGCGGCCCGCTCGGCGGATTACGCCATCTATTTCATCGACCTGAAGATGCCCGGGGGCATGGACGGCATCGAGACCATGATGGAGATCCGCAAGCTGCATCCGGAAGCACTCGTCATCATCATCACGGCCTACGCCACGGTGGACACGGCGATCACCGCGATGAAGGAAGGCGCGCAGGAGTACATCGTCAAGCCCTGCAATCCGGAAGAGATCTCGCTGGTGGTGGCGCGCATCATCAAGGTGAAGAACCTCCAGTTGGAGAACACCATCCTGCGAAAACGGCTCACCGGGCCAATACAGACTTCCACGACATCATCACCAAGAACCCGAGCATGCTGGCGATCCTTCAGCTTGTGCAGGATGTCGCGCCGGTCTGCGCAGTACGGTTCTGGTCCGTGGCGAGAGTGGGACCGGCAAGGAGCTGATAGCCCGCGCTGTCCACTACTCCGGCGACCGCGCCGACAAGCCCTTCATTCCGGTCAGTTGCGCCGCCCTGGCCGAAACACTGCTGGAGTCGGAGCTGTTTGGCTACGAGAAGGGCGCCTTCACCGGAGCCGCGAATCGGACCCGGGGCAAGTTCGAACTCGCCGATGGCGGCACCATCTTCCTGGACGAGATCGGCGATATCTCACCCAAACTGCAGGCGGACCTGCTGCGAGTTCTGCAGGAGCGCCGGTTCTATCGCCTGGGCGGCACGGAAGAGGTCCGCGTCGACGTGCGCGTCATCGCCGCCACAAACAAGGATCTGGCGGAAGAGGTGAGTCAGGGCCGTTTCCGCGATGACCTTTACTACCGTCTCAACGTGATCGAGATTCGCATCCCGCCCATTCGGGAGCGTCGCGAGGATCTGCCCCTGCTCGCCCGCCACCTGGTGCAGCGTCTCTCCCCTGAGCTGAACAAAGACATCCAGGACATTTCCGAAGGAGCGATGAAGGTGCTGCTCGAATACGAGTGGCCCGGCAATGTCCGCGAACTGGAGAACGCTATCGAGCGCGCCATTGTGACCTGCCGCGGCCAGGTGCTCACCGAGGACGACTTCGGCTTCCTCACCCGCTCGATGCAGGAACGCAAGGCCTGGAGCGTGCCGGCCAATATGACCCTTCAGGACCTGGAGCGGCAGGCCGTCCAGGCCGCCCTGCAGCGAACCGGCGGCAACGTAAAGGAAGCGGCATCGTCGCTGGGCATCGACCGCTCGACGATGTACGAGAAGATCAAGAAGTACGAGATCCAGCGTTAGTCGGGGTTTGCTTCGTTGGCAATGCCGACGTAGCGTTCCCATACCTTGATCTTCTGAAGCATCTGCCGAACCCGGTGCGGCTCCGCGCCGGCCAGGTTCTTCTTCTCGCCCGGATCAGCCTCCAGGTTCGACAGCCACAACTTCGCGCCTGTTTCCTCGCCGGGATAAGCCGGCGGGTTCACAATCAGCTTCCAGTCGCCCTGGCGCATCGCCCGTTCGTTGTTGTGGCTCCAGAACAAATCTTCCCTAGCCTGTTTCGAGCCACGAAGCACCGGCACGATGTCCTGCCCGTCCACAGTCGCCGGGACTCGCTCCGCCTGGCCGGCCATTGTCAGGATCGTCGGCAACAGGTCCATCGACATCAAGGGACGGTCCCAAACCTGGCCCGTCTCAGGAAGCCTGGAGCCCGCGTTATGGCCGGCACGTGCATTCCGCCGTCGAAGAGGCCCAGTTTGTAGCCCCTGTAAGGGCCATTGCTGCCCCCTGGATACGGGCTGCGCCGTACTCGATGCCCGGACTTCGCGGGTTGCCCCGTTGTCGGCCTGGAAGAAGACGACGGTGTCGTCCTCCAGTCCTTGCCGCCGCAACTGGTCCAACAGCAGACCCACCGCGTCGTCCACCGCGGCCACCATGGCCAGGTGAGTACGCCGGTCGCGCTCCATGGAAGCAGGGAAGCGGTCCAGGTACTTCTTCGGCGCCATCATCGAATAATGCGGAGCGCCAAAGGCGAGGTACATCAAAAACGGCTGCTCTCGTTTTTGTTTCGCCAGATGGGCCGATGCCTCCCGCGCCAGCAGTTCCGTCAAGTAGGCCGGTTCCTCGAAGACCTCCTCGGTATTGCGCCATAGATCGTGGAAGATCTTGCCGGGAGCCGAGCCCAGCTGGTAGTAGCGGTGCGAGTAGGAATCCAGCCAGCCTGAATACCAACCGAAGAACTGATCAAAACCCTGCGCCAGCGGCCGACTGTGCGGAGCGCTGCCGACATGCCATTTGCCGAAAGCCGCGGTCCCGTATCCTGCTTGCTTGAGCAGGGCAGGGAAGGTCACCTCGTCTTTTCTGAGGCCCGGTACATCGAAGGTCGGCTGCGACGGAAGCGCGCCCTGGACACCGGTGCGGTCTGCATACTTCCCGGTCAGGATCGATGCCCGCGATGCCGAACAGACCGGTGCGTTCGCGTACCACTGATTGAACCGCACTCCGGAGGCCGCCAGCCGGTCCAGGTTGGGCGTGAGCGCCGCGTTCTGCCCGTAACAGCCGACGTCGCCGATGCCGTGATCGTCCGTCACGATGACGAGAAAATTCGGCCGCCGAGCCTGCCCGGAAGCCATGGCGCAGGCCGAGGCGCCTCCCAGCAGACGGAGAGCGTTGCGGCGGCTGAAATGAGAGGGAGAATGGATCAGTCGGGGAGGCTCAGAAACAGCAGACCAGAAACGCATGGGACGACGCAAATGGGTGCATGGAGTACCCATTCGACGGCCTCAACTTGATAAACTAGGTGCTGTTCGGATTCTATCGAGTGTTTCCCTATTAACCTTAGCAATACGTA
>JASGIE010000017.1:0-92005 GCA_049841055.1 Paludibaculum sp. | reverse complement strand
CCGCTGTCCAGGCCGCTCTCGATGCGCTGACGAAGTGTGCCGAGACCGGTGAAGGCAATGTGCTGGATCTCGCGTGAACGCGGCCCGCCTGCGGGCGACGCTCGGCGAGATTTCGATGGCACTCGAGAAGGTCATGGCCGTTATCAGGCTGTGAACCGCACGATCTCCGGTGTCTACTCCAGCTGAGAGCCAGAGCGATCCTGAATTCCAGAAGGCGACCAAGGCCGCTGAGGAGTTCTCGAAGCTGGAAGGCCGCCGGCCTCGCCTGCTGGTCGCGAAGATGGGCCAGGACGGGCACGATCGCGGAGCCAAAGTGATCGCCACCGCCTTTGCCGATCTCGGTTTCGACGTCGACGTCGGTCCGCTGTTCGCGACGCCGAAGGAAGTGGCGCGCATGGCGGTCGAAAACGACGTCCATGTGATTGGCGTCACGTCGCTCGCGGGTGGTCACAAGACGCTGGTGCCGGAACTGGTGGGCTGAACTGAAGTGGCTGGGCCGTGAGGATATCGTGGTATTTGTAGGCGGCGTGATTCCTCCTCAGGACTACGATGACTAAATCGGCGGGTGCGATCGATGTGTTTGGACCCGGTACGGTGATTCCGTCTGCGCGCAGAAGATGCTGGCGGCTTCATGGAATCTGGCGCCGTCTGATCCTACGCCACGCACGGCGGCCGCCTCGACCCGCCGCTTATGTGGACGGCATTCTGAGCGGCGATCGAGTCGTCCTGGCGCGCGCCATTACCGTCATAGAAAGCGAACTCCCCTCGACAGCGACCTCGCGCAACAGATTCTGGAAGCCGTCCTTCCGCGACGCGGCGGCTCCCGCCGCATCGGCATTACCGGCGTTCCCGGGGCGGGGAAGTCAACGTTTATCGACACCCTCGGGCTGCATCTGGTAGGAGCACGGCGAGAAGGTAGCCGTGCTGAGCGTGGATCCTTCCAGTCCCATCTCCGGCGGCAGCATCCTCGGCGACAAAACCCGCATGGAACGGCTATCGATGGAGGAGGATGCGTTCATTCGGCCTTCGCCGTCGAAGTGCCACCTGGGCGGGGTCGCCCGCCGTACCCGCGAAACGATCTTGCTCTGCGAGGCAGCCGGCTATCGGAATGTCATTGTGGAGACGGTCGGTGTCGGCCAGAGCGAGACCGCGGTCCGCTCGATGACCGATTACTTTCTGCTGCTCATGATTTCCGGGTGCAGGCGATGAACTGCAGGGCATCAAGCGCGGAATCATCGAGATGATCGATGGCATGGTCATCAACAAGGCGGACGGGGACAACAAGCCCAGAGCGGAACGGGCGCGCGTGGAGTACTCGAACGCGCTGCACCTGTTCCCGATCAGCCCGGACGGCTGGTCGCCCAAGGTGCTGACGTGCTCATCGCTGACCGGCGAGGGCGTGGCCGAGGTCTGGGAATCGGTGCTGGAGCACCGGGCCCAGATGAAGGGAATGGGCACTTCCATGAACGCCGCCGCCGCCAGGCGCTCAACTGGATGTAGGAATTGATCAGTCTGGGCCTGGAAGCACAGTTTCAAGCCGACGCGCAGGTGAGCGCACGCTTGCCATTGATGACGGAGGAAGTCCGTCGAGGTCACATCAGTTCATTCAGCGCCGCCCGCGAGCTGCTGGCGCTATTTCATCCGGCCCACAAGGGCTCCGAATAGGAGTTAAGTCTTCGTATGTCACTACCGTTCCCCATTCTCACCGCGGAAGAGGCGGCCGAGCTGATCCAAAACGGCTCCACTATCGGGTTTAGCGGGTTCACTCCGGCCGGAGCTGCCAAGGCGATTCCCTGCGCTCGCCGAGAAGGCGAAGCGGGAACACGCCGCGGGGCGACGTTCAAGGTTGGCGTGCTGACGGGCGCTTCCACGGGAAAATCTCTGGACCGCGCTTTGGCTGAAGCCGAGGCGATCAGCTTCCGCACGCCTTACCAGTCCGAACGCGTGCTGCGCAAGCAGATCAACACGGTCAGGTGAAGTTCGTCGACATGCATCTGTCGCTGCTGCCGCAGATCGTCCGTTACGGCTTCCTCGGTCCGATGCACTGGGCCGTGGTCGAAGCGTGCGACATTACGCATGGCGGCGGCATCGTGCTCACTACCTCGGTGGGCGCCGCCAACACGTACCTGCGTCTGGCCGACAAGGTGCTGATCGAGCTGAACGCGAAGCACCCGGCTACCTTGCTGGGCATGCATGACATCTTCGAGCCGCTGGATCCGCCGGCCCGCCAGGAGATCCCCGTTTATCTTCGTCCGACCGGATTGGATCGCCGATCTGTGTCGTCGACCCCAAGAAGATCGCCGGTGTCGTCCTGACCAACCTGGCTGACGAAAGCGGCGGATTCGACGAACCCACGCCCGTCACCGACCAGATCGGGCAGAATGTCGCGGACTTCCTGGTGGCCGAGATGAAGGCCAACCGCATCCCGCCGCAGTTCCTGCCGCTGCAATCCGGCGTCGGCAACATCGCCAATGCCGTGTTGGGCGCCCTGGGCCGCAGCAAGGAAGTGCCTGCGTTTGAGATGTACACCGAAGTGCTGCAGGACTCCGTCGTGCCGCTGCTGGAAAACGGGCCGTTGTACGTTTGCTTCCACCTGCGCGCTGACTCTATCGCCACGGCGATGCAGAACGTCACGTCCAACATCGAGTTCTTCAAGAGCCGGATTCTGATGCGGCCGCAGGAGATTTCGAATCACCCCGAAATTGTGCGGCGCCTGGGCATCGTTTCCATGAACACGGCGATTGAAGTCGACCTCGGCGGCAACGTGAATTCGACGCACGTCATGGGCAAGACGATGATGAACGGCATCGGCGGATCGGGCGACTTCACGCGCAATGCGTACCTGTCGATCTTCTCGTGCCCGTCCACGGCCAAGGGTGGCAAGATCTCCGCCATCGTGCCGCTGGCTTCGCATATGGATCACAGCGAGCACTCCGTGCAGATCATCATCACGGAACAGGGCGTGGCCGACCTGCGCGGCAAGGATCCGCGCGAGCGCGCGGAGCTGATCATCAACAACTGCGCCCATCCGGACTTCCGCCCGATCCTGCGTGATTACCTGAAGTTCACGGCGCCGACCAGCCATGAACCGTTGTCGCTGTCCCTGGGGCTGGCGATGCATCGCCAGTTTGCGCGGAGCGGCGATATGCGGGAGATCAACTGGGCGGATTACCGGTAGTTCAATCAGTCATTGAGTCACGAGCGGCAGTTCCGGCTTACGCTGGAATTGCCGCTTCTTTATTGACACGGCTCCCTGCAATTCGTGATTCTCGATCTGTGAGAGATACGAAGCGGCGCAGGATCCTAAAGGCGATCCGGCGTGCCAGGCACGATTGGGGCAGTCTGGTTCTTGCCATCGACAGATCGATGCGCCAGGGTGAGCCTGCTGAAGCCGCACTCTGCTCGGCGATTACAAATGAATCCTTCGGTCAGCATGCCCGTGGGCGGGCGGCGCAAATCCTCTCGATTGGCAGGCCTGACATGGCCCTGGACTGCCTCTTCCAACAGTTGTGGTCCCAGGAGGAGCAGTTTGCTCTCTGGTCGACTGGTCTTTCCATTGAGGAATCGCGCGATGCCCGGGCCATCCGTCCGCTGATCCGCGCTCTCCACGACACCCATCCGCATCGCCAACACGCCGCCGCCCGAGCCCTGGGCTGGGTTCATCCAGGCAGCACCAGAGCCGCCCGCGTGCTCAGCGACATCCTAGCGGACGGGACCCAGCCGCAACCGGTGCGCGAAGAGGCCGCTGAATCCCTGGCCTACCAGAACTCCAACCGGGCCATCCCCGCTTTGCTGGCAGCCATGCAGGAGCCCTGCGAACGAATCCGGTTTTGGGCGACGTTCGCGTTGGGTCAACTCCGCAACAGACATTCCTGGCGGCAATCCGACGCCAGGGTGGTACCAGCGCTTGAGGCCAGACTGGGCGACCATGTGACGCCGGAAGGGCAGTTCAATTCGGTCGCGCAGGAGGCGCTTGAGGCGCTGGCTTACCGAAAGCCGCCGCTGCCCCACTACACCGGGATGTACGAGGCCGAGAAGGCGCGGGTTCTCAGCGATCCCGCTTCCACAGAGAAACAACGGGCCTGGGCGCGAAGTGCTTAGCGCCGATCAGGGGCGCCCGTTACGATTCTCCGAGTCCAGGGACGAGTGGCCCGGTAAACGGACACGATCCATCTCCGCAAAGAGTAGGGTGGCGCCTTCAGTCGAGAGTATTTCGGCGATCTGCTGCAGACCGGCACGGGCTAACCGTGCCCTGGTGTCCCGGACGGCCTGCACCGCGACCGGATCGGTGGGGTGGGCCGCCGAGCGCGCGGCGATCTCCGCGCGCCGCAGTTCTTCGTCGGTTGCATATAGGCCCTGGTAGGATTGCGCCAGGATGGCGGCCAAGGCGTCCTGGTCCGCCTGAGTGAGGCGAGGATTCAGAAGTAGGCCAGAGTGGGTTCGTCTGTGCTCCGGCAGCTCACGGAGCCAGGATCCGTAATGGCGCACACACATCAGGAACCACTGCTCACGCGTCAGTGCGGCTCTTTCGACAGCACGGCTGGAAGGGCCGTTGCGGTAGCGTTCCGGGCTCGGCACGGCCAATAGACCGGCCTCCCGCTCCAGTAGAGGCTGTGTGGAGGCCCACCACGCCCGCCAGAACGCAAATACCTCTTCCGCTTCCTGATCGTCCACGGGCGGTCGCTCGCTCAGGCACTTGGACCGCATTGCCGGCCCGTTCCAAAGGGATGTGCCGTCTCCGGAACCCTCGCTGAGTGAAGGGAGGAGTTCGCATAGGGCCCTCACCGTGGTCTGCCGCTGCTCGAACCGCGGGCTTTCAAACATAGCCATCAGGTAGGGCAGCGCTTCGATTCGATGAGTGGACGGCAGAAGCTGAGCTGTGTATCTCTCGAGATCGGGGAAGATTGTCTCGGAGAGCGCCAAGCGGCCAAGGATCGCTGGTGCGGCGGAGTCAGCACGCAGAAGTTCGGGACGCAGTGTGTTGGCCACGCCGAGCGCGTAACGAGTCCGGGCGAGAGCGGCGAAGTTGCGCTCCAGAGCGACAAGGGCAGAAGGATCGTTCTGTTGGAGACGGCCCGCGAGGCCGATCATCTGAAGGTTGGGCAGGGGTGAGGCTGCGAGGACCTGATAGACACCGGCGGTGGAGGAAGGCGCAAGGCTCTGGAGGGCGCTGGCCCTATTGGCGAACCAGGTTTGCTCGGCGGTACTCGCCGTACTCGTATCCATCCGGCGAGTGGGAGGGGTTCAGCGCGTCCCCTTTCTCCTGCGCTTCGGCGGCCAGACTGGCAGCGAGTTCCCACGCAAACTTGGTTTCTACACTCGCCTCGGGAGGATAGGCGAAACCAGTGTCGATGTCGCCAGGCGGAACGGGCAGCACCGTGCCGCCCATCGTGCCGGGAAATGGGCTCGACAGCTGCTTGGGCTGCCACAATTCACCAATCCGATCCAGGACCCAGAGGCCGCCGCCACGCGTCACCGTTTTCGTCTCGTTCAGTGGTTGGATGCCAAGGGCAGAGTAACTCCAGGAAAGAGTGAGCACGGCGCCAGGCTGCGATGCGCCCTGCAAAGTGCGCCGGACGCGCAGGGTGGCCGTCACGAAGGCGCGGGCGTTCTCTTCGTGCGACTCGCCGCTGATCAGGTCACCGACGATGATGGCGCTGTCCTTCGACCAGAGCGCTGCCCTCGGTTGAGGCAGCAACGGGCTTGCCGCCAACAGAAGCAGAGCCAGTAAGCGAGACATTACCCCTCCTAATCACATCCGACTCCCCCCGAGCGATTCGACCCTGCAATTAGCTGGAAATCGAAGCGAATTATACGTATGGCGATACACCGCCTGCATCTTCACGCCTCATTGAAGCACAAATATTGCGGAAATCAACCTTCAAGCCTCGCCGTCCTGCCAGCCCGACTCGACTCCCGCCGGAATCGAATAGCATAAGGAGGACGCTATGAAACCGACACTCCTTCTGCTCGCCTTTGCCGCTGTTCTCTCCGCCCAGACCCCCGCCGCCGAGCCCTCCGAACTGTCGAAGCTCAAGACCACCGTCGAACGCCAGGAGCGCACCCTTAAGGACTGGCCCAACCTCCACCGCTACCGGGCCGAGAATGCCACCGTCGCCGCGCCTGCTGCCGGCGAGGAGCGCGTCGTCTTCATGGGTGATTCCATCACTGACGGTCGGGGCCGCCGCTATGGCAAGTTCTTTCCCGGCAAGCCGTACATCAATCGCGGCATCAGCGGCCAGACAACGCCCCAGATGCTGCTTCGCTTCCGCGCTGATGTCATCGACCTGCATCCGAAGGTTGTTGTCATTCTGGCCGGCACCAACGACATCTCTGGCAACACAGGTCCCATGACCCTGGAGGAAACCGAAGCGAATCTGATGTCGATGGCGGAACTCGCCCGCGCCAACGGCATCCGCGTTGTGCTTTCGGCGCTGCTGCCCACCTGCGATTACATCCGTCCGCAGACCGAGCGCCGGCCCAACGAGAAGATCCGCGAACTGAACACCTGGATGCGCGGTTACGCCGCCGGCACGGGCGCGATTTACCTGGACTACTTCACCCCGTCGCTGGATGACAAGCAGGTTCTCAAGAAGGAACTCACCTACGACGGTCTGCATCCCAACGAAGCCGGTTACGAAGTGATGGGTCCGCTGGCCCAGAAGGCCATCGATGCAGCTCTGGCGAAGTAGGTGTGATATGCGGTTCCTGTCGCTCGCGTTCACCGGCTTTCTTGCGGCGGCCTGCGCCCAGCCTCAACAGGATCTCGATACCCTGCTGCGCCTGCTGCCCGCATCCAACACGAAGATCACCGGGCGCATTAACGCAAAAGACAAGAGTTGGGAGGAGTGGCAGCGCCGCACCGGCGAACTGCCGCCGGATTTCTCGAAGCTGCCGAAGCGGCCATTTCTCCCGGATCCTTTCGTCGATGCCAGGACGGGCGCCGCTATCCACACGCGTGCCGACTGGGCGGCGCAACGTGAGCACGTTCGCGCACTCTACGAGCAATGGGTCTTTGGCCGGATTCCACCCAAGCCCGACAACCTGAAGGTGACCGTTCAGCGTGAAACCAAGGACGGTGCACTGACCGTCCGGGAAGTCCTGCTGGAGTTTGGCCCCGAGCACAAGGCTCGGCTCCACGTGCAGCTCATTCTTCCGCCCGGCAAAGGGCCGTTCCCGGTCTTCCTGACGAACCACCCGCGAACCAGGCCTTGGGTGAGCACAGCAGTGCGCCGCGGTTACATCGGGGCTGTCTATCAGGCGATGGATCCCGTCTATGGTTTCGAGGATGACAGCGAGACGTTCGTTGAGGCCTATCCCGGCTACGACTTCTCGTGCCTGGCCCGCTGGGCGTGGGCTGGCATGCGGGCGGTCGATTATCTGCAGACCGTGGCGGAGGTCGACAAGGCTCGAATCGCCATCAGTGGTCATTCGCGGAATGGAAAGCAGGCGCTATTGGCTGCCGCCCTCGACGAACGCATCGGCGCCATCGCTCTTTCCAGCGGCAACACCGGGGAAGGGAACCCGTGGCGGTTCACCACAGACGCGTTCTTCAACGAGAGTCTGGATGGCATCACGACCAACTTCCCGCACTGGTTCCATCCGCGGCTGCGCTTCTTCTCGGGACACGAGAATCAGTTGCCGATTGATCAGAACCTGTTGATGGCGATGGTGGCTCCGCGAGGTCTGCTGCTCGCGTCCGCTTACTCGGAGGGCCAGGGTGCGCCGTTCGGCTTTGAACAGGCTTACCGCAGCGTGAAGAGGGTCTACGACTGGTTTGGCACGCCAGGGAAGGTCGGCCTCTCGTTGCGGGCCGGCGAGCATCCGACGACCGCGGAAGACATCGAGAAGTATGTCGACTTCTTTGACATCGTCTTCGGCCGCTCTGCCGGGAAGCCGCCCGAAACCTGGATCCTCGGCTACGACTTCGACTCCTGGAAGCGACTCAGTGGTGAGACGTCGGCTCAACCTGGGCCGGATCCCATGCGCTATCTACTCGGCGATGAACCGCCGGGGCTCACTTATCCGGCTGCGGCAGCCGTCAAAGCCTCGGCCTTCACCAGTGATGGGTGGCTCGCCGATCTCTACCACCGGCCGCTGCAGATCCCCGGGGCCAGGCATGCACCCATCGCATTCGGCGACGACCTCAAGGGGGATCTTTACCTTCCTGCCTCTCGCACTGGCCAGGGGCAGCGTGTACCGGCCGTCATCTGGTTGCATCCTTACAGCCATGCGACCGGCTATTCGCGGCAGGGCCGCCGGCCGATCGAGGAGCTTCTGAAGCGTGGGTTCGCCGTGCTCGCCTTCGATCAGATCGGTTTCGGCACGCGCATCCACCAGCAGCGCGAATTCTACCGCCGCTATCCTCACTGGTCGCTCTTCGGCAAGATGGTGGCCGACACGCGCGCCGCCGTGGCCGCCGTGCGCAGCCTCGACGTGATCGATCCGGGCAAGGTCTATCTCGCCGGATTCTCGCTGGGCGCCCGGGTCGCTTTGTGGACCGCGGCGCAGGAGCCGGCTGTCGCGGGGATCGCGATGGTGGGCGGGTTCCAGCCCCTGACGCTCTCCACGCCGGATGACGGATCCGAGGGCATCCGCCATTTCTCGCATCTGCATGGACTGATGCCCCGCATGGGTTTCTATCTCGGCCGTGAGGCTCAACTGCCCATCGACGATCGTGGTGTGCTGGTCCGGCTCGGGTCGCGTCCGGTTCTGCTGATCAGCGGCACCTTGGACCATTACGCACCGGTCGACCAGGTGCGGCGCGGGGTCGCCGGCCGCCCGAATGTAAAACTGCTGACGCCGGAAGACTTCCACCGCGATTCGCCGGCCAGCATCACTGCCACCGCCGATTGGCTGTCCGAACTCGCATCGAAGTAGCGGCCGACCGCGGCCCTACGGCAGATCCATCGATCCGAGAGCCGCTGCGATTCGGGCGCCCACCAGGGCATTGTTCCTGATTAGCGCGATGTTGCTTTCCAGGCTACGGCCGCCAGTCAGCTCCTTGATCCTGGAGAGCAGAAACGGCGTCAGCGCCTTGCCGGTGACACCAGCCGTGGCCGCATCCTGCAGAGCGCCGTGGATCGCGGTGCGAGTCATCTCCTCCGGCAAGGCCTGTGCTTCCGGCAGCGGGACTGCCACCAGGAGTCCACCTTGCATCCCCAACCGGCGCTTGGCCGCGAACACCGAGGCGACTTCCCCGGGCGTGTCGACGCGCCACCCGCTGTTGAAGCCGCTGCGCCGGGAGTAGAAGAGAGGGAACTCGTCACTGCCCCAGGTCGCCACGGGCACCCGCTGCGTTTCCAGCCATTCCAAGGTTGCGCCAATGTCCATGAAGGCCTTTGCTCCGGCGCAAACCGTGATGACGGGATAGCCCGCAATGGCGGGTAGATCCGCGGAGATGTCGAAATCCCTGGAGGCCTGCGGACCCACGGCGCCGATCCCTCCGGTCACAAACACATGGACGCCAGCCGCCGCCGCGATGGCGATGCTGGCCCCGGCGGTCACGGCGGCGTTCCTGCCCTGGGCCACGGCCATCGGAATGTCGCGCTCGCACGCTTTCAATACGCCCGGCTCGGAACCCATCCGCCGGATCTCGGCTTCACTCAAACCCACGATGATGCGGCCGTCGAGGATCCCCAGGGTCGCCGGAGTGGCGCCTTCCGCCTCGACGATCGATTCAACTTCGAGCGCGGTTTCGACATTCACCGGATACGGCATGCCGTGTGCGATGATCGTCGACTCCAGCGCCACCACCGGCCGTTTCGAGGCCCGCACCCGCGGCGCTATCCAAAGCTGATCCGGCTTCATCCTCTCAGGATGGCCCATTTCAGCAGCTCCGCGTGCGAAAGATCCGCCGGTGGATCCATGCCCAGGAATCGCAATGCAGAAGCGATCGCGGGACCAGGCCGGGCGGGATCGACGGGCGAGGCGCCGGTCTGTTTGCTCAGTTTCTCGCCCGCCGCGTTCCGGACTACGGGCACGTGCAGGTAGCGTGGTTCGGGATACCCTAGCAGCTTCTGCAGGTAGACTTGGCGCGGTGTCGAGGCAAGCAGATCCTCGCCGCGCACCACATCCGTGATCCCCTGATCCGCGTCATCGACGACAACCGCCAACTGGTACGCGAAGAAACCGTCCGCGCGCAGGAGAACGAAATCCCCCGTCTCGCGAAGCAGATTCTGATGATACGGACCCTGGAGCCTGTCGACGAACGAGACAACTTCGTCGGGTACCCTCACCCGCCACGCACGCGGTGTGCGGCCCGGAGGCAGGCCAGAACGGCAGGTGCCTGGGTAGGGCACCTCTCCACTTGAGGAGGGGGTGATCGCTGAATCAGCGATCTCCTTTCTTGTGCAGGCGCAGGGAAAGACGGCACCCATTGCCACGAGCCGGTCCAACTCCCGGCGATAAAGGCCCTTCCTCTGGCTCTGATAGACCACCGGCTCGTCCCACTCCAGGCCACAGGTTTCCAATGTTCGCAGGATGACATCCGCTGCGCCGGCCGCCGTGCGGGGCTCGTCCACATCTTCCATTCGGACGAGCCATTGACCGTGATGCCGGCGGGCATCGAGGTAGCTGGCCACCGCGGCTACCAGCGACCCCTGGTGCAGGGGACCGGTGGGAGACGGCGCAAATCGACCTCGATAGGGCATGCTTTTGGGGCGGTGCGGATCCGGCCTCCGGGATTCGGTGCATCGAGCGCTCTCCGCCGGAATATCGCGAAAGTCCGTTTGGCCGACCGTATTTGTGCTACCAACTACAGACTCATCCTATCCCAAATACCGGGTCATTCCCACAATGGGCTGAGTGGTCTGCTGATAAACTATACGCCACGGTCAAGTTAGCGATTTCAATGTGGATCCCGCTTTCAACTGCCAGGTATGCCGTGGAGACTGCCGACACGGCTGGTGCACCCTTCAGCCGCGTCACGCCTTGTGCCACCATGAAGGCGGAAGACGTCGATGGCAGGACTGTCATGCGGAGTCATTCGTCCCTGGCGGGAAAACAACGTGCCCCGCGGCGACCGTTCCAGCCCGCCGCATTTGCGATTTTCCAGCCCGTGCACACAGGCAATTCCGGATCTCAGCCCCTTCGGAGTGAGTTCGAGGATATCTCGCGATGTGCTGATCTCCGTTTGCCCGCGCAGGTTGCAGCGTGCGTCTCCTCCCTGTTTTCGTTGTCTGCCGCCGGTGGTGCCATCCTGTTGAGCGCCCGAATGGAGCTTTGAGGAATGCAGAATCGTTTTGCCAACCTCCGCAATCGGATCGAAGCGTGGCGGGATTCTCTTTGGTTTCGCCTGCTGTTGCCGCTGGTCGCGGTCTTTCTCGCGGCACTCGCACACATCGCCGTGGCTCTCGTTGTCGGCGTCAAGAGCAATTTCCCCTTCGCGTTCTTCTATCTCATCGCTGTGTTCGTGGCTGCCTGGGTAGGCGGAGCAGTTTCCGGCGCCGTCGCCTGCGTCGTGACCATGGTGGGGGTCCCCCTGGCCGCGACCCCGGGGTTCAAGCTGGTAAATCTGGACCTGACGCGGTTCGGCCTGTTGTTGGGCGTTTCGCTGCTCATCAGTTGGCTCGCCAATGTGCAGCGCCGCATGCAGAGAAAGCTGCGGGAAGCGAACGAGGAACTGGACCGACGCGTGGAGGCTCGCACGCAGGAGTTGGCCAACACGGTTGAGTTGCTTCGAACCGAAGTGGAGCAGCACAAACAGACCGAGAGCGCCCTGCGCGAGAGCGAACAGCGTGTCGACTGGACTCTCGAGGCCGCCGGAATCGGCCGTTGGGATTTGGAGATCCGGACAGGCAAGCTGCAGCGATCGCGGCGCTACGAGCAGATTTTCGGCTATGGCGTTCCTCAGGACGATTGGAGCCCGGACGTCCTGCTCCGCCACGTTCATCCCGACGACCAGGCCAAGGTCGTCGAGACGGCACAAACGGCAGCGGCCAGTGGTCGGTCATTTGAGCTCGATGTGCGCATCACACGCGCCGACGGAGAGAAACGCTGGATCTGGCTGCAGGGGAAAGTTCTCCACGACGAGTCAGGAAAGCCCGCCCACATGCTGGGTAGCGTCCGTGACATCACCCCTCAAAAGGTGGCGGAAACCCGCCTGCACACCCAACTCGCCCGCTTGAGCCTGCTGGACCACATTACCAGGGGCATCGGCGAGCGGCAGGATTTGCGCAGCATCTTCCAGGTAGTCATTCGCAGCCTGGAAGACAATCTCCCCATCGATTTTGGCTGCATCTGCCTGTATGACCAGGGCTCCGCCTCGCTGGAGGTTTCCTGCGTCGGCGTGCGTAGCGAAGCCCTGGCGATGGAACTTGCCATGACGGAGAACGCCCAGATCCCCATCGACGCCAACGGCCTGTCCCGCTGTGTCTCGGGCCGACTGGTCTACGAGCCGGATGTGCGTGAACTGGATTTTCCATTTCCCCAGCGGATCGCCAAAGGCGGCCTGCTCTCGCTGGTGGCCGCGCCGCTGCTGGCCGAAGGCAAAGTGTTTGGTGTGATGATCGCGGCCCGGAGAGACTCCCACGGCTTCGACAGCACCGATTGCGAGTTCCTCCGCCAGTTGAGCGAGCACGTCGCCCTGGCCTCCAATCAGGCGCAGATCCGCGCGGCGCTGCAGGAGGCGTATGACGACCTGCAGCGGAGCCAGCAGTCGATCCTGCAGCAGGAACGTCTGCGCGCCCTGGGCCAGATGGCCAGCGGCATCGCGCATGACATCAATAACGCCGTGTCCCCAGTCGCCCTCTACACGGAGTCCCTGTTGGACAACGAGCCCAACCTCAGCCCGCGCACCCGCCAGTACCTCGAAACGACCCAGCGCGCGGTGGAGGATGTCGTGGAAACCGTGGCGCGCATGCGGGAGTTCTATCGCCAGCAGGAGCCGCAACAGGAGCTGTCCCCGGTCAACGTCGGGACACTGGTCCAGCAGGTGTTGAATCTGACACAAGCCCGTTGGATCGACATGGCGCAGCGCCGCGGCGCGACCATTCAGGCGAAAGCCGATCTCGGCGCGAATGTTCCGCCAATTCCAGGCATCGAAAGCGAGATTCGCGAAGCCTTGACCAACCTGATCCTCAATGCCGTCGATGCGATGCCCAGCGGTGGCGAACTGACCGTGAGAACCCGCTATGTGCCCGCGGGTTTGCGCCCGGCGCAGGTCCATCTTGAGGTGAGTGATACCGGCATCGGGATGGACGAGGACACCCGCCGGCGTTGCCTGGAGCCGTTCTTCACGACCAAAGGCCAGCGCGGGACGGGGCTCGGCCTGGCCATGGTCTATGGCGTGGCCCAACGGCACGATGCTCAGATTGAGATCGACAGCCTCGTTGGCCTGGGCACCACCGCCCGCATGATCTTCCCGGTGTCGGACTCGGCCGTACCGGTCCCCGCACAGGCCGTACCGAAAACCGACCCCGCGCCGGGACTTCGAATTCTGGTCGTAGACGACGATCCGCTTCTGCTGAAATCGCTGCGTGACACGTTGGAAGCGGACGGTCACAACGTGACGATGGCGAATGGCGGCCACGAGGGCATCGGCGCATTCCAGGCGGCCCTGGACCAGGGCGAACCGTTCTCCATCGTGATTACCGATCTCGGGATGCCCTACATCGATGGACGGAAAGTGGCCGCGGCTGTGAAGGCCGCTTCACGGACCACGCCCATCATCCTGCTCACCGGTTGGGGCCAGAGGCTGGTGGCGGAAGGAGACGTTCCGCCGCATGTCGATCGGGTCTTGAGCAAGCCGCCGAAACTGCGCGAATTGCGAGTGGTACTCGCCGAATGTGTTGCGGAAGCAGGTGCGGCCGCAAATCTGGAAAGGGGTCAACGGAACTAACGCCATGCCGGAGAGCTCCGTCAGACTGCTGATCATCGACGACGAGGCGCCTCTGATGCGCGCCCTTTGCGAAACCCTGGAGTCGAAGGGCTTCTTCACGTCCGGATTCACCTCTGCCCGCGCCGCCCTCGACGCCCTGCGCCAGGACACTTACGACGTTGTGCTGACTGATTTGATGATGCCCGAGATGGACGGCATCTCCGTCCTCGACGAGGCGTTCCAGATCGATCCAAATCTCGTCGGGATTGTCATGACCGGTCACGGGTCGGTGAATACCGCGGTGGATGCCCTGAAGACGGGCGCGGTGGACTACATACTCAAGCCGTTCAAGCTCTCGGCCATCCTGCCGGTGCTGACACGAGCCCTCTCGGCGCGCCGCCTGCGCATGGAAAATGTCGAACTGCGGGAAGCGATCGGCTTGCACGAGCTAAGCATCGCCATCGCGTTTGCCCGGGATTCCGAGGCCGTACTGCAGCAGATTGCGGACGCCGCCTTCCTGCAGAGCCGCGCTCGTGCTCTTTCGGTTCTGTTGTTCTCCGAGCCGGGTGTCGGACCCCTGGCCGGGAGCCCGGATGAGTCACTCTACGTGGCGGCTGTCCGGGGCGCCGGCATGGAAAAGTTCGCCGGAGTAAAGCTGCCGCTGAGCCCCGGACTGAAACAGTGGCTGGCGCGAGTGGAACAACACACCGGAGAACCCGGGATGGAAGTTTTGCAGGAACAGTTGGGCAGCCTGCCGCGGGGCGTCTGCATCCCCATGCAGTATGGCGGGACCCTGGTCGGGATTCTGCATTTCGAGCCCGGCAGCCCGGTCCGCCCTTTCACTCTGGGTCAGCAGAAGGGCCTGAGCATCCTGGCGGGCACCGGTGCCGCGGCGCTGGCCGCCGCCTTCGGAGTGGAGCGTTTGCGGGCGGCCGAGGCACGCTACCGGCGCCTGGCGGAAGATGCCCCCGATGTCGTGGCCCGGTTCGAAATGCAGCCGTCGCCGCATTGCTCCTATGTGAATCCGGCCGTGGAAGGCATCACCGGCTATAGGCCCGAGGACTTCTACACGGACCCCGATCTGATGATCAATGTCGCTCTCCCCGAGGACAGGATGCTGGCTCGTCGCATCCTGCAAGCGGATCTCCCTCGCGGGGCGGCTGTCACGCTTCGCTGGGTGCACAAGAACGGCACCTTGAGCTGGATGGAGCAGCGCAGCGCCCTTGTGCACAATCGCCGCGGCGAACTGGTCGCCATCGAGATGGTCTACCGCGATATCACGGAACGACGAAATCTCGAGGAGCAGGTGCGCCACTCGCAGAGGCTGGAGGCTATCGGAAAACTTACGGCCGGCGTGGCCCACGACTTCAACAATCTGCTCACCATCATCAATGGTTACTGCGCTCTCGCATTAGGCGAGGTGGCTCCGACGGCGGCCACCTGGCGGAAGCTGGATGAAATCAAGAAGGCCGGCGACCAGGCCGCCAATATGACCAACCGCCTGTTGGCCTTCAGCCGCAAACAGGCGATTCAACCGCGCGTCCTGAGCCTCTCCGCGGTGCTGCGCGATATGGATCAGATGATTGCCCGCATTTCGGGGATTCCGTGCAGGTTTCGACTACGATCCTCCACGAATCCAGTGCCGTCCGCATCGACCCGACGCAGGCGCAGCAGGTCATCCTGAATCTCGCGGTGAATGCACGCGACGCCATGTCCGGCAGCGGCAAGCTGGATTTCGAAATCGCCCGGCTCGATTGGCGCGAGGCGTCCGCTCTGGTTCCGGACATTGAGCCTGGCGCCTACGTACTCTTTGCGGTGAGCGACACCGGCAGCGGAATGACGCCCGAAGTGAAGGCCCGTATCTTCGAGCCGTTCTTCACCACCAAGGAGGCCGGCCGCGGTACTGGCCTCGGACTGGCTACCGTGCGCGGCATCGTCGAGCAGAGTGGCGGCTCCATCCGCATCGACAGCACTCCCGGGCTCGGGACGCGATTCAGCATACTACTGCCTCAATCCTACGAGGCGTCGGAAGCCGTGCGCGCCGAGAGCACCGCCGCCTCCACCGGCCATGGCACGGTACTGCTGGTCGAGGACGATGCCGGTGTCCGGTCGCTCAGCACGGAGATTCTGACCAGCGCCGGATACGTGGTCTTTGCCGCCGGCGACGGCCCTGCCGCCGTGAGCCTGGCCGAACGCCACGCGGGCCAGATCAACCTCCTGGTCACCGATATGAATCTGCCCGGCATCTCCGGAGCGGCCGTGGCCGAGAAAGTCCGCCGTCTCGTGCCCAACGTCAAGGTGCTCTTCACCTCGGGGTCCATGGACCTCACCGCTTCCGCGGCGGACGTACAGTCGCTGGCCGAGGTGGAGTTCCTGGAGAAGCCGTTCACTCCAGCCGGACTCTCGAGAAAGGTGCACGTCATTCTCAACGCCTGAACTCCTCAATCCAGCGCCGGAGCCCGGCTCGGGCCTTGCTGTAAACTTGTCGGAAGCGGGTCCATTGAGGCTGTTCCTCCACCGCACCCGCCGTCCGCAGTGAGAAGGGAAGGCTCAGTCATGGCAGTTTGTCGCCTGTTGACCGTGGTGTGTGGATTGCTCGTCGCGCTCGGTATTTCCTCCGCGCAGCAGGAGCCTGCTCCACCCGCGGGCAACTACTCCGCCGACCGTCCGGTCGACTTCCTCCACATGAAGCTCGAATACCGCTTCACCAACAAGGAAATCGCCGAGCGAACCGCCGAAGGCCGCGTCACCTTCACCCTCACGCCGATCGCCAATGCCGCCCGCTCGCTACGTCTGGATGCCGTCGACATGAGGATTCTCGACACGCAGGTCAACGGCGAGACCGTCACATACAGCTACGACGACAAGTCCCTTGAGATCCCCTTCGCCTCGCCCGTTGAGCCCGGGCGCAACGTCGACGTCAGTGTTCACTTCCGCGTCGAGCGGCCCGACCGCGGTCTCCACTTCATCCTGCCCAATGCCAGCGACCCCAATAAGCAAACCGTCGTCTACACCATGGGGGAAGGCATGGACGCCCGCCACTGGCTGCCCGCCCACGACTGGCCGAACGAGCGTTGGACCTCTGACCTCCTCATCACCGTGCCCAAAGGCTTCTCCGCGGTTTCCGTCGGCAAGCTGGTGGGTTCCACGCCGGCTGGCGACGATGTCACCTGGCACTGGAAGAGCGAGCAGCCCACCGATCCCCACATGCTGGGTTTCGCCGTCGGCCGCTACGTCAAGCTGGAGAGCACCTGGCGCGGCCGTCCCGTGCTCGCCTTCGTACCCGCGGGCAAGGAAGCCGCCGGCCGGTATACATTCCGCCGCGTGAATCAGATCCTGGATTTCTACTCTTCGTTGACCGGTGTCGAGTACCCCTACGACTCCTTTGCCCACGCCGCCGTCACCGACCATCATCACCGCGGCATGGAGCATGCCGGCTTCTCCATGATCGACCCGGCCATGTTCAGCACCGGACCCAACGACGACGGATTGGAGCCTCTGGAGCCCGGCTGGCCCGGCTACACCATCGAGACCAACCTCGTGGCGCACATGCTTGCCCATAGCTGGTTTGGTGGAATTGCCAGCTACCGCAACGCCTCCCAGGGCTGGTTGAACGAAGGCTTCGGCACCTATCTCCACATGGCGTGGGCAGGCCATGCCGACAACGAGGCCGTCTTTCTCTCCCTGATGCGCGGCGCCGCCCAAAGCCTCTCCGCCACCGATTCCAGCGAATCCGGCCGTCCCATGGTCTGGCGTCAGTTCAATCAGCCGATGGAAGTCTTCCAATACGATGGTGGGAAGATCTATTGGAAGGGCGCCTGGATCGTCCATATGCTGCGCAGCCAGCTCGGTGACAAAGTCTTCTGGGGCGCGATCAGGAATTACTTGAACGATCACCGCTGGGGCAGTGTGGAGACAGCAGATCTGCGCCGCGCACTCGAAAAGGAATCCGGCCGTGATCTGGAAAGGTTCTTCGACGAATGGGTATACGGGAAGGGCATCCCGCGCCTCAAAGCCGCCTATCGGTGGGATCCCGTGAAGAAATCGGCCACCCTCACGCTGCAGCAGACGCAGCGCATCGCGGCCGACAGCCCGGTCTTCCATCTGCCCATTGAGCTCTACTTCCGCGTAGCCGGCAAGGACGAATGGCGGAACGTGCAACTGGACCGGGCCACCCAGGACTACACGTTTTCCTTCGACGCCGCTCCGGAGGCCTTCTCCATCGACGCGCGCGGCCGGTTGCTCTCCACCCTGACCGTCGAGACGCCCCGCGCCATGCTGGAATGGCTCGCTACCAGTGGACCGACCCCTTTGGACCAGATCCGTGCCGCCGAAGCGCTGGGCAGCCAGACCGCGGGTTCCTCCATCGCCGCCCTGTCCCGCCTGCTGCTCTCGCCGGAGGCCCTCTGGCCGGTTCGCCAGGTCGCGGCTACCGCTCTGGGGCGCCTCCAGATGCCCGAGGCCGCTCAGGCGCTGCTCGACGCGGAGAAGTCCGGCATCGCCGATCCGAGAGTGCTCAGCGCCGTTCTGGCCTCGCTATCGACGTATCCCTTCAACGCGTCAGCCCATCAGGTGCTGGTCCGCTATGCAACAGCCAGTCCGGTGGACAAAATCCAGGCCATGGCGGCCCGCCAGTTGGGGCGCATGAAGTCGTCTCCGGACCTTCAAAAATCCAGCGTGGCGCTGTTGATGAACACGGCGAAGTCTTCCCCCAGGCCGATGGTTCGCGTCGCCGCCATACAGTCGCTGGAGCAGGCCGACGCCGTTACTGCTTACGATTTGCTCTTCGACCTGGCCACGAAGCCGGGCGACCCCAACATCCGCAGCCGCGCCATGACCGCCCTGGGCGCGCTCGGCCGCGATGAAAAACTGCGCGACCGCACCTTCACCGCGCTCTCCGGCTGGGTGGATGACCCCGACTACGCCGTACGCCTTGCCGCGGCTCGCGCCTTGGGGCGTCTGGGTGATCCCCGCGCCGTAGGCCCTCTCACCTCCGCCGCCAACAGCCCGCGCACCGTGCTGGAGAAAGAAGCGCTGGAAGGTGCGCTCCGGGCCCTGCGCAGCGCGCCCGATCAGCGAGCCATGCCCGCCGGCGTGGTCGACCGTCTTTCCAGCATGGAGAAGGAAAACGTTCAGTTGAAAGAACGGCTGGCCGACCTCACCAAACGCCTGGGTGCTCTGGAATCGAAGAAGGAGACGCCGGCGAAATAGGCGGGTAATCCGCTAAGCGAGAAGCACGCGCACGCCGTGGGCTTCCAGCATTTGCCGGTACTCGTGGCTGAGCTCCGTGTCCGAGATCACGATGTCGGCCACATCCAGCGGAGCCAGAGGAACCATGGCGGCCCGTCCGAACTTCGTATGATCGGCCACCAGGATGACGCGCCTGGAGGCCTCGATCATCTTCCTTTCGGATCCCACCAGCAGCGTGTTGTTATTGCTGAATCCGGCCTCGGTCACTCCGCCGATGCCCATGATGAGGACATCGGCGCTGACGCTGGCCAGCATCTGCTCACACAACTGTCCCAGCATCACCCGCAGCCGTGGATAGAGGTAGCCGCCCGTGAGAGTCAGTTCGATTTGCCGCGACTGCTCGAAGACCTCGGCGATGGCCAGCGAGTTCGTCAGCACATGCAGTGAGCGTGTCACCAGTTCACGCGCCACGGCGGCTGCCGTTGACCCGCCATCGAGAAGAATCGTCTGCCCGTCTTCCACCAGGCCGGCCGTGACTCGCGCGATGCGCCGCTTCTCCTCGGCCATCCGGCCGCTCTGCCAGGTGTAGTCCAGCAGTTGGTCGTGCGTTTGAAGGGCCAGCGCCCCGCCGTGGACCCGCTTCAGTACGCTGTCTTTCTCCAGCAGACTGAGATCCCGCCGTACGGTCGACTCGGAGGCGTTGAGCAGGCTGCACAACGTCTCCAGGTCGACAAACTCCTGGGATTCGAGGATCTCCCGGATTTTCAGCAGGCGGCCAGCCGCTTTCATTGGGAAACTAGCTGGTCTTCTTATTCAATGCGGCAAGCACCGCATCGGCTACACTCTGCACCAGCGACTCCATGTCGTCACCCTGCGCCGCCGCCGGTTTCAAGCCGCCTGCGCCGGGGCGCGGAGGAAGGGAAATGGGCGTCTCGGGATTCATCACATCACACACCTGGCACTCATCCAGCCCGAACCGGGCATCGGGGATCCCCAGTTTCTGTTTGATGGCCAGCAGGTCCGTCGCCTTGGCGCCCGGAATCTGCGAGATGGGTGCGCCCAGCTGACTCGCGATGAGCAGCGTGTGGCAGTAGGTCTCCACGACCTCGGCATACCACTCGGCGTGCGTCACTGTGTCCGCCCAGCACACGATCCCGTGATTGCCCAGCAGCACCGTGTTGTGCGTCCGGACATAGGGCACCACGGTCTCGGCGAACTTCTGCGTGCCCGGAGTCTCGTAAGGCGACACGGCGATGCTGCCCACGAACACTTCGTACTCGGGAATCACGCAATTCGGAGGCACGCGCCCGGTGATGGCGTAGGCGGTCGCGTGCGGCGGATGGCAATGCACCACACCCTTGGCGGCCGGCACGGCCTTGTAGATCTCAAGGTGGAGCAGGATCTCACTCGTCCGCGGCCGGGCGCCGTAGAGCTGCGTGCCCTTCAGATCCACAATGCACAGGTCCGCCGGCGTCAGGTCGCCCTTGCTGATGAGCGTAGGCGTACAGATCACCGCGTCCTCGCCGATCCGGTAGCTGATGTTGCCGCCGTTGCCGTCGACATACTGCCGGTGCCACAGCTTGTGTCCGGCCTTGACGATTTCCGCCTTGATCGCTTCCGCTTCCGGCGAGAAGAACAGCTTCTCCCACTGTGTACCCGCGCCCACGACATTGGCCGCCACCGTAGCGGCCGGGGCCGCCGAGGCCGAACCGGACCCGCTGCTGACCTTCATCTGATGCGTTGCGACCAGATCCTGGGCGGACGGGGTGAACACGGCGTTCTCACGAATCAGCAGCTCTTTCGCGCCACTGCGCGCCGCTGCCTCCACGTCTTCGGCGCAGATCACCTTGAGGTCTTTCAGATCCGCACTCTTCATGCTCTTACCTCGAATTCCATATATCCCGTTAGATGACCCGCAACGCTCCGCCGCCAATCGTCAGTTGGCGTTCGCGGGTAAACGTCAGCGGCGTCGTCACGCCCTCGCCCGTGGGCGTCGCAATGCTGAAGCTCAGATAACCGGCGCCATCCGTGCCCAGCGCGGCCGTGCACGGGGCATTGTGCACAAACAGCGTGGTGTTCATGGCGCGCGCCATCTTCGTCACGTTCTCGATGTTGCGCGAGTGGATCAGCGCCGTGTGGCGGTAGCCGTGCTCGGCCTTCACCGAAGCCGCGATGCCCGCGTTCACGTCCTTTACCTTCACCAATGGCAGGAACGGCATCATCTGCTCTTCCTGCACGAAGGCATGATCTTCACTCGTTTCGCCGAACAACAGCGGAGTGCCCGCCGGCACGCTCACGCCGGCCGCCGCCGCCAGGACGGAGACGTCCTTGCCGATGAGTTCCTTGCGGACATGGGCATGACCGCATCCTTTGCCCTCGCCGTCCCAGCGGAACGCCGCGTCCGACAGCCGTTCCACGGCCGCCACGTCAAGTTCCACCGCGCCGGCGCGCTTCATGGCCGCGATGAACGCATCCCAAACCTGCGCCACCACGAACACTTCTTTCTCGCCGATGCACAGCAGGTTGTTGTCGAAGGAAGCACCGGCGATGATCGCCTTGGCCGCTTCGTCCAACTGCGCCGTCTCGTCCACGACCACCGGCGGATTGCCGGGGCCCGCGGCGATGACCCGCTTGCCGGACTTGCCCGCCGCGCGCACGACGGCCGGTCCGCCGGTCACGCACAACAGAGCGATGCCCGGATGATGGAACATCTCTTCCGCCGCGCGGATGCTGGGATCCTGCATCGTCACCAGTGCATTCTGGATGCCGGTTGCCCGTTCGATCTCCCGGTTGAACACCTGGAGCGCCCGGGCCGCTACCTTCGCCGCCGCCGGATGCGGGCTGAACACCGCCGTATTGCCGGAGGCGATGACGTTGATCGCATTGCTGGCCATTGTGGGCACGGAGTGGGTGGCCGGCAGCACCATGCCAATCACGCCCCAGGGAGCGCGCTCGATGATGCAGAGCCCCGAAGCATCGCTCCGCGACTGGCTGGTCATCGCTTCCACGCCCAGCACATTCTTCACGATCTCGAGCTTGGCGATCTTGTGATCCAGCCTGCCCAGGCCGGTCTCTTCCAGTTCCAGCCGCGCCCATTCCTGCTTATTCTGCTCGCACAGACGGCGGATGATCGTGATGATCACGCCACGCTGTTCCAGACTGAGCGCCGCAATCCGCACCTGCGCCTCGGCCGCGGCTTTCACAGCGGCGTCCACTGAGGGCAGGACGCCGTCGCCCAGCGGAGCTACCGCCTTGGAAGAGGCTGGTGTTGCCGCGGGCTTTGCCTGTTGCTGCAATCGGAGCAGTACCTGCTCGGCGATCTCCGCAACCAGTTGATCCCGATTGATGGTCATGTCGACTTAGCCTGAACTTGCCGCTTACTTCGGCAATACCTGCTTCACATCACCGTGCGGCCGCGCGATCACGTGCACGCTCACCACTTCACCCACGGGCCGGGCCGCCGCCGCGCCTGCTTCCACGGCTGCCTTCACCGACGCGACGTCGCCCGTCACAATCGCAGTGCAGAGGCCGCTGCCTACTTTCTTCCAGCCCTTGAATTCAACGGTCGCCGCCTTCAGCATCGCGTCCGTGGCGTACACCAGAGGCACCAGGCCCTTGGTCTCGATCATTCCAATCGCTGCTGTGATTTCCATGTGAATCTCCTCGTCCGGCGACTAGCGCAGAATCCCTTCCACCAGGCCGTCGTGCGGCCGCGGAATTACGTGCGAGGCAACCAGTTCGCCCACGCGCCGCGCCGCATGCGCTCCGGCGTCGACCGCCGCCCGCACACTGCCCACATCGCCGCGCACCACAGAGGTCACAAACCCGCCGCCGATTTCGATGCTGCGGATCAGTTGTACGCTGGCCGCTTTGCACATCGCGTCGGAGGCTTCAATCAAACCCACCAGTCCGCGCGTCTCAATCAGCCCCACGGCCATCTGACCGTCCGGTTCCGCCGCCGCGCCGTTGCCCTTCCGGGCGGCCTGCTGGAGGAACAGATCCAGACCGTCATGCGGCCGGGGAATCACCTGCACACAGGAGAGTTCGCCCACCCGGCGCGCCGCGGCAGCGCCCACATCCGTGGCCGCCTTCACCGCCGCTACATCGCCTTCCACAAACGCCGTCACCAGGCCGCTGCCCACCGTTTCCCAGCCGGAAAACGTCACGTTCGCGGCCTTCAACATCGCGTCCGAGGCCTCAAACAGGGCGACCAGGCCTTTGGTCTCGATCATGCCCAACGCTTGTCTCATCAGTCCTTTTCTCCTGTACGGCAGGCACCGGAGGCCGCCGTCCGTCTTCCCAAAATCAAACCCTCGACCTGTGCCGCAAGACGCTCCCGCTGCCTGGGAGTGAGCGCACGAGTCTGCGAATATCCTATCGACCTTTCCTTTTCAAAGTCAATCAGAAGCGAGCAAAAGGAATCATGGCTCGAAGGCGCCGCAAAGACCGCCTCAGGGCTACGTATTGATGCGCCGTTCCTTCCACCAGGCTGCCGAAATGAGCGCTGGCCTGAAAGTAGTACATGTCGAGCCGCGGCAGGAAAACCGGATCCGTTCCCTGCCGCACAAAGTCCAGCTCCACGCTGCAACTCCAGTCGAACCGCTCCGCCGCCATCCGCCTCACCTGCTCGTCCGCCGCGCCATAGGGATAGGCGAAGGTCCGCACCTTCCGGCCGGTCCGCTGTTCAATCTCGTCCCGGCTCTCGTCGAGTTCCCCGGCTACCGCCGCCGCCGGCAGATTCCGCAGGTCGGCGTGCGTTGCCGTATGTGCGCCGACGCTCGCCCGGTGACTCCAGAGTTGCCGCAGTTGGTCCCAGTCCATCAGCGGCCGGCCCGGCCCGGAGCCCGCCCAGGCGGACTGCCGGCCGCAGAGGCGGCTCACCACAAACACCGTGGAGGGAAACCCAAACCCATCCAGTACCGGCAAGGCGTGCTCAAAGAAGTTCACGTAGCCATCATCGAAAGTAATAGCCGCCGCATTCGGGGTGGACGTGATGAGTTCCAGCGGTACCACCTTGCGTCCGCTGGCGTTCAACGCAGCCATCTGGCGCCGGAAGAGTTGCGGTGTCACGGAAATGACTGACCCGGATTCGTCCAGGGAATGGTAGGTCAGGATAAACGACTCAGCGCTGGCCATGATCCGATGTGGCCTGCACCCGGGGCCGCGCAAATGTCTGGCGCCACGTGTGCCTCGCCAGTCCGACCGCGAAGGAGAGGCCATTGTAGAAGTGGTACAGAAGGTGGAACGGAATCGCCGCCAGCGTAAACCAGCGGCCGCGCTTCTCCGCCAGGAACATGTAGAACTGGGAGTTCAGCACCAGCACCAGCAGCAGGATCAAGGCGGCCGGCAGCGCCAGTGGATGATGGGGCAGGTACTTGCCGATCACCACCAGGGCCAGGACAAAGTAGAGCACCGTGGCGATCCCCAGCACGGTTCCGCGGGGCCCGTGCTTCAATTCATACCGGTGGCGCAGCAGCAGGGCGGGGAAGGTCAGCACCACCAATGGAATGATGCCCATCATGCGGTGCCACCAGGCTAGACCGACTATCACCAGACCCGTGCCGAACATGGCCGCTAATACGCCCTTCGACCGTTTGGCCGCGCCGTCGAGCCAGTACCGGCCCAGCAGAAAAAAGACGACGGCGAACAGGGGTGTCAGGAAGTAGCCCTTCCAGTAAACTGAGCACGCCATGCCGAAAAGTGTCAGTACATAGACCAGCGCGACGCTCACCCGCTGACTCAACTGAATGTTGAGGTCGTTGGGCATGTGGTTGTCGCGGAGGATCAGCTCCGTCCACGGGATGCCGCGATCGAAGATATCTGTCTTCAGTAGATTCCAGAAGCTCCAGCGCTTCAGGTGCTTCACCTGGACGTTCCGGTCCAGCATGATCCGCCGGCCGGCTTCGGTCAGCCGGTAGCCCAGTTCGATGTCCTCGATGGCGGGCCGTTCATAGCTTTCATCGAAGCCGCTGTATTCCTGGAAAACTTCACGGCGGATGGCCCCGCAGCCGCTCCAGAACGTGCACGCTTCGCTCCGCGAGGTGTGGTGCACGAAACAGTGCATCAGATTCTTGTATTGGGAAAGGAAGTCCGGTTCCGCGGGTTCGTCATCATACGAACCCATCAGTGCGTCCAGTTGAGGGTCAGTGAATGCGTCGGCCACCAGTTCGATGGTGTCCGGATGAACGCATACATCCGCGTCCAGAAAGAAGAGCACATCGCCCTTGGCGGCGTGGGCTCCGAGGTTCCTGGCGTGAGCCGGCCCCGATTGACCCGAGGTGCGCAGCACCTGCGCGCCATAGCTGCGCGCCACCTGGGCGGAATCGTCCGTCGAACAGTCGTCCACCACCAGCAGTTCGAACGGCTTTACGCGTGAGGCTGCCATCGCTTCCAGCGCCTGCACCAGCAGTGCGCCGCCATTGAAAACCGGTATGACGACCGTCAATCGTGGAGCTTGGGCGCTCATCCTGAGTGACCGAATGACTATCTTCACACACTTCCAAACGAACCGCGCCCGCGGAACCGCCAGGAGTATTCCGTCAGTTCACCGCGTGCCCGGCGACGTTCCAACCGTCCACCACTACGACCGGTTGACCGTGCTTCACCTCCGTCAGGCGATAGGAGGCCGAAACAGTACGCTTTTCGCCGGGCATCAAGACGAAGTAGTTGTCCTCCCACAGCACCGGCAGGATTTCCAGTTCGCGCGCCGGATCCGTCGGGTTGTCCGGGTCCAGTTCACTCGTATTCACCTTCAGGTGGACCGAGAATGCGAGATTCCGGGACGGATTCTCCAGGGAGACCCGCGTCACGCCCCGGTCTCCTTGCTTCTCATTCTTGAAAGAGTAGTTCACTTGCACCGGCGGCAGCTCATTCAGGCCCTTGAGGTCGGCGAACTCTTTGGTCGGCGTCACATACCAGGTCGATTTGGCCCAATCGAGCACCTCCGGCTTCGTCGAGAGCCAGTAAAAATTCGTGCTGACGGTCTTGCCCGTCTGGTCCTCCAGAGCCAGTCGCACAAAGTATGTCCTGGACAGCCCGTCCAGTGCGGGCAGCGTCATCACCCGGGTGCTGCTGTCGGCTCCGGCGTCGAGCGATGCCTCCTTACTCCACTTCTCCGTCATGTCCAGGTTGTAGACCCAGGTCTTTGCCTTCAGCCCGGGAAACTTCTGATAGAGCGAGTTCACCACCACGATGGAGCCGTCGTCATAGCTGTACTGGATGTGCAGCGGTTCGTTCGCTTTCTTGGCGCCAAAGTAGCTTCCGCCCGGCCGCAGGTACCAGTCGTACAGATGCCAGATCATCGAAGGCCACGCGTTGTTCAGCATCCACTGGATCACGCCGGTCGAGCGGTACTTATTCCGCCCGAACGCTTCGAACATGGCCCGGTGCCCCTCATAGGCCATCACCTGCGCCTTGCGGGCGTACTCCTCCACGCCAGCCGACGGGCCGTACCTCGCATCCAGGGCCTCAGTGAATACCCTGACATCCTTGAACACGGCCCCGCCGGAGTGAAAGTCCCAAACTTCATTGATCGGCCATAGTTTGTTTTCCGGCAGCATGGCCCGCAGGCTGTCGATGGGCGGCACCGCCGGACCCGGGCTCGTCTCCGTATTGAATCCGTGCGCGCCGCCCCGGTCCTTGTCCAGCAGCCAGTAGCTGGGCGCGATGTATTCATACGGGCCCGTCATCTTAATGCCGGTCTGCCCTGTGACTTCAGTGGGTTTGGACATCGCCGACGACTGGAATGGATTGGGCCAGTTGAGTTCTTTCAGGATCTGGACGTACATTCGCTCGACGGCCGGAACCGGAGGACCATCGCTGCCATTCAGCCACGTGAATACCGACGGATGGCTCCTGAGCCTCCGGATCTGATCGCGCAGCGAGGCTCCGGCGATGGAGTGGTCCTCTTCCTTCCAGTTCTCCCATTTTTCCCAGTGATCGCAGCAGCACCAGCCGGCCATCACTAGAATCCCCATCTCGTCGCACATTTCCAGAAAGTGATCGTCTTCGATCTTGCCTTCCATGCGGATCGTGTTCAGATTCATGTCCCGGAGGTACTCCAGGTCGGCGCGCTGCCGTTCCGGCGAACTCCGCAGCAACATGTCAAACGAGTAGCCAGCGCCCCGGATGAGGATGTTCTTCCCGTTTACCTGGAAGATCCGGTGGTTCTCGGGGGTAAGGACGGAAGTCACTTCCCGGATGCCGAACCGTGTGGTGCTCGAGTCCGATACGGCGCCGCCTGTCTCGAATTCCAGTTTCAAGGGGTACAGATTCTGCGGCCCGGTCTGCACTGGCCACCACAGATTCGGATTCTCCAGGCGCAGTTGCGGAAAATCGGCCGGCGCAAAGGTGACTACTTTCGTCTCGCCCGCCGCCAATTGCACCGGTTTGCTGAAAGCCAGGCCCTCAATCTGGCCCTTGAGTTGGCCTTTCACCGGCTTGCTGGAGCCGTTGCGCAACTCCGCCGTCACCGTTAGTTCCGCCTTCGTGTTCTCAGGCAGATTCAGATGGGGGATCACCTGCGGGAACCGGATGGCCACCGGACCGGTCGCGTCCAGGTGCACATTCCGCCAAAGACCCATGCCCTTGTCGGCCGGCGTCGGGTTCCAGTCCACGAAGGTGATCCCCAGATCGTCAGGCTGCGGCGGGAAGATCTCGACCGCAAGTGCGTTCCTGGCGCCGGGCTTGACCAGCGCCGTCACGTTGAACTCAAAGAGCCGCCAGGCGCCGGCGGTCTTGTCCGCATCCGCCACCTGGCGGCCATTCAGCCAGACATTCGCCCGGTAGTTGATCCCGTCGAAACGAAGCCAAAGCGTCTTGTCCCGGAAGGCTGCCGGAGTATCGAATTCGGTCCGGAACCACCAGGAGCCGCGAAACGGGCTCTCCGGCGGCATGGCGAGATTGGAGAAATTGCCGGCGATCGGGTAGGTGGTGCCGGCGATCTGGCGCAGGTTCATACCGGAGTACGGATCCGCATAGACGCCGAGTTGCGCCAAAGCGCTCACCACGGTGGATGGCATGGTGGCTTTGTACCAGCCCTTCTCACCGAAACCGGGCGTGGATACGGCCGCGCCGGAACTGGCGGCCACGGAACTGGGTTGAATCGCCCAGTTTTCTTTCAGGAGCAGGCTGGCATTTGGGGGGCCGTCCGCGGCGCTCGCCGCCAGGGAAACTGCTATTAACGTATAGAAAAGCTTCATGGTCCAACCGGGAGGTCACCCCATCATAGCGGCCAGGCGCACGCCGGTGAAGCTCGACAAACGCTACACTGTTACATTCGCGCATGGGCCGCCACCGCGGAACATGTTGTGGGGAAAGACCAGCTTCCACCATGCCTCAACCAACCGACCGCCGAGCACCCAGCGTGCTGCTTCGCCTTTCCGTTCTCGCAGCCTCCCTCGTCGTTGTGGCCGCCATTCTCTACCTCATCCCGCCGCCGCCCGCGGCAGCCCAGAAGAAGGAACCGCCGGATCCGGACACGGTCGCGGCCCGCAAGAAGACCGAAGCCGAACTGGCTTCCATCGCCGTGATCGACCGGAAACTGATGGTTCCGATGTCCGACGGCAAACGCATGGCGACCGACGTCTACCGCCCCAAGGACACGAGCAGGAAGTACCCGACGATCTTCGTCCGCACGCCGTACAACTTCAATTTCTGGGACGTGAAACTTGGTGCTCCGCGCGATATGTCCACGGAGTTGGAGGCCGTGAAACGCGGCTATGCCTATGTGGTTATGAATGAACGGGGCCACTTCTTCTCCGAAGGCCAGTACGACATTCTGGGGGCTCCGCTTTCGGATGGGACCGATGCGATCTCGTGGATTTCGAAGCAGCCCTGGTCCAACGGCAAGGTGGGTACCATCGGCTGTTCGTCGACGGCGGAGTGGCAACTCGCCGTGGCCGCCATGGGGAATCCGGCATTCACCACCATGATTCCGCAAGGGTTCGGAGCCGGAGTCGGCCGGGTGGCGCCCTACTTCGAACAAGGCAACTGGTATCGCGGCGGCGCTGTGCAGATGCTCTTCATTGCCTGGCTGTATGGCGAGCAGAACCAGCTTCGGCCCATGTTTCCGCCGAACATGTCCCAACAGGACCTGATTCAAGCGTCGAAAGCGTTCGATCTGGCCGCGCAACTGCCGTATGTCGACTGGTCGGTGGCGCTGCGTCACCTGCCTGAAATGGACATCATTAAGGCCGTGGATGGGCCCACCGGCATCTTTGCCGACCGCATGGAAGTCTCAACCGGCGGAGCAATGATCAAGCGCGAACCGAACGATCCTGCCTGGTATCGCGGCGGACTCTGGCACGACGACAAGCCCATCAATATCCCCGGGTTCTGGTTCATGTCGTGGTATGACGTCTCCGTCGGCCCGAATCTGGCGGCCTACAACTACGTTCGCAAGACGGCCCGCCCGGAGATCGCCAACCAGCAGTACGCGATCATTGCCCCGACGCTGCATTGCGGCTACAAGCGCGCGACGGAGAACACGATCGTCGGCGAACGCAGCGTGGGCGATGCCCGCCTGGACTACAACAGCCTTACTTACGGCTGGTTCGATCACTTCCTCAAAGGAGAGGAGAACGGCGTCCTCTCCAAGATGCCGAAGGTGCGGTACTACACCATGGGCCTGAACAAGTGGCAGTCCTCCGAGACGTGGCCACCACAAGGTGCTCAGACGGTGGAATACTACCTGGCCAGCGCCGGTTCCGCCAACAGCGCCGCGGGCGACGGACGTCTGACTACGGCGCCGCCCTCCCAGGACAAACCAGACCGCTTCGTCTACGATCCCGCCAATCCGGTGCCTTCCTATGGCGGGAACGTCTGCTGCACGGGCAATGCGGTGGCGGGAGGAGCCTTCGACCAGCGCCGGATGGAAGCTCGCCACGACATTCTGGTTTACTCCTCCGAGCCTCTGGCTGAAGGCGTTGAGGTCAGCGGCCCCATCGAAGTGACGCTCTATGTCGATTCCGATGCGCGAGATACCGACTTCACCGCCAAGTTGGTGGATGTCTACCCGGACGGCACTGCCTACAATCTGGACGAAACGATCCAGCGCATGCGGTACCGCGAAGGCTACGACCGGCCCCCGGTTTGGATGGAGCGCGGCAAGGTTTACAAGGTTACGCTTTCGCCGATGACCACTAGCAACTACTTTGAACGCGGGCATCGGATCCGGCTGGAAATCTCCAGCAGCAACTTCCCGCGTTTCGACCGCAATTTGAACACCGGCGGCAAGAATTACGACGAGTCAAAGGGCGTGATCGCGCACAACGGGGTTCACCATTCGTCCGAATACCCGGCGAAGGTGAGTGTGACCGTTGTCAGACATTAAAGGGGAGGTCCATAGCGGACCGCCCCCGATTTCATGCGTGTGAATGCGTCACACAATTGCCTTTCGGAATCCTGACCGCGCAGCGCACCCCAGCGTGCAATGTCGGTCTTGGCGATCACCCAGTCGGTGAGCGCGCCCAATCTGTAGTCTCCGCCGACCTGCCGGCGGCAGTACCGGACTTCACCAAATACGGCGATATCTCCAAACTCCACCCGGATCCACGATCCGGCGGGAATCTCCTCCTCCAGGAGAATGCCCAGTCCCGAGTGCGAGATGTCCAGCAGCCGCGCCTGCCGCAGTTGCGATGGATGATGATTGAGAACCCAGAGGGAAGCACTTTCTTCCCTGACACTAAAACGCGGCTCCGTCCGTGCGTCCTTCCCGCCTAACTTCGCGCGGCGGATGGCAAATCCGATCCGGGTGGAGGGCGTCTGGCCCGAGTGCAGCGACCCGGCTTCCAGACTCACTTCCTCGCTGATCACAGGCAATGACTGCTCTTGCGTTTCCATTGCACACGTTCCTCCCACAGTTGCCGCCGATTGACCAAATTAGCGGCGCTTAATGGATAGCACTTCATGTACCATCCAGAAACCCATTTAGAATCAACGGCTGGGCTCCGATTGGGCTGAACCATTTTGAATCAAATTCCCAACATGATACACGGCGAATTCCCGCCTAAGTTGATTCCCAATTAAGGGGATAGGGCATACCTCTGACCAAGATCTCAGTACAATCGATTCGGTACGTATAGTACTATTACAAGTAGGCCGAGAGGCGTAGAGGAGGTAGGCAGGGTCAATGGACTGTTCATTCGGCATCTGGGAACTGCTGAAGCCGGCGGCGCCCGTTTGCGCAAACACAGAATTGCCCCAAAGTGAGCCTTGTCTGCCGGGCGGCCGTCCAACCGCTCCGGTTTCGCTGCCGCAGTGCCGGCGAAGCCGCGCCTCGTTGCTTCGAACACCCGCTGCTCCACCAGTCGTGGCGCAGCTTCGAATCTTTCTTTAACAAGTCAGGCGGAATCCCTATGAGCTACTCAGCGGAGACACCACAGGTGAATACACCCGGTTTTCCAAGCGAACAGCGCGCCGGAGATCTGCCCCGCCTCCTAGTCGCGGATCGGGACCAGTTCGCGTTGGAGACCATTCATGCCGCGGTGCGCAATCAGCCCTGGGCTGTGTCCTGGGCCTGCGATGCGGCGGATACGATTGCGGTTGTGAAGAAGTTCCGGCCGCATCTCGTCCTTCTGGATCTTGCGATTCCCGGTTATGAGGGCGTGCAACTCATCCGGCTGATTCACGAATTGAGCCCGGAGACGCAGATCATCGTTCACACGGCGGTTCAAACCACGGAATCCGCGGTGAATGCGATGCGGGCCGGAGCGGAAGACTACCTGACGAAGCCCGTAGCTTCGAACATCGTCCGCGAGCGGCTCACATACTGGCTGGCCCAGCGCGAGATTCAGAACCGGGAAGTCAAGACAGAACTGGACCTGCTGGATTCGTTCACTTTCGGCGGAGTGGTGGGGCGCAGCCCGGCCATGATCCATCTGCTGGCCCGGGTGCGGCGCGTGGCTCCGCACTTCAACACGTCGCTGGTGAGCGGCGAAACGGGGTCAGGGAAGGAACTCATCGCCCGGGCGCTGCATACGTGGAGCGGGGCATTGGGTTCGTTCGTCACCTGCAACTGTGCGTCGATTGTCGACACTCTGTTCGAGAGCGAGCTGTTCGGCCATAAGAGGGGCTCTTTCACGGGCGCCACCGAGGACCGGCCCGGCCTGGTGCTGGCGGCGGCCAATGGAACGTTATTCCTTGACGAAATTGGCGAGATGCCGCTGTTGTTGCAGGCGAAGCTCCTACGCCTGCTTCAGAATCGCGAAGTGCGGCCGTTGGGCGATAACAACGCCGTGAAGGTCGATGTGCGGATTGTGGCGGCCACGAACCGTGACCTGCGAAAGCAGGTGGCCGAGGGCACCTTCCGCGAGGATCTGTACTACCGGCTGTCGACCGTCCATTTCAGCGTTCCGCCGTTGAGGGAGCGTCAGGAGGACCTGCCGCTGCTGATCCGCCACTTCCTGGTGGAATGCGCCTCCAAGTACAACAAGCCAGGGCTCAATCTGAGCCGCCGGGCGGAGCTCGTGCTGACGCGCTACTTCTGGCCGGGCAACATCCGCGAACTCGAGAACTCCCTGAATTATGCCTGCATGATGGCGCAGCACTCCGTTGTCGACATCAACGACCTGCCCGATTATCTGCTCACCCCGACAGAGTCCGAGCAGAAATCCACCCCGATGACCATGGCGGAAGTGGAGTATCAGCATGCGCTGCATGTCCTCCAACTCTGCGATGGAAACCGGCTGCGGGCGGCGGAACTGCTGGGGATTGGCCGCGCCACTCTGTACCGCATGCTGGCTCGCCACGAGACGCCGCCGAGATCCTAGGCGGCCCGCTAACGAAGGCCGGGCTTGGAGATTTCTCCGCCGCGTTGGATACTGTCCGAAAGACCGGATGAGGCGCCCTGGTGAAGAGCGCCTGTTCCATGCTGTGCCGTACCGGAGCTGGGGTTTGTGTACCTGGACGGCCAGATTCCGGTTGCGCCGCGTATGGGCGCAGGTCAGAGGAGGACTTCGGACATGTACCGGTTGATCAAATCTATTTCCGTGTTGCTTCTGGGCGCCATGGCCGCGCTGGCGCAGCACGCTCAGCATGCGATGCCGCGGACAGAGAAACCGGTGGAGCTGATGGGCCACCTGGGACCTTATTCGCACAAGATCTCGACAGGCAACCCCGAAGCTCAGAAGTTCTTCGACCAGGGATTGAACCTGATGTACGGTTTCAACCGCTACGAAGCGCTGCGCTCCTTCCGCAAGGCCGCCGAACTGGATCCCGGCGCACCCATGCCTCTCTGGGGGATTGCGATGGCGCTGGGCCCGCACATCAACATGGAGATGGACGCGGATGTGAATCTGAAGGAAGGGTGCGCGGCCCTGGCCAAAGCCGCGGGCTTGAAAGCATCGGTCTATGAGCGCGCTTACCTGGAGGCGGCCGGTTCGCGTTGTCCGGAGTATCAGCCGGATCAGGCGATTGCGGCGATGCGACGGTTGCACGAGGCCTATCCGGACGACCCGGATGCGGCGGCGATTTACGCCGAGAGTCTCATGGTGAAAGTGCGCTGGAAGTGGTGGAATGCCGATGGGACTCCGGCCGAAGGAACCGCGCAGGCGGTGAGCACCCTGGAGCAGGTGCTGCGGCGGTATCCGAATCATCCTGGAGCCAACCACTTCTACATCCACGCGGTGGAGATGTCGCCTTCTCCGGAAAGAGCAGTGCCCTCGGCGCAGCGGCTGATGGCGATCATGCCGGCGGCCGGCCATATGGTGCACATGCCGGGCCATATCTGGCTGATTCTGGGCGAGTGGGAGACCGCGGCTTCCGTCAATGAGCGGGCCGCGCAGGTGGACCGGGAGTACTTTGCGCGAACAGGCGTCCAGGGTGCATACCTGGGTTACTACATCCACAATGTGCACTTCATTGCGTACGCCAGGTCGATGCAGGGGCGGCCGAATGAAGCTGTAGCCGCGTCGGACCTGATGGTGAGCGAAGCCGCGCCGGCGGTGGAGGGCATGGCGGAGATGATCGACGCGTTCATGCCCTATGCGATCTTCACCCGGCTGCGGTTCGGGCGCTGGGACGAGTTGCTGAAGCTGGAAAAGCCTAACCCGAAACTGCTGGCAACGACGGCGCTCTGGCATTGGGGCCGGGCCCAGGCGTACGCCGGAAAAGGCGACAAAGGTGGAGCGGCCCGGGAAGCCGCGCTCTTTCAGGAGTCGCGGGGCAAGGTCCCGGCGACGTGGCCCTGGATGAACAGTAAAGCGGTGGATGTCCTGTCCCTGGCGGATGCGATTCTGCAGGCGCGCCTGGCGGCGGACGCGGCCTCGGCCGTGCCTTACTGGAAACGCGCCGTGGAGTTGCAGGATGGTCTGAACTACGATGAGCCGCCCGCTTGGTACATGCCGGTGCGGGAGTCACTGGGGGCGGCGTTGCTGCGGGCGGGCGACGCAGTCGGCGCCGAGGCGGTTTTCCGGGAGGGGATCCGGCGCTCCGTGCGGAACGGGCGGATGTTGTTCGGCCTGACGAAGGCGCTGGAGGCGCAGAAGAAGACGGAATCCGCCGGGTTCGTGCGCGCCGAGTTTGAGCGTGAATGGAAAACCGGGAACCCGCAGCTTCAGCTCGAGGGAATGTAAGCCGCGTGTCATCCAATCAGGTGAGTACCCCACGTTGAAGTGGAGGTGCTTCCTGCGCCCCGTCCTGCGAGAAGCAGGGTGGCTGTTCCAGCCGCGAATGAACTGAATCGCACATAACAGAATTAATCCCAACAAAAGCACACGGCCTGTCATCCCTAACCAATAGCCTGTCCCCTAGGCTTGCCTGGGCTCCAGTCAACTCTGGTCTTTTGAGGTGTGTATGACGAGAAATAGAGCCGTGCTGCTCTGTGATGGTATTTGCCGCCAGGTTCCGTCGCTGGTGGCTCTGTTCATCACTTTGTTCACTCTGGCCACGAACCCCTCGTTCGGGCAGACGCTGTACGGATCGCTCACGGGCAATGTGAGCGATGCCAGTGGGGCAGCGGTGCCCAATGCAAAGATCGAAGCGCTCAACATCGAGAAGGGCACGATCAAATCGGCCACTACGGACGAGCGCGGATCCTACCTGATGGGCGATCTGCTGCCTGGGACGTACAAGGTGAGCATTACCGCTCCCGCGTTCTCCAGCCGGGTGCAGGAAGGCGTCGTGATCACGGTGAACACGGTGATTCGTCTGGACGCCAACCTGACAGTCTCCCAATTGAACGAGAGTGTGACCGTTAGTGCGGCTGCCGTCACGCTGCAGACGGACCGGGCGGATATCAACAACCAGATCCAGTCGACGCAGATCACCAACCTGCCGCTGATCAATTCGCAGGGCCGCAACTTCCAGATTCTCTACAAAATCCTGCCGGGCTTTACGCCGCCCGTGGAGGCGCACTCGGAGTCAGGCAACCCGCAGCGGTCGATGGTGACGCAGGCGAATGGCATGCCGCAATCGACCAACAACACGAAGCTGGACGGGGCGACGATCAGTCATCCGTGGCTGCCGCGCTTGGTGGCCTATCTACCGCCCGTTGAGTCAGTGGAAACGGTGAACATCGTGAGCAACGTCTTTGATGCCGAGCAGGGCATGGCCGGCGGCGCGGCGATGAACGTCACCATCAAATCGGGCACCAACGAGTTTCACGGCGCGGCCTGGGAGTTTCTCACGAACAGCATGTTGAAGGCGCGCAACTACTTCTACTGTCTGTATTCGTGCACTGGCGATCCGAACCGCGCTCCGAAGAATGTTCAGAATCAGTACGGAGCCATTATGGCGGGCCGATCGAGAAGAACAAGCTCTTCTTCTTCACGGACTGGGAACGCACGACGCGCCGCCAGGCTGCTTCCGCGCTGCGCACCGTGCCAACGGCCGCGATGCGGAGCGGTGACTTTTACGCCACGGGCACAACGCTCTTCGATCCGGCCACCGGCAATGCGGATGGCTCGGGCCGGACGCCGTTTGCCGAGCAATCGCGATCCCCTCGTCCCGCATCGACAGCGGCGGCGGCGATCATGTCGATCCTGATTCCCGCTCCGAACCAGAGTGTGTTCCCGAATAACTACCTGGCGGTGGGTGGATATCATTCCGGCGCGATAACATCGACATCAAGATCAATTACAACAAGAACGAGAAGCGCAGATTTGGACGCGCTACAGCTTTTCGCCAACCCTCGTCTTTGACCCACCTTCGCTGGGAGAAGCCGGCGGCGATGCAACCAACGGCGGGCAGCCGGGGCGCGCGCCAGGCCTGATCCAAAGAGCAGCGATCGGTGGCACTTATACGTTCAACCGCGAGTGATTCTGGACGCCGTGCTAGGCTATACGCGGTTGCGGCTTTCGGCCGAGAACATCGACATCGATAAGAACTACGGTCTCGAAGTGTTGAAGATTCCTGGCACCAACGGAGCGACCGCTTGCAGGGTGGATATCCGCGTTTCACGTTTAGCACTTTCTCCTCGCCATCGGCAATCCGAATGTCTCCAATCCATTCCTCTTCCGCGACACCAGTATATTACACGAAGTGAGCGTCATCAAGGGTATCGCACTCCATTCGCTTCGGCTTCGAGTACAGCAAGTACGACATTAATCACTTTCAGCCTCAGGCCTCGAACGGCCCGCGCGGCGGGTTCAACTTCAATGGTGGGATTACATCACTCGACGGCGGCGCTTCCACCACGCCTTACAACAGCTATCGGCGAACTTCCTGCTGGGGCTTCCGCACCGCGATGGGCAAAGACGTGCAATATCATGAATCCGGCCACCGTACGCATGCCTTCTTATGGCTTCTACATCCGCGACGCCTGGCAGGTAACCCGCAAGCTGACCATCGACTACGGTATCCGCTATCGAAATCTATCCGATGCCGCGGCGCGACCATGGCGACGCCGAGCGCTACGATCCTCAGACCGACAAGATCTATCCGGGGCGGTTTCGACATCGGCAAAGGCCAGTTCGCGCCGCGACTGGGCATCGCTTATCGCATGAACGATAAGACCGTGATCCGCTTCGGCGGCGGCATCAGCGTGGATCCGAACACCTTCCGCTATCTGCGCGACGCCTATCCGGCAACGATCTCGACGCAATTCACCGGCGCGAGTCACCTTCCAGCAGGCCGGCTCACTGCGCACCGGTATCCCGGCTTTCGTCGGGTCCGGACCTGAACCAGAATACCTTCACGCTGCCGGCTGCGGTGGGCACCACGACCTTCCCGCAGAGCTTCCATCGCGGCTATATCGGAATCGTGGAACCTCACGCTGCAGCGCGACCTGTGCACAACTCAACATCAGCACGGCCTATCGTGGGCAGCCGCGGCATCCGGCAGACTTTGATCCAGAACATCAATGCGGCAGGGCCGAACGGCGGTGAGCAGGACGGGCGCTTTATCGCAGTTCGCGACGAATCTGCCGACATCCGCTCTTCAATCCGTTCAATACGTCCACCTATAACGGCTGTCAGACGAACGTCACGCGGCGGTTGAGCGGGTACGATGCTGGGCTTGGCTTACACCTGGTCACGTTCGTTTCGGCTACACCGATGACACCGACGGCGGCCTGACTTTCAACTGGGTACCCATGCTGCAACGCAACGGCGGTGGCCGGCTTTGACCGCACGCACAACCTCAGTTCTACGGCAACTACGAATTGCCGTTCGGCGAGGGCAAGAGCCTGGCTACCACCGGTCGTGGCGAGCGAGCGCCGGCGGGTGGCAGATCAACTGGATCATGAGCCGCACCAGCGGACGCCCTTCACGATGAGGACCTCGGGCACTTCGCTCAATGCGCCGGGCAACACGCAGACGGCTGACCAGATTCTCTCCACGGTCGACATTCTCGGCGGCCATGGCGTGGGCCAGCCCTACTTCAATCCGAGCGCATTCGCTTCGGTGACGTCCGGTTTCGGCAACCTGCGGCCGCAACATGGTGCGCGGACCGGGCGTTTTCAACCTCGACGGCAGCCTGTTCCGGAACTTTCGGATCAACGAAGGGCTGGACCTGGAGTTCCGGCCGAGTCTTCGGAGCCACCAACACGCCGCAATTTGGCAATCCGGGCGCGACGGCTTCGTCGCTCACCAGGAATGCCGATGGCAGCATCCGCGCGCTGAATGGGTTTGGTGAGATCACCAGCGCCTCGGGCGAGCGGCAGTTCCGGTTCGCCATGAAGCTGACGTTCTAGTTCAAGGCGGGTCGCGATTTGTGTGTCACAGCGGAATGCGCCCGGGTTGGGCCGCTCCAGCCCGGGTGCCGTTCCGACATGATGGTCTAAGCGGGATGAACACCCAGTCTCTGCGCCAGCCGCTTTCTGATCTGGAAGATCTTCCACTGTACGGTGCCGAGAGGAAGGTTCAGGACCGCGGCGATCTCGTGATACTCCAGTCCTTCCACATATCTCAGCAGGACCAGTTCCCGGTCTTCCGCACCCAGCCAGCGCATCCACTGTGACATCGATACCTTCTGGAGCGGATCTTCGCGGGTGGAGAAGAGATGTTCCGAGGTGGATTCGAGATCGGAGGTTGCCACCTGCCGCGACGAGCGACGGACGTGCTGCAGCCAGCTGTTCCGGGCGATGCGGAAGAGCCAGGGACGAAAGAGCTCATGGTTTCGCAGGGAGCGGCTTTGGGTGTAGACGGTCAGCATCACTTCCTGGGTCAGATCTTCAGCCACTTCGCGTTCGCGGCCGTGCAGCCTGAAATAGGCGAAGATTCGCGGGCTGATCACTTTGAACAGATCCGAGAACGAGGGTTCGTCGTGATGGGCGAGGAAACGGTCCACGGTTTCCTGTTCGTCCAGCATGAGCCCGGTTTTCGTTCGTGCCCTCATGATGATCACAACACGGCCGGAGCGATCAGGACTCTCACGGCCGAAGCGGCGGGTCCAATTTGTGGGAGGAGATGGAAGGACTGGCCGGAACGGCAATCCGGGAGTATTGTGAGGCCCTGTTCGCGAGCAGGGGGTGGTCCGCACTGATGCGCCTCGTCAGGGGACGGCACGATCCGACGGGGATCAATCCACGGGAGCACCAAGACATTCTAGCCTAGAGTCGGCAAGCTTACGGCGCCGGCGCCGGCAACTCTTCCAGGGACTGGGCCCCGCTGACATGCTTTGCCGCGCCGCCGACGGGCGGCTTAAGATGTACTGCATGTCTGAACCGAAGCGGGATGAGGTTGAAGCCCAGCTGCGTCTCATCCTCGCGACTCCTGCTTTCGCGCGTTCTCCTCACCTCAGCCGGTTCCTGCAGTTCACGGCGGAGCGCACCCTGGACGGCAGGGCGGATGAGATCAAGGAGTATCTCATCGGGTCTGAAGTGCTACGGCCTCGGAGCCGGCTTGACCCCAGAACCGACACGATCGTCAGGATACGCAGGCTCACCGCCTGCGGACACTACTGCATGCGTATTATTCCGACAAACCCGATTCGCCCGTTATGATCGACTTCGCCAAGGGCGCCTATGTCCCGATTTTTCGCCGCCCTCAGGCGCCGGAAGCCCTGTTGGCCACCCAACGCCTGCGCCCCTGGTGGCTTTTCGCCGCGGTGGCAGCCGTTTTGCTGGCTGGAGTTGGCGGCTGGTGGGCGGACCGCGGCGACCCCGATTCCGGCCTGGAGCCACCGCCGGCTCGGTTTACGCTGGAGCTCTCTTCGCAGGGCGCGCTGGATGTGGATCGCGGTTCCCTGGTTCTGCCCCATTCGGGCCGAGAAGCGCCCTCTTCCCCTCATTGAAGCCAATGGAGTGCGGCGGCTTTGGATCCGCAGCCTGGCGTCCGGCGTCTCCCGGCCGCTGGTGGGCACCGACGGTGGCTACCTGCCCTTCTGGTCGCCTGATGAATCGCAGATTGGATTCTTCCAGAACGGGCGGCTGAAGGTCTACCGCCTCGGCGATGGCCAGATGCGGGACTTGGCGGAAGCGCCGCTCGGCCGGGGCGGGGCGTGGAGCCCGCAGGGCATCATCCTTTATGCTCCACGATCCAGCGGGTTTATCTACCAGATCCCGGAGCAGGGCGGACAACCCGCGCCGGCTACGTCTCTGTCCCCCGGCACCGATGAGAACGACCATCGCTGGCCGGAGTTCCTGCCCGATGGCCGGAGATTCCTCTACTCTGTGCGTGCGAGGAATAAGGACCACAACTGCGTCAGGATGGGTAGCTGTTCGATTCGCGCGAGACAACCCGCATCTTCGATCACAACTCGCAGACACGGCTGGCACAAACGCGGATGGGTGACTTTCTGGTCTTTGCGCGGGATGGTTCGGCTTGGGCACAGGCGTTCGATGTAAAACCGGGCCGGGTAACCGGGCAACCAATCCTGCTGGTGGAAGGGGTACGTTACTCAAACGTCTCCGGGGCCACCTTTTCCATCGCAGGAGAGCACTACCTCGTCTACCACGATACGGAGTATCCGCGGACCGCCGTGTCGCTGCTGGATAGAGCCGGGCATGTGCTGAAGGAACTTACGCAGCCTGCTCTGTTGATGGGCGTCAGCGCCAATGCCGCCGGACGGATGCTGGCGCTGGAGTTCGGCGGCCAATCGCGCGAACCCGGCGACGTCTATGTGGGAGAAACAGACCACTTCGCTCCTGTCCGGCTGACCTTTGGCGGCGCCGGGTACGCCGCCTGGGAGTCCGATGGACGGGCGCTCATTTACCTCGCCATGCGCGACGGCCTTTCGATCCTGGCACGCAAAAGCACGCAGGCGGGCGCGGAGGAGACGGTGCTGTGGAAACCTGCCCACCCGATTTTCCCTACCAGCGTCTCTGCCGACGGCCGTTGGCTGGCGTTCCACGAGGACCGGCCCGATACCTTGATGGATCTGTCCCTGCTGCCGCTGAACCCGGCGACCCACACCGTCGCAGGTGAGCCGGTTTCGATTCGCAAAACGCGGTTCAACGAGACGCATGGTTTCCTCTCCAACAGCGGGCGGCTTCTGGCGTTTGTTTCCGACGAGTCCGGTCAAGCGGAGGTGTATGTGACCGAGATCGGGTCGGATGGCCATCCCGGGTTCACTCGCAAGGTGTCGAGCGAAGGCGGATCTCACCCGCGCTGGCGGCAGGATGACGGCGAACTCTATTATCTTCTTCTTCCTCCCGGAAGCTGATGGCTGTGCGGCTGGAACAGGCCCAAGGTGGACCCCAGTTCGCCAGGCCGGTCAAGCTATTCGACACGTTGGCCTTCGGGGCAGGCGACTCGAAAAGTCCTTATGCCGTGTCGGGCGATGGCCGGTCTTTCATCATTAACACCCTGCGGGTGGATCCAGAGGGGTTAACGGTACACGCGGTGGCGGATTGGGTTGGCCTGTTGAAAACACGGCACTTGACAGTCAATTAACCGATAATCGACTGCCTTCGATCCTCCTTCGCCGGGTACAACGGAACACGTTGGACCTGTTTGAAAGGAATTCTGAATGCCACGTTTGCGACCTCTCCCCAGTTGGCTCTGCCTGGCCCTTGGCGTCCTGTTCTCCGCCTCCTCCGCTCTCCCTCAATCCAGCATGGCGACCGTCATCGGCAGTGTCGCCGACACCTCGGCCGCCATACTTCCGGGCGCCCGGGTGACTCTGTCCAGCCTGGATGGAGGCCAAACCTCCACGGCTGTGGTGAACGAGAGCGGACTTTTCACCCTGCTCAATCTGAACCCGGGCCGCTACCGCCTCACGGCCGAGGCCAAGGGATTCAAAACGCACACGCGCCCCGAGGTCGTGCTGGAGACCGGCGCAAAGCTGAGGATGGATCTCGTCCTGCAGGTGGGCGATGCCGCTGAGTCGATTACGGTATCGGAGTCGACCCCGCTGCTGCAGACGGCCACTTCCTCTTTGAACGCCGTCGTGGAGAACAAAACCGTGGTGAATATGCCGCTGGCCAGCCGGCGGATGGGATCGCTGGTGCGGTTGCTGCCCGGCGTCACTTTTGGAAGTGAAGATACGCAGGAAGGCGCGGTGAATTTCACTATCGCTGGAGGCCGCAGCCGCCAGCAGATGTGGACGCTGGACGGCGGAGTGATCCAGGGCAATGCGATGTTGACCGGTATTCTCGAGTTCAATCCACCGGTGGAGGCGCTGCAGGAGTTCCGGGTGGAGGCTCTGGGCTACCCGGCCGAGTATGGCCGCAGCATGGGCGGTTTCATCGCCATGACAACGAAGTCCGGCACGAATGCTTACCACGGCGTAGCGTATCATTACCTGCGCAACGACGCGTTCGATGCCCGCAGTTTCTTCTCGCCGTACGTTGCCCCGCGGAAATACAACGTGTTCGGCGGCACGTTGGGCGGGCCCATCCGCAAGGACAAAACGCACTTCTTCGCATCGTATGAGGGCACACGGCGTCGCGACGGCGTGACCCGCATCTACAATGTGCCGACGGCGGCGGAACTCCAGGGCGACTTCTCAGCCCGCAGCGGCACGTTGCTGGACCCGCTGACGAAAACGCCGTTCCCCGGCAAGATTGTGCCCGTGAGTCGTATGGATCCCGTGGGCAGCGCGCTGTCCAAGCTTTACCCGGCGGCGAATGTAGCGGGACGGGGCTCCGGTGATAACAACTTCCTGGCCAATGTGGTGAACACGAACTCCGCCCACAGTCTGGTCACGCGGATCGACCACCAATTGACCGCGAAGGACCGGCTCTCCGGCCGGTATGTCCACTACATCAGTTCGACCGCCGGCGGGTCCGCCACTCCGGTCTTCTCCGCCGATCCAAACGCGACTACGAATACTCTGAACATCGCGAATATCAGCCCGGCGTGGTTCCACGAATACACTCCTTCCCTGTTCCAGGAAGCGCGCTTCGTGGCGTCGCTGCGCGGCGCGGATGTGCCAAAGTATCAGCCGGATGCCATTACCGGGCAGGTTGGCTTGCAGGGTGTCCCTGCCACAGGGATGCCGCAGGTGAACGTCACGGGCTATAGCAGCCTGGGGACGGGCAATCAGTTCCGCGCCCTGCGGCCGCAGTATACGTTTCAGGCTTCGAACTCCGTCTCCTGGTTTCACGGCACACACACGGTGAAGTTTGGCGGCGAATACCGCTACACACGCAATGTGGAGGACTGGGGGACGGCCCGGTTCGGCATCTTCGGATTCAACGACATCGCCACGGGGACGGGATTCGGAATGGCTTCGCTGCTGTTGGGTTGGACGAACTCGACCAGCATCGAGAACGGCGCCACCGACTCCCGTACGGACTACTACGGATTCTTCGTGCAGGACGACTGGAAGATCTCGAAGCGGCTGACGCTCAACTACGGTCTGCGCTACGACCTGGACACACCGCGCTGGGAACGGCAGAACCGGCAATCGGGCTTCGATCCCTACGGTTTGAATCCGGTTTCGAACACTCCGGGCACGATTACCTATTCGGGTGTAAATGGCTCATCCAAGTATGCGCATCCGTTTGACCGCAACAATTTCGGACCACGGTTCGGCCTGGCATACCGGGCTCCGGGGGAGATGGTGGTGCGCATGGGCTACGGCCTGATGTACGGGGGTATCTATGATGCATCGCTGGGCCGAGCCCTGAACGTAGGCTTCGGGGATGTGCGCTCGTACTCCTCCTCCGACAATGGATTCACGCCGGTCTTCCTGCTGAAAGATGGCGTGCCGGCGCCGGTGACGGAGCCCCTGACTCCGGGTTACGGAGCTGTGCCAGTGGGGCAAAGGGTTCGCGTGAGTCCCGACTTCCTGGCGCAGGATCACCGCAATCCCTATTCGCATCAGGTGACATTTACGCTGCAGAAGCAGATCTTCGGCAACTTCCTTGTGGAAGGCGGGTACGGGGCGAACCTGGCGCACCGAATTGCGGCGCCGGGCGTAAATATCAACGAAGTGCGGCCTGAGCTGCGCGGCGTGCGGCAGGATCAGACGTTGCGGCCCTTCCCTCAGTACAACGGAGTGACGCTGCGGTCGGCCAACTGGGGGAACTCCAGCTATCACGCGCTGAACCTGAAGGCGGAGAAACGCTTCTCCGCTGGACTGAATCTGTTGGCGACATACACCTTTTCGAAGTTTCTGGACGACGTGAAGGCAAATTCAGAGGCTGGCGGCACACCGACCAACGGGATTCAGACCGTCTATGAGCGAGCATTGGATAAATCGATCTCGGGGAACGACGCCCGCAACCGGTTCACGACCAGCCTTGTGTACGAACTGCCTGTCGGGAAGGGGCGGAAACTTGACTTGAACAACCGCATTGCCGATGCAATAGCGGGAGGCTGGACGCTGGGCACGATCACGGAACTGCGGTCCGGCCTTCCGTACGGCGTGGTGGAAAACACGAACCGGCTGAACGCATTCTCCGCCGTGCAACGGCCGAACCTGGTGTCGAATCCGGTGTTGGATGCCACCCGGCCCAGGGCTGAACTGGTTGCCCGCTGGTTCGATACCAACGCCTTTGCCTTTCCGGGCGACGGCAAGCTGGGGAATGCTCCGCGCAACGTCGCGGCCGGACCGGGCTTCGCCAACGTGGAACTCTCCATGTTGAAAGACTTTCACTTCACGGAGCAGCGCTTCCTCCAACTGCGCGGCGAGTTCTTCAACTTGTTGAACAGGCCGAACTTCGCCCTGCCCAACGGCAATCGCGGCGCGGCGGCGTTCGGTCGAATCAGCGGGACCGTCAATGACGGCCGTTTCATCCAGATCGCGCTGCGGCTGGTCTTCTAAGAAAGGCGAGAATGTACAGAACACTCTGTCGTATTGCGAGTAGTGTGGTTTGTTGTGCGGCCCTGCTGGCGGATCCGCCGGCGGCGCCGCGCACCGCGGAAGGGTTCCCGGACCTGGCGCTGATCCCGCCGCCGCTGAACACTCGGCCGGGGCCGGAGTATGGCGATGACATGCGCAAGTTCCAGGGCATCCCGACCATCGAACGGGCCTCGAACGGACGGCTCTGGGCGGCGTGGTACGGCGGAGGTTCCGGTGAAGATCCATTCAACTATCTGGTGCTGGTGACCAGCGGCGACGATGGGGTTTCGTGGTCGAAGCCAGTACTGGTGGTGGATCCGCCTGGGTTCGTTCACACATGGGAACCCAGTTTGTGGCACGATCCTTCGGGCCGTCTGTGGTTCTTCTGGTCACAGAGTTTTGGCCGCTGGGATGGCCGGGGCGGAGTGTGGGCGATCACCGCGGACGATTCGCGATCGGCCACCACCGGTTGGTCGCAGCCGCGACGAATCGCCGACGGCGACATGCTGAACAAACCCACCGCGTTGTCAACGGGCGAATGGCTGCTGCCCGTGGCGTTCTGGCCCATGCCCGCCGACCACGCCACGGTGAACTCGAAATACAACCTGGGATGGACGCCCACGTTGATTCGGTACATGACGCATGACTTCGGACCCGATCGCGGAGCGTCCGTGGTGTTCGGTTCGCGAGACAAGGGCCGAAGCTTTGAACGTCTGGGGCAGGCGGTTGTGCCCGATGTCGGGCATAACGAACCGATGATCGTGGAGCGCAAGGACAAGTCCCTGTGGATGCTGATCCGCACGACCTATGGCATCGGCGAGAGCGTCTCGACGGATCGGGGGCATACGTGGTCGGAGGGCAAGCCCTCAGGGATACCGCATGTGGTGGCCCGCTTTCACATTCGCCGGTTGGCTTCGGGTGCGTTGCTGCTGGTGAGGCACAATCCGCAGGAGTTTGGAAAGGTGATCGGGAAGGGTCGGTCGCATCTCTCGGCGTTTCTCTCCCAGGATGACGGCAAGACCTGGAGCGGAGGGCTGCTGCTGGATGCGCGGGAGAACGTGTCCTATCCAGACTCTGTCGAAGGGCCCGGGGGGCGGTTGTATATCATTTACGACCGGGAGCGGATTGGCGCGCGGGAGATCTTGATGGCGCAGGTCACAGAGAAGGAGGTCGCGGCCGGGAAACTGGCCGAAGGCTCCGGGAGCCGGTTGACGGTGTTGATCAACAAGGCGGTGGATTGAGTGAGGGCCGGGGGCCCTCGGCGATGTCCGCCTGGGCCCCCGGCGATAGTAAAGCAACAGGCATAAAGATCGACAACTCCGTAATCTGACATCCAAACAGGAATAGAATGGTCGCCGAGGCCGAGACCAACTATGTTCCTGCTTGAGCCACGTGCGATTCTCGGGATCCTGCTGTCTGCCGCGTGGAGCGCTTGCGCTGCTGATCCCACCTATCTGAAACAGTCTTTAGCAACATCCTCGTCTCAAGCTGACGAGCTCACTACCGGCGCAGCGAGTGCCGCGTACCATCCTCTGTTTGGAGCCGGCGACTCGCAGGCGAAACATCTGAAGAGCATTGCCCGTTACGGCGAGTTGACCGTCGAACCGTCGGGGAAGACTGCCCTCGTCTCTTACCCGGCCGAAGAGCAGATCTACTTCATCCTCTCCGGCACGGGGGCTGTGGTTTGCGACGGCGCTACTCAAAGCGTCAAGCCAAACGACTTTCTATACCTGCCGCCCGGCAGCCGGCATGGCGCCGTCAACAACTCCGCGGAGCCGCTTCACCTGCTGGTGATGGGTTTCCGCCTGCCCGGCGGCAACATCGTTCCGGCGGCCCGCCAGTTGATGATCGCCAACACGGCTGATGTGCCCTTGCAGCAACTGGCGAGCCATGGGCCTACCACGCAGTTCAAGCTCCTGATGGGCACGACCGAAAGCAAGCGCGACAAATTGCCTGCAGCCAGCCAGATGGTGAGCCTTTTCCTGATGGACTTCGCACCGGGTGGCACCAACATCCCCCACCACCACGAGACCGAGGAAGAGATTTACTTCATTCTGCGGGGGAGCGGCGAGATGGTGGCTGGTGGCGGGGCCGACGGCAATGAGGGACGGTATCCGACACGGCAGGGTGACGCGTGGTTCCTTCGCCTCAACACGACTGTCGGTTTTTATAGTGCGGCTCAACCCGGCGGAGCCCACGACCTGGTTCTCGCCGTGCGCTCCAGTTTTCCATTTCCGCCCTCCCGGCGCGGGCAGTAGCGATAGAGAAAGGACTTAGTTCACCATGGCTCGTTCACGATCGGCCATCACCCGCAGACAGTTGCTCGCGGCGGCCGCCTTGCCCGGACTCTTCCGCATGACTGAGGCATCCGCATCGGCGCAGACGCTGAACAAGAACTCGGCGCCCAGCCAGTTGAAGATCACCGACATCCGGTCTGTGCTCGTCGCTTCGAATTACGACTATCCGATCATCCGCATCGATACGAATCAGGGCGTCTATGGCCTGGGAGAGGTGCGCGACGCGGGCAGGGAAGGGACGGCGCTGGTTTTAAAACCGCATCTCGTGGGCCGCAATCCGCTGCAGATAGAACCGATTCTCGACAGCATCCGGAACTTCGCCAACCAGCAGCGGATGGGTGGTGGGTATAGCGCCATCGACATGGCCTTGCACGATATTGCCGGCAAAGTCTATCGGGTCCCAGCCTGGCGGCTGGTCGGGTCGAAGTATCGAGACTCCATCCGGGTTTACTGCGATACGGACCAGAGCAAGGATCCGAAGATCTTCGCAGAACGCCTGCGCAAGCGGAAAGAGCAGGGGTTCACCTTCTTCAAGATGGATCTGGGTACGAGCCTGGTGGCTGACCGGCCCGGGGCCGTGACAAGCAACAACACGGCGACACCGAAGGGACTTCAGTATCTCTGCGAGTACATTCAGGCCATCCGCGACCAGATCGGATGGGATGCGCCGCTGGCTACCGATCACTTCGGGCCACTCACCCTGAACGACAGCATCCGCTATGCGCGAGCGTTCGAGCCGTACAACCTCGCCTGGGCGGAGGACATGATCCAGGTGGGGCACCTCGGCGCCGGTGGGGATGCGCCAAAGAATTGGCGGGCGTACCGGGATCTGTCGGAGGCCACCACCACGCCGATCGCCACGGGCGAAAGCCTGTTTGGTCTGGAAGAAGGATTTAAGGCGCTGATCGACAACCGTTCGGTCGATATAATCCACCCGGATCCGCTCACCTCCGGTGCGATCCGCGAGACCAAGCGTATCTGCGACTACGCTTCAATGAATGGTGTGCAGACCGCCATTCACTTCGCCGGATCCCCGGTGGGCTGCCTGGCGTCGGTGCACATGGCGGCCACGCTGAAAGACATGCTGGCCATGGAGAACCATGCCGTCGACATCCCGTGGTGGGGCGACCTGGTCACGGGCCCCGCGAAGCCTATCGTGGATCGCGGCTACATCCAGGTGCCGGACGCGCCGGGCCTGGGTGTCGAATTGAATGAGGCAGTGGTGAAGCAGCATATCCGCAAGGGCGGATACTTCGAACCGACTCCGCAATACGACGACTATATTCTCGACCGGTTCCGGCTGGGCGGACCGTATCCGCACCTGGACGAGAACGGCAAACCTGTCGTGCAGCAGTAGCTGGTCACTTTGTTCGAACCGAGTAGAGACTCGATTGAGTGAGGATGAGCAGCGTCCGGCCCATGGGGCCGCCGAAGACCAGATGAAGCGGCCTCTCGGGGACTCGGATGACATCGATCAGCTTGCCGGCCGGTGAGTAGACATAGATCTCTCCGGCGGCCAGATAGACGTTTCCGGAGTTGTCCCGCGCGATGCTCTCGCCGCCCTGTTCCACGAAGGACTCGAGTTGACCCAGCGTGCCGTCCGCCTGGATGCGGCCGCGATAGGTCCGCTGGTCGGATTCATTGGTGACGTAGAAGGGCTGTCCGGATTCTGCCTTCACAAGGCCATAGGCTTGGAGGATGTAAGCCCACTTGTAGCCGAGGTAGGCAGGTCCCTGGACGATGACTTCATCGGATGGAATGAACAGACTGCCATCCGGTGAAACGTAATGATTCTTCGTTCGGGTAGTAACCACCTTGCGGAACATCTGGTCCAGTGTGGTGTACTCCAGCTTCGCCGGATCCAATGTATTGGTGAAATCGCCGTTGACCCAGTAGTTCACCGGGAGTACGGCGGTGCTGCCTGGACGCTCCTGGGCCGGTTGCGGAGCCAACACCGTCACCTCATCTTCCGGACCGTCCGGCTTGAAGGCGTACACCGCCATTCCACTGCCACCGGATGAGGCCACAATCACGTTGCCGGCTTTGTCGATGGCCAGGTTGACGGGATCGAGCGGAGTTTCACGCAGGATCCTGAGCTCGCGCGATTCGGGCGAATAGCGATAGATGCGGTGCCAGTGAGCATCCACGAAATAGAGCCGTCCCTGTGCATCCACGGCGCCGCCGGCACTGTTGTAGAAGCCGCCGGCGAGCTTTTCCACTTTGGCGCCGGGCGCGAGTACTGAAGCCGGATACGCCGCGGGTGGCGCAGGCCGCCCCGTGCTCCAATCCAGGTTTGCGAACTCCCGGTCACGCACCTCCCCGCCGAAAGTGGCGTCCCAGATCGCCGTGCCGTAGGAGACCTTGCCCTGCCGGACATACTGGCGGCAACCTTCCTTTTCCGTGCACATCATCAGAGAGCTGTTGTTGTCGATGTGGATGTTCCGGAAGCGGATGGCCGAGGAGTCGGTGACCTTGATGGCATAAGGGAAGGGGTGATAGCTGCGCACAACGCGGTAGCCGTGGAAGTTTGCGATGGTCAGGTTTCTCGAGTAGCTGATCTCAAGGGCTGAGGCCGATTCGCTTTCGCCACGCTCCCCTTCGGTCTGCAAAGCGTAGAAGTCCCAGTTGGCGACGTGGTCAATCTTCACCTCGGTCCGGACATGGTGCTCGCTGGAGACCTGATAGACCTTGCCGGGCGTGTCGGTATCGGAGACGTAGAGGCCCGTCTGAGCGAATGTGCTGGGCGTCCAGAGATTGGAAAAGGTGCCGCCTCCGCCGTGGGTCACCCAGAGGCTGGGGAACTGACCGTCCCAACGGCGGCGAGGATCGGGGTCGGCGCTCAGGTTGCTGTTGTAGGGCTGCTCCCGTTTGGCGGACGGGCCGCGAGTCCCGTGTCCGCCGAGAAAGCGGACGTCGTCCATCTGCGAATCCTTGCCGGCCATCCACAAGGCAGCCACGGCGCGGCTATTCGCCCCGCCGGTGTACAGGCCGATGCCGGTGACCAGGTTCGTTCCGCCTCGCGGCGCCAGCAGCAGCGCCTTCGCACTGCCTGGTCCCTGGAAGGCCACTGTGCCGTCGAGGACATCAAACTGCGTTTCATCGGGGTGGAGTCCGATGAGGATGCTATCCGGACGCAACGTCAGGGTATCGCTCACTACGTAGCGTCCCATGGGGATGTACAGGACCGGATTCTCGTTGATCGCTTTCTGAAGGGCGGCGGTCTCGTCGGTCGTACCGTCGCCTTTTAGACCGAGGGACTTCAGGTTTACCCACTTGGCGGGGGGCGGAGGATCCTTCAGTGCATTCGGGGAGGCGGGCGGTAGTGACTTCAGAGGTTGGGTGAGAAAACTGGTTTTCAATTCCGCCACGTTGCCAGCGGAACCGATGGCGTATCCGTGCGCGAACGATTGTATGAGGTAGACCGGACCGGGACTCCTCAATCGATTTCCGCTCTCTCGAAACCGCGCAAAGACAGGGACATTCTGGCAGTGGCTGCTCTCCACATTGATCTGCGTCAGGCGGCTCTTCTCGTTGCTGATGATCAGCGCCGCGTCGCTGATGTCCACGAACCGGGTATCCTTCACCCAGAGCTGGTCCGAGTAGCCGGTGTCGATGGCCACCGCGGTTGGGACATTGCGGAACTCGCAGTGGACCAGCGTCAACTGGACCTCGTTTTCCCGGATGGCGGCTTCGCGCTGCCCGTCAAAGGTGGCATCAATCACGGAGAACTGCCAGGCAGGCGACGGCTTTTTCGTCAGGATACCGTAGCGGCCGCCATGGAAATGAACGTCGTAGGCGATATTGCCGGCATCGTGGATGCCCGCCAGGCCGGATCCAAGGTGGAAATCCATATGGGCAAGATAGCCGTGTTGGGCGACATGGAAGCGAACGGCCACGGCGGCGGCATTGTCATTGCCGATTTCAAAATCGATATTGCTCATCGCGGAATAGAAGGTTCCGGGATTGGCGTCGCCGATCTTCTCATTCAGCGGCACAGTGCCGGGTGGCGGTGGGGGCAGGCGGAATCCACGCGCCTGCGTCGGCCGCAGGCCGGCGAAGAAGAACATGGTGCCGATGCCTTGCTGGAAGCCAGGGGTGTGATCCGCCAGAACAAATACCGGCCGTTTCTCTCCGTAGCCGATGACTCGGATGCCCGGCCACACATAAATGGTTCGAGTCACCCGGTAGCGTCCTTCGGGGATGAAGAGATGCCTTCCCCGGTCGTCTCCTGCACCTTGTCAATCGCGGCCTGGATCCCCGCGCTGTCGTCTGCCAGGCCGTCGGCCCGAACGGCGAAGCGATCCTGCGTCAGGTAGACGGCGTGGGGATCGTCGAGCCGGGTTGTGTAGTAGGAAGCTCCAATGCAGGGCAGCCAGAGGCCGCCGAGAATCATGCCGTAGATGAATGCGCGCCATCGAACAACACTCCTGAACTGCGAGCGCTTTGTCGCGTACTCATCATATGCCCGAGGCCCTTCCCGCGCGAGTCGGGCCTGCGGGCATCTGATCACGTCGGACTGCTCAGTAATAACCGAAACGGCGGGCAAACCAGTTCTTCACTCCCTGCGCCAGGATTGCGTAGGCCGCGAGGATCACCAACAGCCAGCAGAAGTAAATGCCAGGCAGCGGAGTCAGGCCCAGCGCTGCTCCGAAGGGAGTGTAGGGAATGGCCAGTCCCGCCGAGATGACGAGCCCGGTCAGCAGGCTGAGCGGTAATGCGGCACGGCTCTCCACAAACGGAATCTTTCGCGTCCGGATGATATGGACGATCAGGGTCTGTGAGATGAGCCCTTCCACAAACCATCCGGTCTGGAAGAGAGACTGGCCCTGGGGTGTGTTCGCACGAAAGAAGAACCACATCAAGGCGAAGGTGGCGTAATCGAAGAGCGATGAGACTGGCCCCAGGAACAACAGAAAGCGGGCAATGGATGAGACATCCAGCGCCGCGGAGCCTTCAGGTATTCCTCGTCGACCTCGTCGAAGGGGATGCCGGTCTGCGAGAAGTCGTACAGGAGGTTCTGCACCAGCAGTTGCACGGGTAGCATCGGCAGAAACGGCAGCCATACGCTGGCGCCGAGCACGCTCAGCATGTTGCCGAAGTTTGAGCTGGTGCCCATGCGGATGTACTTCACGATATTGCCGAAGGTGCGCCGGCCCTCCAGGACGCCCTCCTCCAGCACCATCAGACTCTTCTCCAGGAGGATGATGTCGGCCGACTCTTTCGCGATGTCGACAGCTGTATTTACCGAGATCCCGATGTCCGCCTCCCGTAGTGCGGCCGCATCGTTGATCCCGTCGCCCAGGAAGCCGACCACGTGCCCCTGGGCCTTCAATGCGGCGATGACGCGAGCCTTCTCCAGTGGAGAGACCTTCGCGAAGACCGTTGTGGTCTCCACCGCCTGGCCGAGTTTCTCATCGTCCATCCGCGCGATTTCGCGTCCCAGGAGGATTCTGCCCGCTTCGATACCCACCTCCGAGCAGATTCTGCGGGTCACGACATCGTTGTCACCGGTGAGGATCTTCACTGAGACGCCGTGCTCCTTCAACGCCCGGATGGCCGGCGCAGCCGACTCTTTGGGAGGATCGAGGAATGCCACGAATCCGGCCAGAATCAACTCAGTTTCATCCGCGACGGAGTATACAGCTTTGCCAAGAGGGAACTTGCGGTAGGCGACCGCAATGACCCGGAAACCCTCTTCGTTCAGTTCCCGGGCCATCCGCAGGGCCGTCTCCTTCAGGTCGTCTTTCATTGCGACGAGGTTCCGATCGATGTCGACCAGAGTCGTGATCCGCAACATCTCTTCCACCGCTCCCTTGGTGATGAGCAGTTCTTCGGCCTTCTCGGTTTCAACGGCCACCGACATGCGCCGCCGGCTGAAGTCGAAGGGAATCTCATCGACGAGCCGGTAATCGGTGGCCAGGTGCAGCCCTTGCTCCAGTTCCGCATGTTGCAGCACGGCCACGTCCAGCAGGTTCTTCAGGCCCGTCTGGTAGTAGCTGTTCAGATAGGCGAGTTGCAGAACCTTCTCCGAGGCGCGCCCCAGGACGTCGAGATGCCGTTCCAGCACGAACACGGTCCTGGGTCAGCGTACCCGTCTTGTCGGAGCACAGAATGTCCATCGCTCCGAAGTTCTGGATGGAATGGAGACGCTTCACAATCACTTTCTTGCGTGACATGCTGACCGCACCCCGTGCGAGATTCGCCGTCACCACCATGGGCAGCATCTCGGGCGTCAAGCCAACGGCCACGGAAAGGGCGAAGAAGAATGCCTGGCCCCAATCGCCCTTCGTCCAGCCATTGAGGACGAAGACCAGGGGGACCATGACGAGCGTAAACCGGATGAGCAGACGGCTCACCCGGTTCACACCGCGATCGAATTCCGTCTCCACTCTACGTCCAGTGAGTTCTCCCGCCAGTTCTCCCAGAAGCGTGGCGGCTCCGGTTTGGAGCACGAGTCCAGTACCGGTTCCACTGACCACGTTCGTGCCCATGAAGCAGAGCGTGGGCTGCTCCGTCAGTTCCTCCTGTTGGGCAGAATCGCTGTTCGCGGACTTCTCCACTGGCATTGACTCGCCGGTCAAGGCGGCCTGGCTGACAAAGAGGTCCTTTGCCGCAAGCAGCCGCAGGTCCGCAGGGATCATGTCGCCCGCCGACAGGTGAACGATGTCCCCCGGCACCAGTTCATCCACCGCGGTCTCGGCTTTCCCACCGTCGCGGGTGACCGTGGCGGTCGTCTCGACCAGGGCGTTCAGCTTTTCGGCCGCCTTGCTGGAGCGGAACTCCTGGACAAAGCGCAGAACGGCGCTCACCAGCACCATCGTGGAGATGATGGTGGCGGCTTGCTTGTCACCGCTGATCGCCGCTAACCCGGCGAGCGCGAGCAGGAGGAGGATGAAGGCGTTGTTGAAGGAATGCAGTAGATGGCGGCGCCACCCGTTCGCTTCCTCGCGGACCACCGTGTTGGGGCCATACTCCTCCAACCGTTCCGACGCGGTCTGCCGGGACAGACCATCCAGAGTGACTCCGTACTCCCGCAAGAGCGTTTCGGTGTCTGCGCGCACACTCTGTTCGAGGACTCCCTGTGCCCGCGGGCGGGCAGTGCCTCGTGCGAGCCTGTTGAGGCCATCTGTCTTCTTGAGCTCGAGTTCCACGAGTGGTTTGAGCATGGTGATGCGTCTCCTCTCGTGACCGCAGTTCGGTGTTACGCCCGCGAACTCGCCTTCGTATGCAGGTGTCGCCTGGGGTCGGGCCGCCCTCCAGCTGCGGATGGACGGACTGAAGCCCGGGCTCGGCCGGCGCACACGAAAAGCCGGTGCGGACTATCAAACGGAAATGAGTTTTGTGATGCAGCGGGCTTCCGCGGGGCGTCCTGGTGCCGCCGCGAGAAACCAGCCTGGGTGCCCTATTGAGGTGCGGGCAGGGAAGACCGGTCAGGACTCACGGAAGCAGAGGAAGCCGTCAACGGTAAGCCCACCCGCAAGGGAGGCTCATTCCGTTTGGCTATTGAACTACTGCCACCATTTGTTTCCATACGTTGTTCAAAGGAGCCCTTCAGACTCCACCGTCAGGTTAGGTCAATTGGGGCTGGTTCGTCAACCAGTCAGCTCCACTCCGACGAGGTGGATGATCGATTCATGGCGGGGCAGGGAATCTCTAGCGCGGAGAGGTGGTATGGCGAGGTTCATCCATGCAGTCACGTGTGCGGACAACTGATTATAAATAGGCAGGTTCCGCCGCTCTGGCCAAGGGAGAACCGCACGTCTGCGGTCGCGCCGTACAAAACTATCAAGATATTCGTATTTAGTGTAGTAAATAGATCTACTAAGTCGTATACTTGCTTCAGTGAACGGCATTCTCTATAGACATCGGTGGTTATTGAGTGGTCTGGTTGTCATCCTTGGTGCTCTCGCATCCCGCAGCCTCCTCAATGCCTCCGATCGACAGAGCATAGTGAAAACGCAAGGGTTTCTGCCGTTTGCGGACGCTCCCATCTACTACCGCACGTCCAGGACACTCTCTGACCAGATCACCCGGCTGCAATCAGCAGCTCGAACGGCAGGAAGTAAAGCTGGACTATGATTCGGGGAACGGATACCTCCGCTCCGTCCTTCGTCATTTGGGGATCCCCGCCAGCTCGCAGACCCTGGTCTACTCCAAGACAAGCCTGCAGTTCCAGCACATTTCGCCGGCCACTCCGAGGGCGCTGTACTTCAACGACAACGTCTATGTCGGCCAGGTCCTGAATGCGAAGTCGCTCGAGTTGATTGCCTTCGATGCTACCCAGGGTGCGGTGTTCTACGTTCTGAGCGAGCAAAAGGTGGAATCCCCCAGGTTCGAACGGGCTCAGCTGGATTGTGTTCAGTGTCATATTGCCGCCGCTACGCACGGCATCCCGGGGGTGATCGTCCGCTCCGTTCTGACGAATGCGGCGGGCTATCCGAAAGGCGGAGCGCCGGTTCACACGATGGGCCAGGAAACTCCTTTTGCCGATCGCTGGGGCGGCTGGTATGTCACCGGGGCGCCTTCCCCGGAGACCCACGCGGGCAATTGAAAATCGGCAACGCGCCTATGGAGTTTGGGCGGAAACTGCTGAGTTTGAAGGGGGTCATCGACACCAGCCGCTTCCTTTCAGATCAGAGCGACATCGTGGCTCATCTGGTACTGGCGCATCAGACGCAGATGCACAATCTCATCACGGAGACCAACTACCGTTACCGGCTTGGCAACTACTCCGACTCTGAGATGGCCCGCAAAAGCGGTCTGGAGTTCAAAGGCCCTTCGGAGGAGACACGCAGCCAGTACCAGGCCGCCGCGGAAGCCACCCTCCGCTACCTGCTGTTCACGAATGAAATACCGCTGGCGGCTCCTGTTGAAGGCGGCTCCGGCTTCACGGCCGATTTTGCATCTCTCGGTCCCAGGGATCGCCGCGGGCGCTCTCTGCGCGATTTCGACCTCCAGAAACGAATTTTCAAGTACCCATGCAGTTACTTGGTGTATTCAGATGCCTTCGACGCGATCCCCGCTCCGGCTCGCGAGTACCTTCTGAATCGTTTGTTCGAAGTACTCACCGGACGCGATCAGAGTGCCGATTTCGCCGGGCTGTCCGCTGCCGATCGACAGGCCATCCTCGAAATCCTGGTGGAGACCAAACCCGGATTACCCGCGGAATGGAAGCGGTTCGTTCAGCAGCAGGCCAAGTCTCAATACACCCAGCCGGGATCCTCCCGGCTCCGCTCCAACGTTAACCAACAAGAAAGGATCGTCTGCATGCGCTTCTTTACGAAATCACTGGCCCTCACCGCCGGCCTGGCCCTGGGGCTCACCGCTTCGGCTGCCGAGAACCTAGAAGGACGATGGGCCGCGACCCTCAAATCGGCTTCCGGCCTTGAGATCCCCTTCCGCCTCGACATAGCCCGTCAAGGAGAACAGGTGGTCGGCACGCTCTACAATGGGCGAGATCCGAAGACGACATCCAGTGCCTCCATCCACGATGGCAAGGTAGAGCTCAACTTTGAGCATTACCTTACCTCCATCCAGGCGGAAGTGAAGGATGGCGAACTGGACGGGAGTATCATCTCGCTGCGGAAGGCGACCACGGCGGCCGGGCCGCAAGGCAACCAGCAGTACGCCGGCACCGAGAACCGCAACAATGCTGCGCGCAATGCGCCAGTGCCGTTCCATGCGCGGCGCTACGTTGCTCAGTCAGCGAAGGCCGTCGCGGATGTTCCCAAAATCGGGGGTGTCTGGGAAGTGGCCCAGGAAACACCGAAGGGAGAAAAGGCGTGGCGGTTGATCGTTGAACAGAACGGAGCCGAGATCCTCGCCACTGTGCTTCGCATCGATGGCGATACGGGCGGTCTCACCGGCGAATATCAGGATGGCAAGTTTGTCGCCAGCCACTACGACGGCGCCCGCCCGGGCCTCATCGTCCTCACACCGCAAGCCGATGGCAGCCTGAATGTGAAGCTCAACGCCATCCCGCGGGTGGTGGAACTCACCGCCTATCGGCCGGAAATCGCGCGCGCCAAGGGCTTGCCGGAACCCTCCAATTTCCTGACGCACACCACGGTCCGCGACCCGAATGAAGTCTTCACTTACAGCTTTCCCGATGTCAACGGCAAGATCGTCTCGAATGAAGATCCAATCGTGAAGAACAAGGTCGTCATCGCCGTGGTCACGGGAACCTGGTGCCCGAACTGCCACGACGAGGCGCAGTACCTGGTTCAACTCCAGAAGAAGTACGCCGATCGGGGCGTGCAGATCATCGCCCTGGACTTCGAAGAGGAAGATCAATTGAAGTCGCTCACCCGCGTGAAGTCCTTCATCGCCAAGTATGGCGTCCCGTATCCCTATCTGATTGCCGGAACCCCGGCCGAGATGTGGGACAAGGTGCCCCAGGCCGTGAACCTCAACACCTGGCCGGCGACCTTCTTCATCGGCAAGGACGGCAAGGTGAAGGCGGTTCATTCCGGCTTCGCGGCTCCGGCCAGCGGGCCGTACCACATTGCGCTGAAAGAAGAGTTTACTTCTATCCTTGAGAAGCTCATCAAGGAACAGCCCGCCGGTGAGAATGCGCCGGTGACGACGGCTCGCGCGGAAGTGCGCTAAGCCTAGCGGTTGAGATAGGACACTGATCCGCCAGATCAGCCATTCCCGTCCGCCGGAGCCGAACCTGGAACCGGCGGACGTATTTTGGGAAACCATGACCTCCAGATTCATCCTTCTGTTCCTCGTCTCACTTGTTCTCTCGGCTCAGGAGGCGAGTGCTGTTCTAGCCATCACCTCGGATCTCTCCGCCACCATCGATCTCGATGGAGTGGCAATCGGCAAGCTCGATCCGGGCACGCCATTGCGAATCCAAACCACCGCCGGCGAACACCAGCTTCAGGCCCGGCCAATCGCCGGCGCTCCGGCCTGGCGCAAAACGGTGATGGTGTCCACTGCATTCCCGGCGGAGGTGAAGATCCCGCTCCGAAGTCACCTGGAACGCATCGACATGGAAAAGAGTGGGCTGTGGAAAGACGAACGAACGGGCTTGACGTGGAGCGCCTCCGACAGCGGCAGCGGGGTCACCGTCAGTCAGGCTCACAGCTACTGTGGCCGTCTTTCGACCGGCGGCTTTCACGACTGGCGGCTGCCCTCGATTGAGCAACTGCAGACCCTGTTCGGGGGAGAACCGGACGAGCGCGGCTTTCGCGTGGTCGCTCCTCTCAAGCTCACCGGCTGGTCCTGGAGCGCAACCCAAGGCAACGAACCCGCCGAGAACTGGACGCTCGACCTGGGAGATGGCGCCCGCGCCTCGGTGGCTGCCGGAGACGCCGGCCTGAATCGCGCGCTCTGTGTCCGTGCGGCGGAACCGGCGGCCTCGTCCGCATCCCGGGCCCGGTAGTTCAAAGAACACATTTCGCTTGCAATCCTGGAATGTGCGGGAGCATCCTGAGGGAACTCCGCATGGACGAGACCGTCTTATTCCTGGGCGCCGGCGCAACGAAATCGGTGAAGGGGCCGATGACGGATGAGATCCTGCCCAGGATGTACGCGGAAAAGGCGATGCTGGCCGCCGCGGATCCAAAGGGTCTGGTCGCCAGGCTGGTCCAGTTTCTGGAATCCGAGTTTCATGTTCATCCCGGACTGCCCAAGGAGGAATATCCAGGGCTCCCGTTGTTGATGAGCCTGCTGGATATGGCGCTCGACCGCCGGGAACTGTTCCACGCGGAGTGGGACGTGACGGTGCTGGCTGAACTCCGTCAGGCGATTGAGCTGGGCATCTTCGACGTCCTCGAAGACGCGCTGATGAAGTTCCCCACGAACAATCATTACTTCCTGCTGCAGCGGCTCTTCCCTTTACCCTCCACGCCGCGGGTGATCACGACAAACTACGATCTGGTCGTGGACACTAGCATGATGCACCTCAGCCGGCAGTGGCGTCCCGAGGGTGGGCTGCCGAACTATCACTGCGGTATCTCCAATCTGGCCGCCATCGGGCTGGATCAACGTTTCGGCTCACTGTTGAAGTTGCACGGATCACTGAACTGGCTGTACTGCCGGACCTGCCAGCGATTGGAGTTGGGTGCGACCGACTCCACCCGTTTCCTCTCGATCTATGGACAGATCATTGGACCCGATTTGCGGTCGTCATTCACCTCCGATGGCGCGCCCTGCGGAGTATGCGGACGGCAACTGCGTCCCCTGCTGGTGGCGCCGTCGCATCTGAAGGACTATCGCAATCCACACCTGGGGCTGGTCTGGTACGAGGCCCAGCGCATCCTGAGGCAATCCAATCGAGCCATTTTTGTGGGATACAGCCTTCCCGACGACGACGTCGAAGTCGTGTACCTGCTCAAGCGCGGGTTGGCGCACATCACGGATCCGAAGCGAATCACAGTGGTGGAGTATTGTGCGGAGAACCCGGTGATTCCGCCGCAGCATCATCCGGTGGGGCGCCGCTACCGCGCCCTGTTTGGAGACATTGACTGGCACGCGGGAGGATTGCAGGCCTGGCTCGACTCCGCGGCGGGTCCGCCGGCCGTGCCTGTGCCCTAGGAACAGGGCAGTCCTTCCCGGGAACAAGACCACATCCGATCCTGCAGTCGGGAGAGGAGGCGGACCCGCCGCGGGTTGTCACTACGGAATCGTCCAGGTGCCTTTCTGCTGCATGCCGGTATCGCGGTACAGCGAGTCCATCATGCGCAGGTAGGTATTCTTCGTGCCGCTCATGGGCGCCTTCAGCGTCAATGGCACGGTCAGAATCAGGCTTCCGCTCACCGTCTGTACAGTTGTGGCCTGGGTATTCACCAGGCACGCGGTGCTGTCGAGAGCGTTGGAAGCGGTTCCGGGAGCGACCGGACCCAGGAAGAACCCGACATCGGAAGAGTACATCCAGAGACCATTGCCTGCGCGGTCGTAATGAACGAAGCAGAACGGTTGACCACCTCAGTCCGCGGCCGCGGCGACCAGGAATTGCTCCCAGCCCAGCGTGGAGCCTGGGAATCCAGGAGGATCCGGGAACGTCAGCGTGAAGGTGGGGTTCGAGCCGCTGCCACTGGCCGGCGACACTGCGAGGATTGTAGCGGGAGCCGCCACCTGGGTCCAGGTGCCGCGCTGCTGCCATCCGGTATCAATCGCGTCCCAGTCCAATGCCCGCATATACACGTTTCGCTCCGCGGCGGCCTTGAACATCACGGCAAGGTTGAGCGTGAGATTCGATCCTGATCCGGACACTGAGGATTGAGCCGGGTTCAGAACACACTGTGATCCTTGTAGATCCACCGAGGCCGGCGCCCGGAGCCACCGGACCCCGGAAGAAGCCGTAGACGTCGGAGTACAGCCAGAAGGCATTACCCGTCACGTCGTAATGCAGGAAGCAATACGGCTGGCCACCGCCGTCTGAAGCAGTCGCAAACAGGAGTTGCACCCAGCGCAGATACTGGTGGCCCATCGAGCCGCTATAAACTGCCTGGAAGGTCTGTTGTGACCCGGAACCGGAGGCCGGCGACAACACTACGCCGGATGTGGTGCCGACCACCACTGGATCGCCTGCCGTATTGTTGTCGAGGTTGAAATCGCTGGCGTTGGCCACAGTGGCGGCATTGGTCACACCCGGCACAGCAGCCGCCAGCACCGTGGCCTGCAGGGAAATCGCGCTGCTCGATCCGGCACTAAGGGCAGTCGATCGCGTGCAGGTGACTGTTTGCCCGGAAGCGGAACAACTCCAATCTGTTCCGCTGGCACTGAAGTAACTCAGGCCGGTGGGCAACGTGTCGACAACCGTAATCGTCCCGGAACTCGGCGCGTTGCCTGAGTTGGTGACTGTCAGTGTGAAAACGAGACGCCCGCCGACGGGAACAGATCCGCCGTCGGTCATGGCGATAGTGAGGTCTGGAGACGTGAAGGGAAGAGTGACGCGAGGGGACGTTGCTACCGACTGGGACCCATCGCCAACCTGGCCGTACTCGACTGTGCCCCATCCCCACACCGAACCATCGGCAAGGATCACAGCGCTATGGGATCCGCCGGCTTCTATCGCTATTACGCCGCTAAGAATGCCCACGCGGACTGGGAGTAGCCGCTCCTGAGTGGTGCCATCGCCCAACTGGCCGGTGGAGTTGCTGCCCCACGCCCAGACGGTGCCGCCCGTCTTGAGAGCGAGACAGTGTTGACCACCGGCGCTGATTGCCGTGATGCCCGTCAATCCGGAAACCTGCACGGGGAGCGTCCTGGTGGTCTTCGACCCGTCCCCCATCGGTCCGCCGTCCATCGTGCCCCAGATCCAGACTGTTCCATCGTTTCGCAGGACGACAGCCTGACGATAACCGGCTGAGATTGCGGTGGCGCCCGAGATTCCCTGTACCTGGGCCGGGCTCAGCCGCCCTGTGGTTGTCCCATTGCCTAGTTGATAGACCGAGTTGTCGCCCCATGCCCAGACAGTCCCATCTGACTTCAAGGCCAGGCTGAAATAGTCGCCCGTCGCGACCTGGACGATCCCGGTAAGGCCAGGAACCTGAAAGGGGGTTGGTCTTTGAGTGGTGGTGCCGTCGCCCAACTCACCATGCGTGTTTGAGCCCCAGGCCCAAACCGTGCCGTCGTTCTTTATGGCGAGGTTGTGCACGTATCCGGCAGAAAACCGAACAATACCCGTCAGGCCGGCGATCGCAGCCGGAACGGTTCTCGCATTTGTGGTCCCGTCACCGAGTTCGCCCTCCTGGTTGAGACCCCAGCTCAGGACGATGCCATCACTTCGCAACGCCAAGCTGTGGCCTGTACCTGAGCCCACCGAGGTCGCGTTCGAGATGCCCGGAATCTGGACCGGCGAGGGTTTTAGAGAAATGGTAGTCCCATCGCCCAACTGTCCCGCGGAGTTGTCGCCCCAGCCCCAAACGGTGCCGTCGTTCTTCACCGCCAGCGTATTCGACTCTCGCGCCGACAACTCCTTCACACCCTGGATACCCGCTATGAGCGTCGGGATTCGGCGTGCGGTGATCTGCCCGTTGGACAACTGTCCGTACCGGTTATCCCCCCAAGCCAAGGCGGTGCCATCGGCCTTCATGGCAAAGTAAAATGCCTCGTTCCACCAACCACCGATGGCAATGGCCGAGGCGCCTGACACCCCTGTCACCTGCGCGGCGACGTTGCTTTGCGCGCTGAGGCCCCACACCCAGACGGTGCCATTGCCCAGCAGGGCGACGCTGTCATCATAGCTGGCCGCGATTGCTGCCACGCCTGTAAGATTCTTTACCTGGACAGGGGTGAGTCGAGTGGTGTTGGAACCATCGCCGAGTTCCCCGAAGAGATTGTCTCCCCAGGCAAAGATTGTGCCGTCGAGCTTCAAGGCCAGACTGTGCGCATCACCAGCTGTGATAGCAGTGATCCCGGCAAGACCACTCACCTGCACCGGAGTGGTACGGTTTGTCGACGTACCATCACCCAGCCGGCCAGAGCCGTTATGTCCCCAAGCCCAGGCTGTTCCGTCGGCCCGGATGGCCAGCGTATGGTTGCGGCCACAGGCGATCTGCACTATGCCGGCGAGCCCGGTCACCTTCACCGGGACACTCTTGTTGACAGTGGTCCCGTCTCCTAGTTGTCCGTACTGATTGTTCCCCCACGCCCACACGGTTCCGTCACTCTTCAGAGCAACACTATGTGAGCCCCGGGACGCAATTGCGATGACGCCTGTCACTCCAGTCACCAGCGTGGGTTGGGTCCTACTGGTGGTTGTGCCGTCTCCCACTTGTCCAAGGTTGTTGTATCCCCACGCCCATACTGTTCCATCGCTCTTCAGCGCCAGACTGTGGTAAGCCCCGGCGGCGACGGCCGTTGCCGTCGAGAGACCGGCGATAGACTGCATCACAGTTCGGCTCACATTGGTCCCGTCGCCCAGTTGGCCGTTGTTGTTCAACCCGGCGCTCCAGACAGTGCCTGCGTAAGCAGATCCTTCCGGTGCCAGACGAAGTGCATGAAAATATCCAGCCGCGTACATGCCGGTTGTTCCCGCGGGCTTGGCCTCGACCGCATGTACAACATTCGCGGTGTTATTCTCCGGGACACTATCCCCGGCACTCGCAACCGTGACGGTGTTTGAGACCGAGGGATACGCGGCCGGTCCCACGATTACCTGAAGGACCAGAGCGCTCGTTGCGCCGGGTGCAATCGCAGTGGGGTTGGTGCATGTCACCGTCTGACTGGCGGCCGCGCAGGCCCAACCTGTTCCGGAACTGCTGCCGTATGTGAGTCCCGCGGGGAGCACGTCCGTTACGGTTGTGGTGCCGGATGTGGCTGAACCTCCAGCATTGGTCACTGTGATTGCATAGCCGGCTGGGCTTCCGACAGTGAATGGGACGCCGCGCAAGACCGAGATCGACAGATCTGGTGTCGCGAGAGTTCCACCGAATAAGGCCTCACCAGCCCCGGATCGCGTGGACTTCCGCGGTTCCGATTGTGGCGGTGTTCCTTCCAACCACGCGACGGCCCATCCGGTCTGCACGTCCAGGATGGTTTCTGTCGCAGCGACACGCTGCTGAACCGAGCCGCCCTCGCTTAAGACGATACCCCGGCCAGTCCATTCAATGACCCGGACCAAACCGGCTTCTCCACGCCATGGGAGAAGATTCCGCCCGGCCGGCTCTTTCCTCGAATGGATGCTCTGGTCCGTGACGATCAACTCCCCGATGGGCAATCTACCCGGCAGCGCCGTGGGGCGCATCAGGATCCCGTCCCGTTCCGCCGGTGCCAATCCATCCCAGTTTGCCCCGAAGACAAACAGCATTCCGTCGTTGCGCAACGCGGCACTGAACCGCGCACCGGCAGCGATGGAAATGATCCCCGACAAACCGGGCACCTGTTCGGGGTGTGACTTCGCCAGCAGTGTTCCATCGCCTAGTTGCCCTTCAAAGTTCGCACCCCAGGCCCACACCGTTCCATCGCCCTTCAGAGCGAGCGAATGATTCGCACCGGCCGCAATGGCTCGGATTCCGGTCAAGCCTTCCAGCGGCATCCAACCCTGCACCGGTTCTTGGTCCCCAGTTCCCAACTGGCCATAGGAGTTATCACCCCAGACCCATATCTGGCCTGCCTCCGTCAGGACCAGGAGATGGCGGCCTGCTTGTGGCACAGCGATCCGAATCGCTCCGTCGACTTGTCCGATTGTGTGGACTGGGTAAGTCGTTGTAGCCTCGCCACCTCGCTCTTGCAGGAGCCGGATCAGGGTATGTGGGTTCTCCGCTGCCATCAAGGAGCCGCCGGTTCCAGAGAGAACGCAAGCGGCAAGCAGCCGTACAAACAGGGATGATTTAGGAAGCTGGAATTGCATAAAACGCTTTCAATGCCGAGCGGGACAGAACTGCATCAAAATGTGGATCATCCGTTTGTGGATGATCTCAACAAACGATTCATAACAGTAGAAACAGAGCTGAATAGCGTAATTGAGAAGACAAAGAATACCACCGCCAGGATGGCGGAGCTAGCAAAGAACGTCAGTCTGAATCGAAAGCGTTCGTGTTGAAGTGCAACGAGTACTGTTTTACTAGTCAAAACTAAATATGGATCATCTTGGTCCATTTCAACCAGGGGGACGGCTTCGGAGTTGGGGCGTCTGAATCGTGCCAGATGCAGCTGTCCCGAGACGGACTTGCGAGCTTCGCAATGTGGGAGAATCTCCGCAAGGAGTTACTGTATGTTCCTGCGATCCCTGCTGCTCGCCCTCGTCTGCGCCGCTTGCGCGTTCGCCGCGGATGTGACCGGAAAATGGACGGCCGAGTTTGACACACAGATCGGGCCACAAAAGTACACTTACGATCTCAAAGCCGAGGGTTCGAAACTTACCGGCAAGCTGAAGGGCGGACCGGGTGACATGGCCAACGAGTCGGAGATCAAGGACGGCAAAGTCAACGGCGACGAAGTGTCGTTCACCGAGATCTTCAAGATGGAAGGCAATGAGATTCGCATCGACTACAAAGGCAAGGTGTCGGGCGACGAGATCAAGTTCACCCGCAAGGTTGGCGATTTCGCTACCGAGGAATTCACGGCCAAGCGCGCCAAGTAGGCCGTTCCCGGCGGCGCTTGTCGATGGGGTCAATGCCTTGTGGCACTTTTCCGGGTGATGGTGCCCCGGCCCGTGTATTCTTCATACATGGACAGACGCACGTTTCTCGGCCTTGCGCCCGTGGGCGCGGGAACTCTGCTCGCCGGGCGCCACGCGCTCGCCGCCGCACCGCTGAACAAGCGGGAGCGCATGCTCCAATGGCTCGCCGGTAAGCCCGATCCGAGCTACACCCCGGCCGCGTTCTTCCTCCATTTCGGCCCGCAGTACAAGACCGGCTCGGCTGCTGCCCGCCGCCACATGGAGTATTTTCGCGCCACGGACATGGACTTTGTGAAGATCCAGTTCGAGCAGACCTATGAGAGGCAGCCCAATCTGAATACGCCCGCCGACTGGGCGAAGTTGAAGCTCCAGAAACTCGATTTCTACGAGGCGCAGCTTCAGACAGTGCGGGAGCTGGTCAGGGACGCCAGGAAGGATGCACTCATCCTCATGACGCTCTACTCTCCGTACATGTGCGCCGGCCATTGCTCCACTGCGCCGCTGCTGCACCGTCACCTCGAGGAGAATCCGGAGGCAGTCAAACGGGGTCTGGAGATCCTCACTGATAGTCAGATGCTCTTTGTCCGTGCCTGCATCAAAGCAGGGGTTGACGGGTTCTACATGTCGACGCAGGGCTCCGAGGCAAATCAGTTCAGCACGCCGAAGATCTTCGCCAGTTATGTGAAGCCGTTCGACCTCGTGTCCATGAAGGAGATCAGTAGCGCCTGTCCCTTCAACATCCTGCATGTTTGCGACTACAATGCACCCTACTCCAGCTATGACGCTACGCTTGGACTACCCGGGCCAGGTGGTCAACTGCAATCCGAAACTGACCGGCAAACAGCTTGCGCCGCCCGAGATCTCAAGACTGTTCAAGCGCCCCTTCATGGGCGGACTGGACCGGCACAAGCTGCCCGCGTCGTCGACATCTCAGCAGTTGACTGAGGAGGTCCGGCGCGTTGTCAAAAGCGCACCGCCGCAGTTTATCCTGGGCGCCGACTGCACAGTCGCCGCGGACACCGATTGGAAGCACCTGCGGCAGATCATCGACACCGCGCACCGGACCGGACAGAAGTCGTAGCCGGACCTACAGTTTTACCGGCTGGTGCTTATTGACCCAATCGGGGTCGAGATCCGCGCCGAATCCAGGACCTGTCGGCACCTTAATCCTGCCGTTCACCACCTTCATCGGCGCGGTCTTGCACTCATACTTGACATGGGTTTTGAACGACTTGAATTCGTGGTGCTCACCCGCGTTCGGCACAGCCGAGACAAACTGTACATCGTACAGGAAGCCCAGGCCGCCACCTGACATGTGAGGAACGATTGTCTTGCCAAAGGCCGCAGCCATACGGGCGACCTTCATTGACCGGATCAGTCCGCCGAAGTAGTAGTTGTCGGGCTGGACAATATCGAGGCCGTCATTGGCAATCAGCCAGCGGAAACCGTAATAGTCGAAGTCCTGCTCGCCGTTGGCGATCGGAATCGTCAGCGTGTCGGCCACCTGCTTGATCTCTTCAATATGGTCGAACTTTACCGGTTCCTCGAAGTACACGTACTTGTACTCCTCCAGCAGGCGCCCGACTCGAATTGCCTCCGGCACCGTATAGAAACTGTTTGAATCGGCGTACAGCGCCATCTTGTCCCCAAATGTCTTGCGCACCAGGGGGATCATGCGCTCCGTCCTGCCGGGCGGTCCTTCGGCATACATGTCTTTGGTCATGAACATCAGCCCGCCCACCTTGATCTTCAGCGCGTGGATGTCATACTCCGCAACGGCGCCTTTGATCAGCTCAATGGATTCCTCCACCGGCTTTTCGCGCCACTCCGTCGCCATGTAGACGCCCACTTCCTTGTTGTGAATCTCGCCGATCAACTCGCCGACTGGTTTTTTCGAGATCCGGCCCAGCATTTCGAGAACGGCGAACTCCACCGTCGCCAGGGGCAAGCCCAGTGCCAGACCGCTGAACCGGAAGTTGAATCCGAAAATGAACACCTTCTCCAGAATCAGGTCGAGTTCCCGCGCGTCCTTTCCCACGAAGAACGGGGCGACATCCTTCAGGAAGATCGGGAACAGCCGGTTCATTGTGCTGTGCGCCACGGAGATGCCTTCCGCTCCATCTTTCGAACGGACCCGGCACAGATACGCGCCGTCCAGGTGCAGCAGTTCCACCGATTCAATGATCACCGGTGTGGTGAAGTACTGTTTCTTCAGCACCGGCTGTTTCAGGATCGCATCCAGCTTGTCGTAGCGGGCCTGTACCGCGGACGATGGCGCCGCATTCGAGGGAATTGCGGCCAGGCTCGCACCGGCGGCTGCGGACAGGAATGAACGGCGATCGGCTTTCATGGGATAGATCTCCTCATCTCGCGAACCGCCGGACGGGCGGCAGTTCCAGGCATCGATCCATCCGCCCTGCTCAGGAGGCGCCGGACGAAGCCGCCCTTAATCTATCACGCTTCCCCACGCACCAGAACGGCCGCAAAATACCGTCCACAAGATGGATCCATCCACATCCGTGAGTGTTGTGGTCCTTATTCCCGAACTGACCTGCGTGTGCTTTAGTCTCTGATTGACTTCCTGATCTTGAGACGAGCGCCGTAACTGGCGAGCATGTTCCGCCTGCCAGCGGCGCAGATGATCTCCGCTATATCTCCTGGTGCCGTTTCCATCCAGACGGTGTTCGGGCGGCGCCACGGGCCGTAGGCTTTACTTCGCGCGTCGTGAAACAGCTCACAACCATCCAGCGTCCTGCCTGGTGCCAGCGCCAGCCCAATGCCGCTGCGTCATCGAAAGTGTTCCGCCAGCATGAGGTCCAGATTCGGGCTGCGATCCACCTGGGTGAATAGCAGGCGGCGGCCATCGGGAGAGACGGCCAGCCCGGAGTGGATGGGATGTGCCCCCTGGTAGACCGCTCGGCTGGTTCCTGTGGAGAACTCGTAGAAGGAGATCACACTCTCCTGTGCCGCGCCCGGTGATACATACCAGATGCCCGCGGTCGTGATCGCCATGTCGCGTCCAAGAGCCACCGGCAGGCTTTCTTCACGTTCCTGGCCGGCGGTTAGCGATTTTCTCCTCAACTCCAGCGCGCCGCCGCCGGCGGGCCGAACCGCATAGTACAGCGACTTGCCGTCCGGCGATTCCCGTGCAAACGCTCCCTTGGCAATCTCCACCGGTTCGCCTCCCATGGAGGGCACCCGGCACGTCCGGCCGCCCAAGGAACAGACGTAATAGATCCACTTCCCGTCACGAGACCATCGCGGCATCATGCCCGCGGCAATCCGGATCGGCTTCCCGCCCGAGGAGCGAATGACGCGAATCTCCCAGTTCTTGGGGTAACTGGCGTCGAAGGCGATCCAATTGCCGTCCGGAGACCACACCGGACTGCCGGCGTGCGGTCCGTTCAAAGTTGTCAACTGGGCGCAGTTTGCCCCATTGCTCTGGCAAGTCCAGATCTCGTCATTGCCGGACCGTCCGGAGCCGAATGCCACCTTGCTTCCATCCGGCGAGAAATCCGGCGAGAGCTCGCTCTGCGTGGAATCGAACACCTTCTCGGGAGGCCGCGAGGCGCCGCCGTCCTCCTCCAGGGCCAACGACCAGATATTTAGCTCGCGATCATAGCGGGAGAAGGCGAGACGCTCGCCTCGCCGGGCGACCTCCGCATCCGTGGCGGACTCTCCAAATGGCAGCCGCTTCGCAACGGGATTCAGACCTGTGGATACCCGCCACAAATAAGACCTCTCTTCGAATCCGGCGGAAAGGATGAGGTCCTGACTGTCGGAAGACCAGGCGATGCTTCGGATGGGACCCGGGACGTCTACGATCAATCGCCTGGGTTGCTCCCGGGCGACCCATCCCGGCGAGAGGGGAAGGATCATCAGGCCTTCCCCTTCACGCAGGAATGAGAGTGCGCTGCCGTCAGGAGCGAACCTCGCTTCGGAGTCCGATTGAGGCGCCGTGGGGCTGGTGAGCCGCCGCACCTCTCCGGTCTCCACGGAAATCAGAGTCAGGCAGGACGCGTGCCCATCGGGAGGCACGGTGGAAACCAGCAGCCACTGGCCATCGGGAGCCCAATCGAGGCCGCCTCTCAGGAAGCCGGAGACCGCCGCGCCTTCCAGTTTCCTCTCCGGGCCGCCCAGGGCGGGAATGAGATAGACGCTGGCAGTCCATCCGTGTTGCTGACGCAGAAAGGCGATCCACTTCCCGTCCGGCGACCAGCGCGGCGAATGATCGTCCGCGGGATCCGTGGTCAACCGCACTGGATCTCCTGGCCCCACCTGTTTGATATAGATATCGCGGTTGTCCTCTCGCGGCCCGTTCCAGGAGAACGCGATCTGGTTGCCGTCTGGAGAGAAAGAAGGGCTTCGTTCGGTGCCCGCGTAGCTGGTGAAGGGCGTGATGGATACGTCCGGACCCGTATTGCGGAAGTAAATTACAGGCGCCGCCACACCCAGAAGGGCCAAGGCTGCGACCGCCCACCACCGGCTCCCCTTGTTCCCTTTGGCCACCTTCGGCTTCAGCGCTGCCACGTACTCCAACTCCAGTTGGACATCTCGAGCGGATTGCCAGCGGTTCTCCGGGGCCTTGGCGAGACAACGTGCCACGATGTGCGCGAACTCGGGCGGCGTCAGGGTCTCAACCGGTGCTTCTGTCTTCAGAATGGCTTCACTGAGTTCGGTACGGTTCTCGCCCCGGAAAGGCCGCCGGCCCGTGGACATCTCGAACAGAACGAGTCCCAGCGCATACAGGTCTGTTCGCGAATCGCTGCCCTGATTGCTCAGTTGCTCCGGGCTGAGATAACCGGGGGTGCCAAAGACCGGGCGTGCCGCGTCTGCCGCCACTTCCCGCTCGGAAGCCGCGAACCGGGCGAGCCCAAAATCCAAAACCTTGATGCCTGCCTTGGTGAGCATCAGGTTGTTCGGTTTTAGGTCACCGTGCGTGATCCCCTTGGAGTGGGCGCACCACAACGCATCGGCGATCTGCCCTCCGTAACTCGTGACTTCCTCGAAAGAAAGAGGGCCCCGCTTCAGTCGCGCAGCCAGAGTCTCTCCCTCCAGCAGTTCCAGAACGAGGTAATCGGGTCCGACATCGTAGAGTGTGCAGATGTTCGGGTGATTCAGCGCCGCAATGGCCCGCGCCTCCAGCGCCGAATGACCACTGAATCCGGTATGCACCGCCTTCAGCGCGACCATGCGGTCCAACCGGGTGTCGCGTGCCTTGAACACCTCACCCATCCCACCGGCACCGATTCGTTCGACGATCTCGTACGGGCCCGCCCTGTGGCCGGGATTCCATTCGGTTTCCGCAGCCTCGTCCAGCAGCGGCGCGGCGAGTTCCAGCACGGGCTTGTCGAACAGATTCTCGGAGTCATCCAGTGCCAGCAGTGAAGTAACTTCCCGGATCAGATCCTGATCGTCGCGGCACGTCTCCATCAGGAACAATGCCCGCTCCGATCCAGCGCGATCCCGGGCGTCGTGGTACACCGCCTCAATCTGACGCAGCCTCTCCTGGTCGGGACCCGGCTTACGCGCCCTCGCGTTCATAGGCCCTCGGCGCCCCCAGCGTGATACGGGCTCGTCGTGGAGTCTCGCGAGATCCTGACCTCCAGGCCATGCCGGATCATCGCGGCGTCTTCCGGTGTGAAGCTGAGTCTATCCATGGCCATACTTTTATAGTCGCCGTACAGCCAGCGCGATTTCATGATCCCTGTGTCCGAGTGCCGCTCCACCCCTTGCAGAATATGGCCGATTTCGTGCGCCAGAACGTAGCCCAGCAGGGTGGGTGTCAGCGAGGGCCACGCCCGTTGACGCACACGGTCGTGGAAAACGACGATCCGTCCGTCTCCGTATGGTTGGGCGAAGGCCAGCGCCTCCGGTCTCTCTTCCTCGGCCGACTGCTCCAATAAGCTGATGAGGATACAGGGGAATTGCGCCCGGGAGTCGGTGTGGCGCCAGATCAGATTCACCCCGATTTCTTCGTACAGTCGCGATGCCAGCGCCTCCGCTCGTTGCACCGTCGCGGCGTTCCCACCGGGATTGAGGCACACAGTGACTTCCGGAAGCGCCTGGACCGGGCGCGCCTGCGCCGTCATTGTCAGGAACATTAAAATCCAGAAGGAATTCCGAAAAATCCACATGCGCGGAACGTCTCTGCTGATACGGGCGGAAAACGACGGAGAAAGCGGCCATCGACATGCTAAACTTCGCGGCAGAGGCTTTCTCGCGTTGACTGGTGGGTATTCCGAAGTGACCGGATTGCTGCGCTCATGGGGCGCAGGCGACGAATCCGCCCTGCATCGGCTGACCGACCTGTTGCTGCCCGAACTGCGCAGGATCGCCCATCGCTATTTGCGCGATGAACATGCCGTCGATAGCTTACAAACCACGGCCCTTGTAAATGAGGTGTATCTGCGTCTCGTGGAGATCCGTGGCATCGACTGGCAGCATCGCGCCCAGTTCTTTGCACTCATCGCCCAACTCGTCCGGCGGATCCTGGTGGATGCTGCACGGAAGCGCTCCGCTCAGAAACGGGGCGGCGCCGCCACACTGGTCGGCCTCGAGGAAACCGAAATCGCTGCCCCGCGGGCAGACAGCCTCCTGCTCGCACTGGACGAAGCCCTGCTGGAATTTGCGCGCATCGCACCGCGGCAGGCAAAAGTCGTCGAACTTCGCTATTTCGGCGGCCTGAGCGAGGAAGAGACTGCGCAGGTGATGGATTCTTCCCCCAGAACGGTAAGAAGAGACTGGCAGTTTGCGAAGGTCTGGCTCAGCCGCGAACTCGGGTCCTTGAGCTAGTGTCATCTTCAATCCTTCCGAGGCACAGGCTTGTCCGTGGGTTCCCGGAAAAACGGGTCGCAAACACCCGCGATACTGATTTCTGATACAAAAGTTCAGATGCCCGTTTTGGAGTCAGCTTCGGAAGTCGTTTGGCGGTGGAGCCCATCCATCCGCATGGTCGCTGCGTTCGGCGGCAGGGCAGGGCACTGTCAATCCACGGTAGGGTGCCCCGGAGCCGTTCGCGCGTGACTGTTCCATCCACCCCACCGACGTGGACAAAGTCTTCACACCGGATTCAGCGCAGCCTTCCAGGATTGCCCCGTTTGGCTGGTTTCCGCTGCATGGCGTTCTGGGCCTGCCTGTGCCTTACGGTCCAGCACGCCGCGGGGCAGAAGCAGAACGAATCCTACCAACTCCACATCCACCGCGCTCCCTCGCCCGTTGTCATTGACGGCAGCGCCCATGAGCCCGCCTGGCAATCCGCCGAAGTTGTCAGCAACTTCTGGATGGTGCTTCCCATGGATACCGGCAAGGCGAATGTCCGCACCGACGTGCGCATGATGTACGACGATCGGAACATTTACCTCAGCGCCATCTGCTATCACGGCAGCGTCCCGGGACCCTACATGGTCGAATCCCTGCGCCGTGACTGGGGTTTCAGCAACAACGACAACTTCATCTTCTTTCTCGACACCTTCGACGATCAGACCAACGGCTTCACCTTTGGCGTCAATGCAGCCGGAGCGCAGTGGGATGGTCTCCTTTACGAAGGCGGCAAAGCCAATCTGAGTTGGGACAACAAGTGGACCTCCTCGGTCAAAACCTACGACGACCGTTACGAACTCGAGATCGCCATCCCCTTCCGGAGCATTCGGTACAAGAAAGGCATCACCCGCTGGGGCGTCAATTTCAGCCGTCTCGACCTCAAAACCACCGAGAAGTCCTCCTGGACCCCCATTCCGCGCCACTTTCCCACGGCCGCACTCGCTCTCACCGGTGTCCTCATCTGGGATGAGCCGCCACCCTCTCAGGGCCCCAACATCTCCTTGATTCCCTATGCCCTCGGCGGCATCAGCACCGATCACGAAGCCAATACGCCCCGCGAAACCCGCCATGACATTGGACTCGACGCCAAGGTCGCCATCGGTTCGGCCCTCAATCTCGATCTCACCGTCAATCCCGACTTTTCCCAGGTCGACGTCGACCAGCAGGTCACCAACCTGGACCGCTACGAACTCTTCTTTCCGGAGAAACGGCAGTTCTTCCTTGAGAACGGCGATCAGTTCGCCAATTTCGGCTATGCCACCATCCGCCCCTTCTTCAGCCGCCGCATCGGGCTCGGTGGAGTTCCCATCCGCTTCGGAGCCCGCCTCAGCGGGAAACTAAACAAGGATTGGCGGCTCGGCATCATGGATATGCAAACCGGAGCCGAGGACGGCCAGGGCCTGCCGCCACAGAACTTCTCCGTCTTTGCGCTGCAGCGCCGCATGTTCAGCCGCTCCAATGTGGGCATTCTTCTGGTCGACAAGGAGTCTGCCTCCTACCAGTCCGTCACTCGGCCGCCTTCACCTTCCACCTTCAACCGGAATCTCGGTCTGGAATACAATCTCGCCTCCGCCGACAACCTCTGGACCGGCAAACTGCTGTATTTGAAATCGTTCCAATCCGGAGGCCAGAAGAGCGGGGATGTTTACGCCGGCCACCTGCAGTACAACAGCCGCCGCTGGCTGCTGCTGGGACAATCGGAAAACATCGATCCGCACTATACGGCCGAGGTCGGCTATGTGCCGCGCAACGGGTATCACCGGGCCTTATCCACAGTCGGCTACACGTTCCTGCCGGAAGGCGGCCGGATTCTCAGCCACGGCCCGACGCTCAACAGCAGTACTTTCCTCGACTGGCAGGGCAAGCTCAGCGATTACGAGCACACCCTTGGCTACACGGTCACTACCCGTGGTCTCAATGTCTTCACCGCGACGGCCGGAACGGACTACGTACGCCTGCTCCAGCCCTTTGATCCCACGAACTCCGGCCGCGAGAAACTGCAGACGGGCACAATCCATCGCTGGAACTTCTGGACTACGAAGTTCGACTCCAAGCCCCAGAGCGTCCTCCGCTACGGCTTCTCGACTTTGTATGGCGGGTACTATGCGAACGGGACCCGGCTCAATCTCACCAGCACCATCGGCTATCGCATTCAGCCTTATGTGAGTCTCACAGGCTCGGTCAGTTACAACGATATTCGTCTGAAGGAGCCCTGGGGCCGCAATACCTTCTGGTTGATCGGGCCGCGCTTCGATGTGACGTTGACCAACACCCTCTACTTCACGACGTTCGTCCAATACAACGAGCAGCAGAAGAACATGAATGTGAATACCCGCATCCAGTGGCGCTATAAGCCGGCTTCCGATGTGTTCCTGGTATGGACGGATAACTACATGCCCGAGTACCTGCAGCCGGGTCAGAATACTCCGGGGCTTTTTTCCGTGAAGAATCGGGCTCTCGTTCTGAAGTGGACCTACTGGTGGAACCTGTAGAGAAAAGGCGTGGCGGCGCTCGGCAGAGCACTCACCACGCCAGTTTCCGGTTGGAGAGCGAAGCTTAGGCGAGAATCTGATCCCGCATTCCGCCGTACCGGATGGATCGGACAAGGTCGCGTTCGAACATCTTCTCCGGGAACCCAGGTTGAATTCTGGAGGCTTCGTCCAGCCGTTTCACCTGGTCTTCCGAGAGCGACAGGGTAAAACTCGCCAGGTTGTCTTCGAACTGCGAAAGTTTCCGGGCACCCAGAATGGGGATCACCGGCACCGGCCGGGTTTGCAGCCACGACAGGGCTACCTGGGCCATGCTGCGTCCCGTCTCTCCGGCGACCTGTTTCACCACTTCGATGACCTTGGCGGTTTCCACCTCTTCCGGCAGGAAGTCCTTCATCATGGCGTGATTCATGCGGCCGTCGGTGGCGCCTCCGCCTTGGTACTTACCCGTCAGCACGCCGCCGGACAGCGGAGACCAGGCCGTCACACCAATATTCAGCGCTTTGGCCATCGGGATGAGTTCGCGTTCAACCGTACGCTCCAGGAGGCTGTATTCGATCTGCAGTCCGACAAAGGGGCTCCATGCACGCAGTTGGGCCAGCGTGTTTGCCTGGGCGATCCACCACGCCGGTGCGTCGGAGATGCCGGTGTACAGGATCTTGCCGGCTCGCACCAGGTCGTCCAAGCCGCGCATCACCTCATCGGCCGGGGTCAATCCGTCCCAGATGTGCACCCAGTAGAGATCGATATAGTCTGTCTTCAATCGCTTCAGGCTGGCTTCGACGGCCTGAACCATGTTCTTCCGCTGGTTGCCCGCCGCATTGGGATCCGTGCCCGGAAACGCATTGGAGTACTTCGTGGCCAGGACGATGCTTTCCCGATGGCCCTCCATGAACTCGCTCAGAAGGCTTTCACTGGTTCCGTTCGTGTATACATTGGCGGTGTCAATGAAGTTGCCGCCGGCTTCGCGAAACGCGTTGTAAACGTTGCGCGCTTCCTCCTTGCCGGAACCCCAGCCCCAATCCTCGCCGAAGGTCATTGCACCCAGCGCAGCCTCGGAAACCCGCAGCCCGCTATTGCCCAGTAGTCTGTATCGCATGCTGATTCCTTTCCCCTACACAGGTATGAATGCGTACGCACTCACGTAAGATTCAAAAAAACTACTTGCGGGTCACTCCCGCCCAAAACAGCTCAAACCCATTTGCCCGATACTCTTCCGCATCTTCCGGCTTCTTCCGCATAAAGTCCATCGTCATATCGGCCAGCACCGCCAGCGCCGCCACAATGAACGAAAGCGGCATATCCCGGTACAGCCGTTGAGCGATCGCGTCTTCAGCGATTCTTTCGAACTCAGCGAACGCGGCCGCGGCGGCGGTCTTCGACTCCTCCGTCAGGCCAGCCCAAACCTGCATCTGCCGCAGGACCGTCTGCCCGTCCGGATGCGCTACGCCCCAATCGATGTACCCGTTCCAGACATGCTGCAATCGGTTCCGGACACTCTGCTTCCGCGGGAATCCGGACAGCATGGAATCCGCTAACTCCAGCTTCAGTTCACGATACAGCGCATTGATCAGTTCATCCTTCGTCTTGAAATAGGTGAACAGAGATCCTTCCGCCACTCGGGCGGCACTCGTGATCGCCGCCGTTGGGGCGCTTAAGCCGCGTTCGGCGAAGACATGGGTCGCCGCCGCGAGAATCGCGTTGCGCTTGTCTTCGCTCTTTGGCTTCGCCATATCAGAACTCTTATAGGTGAGTATATACTCACGTATCGCTTGCTGCAAGTGGATTCTCACTGCAGGCTCACAGCGCGCTTCCGTCCACTGCGGTCTTATCTATGATCCAGCAGACGCAGTGCAGCCGCCATCCCGGGATCCACTCCACTCCTCAGATTCTCTGCTATGTACCTCGCCCCAGCCGACGCTGCGCCAGATTCCATCCAGTGAATGCCTCCCTCCGGAGGAGGCCGTGGCAATCACCGCCAAAACACACAGCTTTCCGACAGACATAGGGAGTATGGCGACTATTGTCGCCCAGTTTTGGAAGGCACAACCCCGTATGGAGCCAGCCTAGTCGAGGACTTCATCGTCCAACACGACTTCCTCACTCGGCGGCACTTCCTCCGCCTCCTGGGGTTGTTGCCGGTACGACTTCAGCCGCGCGTGAATCGTCTTCACGCAGAGACCCGTGATCCGAGCCGTCTCCCGCCGGTCATGTTTGGTCAGTGCCATCGTCGCCAGAATGATCGACTCCTCGGCGTTTTGCACCGAAGTAGGGAAGGGCAGAGTGATCCGCCCCGGCTCGACCTCGGTTCGCTGCGGCGGCGGTGCTGCTCCGCGTAGCGAGTTCTGGAACAACTGCGGCAGGTGACACGGCATGGCCACCTGTCCGTCGCTCAGAATGAGCGCTCTTTCCAAAACATTGCGCAGTTCTCGCACATTACCCGGCCAGGCGTGACGCAACATCAGGTCCATCGCATTCTGGCCGACTCGGAATGCCGGGTAGCCGTACTCTTCACCGAGCAGATGGCAGAGGTCCGAGGACAGCGCTGGAATGTCTGCCTTCCGGGCCCGTAGCGGTGGCAGATGAATGGGGATCACATTCAAGCGATGGAACAGGTCATTGCGGAACCCGCCATCGCTGATTGCGTCTCGAAGGTCTCGGTTCGTCGCGGAGATCAGCCGGAAATCCAGCTCCTCGGACAACGACCCGCCCAGCGGCTGCACACGCGAGTCTTCAAGGACGCGCAGCAGTTTGGCCTGTGCCGTGAGCGGCATCTCCCCTATCTCATCGAGGAACAGAGTGCCTCTGTCGGCCTGCTCCACCAGCCCGGCATGGTCCTCCGTGGCGCCGGTGAACGTCCCACGCCGGAAACCGAACAGCTCACTCTCAATCAAGCCCTCGGGCAATCCGGCCGAGTTGATCGCAACAAACCGCCCTGCGCGCTGGCTCAATCGGTGGATCGTACGCGCCAGGATATCCTTGCCCGTTCCACTCTCTCCGTAGATGAGAACGGCCGCGCGGGTGGCCGCGATCCTTTCCACCGTTTCGCGAACCCGCAGCATCTCCTCGGTGTCTCCGAACCGGAACTCCTGCCCGGACGCTTGGGTCGCAGCCGCACGGGCACTGGGTCCATCCTCACCCTTCATATGCTCGAAGAGCCGGCGAAGCTCCACTGATACCAGGGGTTTTCTCAACATCCAGTACGCACCGCGCCGGTGCACTGCTTCAATCTCCAGGTCAATGCTGCTGTCACTGGACTGCAGAACCACGGGCGTGCGTAGACCGCGCGAGCGGAGGCGGCGAATGAAAGCGAATCCGTCCGCATTGGCGATGCAGAATTCACAGAGAATCAATGTCGGTCGAAACTGGCGGCACCTTGTCAGACCTTCTTCAAAACCAGTCGATTGGGCGGTTTCATAGCCCCATTGAGCTATAGTCTCGGCCGCGTTTCGCCGATCATTGGCGTCTTGATCGATGATCAGAACTCGAGTGGCGGAATGCATGGTAGTCAACCTGCCTAACCCCACGCATGCAAGTCTTATACCAAAATACGAGAGACCGATATCAGTCAATCAATAGGGCGACGCTTCTTCATAGATGGCTGTTCATCCCGCAAAAACTACCGTGTCTTCCGGGAGAAGGCAAGTAAAAAATCAAGAAACTGGCGGGCTGAATGCGATACGCCGCGATCACCTATTATGAGGTTCCAGGCATGAATGTGGCCCGCCCGCAGGCTCCGCGGCGGCCAGTTCCATTCCCAAGCGATCCCCTTGGCATTCTTAGGACAAATCCGGGCCGTTTGCAGCGGGAGGCCGGACTGAAACAATTGCCGCGCAGCGGCTCTCTACCTGGCGACTGGTGCGGTCTTGAATCAGACATCGACTCTTCATTGAGCCGGCCTGAGTGCGGACAGTCAAGGAGAATCCCATGAAGTATTGTCTGTTGTTGCTACTCACATTCACAGGCGCATTTGCGATGTTCGAAACCGACAAGGACTTTATCACCAGCGCGGCGGACGGGGGAAAGTTAGAGGTGGAACTGGGCCGTAAGGCGCAGGAGAAATCAGCCAGTACCGAATTCAGGAAGTTGGCTGCGATGATCGTGCAGGATCACATTCGCGCGAACGCCGAACTGGCCACGCTGGCCGGCACGAAAGGTGTCACGTTGGATTCGGGTCTTTCCATGAAGTCCAGAGCCAAGGTCGCAAAGATGAGCCTGCATCCCGGCGACGGCTTCGATAAGGCCTATATTGCCGCCATGGTCGATGACCACAAGGAGGATATCCTGGCATTTCAGCAGGCCAGCACTTCAGCACAGGATCCGGCGCTTCGCAAATTCGCCGAGCGAATGTTGCCCACACTCCGCAATCACTTGGAGAAGGCGATGGCCCTGCAGCGGGAGTACGCCAGCGCCGGCCACTGAGATTTCCAATTCGGATTGATGCTGGCGCATAGAAATGCACCCGCGCTCCGGCGGCATGGCAGAAACGGGATACCACCGGATCTGGAGCTTGCCGCCGGATACGAAATCCTCTGCGGCCTGATACTGCTTTCCTCACGCTTCCACTAACTCTTCTACGCTGAACATCGCTCGAAGCCGCCGCCGCAAACGGCAGAGCCGGATCCGCACAGCTACGGCGCTCAAACCCAGCCGGCTGGCGATCTCCTGCGTTGCATAGCCTTCTTCGTAGAAGAGGCGAAGAATCATTCCATCACGCTCGTCTTCGCCCTCGAGTATCCGCTGGATGTCAACCTGCGATTCCATTTCCATCGACCCGTGACCGCGGCTGGCATTCGTGCACGGGTCACTCGTGACACTCAATGGAACCGTGCGATAGATGGTTCGGGCGATATTCCTGAACATGTTCTTTGCGATCCCGTTCACCCAGGAAACGACAGATTCCGTACACTGCAACTGGTTCCGGCGTTCCCACCCTCTCGCCCACGCGGCTTGCGCAATCTCTTCGGCCAGATCGCCCTTAACCCCACGCGAATGCAGAAAGCGAACCGTTCTTCCGAAGCCTTCCTGGAACTCGTTCTCAAAGGTCGATTCATTCGCAGCCCGCGAGCCTCGCTGCTGCGTCGAAACTGCTGCTCTGTCACGCATACTGTTCCACCCGCATCCCGCCTGCCACACCGCATGGCACGCTAGGTGATTTGTTTTCCGTGCGAAAACACAGGCTTGTCTGAACTCCTGACCGGCGGTGAGGTTATTTCTACCGCTTGGCCTGTGCCCCTTCGACGGCACACGCCAGCGTTCGTTCTACATTTCCATCGAATCTGGAGGATCCAGGCTGGTGAGCCCGAAGCCGGAACGCTGCCAGCAGGAATCCTGCAATTCTGTTCGAAGCGCTGAAACAGTCGTCGTACCGCGCGAGTCTACGCGCCGGAGGCCCAATGCAACAAAGCGTATTGCACACTTGTCTTATCGAAAACATCCGCGACATCTACGATGCCGAGAAACAACTCACGAAGGCCATTCCCCGGCTCGCCAAAGCGGCCAACTCAGAGGATCTGGTCCAGGCTCTGAATGCGCACTCAAAAGAAACAGAGAAGCAGGTGGAGCGCATCGAGGAGGTCTTTCAACTCCTGCAGGTGCCCGCGCGCGGCAAGACATGTAAAGGCATGAAAGGCCTGATCGACGAGGGTAGCGCGGCCCTCAGCGAGCATGACGAGGGTGTCCTTCGCGACCTCGCCATCATCGCGGCCGCTCAGCGAGTGGAACACTACGAGATCTCAGCTTATGGCACCGCAAGGGCCCTCGCCGAACAGTTGGATCAGATCGAGGTCGCGCGGCTCCTGCAACAAACCATGAAGGAGGAGTCTTCCGCTGATTCCAGACTCACTGAGTGCGCCATGAGTCTCTACGGCACCCAGGAGGCCGTCCAGCACTAGACCTCGGGTGAAATAGCGGAATCAGCCCGCCTCCTGGCGTCGAAAAAGGCGAAAGAGCGGCCCGATGGTCCGGGTCGTCCTTTCTGCCGCTTCAGATGGACGACTACCTCAGCCCGCGGCCCCGCCGTCCAGGAACGCATCGACGCGCCCGGCACGCCACGCACTCACCAGCGGCGCAATCGCCTCCGGGTTCGGATCCTTCTCGAACAACGCAATATCGCACAAAGCGAAATCGACTTCGAAGTCGTCGCGCAGAATCTGGACCACGGCCTGCAACTGTGTCTTGTTCGGTTTGTAGTGGCCGCTGCTGTTGTCGATCTGCACCAGTTTGCCGCCGCGTTGATCTTCAACATGCCGGCGCAGATCACCAGGTCGCCGGCGGTAAAGGTTCAGTGGTTGAACATTCCGTATCCGTTCCGGTTGCCCACCTGGTTATCATTCGCCGTGAACAAGTTGCCATACTCGTCCATCGCGTACGCCCACACCCCCGGGCCGGGAATCGGCGGAACGGTGGCCCACCACATACCGCAGTCCGCCTGCGCCGTCGCTCTCCAGCATCACCTTCAGCCGTTCAAACTTCCGCATGTAGCGGACTTCCAGTTGTCCGGCCGACACCGTCCTCGCCAGTTCCTCGATCTTCTTCCAGTCCGACAGCGTTAGGTCGTCCAGTTCCTTCTTCTGCCGCAGCTTGTCTTTAAAATGCTGCTCAGCGTTCGGTGACAGCGTGCCGCCATGCCGGTTCTTGGATTTGAACAGGAAATCGTCCAGCAGCGAAGCCGAAATGGACTTGTTCTTGTTGAACGCAAGATACGCTGACCGTTCGTTGGCATACCCGCCGGAAAGGCCGGTGGCTCCCTGCCGCGTCCCCCCGACTTTCTTCCGCTCGTAACTCACAATCGCGTTCCGCAACGTCGGATCGTCGTTGCCCAGCGTATTCATCACTTCCTGCATCAGACTCCGCACCGCCCGCGATCGCATGACCACCGTCGGTTCCTTGCCGCGCTGGTTGAGGTTCCGGTTCAGCTTGGCCTGCTTCTTCATCCACCACTTGTTGCACTGCGAGAGCACCGAACACAAAGCTCGCTGGATCTCGTCCTGGCCCATCAGTTGGACCGCCTCGTAATGCTTCAACGCCTCGATGATCGGCACCAGATTGCTACCGGAAATCCGGATCTCTTTGCCGATGACCTTGACGATCTTGTCGGTGTCGTGACGAAACGCAGTCGCGCCTCCGGCCACTAAGTAAGGCATGTTCCCCTCCTGCCCGCCGCCCACAGAATCCCGCGGCGAAGGGGAGTACAAACCCAGGTCCGAGAACGGATCCACTCTCCGGATCCGCGGTACGCCCTCCGCGCCGTCGCCTTAGGCTAGCGAAGCCGTGTTTGTAAGTCAAGAATCAGACAGATGCAGGACAACTGCTAACACACTGACTTTGAACACGATACGTATGTCTCGAATCAGAACCAATTTGGCGCAGGAGACCTGGCACGGAGGATCGGCCGGGTTCTAGAGTTGTGGCAGGATTCCTCCACCCTTTGCCTGGATGGTCACATCCGAGTCAGGCAATCCCGGCGCCGTCGCAGTTAGGCGGATCGAACCACCCTGGTGCGAAGTTCGCACAATCACCAGTGCCCGGCCCTGGTAGAGCTTGCGCTTCGTGCCCTGGTACGATTCCGTGTCGCGTCCGTCTGCATTGCCCACCGCGGCGATCACTCCAGGACCGCTCATCGCAAAATGAACTTCCTGATCCGCATTCATCTGTAGGCGCCCGTCCGCATCCACCGCCTCCACGGTGACAAATGAGAGATCCTGGCCGTCTGCCTGGACCACCGGCCGGTCGGCGGTCAACCGCAACCGCGTGGGCCGCCCCGCCGTCTTGAGAACACTCTCCGCCACCACGCGTCCACCCCGCAGACCAACAGCCTTCAGAGTGCCCTCCGCATACGGCACATCAAACATCGCCTTGAACTCCTGCGTGCGGCTCGTCGGCTTATCTCCGATCAGCTTGTCGTTCAAAAAGAGCCTCACCTGTTCCACACCCGAGTAGACCTCCACCTGCAAGGTCTTCCCCTCCTGGCCGGGCCATGTCCAACTGGGAAGCGTTGGAAAGACCGCCCAGCCGGCAACCACCGTTTTCTTTCCTTCCGGTTCGGGCAATCGCACTGTCGCATACACCCGGTCGCCGCCATTCCAAAGGATGTCCCGGTAGTAGGACTGCGGCTTTCGATGGCCCGTGATGTCGATGTCTCCGCATTGCGCCATGTGCCATGGGAAACCAGGGAACAGGGTGCTGAGCGGTGACTCGCCGCCCTGGGCCGCACCCTGCGTCATCAATGCGCTCATGTCGACCCCGTTCGCCATGGCCAGGAACATCTTGTCCACCATGGACTGCATGCCCGACATCGCCTTGCTTGCCATGGCCGCCAGTTGCGGACTCCCATGGGACCACGACCCAATGCCGGATTCACCCAGATAGTCCATCGACGTCCACACAAACTCCCCAACGATATACGGGTGGTCCTTCACCAGACTCCATTCAGTAAACGCCGCGCCCGGAAATGATTCCGTGGTCATCATCACCCGGCCCGGAAGCCTCCGGTGATCCTCCTCTTGATGGGCGGCCAGATTGTAGTTGTAGCCGGTCACGTCGAGATTGGCGATCACGGCGTCCGGGAACTCGCCGGAAGTGCTTGTCGGAAACGCCTGGCTCACCGGGCGGCTGCTGTCGAGAGAGCGCACCTGCGCGGCCAATTGTTTGGCTATCGACGGACCCCGTTCCACCAGCACCTCGGGAATCTCGTTTCCGATGCTCCAGAAGATCACCGAAGGATGATTCCGGTCCCGCAGCACCATTGCGGAAAGATCGCGCTGCCACCACTCATCGAAGTCGCGCCCATAGTCGAACTTCGCCTTGTTCGCCTTCCACGTGTCGAAGGCCTCGTCAAATACCAGCAGCCCCAACCGGTCGCAGGCATCCAGAAAGGCGGGCGACGGAGGATTGTGCGAGGTCCTTACCGCGTTGAAGCCGGCGGCCTTCAACAATTGCACCCGGCGCTCCTCCGCGCGGTCGAAGGCCATCGCGCCCAACGGCCCGTTGTCGTGGTGCACGCTGCCGCCCGCCAGTTTGATGGACTTGCCATTGAGCAGCAGTCCTTTCTCGGCCGACCAGGCCAGAGTTCGAATCCCGAATGGGGTCTCGACCTCGTCCACCACCTTTCCGCTTTCAATGACGCGCGTCACGGCACGGTACAGTGTCGGCGCTTCCACCGACCAAAGCCTGGGCCCGGACACCGCCACTTCCTGGTTTGCTTCTGCCGCGCCGCTGGCCGGAATGTCGATGGCCGATTTCGCTGAGCCGCTCAACTTTCCATTCCGATCGAGGATCCGTGTCTCCACGCTGAAGCCCGGCCGGGCAGCTCCTTCGTTGGCCACGCGTGTTCTCACCGAGATCGTCGCGAGGTTCGCTGTGACCTGTTTGGTCGTGACGAACACGCCCCAATCGGCGACGTGCACATCATTGTTCACCATTACCCGTACATGCCGGTAGATGCCTGACCCGCTGTACCAGCGGCTGTTGGGCTGCTGGGAATTGTCCACACGCACCGCCAGCACGTTCGGCTGCGAATAGTCCAACTCTGGTGTGAGATCGAATCGAAAACTGGTGTAGCCATAGGGCTGGTTGCCCAACTTGTGGCCATTGAGGTAAACCGTTGCACTCCGGTACACCCCGTCAAAGACCACGTGGACCCGCCTGCCCTTCCACTCCGCGGGCGCCCGGAAGCTCTTGCGATACCAGCCGGTACCGGCAGGATAGAAGCCGCCGCCCGAGCCTGTCGGGTTGTCCTTCGCCGGCATTCCTTCAATACTCCAGTCATGCGGCAGATCCACTTTGCGCCAGCCTGCGTCGTCAAACGACCGTGCCTCGGCGCCGCCCGGATCTCCAAGCAGGAACTTCCAGTTGGAATCAGCGGACAGTTCCATGCGAGGCGGGTTCGGCTGTCCCATCGCGCTGTTTCCAGCGGCAAACAAACCGGTTGCCAACAGACAAGCAGCCGCCAAGGTAGAGGCCCTACTAACGAACCACGACCGTAAGGGAGTGGTCCCTGCCGCGCCACCAACCGCGCACGTCCGCAAGCGGGCAACCCTCTCCGTCGCGTCTTCAACGGAGTCCCCCATGGCCCTGCGGGCCGCGAAATCGCATAAAAGCCCCTTCAGGCCGGCCATACGGTAAGGCGGACCCCCAGGTCTGCGGTCGACCCCCTGGTCGATCACGCGGAGCCGCATCATTACCCCACGAAACTGACTTTCAACTGAACGGCCCACCGACAACTGTGTGCCCTCAGCACAGCGCGCCCTGGACGCTGTCTCATCGTCAAAACGCAAATTCTGTCTCACAACTACCTCTTTTTCTGCGTGCCTGAACCCAGGCTGTTCCTTCGTGGGACTTGGCTCGGAGTGCCGGGAGCCCGCAAACCGAGCAGTAGAATGCGAATCGTCTCGCGGAACAGCCGCTCCACCGGCTGCCCATACTCCAACTCCACCCTCGTGCCGAGGGAGGCGAGGCGCCGTTGTGCGCCAATCACGGCATTGATCACCGCGTGCATCGTCAGTTCCGGGTCGAGATCGTCGCGCAGCGATCCATCCGCAATCCCTTCGCGCACCAGGGTGCCGAAGTACGCCAGCCCTCCGGGACTCACCTGCGCTTCGAGCGACAGCAGGCGCTCGGGAGACCACTGCCGCGCATACATGGCGTCGAATTGAGCCATGAAGCGGACCTTTGTGGGGGTGCGCGTGAACCCCTCGGCCATGAATTCCAGCAGAGCCGTAATCTTATCCAGGGCGGTCTGCCCTGCGTCCATCAACGTCTTCGCGCGAGCCGCCCCATCCGCAAAGACATCCGCCACGATGGCCCAAACGATGTCGTCTTTATTCGAGAAGTACTCGTAGAGAGTGGAAGGGCGGATGCCGGCACCGTTGACGATATCGGAGATGCTCACCCGGTCGATCCCCTGCTCATCAAACAGCTTCTCGGCGGCGTCCAGGATGCGCTGGCGCTGCCGGACTCGATGCGAGCTGTAAACCCCTCGTTTGGAGGATTCGCTCATGGGTGGCTAGCTTTCGTGTGCCGTCGAAACAGAATCCAAATTCGAACAGTGCTTTCGAATTAGACTATCGCCGCAATCGAAAAGTGTCAAGCGGGTGGCAGGAAGATCGCTCCCATCTTCGAACCAGTGGTGCAGCCTCGCACGAATCAAAAGGTCCAGGCGAATCGGAGCTCCGAAGAAAGCCTGTCCGAGTTCACCAGATCGAAACTTCCGAAGCCCGGGGCCGTTCGGTTTCCCTTTACCCGCCGGCACGGCCTTGCACGAGGGCACGCCACAGCCGGCACTCATCTTCCACCCAATCCATGGGAATCGGGAATCCGTTTTGGCCTAACTCTCTAGAACGCGCTAAACTGTCCCGATCATCCGACGGCTGGAGGCAGTTTCATGAGGTCATTCTGGAGAGGCGTATGCATGGCCGGAGCGCTGGGGGCGGCATTCCTGGCAGGCCAAAGCACAAGTCACTTCGATCAATGGTGGAAGCCGGAAAGCGACGCGCTCACGGCGGCGCCGCAGCACCACAAACTGCTCTTCGAGAACGAGGAGGTAAAGGTGTTGGAAGTGACAGTAGCGCCCGGAGTTCTCGAACCGCTGCATGCCCATCGGTATCCGAGTGTCCTGTATTACGTCTCGGCGGCCCACCTGAAGGAGCATTCGCCTGGCCTCCCAACGGTCGATCGTGGCCGCAAGGACGATGGCTCGGTGATTTTCCTGCCCATCGGCCCTCCGCACCAGATGGAGAACCTCGAAACTACCAAACCCCTGAAGGCCATCCGTGTGGAGCTAAAAAAGGCCCTCTGAACAAACTTCGCAGACATCCAAGTGGGTCCACCAATTCCACATTAAGGTAAATGCCGGAGGTGGAATCAGCGGAACACCTGCAGTGACCTGCAAGCACGTAGACCGTTACGTATAGTATTGTCGTAAACAGGGCGCCCCGGACCGGCAAGCATCCGACAATCAGGTTCTACTGATCGAACACAATTCCACTCACTAAATAGGTCTCTGGTTGGCGCCGGCAGGGTCGGATTTCGCCCGCCACGATTGCCTGCCCCCTCTGTCCACCATCGGCCAGCTCGAAACCCGCTCGCCGTAACATTGCCTTGAGGGCGACCTTAGCAGCGAGCCCTCAATGCCGGAGCCCGAGGTGGACCTGAACTGCCCCGCCTGAAATGCCTGCCGTTCACATTTCCAAACAGCAAACCATAATTCTCGAGGCCACCAGCGAAACTTGCGCCTCTCAATCTGATAATAGGCCCCTATTGATCTATGATGGGATCGATGAATTGTCTTCTCCGCGCGCTCACGCCGCTCGCCCTGACGCTTTCCCTCGCGGCTGCGGTGCCGGAATTCGAGCCAAATTCCGGGCAGGCGGAACGGCAGTATTTGTTCCTTGCGCGTGCGGGAGCCGCCCGTGCCTACATTGAGGATCGTGCATTTGAGTTAGCCACGGCTTCTGCTGCGCCTATCCGCCTTTCCTGGCTGCATAGCAGCCCGGCAACGGGACCAAGTCGCGGAGACTGGCAGATCACCGAAGCCACCGGCAACACGACCCACTACTGTCTCGGCGACAAATCCAGCCTGTGCACGGAGGGCGTCCGCAGCTATCGCAGGCTCCTGCGGAAGAACCTGTATCCTGGCATCGACTGGGAACTACATGGCCGCGCCGGCCAACTCGAGTACGATCTCATACTGCATCCGGGATCTACCTTGGGCGATGTCCGACTCCGCGTCGAAGGCGCCCCCTCCGAAGTCACGGCCGACGGACGGCTGCGCGCCGGACCCATGCTGCACTGGCAGCCCGAAGCCTACCAGGTCATCAAGAACCAGCGCGTCGCGGTCAGCGCCTCCTTGCGGGCCTCCGGCAACGGTGACTATGAGTTCGTCGTGGGAGCGTATGACACCAGCCATGACCTGATCATTGATCCCGTGGTGCAGGGAATTAGTGTGGCCGGCGGCGGCGACGAGGATGAGACTCAGGGATTCCTGAGCGAAAGCAATAGCAGTTGCACGTATAGCTACGGCACCACACGCTCAGCCGACTGGCATCACCTGCCGGCGGCGGGAGGGCGCCATGTGTTCGTGCAGATGATCCGGCTCGGGTTCGGGACACGAACGTTCTTCTGGGGCGGAGAGGGGGACGAGTTTGTTGGGGGCGTCGATGCCGATCTGAATAATTGCCGGTTGTATCTGACGGGTTGGCACCAACTCCCGAAACGCCCCGCTTCTGTCCGCAACATGGGAGCGCATGACCCCGCAATCTTATTCGGGTGGCCAGACGGACGGATTCCTTCTGAAATTCAATTGGGAGGGCCTGGGCTTCGCTGGCTACCTCGGTGGACCGGGCGCGGACCGCCTCTACGATGTCCGGACGACCGCCAGCAGCGGATATGACGGCGCCCTCCTGTTCGCCGGGGAAACAGAGGACTCCGCCTGGGCCGGATCCACCAGGCGCAGGATCGGGTCCGGCGTTAAGACGGATGCAATCCTGGTCACGATGGACGAGGTGCGCACGTCCGTTCTCGCCCTGGGCGGCGCTGGAGATGACCGGATGATGCGGATCCGCAAATCCGGAGACGGCTTCTGGATCATCGCCGGTGAAACAGATTCACCGGATTTCCCTGTGCTTGAAGGGGCGGCGGAATCGGTGAAGGCCGCCGCCGGCAGGGATCTCTGGGTAGGCCGGTTGCGGCTCGACCCGAGTGAACTGTCCGTACTTCAGCTTTACGGTGGAAGTGCGGGAAGATCGGCTCGGCGGACTCGGCCTGCTGCCGAAGCAGGGAATTTACCTCGCGGGAACAACAACTTCCCGCGACCTGCCGGCTGCCGGCGGCGCCTACCACGGTGGTGAGACGGATGGATTCGTCGCTTATCTCGATCCTCTAACCGCCGTCCCCCCTGGCCTCTACCTATATTGGTGGGGCTGGACGCGATGAGATCTCGGCGGCGGATGCCCGCGATGGCGATGTGTTCCTCGGCGGGACGACGGATTCCGACGACCTGGTTCTGCCTGGTCTGGCCGCTGGACAGGACGTGCACGGCGGCCTCGACGCACTGTTTGTCTCCTGCGACGCTTTCGGCGCGCCGATGCGAGGCATTCGCCTGGGCGGTTCCGCCGACGACCGCGTCCTCGGTATTAAGCCGGGCGATCTCGGCAAAGTCATCCTTGCCGGCTCGAGCGGTTCCCGGGAATGGCTCAACGAACTGGACCCGTTCCATGTCGACTGAAGCGGACAGGATACGGGTTCGTCGCTACCGTTTCATATCCGGCCGTGCGCGTTGGCGGATATTCCGAAATCGCACCGGGCCGCGTCGTTCTCGGCCGTGATCTGCAGGTTGGGATCAGGAGTCATCACCACGTCGGAAGCGGGCATGGACGGCATGTTGCTGGTGCGCAGCAGTGATCGCACTCGGCTCCTGGTCTCTCCCGCGTTACAATCTGCCCGGGTCCGAACAAGTCCTGTTGGAAAGGAACCGACCAGACCTACGGCTACTCGTACGCGAGCGGTTTCGTGGTCCAGGCCCTCGCTGATTTCCGGTGAGGTGGAGCTCATTTTGGAAGGGCGCTCTACACCTTCTACAAAGGGTACGTATCCCCGCCGCAGAATCCCGGTCAACCTGGCGCCCGCGGCCCTGTTCGTCTCGTCACCGAAGGCGATGAGCGTGCCTGTGAATGGGAGCGTTGAGGTAGCCTTCTTCAGCGCCCCGCTCCTGCCGGACGGTAGTTCGGGGCCGGTGCAGGCGCCTCGATTTGGAGTGACTTCAACACCGGGACTGGTTTCCTCTGACCCCGATGGATTGCAGATTGTGCGTGAGTCATATCAGGGAGGGAGGCTCCGGGGGAAGCCTACACGGCCCGGGCCACTGCCGTGAAAAGTGGGACGTACACCCTTACTCCATCGACCACTCAGTTCCCGGCTGGTCCGGACAATCCGTGACCGTACGAGTGGATGGTGCCGCGGCCGGGACCAGGCTCTTCGGCGACCAGCCGCTCGTCCTGGCCAAGGACCACCTGACATCGTTCTCGTTCAACGGTCTGGCGGGGGATCAGTTGCAGTTCACCTCGGAGGATCCTAGCCGCCTGGTGCTCGGAAACGACAACAACGCATCAGCCGGCAGCCTGGCGGTCAGTTTGCCGGCCTCCGCGCCCAGCGGCAAACTCAGTGATCGCCGCCCTCACGGGCGAGGGCACCGTCCGGGTGGGTGTGGGAGGGCACCTATCAGGGACGTCCGATCTCCGAATCATTGCTCGTATACCTGGTGCCCTATAAGGCCGCGATGAACAGCTTGCCGGGGAGGGTCGCCTCGGGAATGCAGCTCTATGTCCAGGTGCAACTGCTTCCGCAGACCAGCCTGGCGAATGTGGTGAACCCGCTGTTTCCCTACATGACACCCCGTCCGGGTCTCGTCGCCAGCCTCCAATTGCGCTCATCCAATCCTCAAGTGCTGCAGGTGCTGCCCTTTTCCTAGCTCGCCGTTGAACTTCAGCGCCTTGGCGGGACAGATCGGTGAAGGCGTGCTCGATTTCGGTCCGAACGCACCCGTCGAGTTCGCTGACGTGCGCGCTTCCGTCAAGGTGGTGGCGACCACCCTCGATTTCGGAATCGACGTCTTGCGGATTTCTGCCGGAGCTAACCTCAATCTCTACCCGTCGATAGCCACGCTTGCCACCGCCAATGTGTTGCAAGCCGTCCGTCTGCGTCTCAGCGCGGATGCTCCAGTCACGCTGGAAAGATGGAGTCAGTCTGGAAGCGACATCACCGTAGATTTCTCCGGCGGGTACGGCGTCCTGGTAAAAGCCACGAACGCCCGGCCTGGAGACAAGGCCACTCTCTATGTCTCCGCGGCAGGCGTGCCCGAATTTGCCGTGCCAATTCGCATCGTCGAAACCGTGTTGCTTCCGTTCATCGGCGAGATGCAGGTTGCGCCTCGCAACGGCATGCCCGCGTCAGGCGATGCCCTCTATTCCGTCGGAGGCTGACCACGAGGGACTCGTCAGAGACACTCGAGTCTGGCAGGCTGTCATCCTCGGCGACCCTGAAACTCGCGGCCCAGATTGAATCCGCCCGGTATTTTGCGAACTCACTCAGGAGGAAGAATTGTCCATTAGCGGTGGACTCACCGTGCCCTTCACCTGCGCACGCTCCGGAATCACGGAGCTTTCATTGGAGCCGGTTGAGGGCCTGAGTGCAGCGCAACCCCGGTCATGATTCGAATCGTCTCCTTGCCTGCCACGAACGTCCCCCTCCCCATAGTTACCCGTGTGATGACCGGAACCGGCTTGCAGGCCCTGATCTCCATGAATAGCGCTGGCGGCGCGTTCAACGGCACGATCACCAGCAGCAACCCCGACACTGGTGCGGTTGTCGCTAGATCCAAAAGCCCCAGGTTCAGCGAAGGTCACAATACCTCCGAACTACTACAGCAGCGTCTACGTCCAGGGATTCGCCTCGCAGGGAACAGCTACGTTGACGGCAGAGTCCTCGGATGGCCGGAAACTTGAGACCACCGTCTACCTCCTCCCCAGCACGCTCGTGGTCCGGCCGCACTCAGACTACAACGCCACCGCCAATCAGCCCGTGCTGTCCTTGGACCATCCACTGTCGTCAACATCTCACTACGGAGATATTCCCCGCCTTGGTGGACCCGGGTACCGGCAAATTGATCTGGAGCTCAAACCTCTCCATCCGAGGCGGCACCGATCCGGCATTCCTCCGGGCCAAGAGCTCCGACTCGTCGGTCGTTGAACCAGTCGCGCCGGACGCGATCGTCAGCGAAGGGGACACCATCGCCCGCCTGAACTTCCGCGTGAAGTCTGCCGGTGAGGCGGTGTTGACCGCCCTGCAGCCCGATGGCTTCGTGGAAGTACCCGACTCTTCACTGCGCGTGCATGTAGCCGCAAGGCAATTGTCGTTTTCCTCCACTCCGGTATTGAGCGCGGACTTGCAGGCGCTAGTCTCCGTGGTGGGGGTGGACGGCAGCGCCCAAGCCAGCACCATCGTCACCCTTACGAGCCTCGACCCGGACAAACTGCGGATCTCTAGGAACGGCAGCGATACAGGTGAGGCCAGCATCACGGCCGCCCTCGGCAACCAAATCTCTGTCCAGGCACTGAGCACAGCCGCGCCCGGAGAGACTGTGCGTGTCAGGCTGGAAGCGCCCGGTTATGCCACCACGGAGCGCGACGTGGAGTTCCTGCCCGCGGAATTGCAGCTCGTCTATCCGGAATCTACTCTTGCGCTGAGCCCCCTGTCCAACAGGAGTCTCTCCTTGCGATACGGGCCTGTCGACAATCGCGGACAGGTGTCCAGCCAGTTCAATGGAAAGTTTCGCCCCGGCATCGTGCTGCCGGTCAGGGTCTCTTCCAGCGACAGCCGCATCGTCAACATCCCCAACCCGGACCTCACGCTCGACACCTATTTGACGATTGTGCTGCAACCCCTGGCGCCGGGACGCGCCCAGATCCACATTGAAACGCCGCCGCGGATCGTCAACCGCGCGGCAAACCTCGACGCGGTGGGGCCTGTTTGAATTCCCATCGCCCTCTCTCGGCGATCCGGTTCCGGTTTACCTGGTTTCCCCCTTCACCGTCACCAACCCTCGCCCCCAACCGACTACTGTCTCCGTGAGCAATGATGGGGCCGTCCCCTGCGTTTTAGGTGCTGTTCGGATTCTATCGTGTTTCCCTATCTAACCTTAGCAATACGT
>JASGIE010000016.1:0-81215 GCA_049841055.1 Paludibaculum sp. | reverse complement strand
AAGGTTAATAGGGAAACACGATAAATCCGAACGACCTAGTGGCCGCCTCGAAGGTCTTGTCCAGTGTGTAGCGGATCGCGGACCAGCCGCCCCCAGAGTGTCTCCGCATGCTGGCGTTATTGTACCCCGCCTGAAGCGGGGCGGCGCCTCTATCGATCGTCGTCGTCGATATCGACAGAATAAGGAGCGAACAATGAGATCTTCACGCCGGGGAACGGAATGTTCCAGCCGCGCGTGGAGTGCCACAGAATCTGGTTCAGCTTGCCGCTGGGGACTGCATCGGGGACCTCCCAACGCATCTTCGCGGACGCGATGGCGGCGGACTTCGGCTGGCCGCGCAGAGCCTTTAGCGGCGGATTCATCTCGAACAGATCCTGCCGGGGCTGAACATGCGTGTAAGGCGTCAGGTCCGCCTGGTTGGTGAAGCTGGGCCGCATCTCGTTGGCGATCATGTCGAACAGAGACAGGGCAGGGAGGCCGAGCATCAGCTCCATCGTCTTGAGCATGCTCTGGTGGGAGTAGAACGTGGAGTCGACGTGACCTCGGCGCGTGTAGGGGCTCACGGCGAGGGCTACCGTGCGGTGACCGTCCACGTGATCGACGCCGTTCTGCGCATCGTCCTCCACCACGAAGATCGCAGATCTCCTTCCAGAACTGCGACTTTGTGAGAGCTTCCACCACCCGGCCCAGGGCCAGGTCGTTGTCCGCCACCATCGCTTTGGGCGTCGAGGTACTTGGGCGTGGTACCCTACGTGTGATTGCAGTTGATGAGCATCACGGTCATGTTCGGCATCCTTCGTCCTGGCGCGCGAGTGCTTCAGGTCCTTGAGGAAGATCTGCGAACGGAACTGGTCCGGGATGGTGATCGGATAGGGTGGATAGTTCGCCGCGAAGGGTGAGGTGGGCGCTGGGTGACTTGATGTTCAGGCGGAGGTGAAGTCTTCGCCTGCCTTCCAGCGTCAGGTACTCGATGCGGCGTGAGAGGTTCGGGCAGAGTCGCTGCACAACTCGCCATAGATCCGGACGGTCTTGCCGCTTGCGCGCCATTCCCAGATGAAACCGCCGCGTGAGTAGGCCATGGGATCGGTGCCATCATAGGGGTAGCTGCGGCCCGCATAGCCGGGCCAGAGCGCGTAGGAGACTTCGTTCGCCTGGGCCAGCCCACTGGTGACCGTCGGCGCTGTTGCCGCCGGAGGCGTAGAAGTTGTCGAACAGTACGAACTGATCCGCCAGGCGGTGCGTGGTTGGGCGTCACCTCCTCCCCGAACATGACCAGCGACGGGTCGCCGTTGCCTTTGCGGCATGTCGCCGAACACCTGGTCGTAGGTCCGGTTCTCCTTGATGATGTAGACGACGTGCTCGATCAGCGAGGCGTCGCCGGCGCGCTCGGGCACGGCCTTCGGTGTGCGGTTGGGTGGAGTGGAAGCCGCGGCGGCGCTGGTGAGCGGCAGATGGTTGTTGTCGGCGACGGCGCGCGTGTAGCTGGCGAGCTGCGGAGCATCCGGGAGATCGAGGACATGGACGGTCCCACGGTAACTGTGCACGAAGCGGCGCTCCGGTTTCTCCGCAAAGCCGGAGCCGACGCCAAGCATCGAGGTCACCGCAAGGCGCTTGCCGTCGGCGGAGAGTGCCAGCCCGCTGGGATACCAACCCGTCGGAATCAGTCCGTCGAGGCGCCCGCTCATGGTGTCGATCACCGCGATCGCATTGATGCCGCCACATGCGACGAAGAGGCGTTTGCCATCCGCTGAGATGGTCACCGCGGTGGGTGCGAGTCCAGATGGTACGCCGGCGAAGGGCTGAATGCGGATCTGCCGCACCGCCCGGTTCGCCGCGGTATCGATCACGGTGACCGAATCGTCGTTGTTATTCGCGACGTAAAGGCGGGAGCGCGTCTCGTCCCACGCCAGGCCATTCGGGTGGAGACCTGTGGGAATCGAATGCGTTGCCTGGAGAGTGGACAGATCGATTCGCGTCACGGTTCCGGAGGCTGTCACGCCACGGTCGTCCACGAGCACCTGATCCGCGGTGGCGCCTGGGCCTGCGGGAGAAGTCCGTTCGCCCGGCTTTGCAATGCGCCCGCCCCAGTTGGAAACGTAGGCCGTCCTGCCATCCGCACTGACTACCGCCGCGAAGGGCGCAATGCCGGTTGCTGCTTCACCAAGCGTCTTTCCGGATGGCAGTTCCACGACGACGGCGCGGTTCTGCGCAGTGATGGGCAGGACGATGCGTCCACCGCCGTAGCCCAGGCCACCGGCATTGTGCTTGCCGAGATTCGCGGACAGCGGCCGGAGTTGACCGCCACTCAAGGAAAAGAGCCCCGGATTGCCACGCCGCACGGTCGCCGCGACGTAAGGCGAGCCTTCATGGGTCAGCAGTCCCTGATAGGCAGGCGTGGAGTTGTGGGCAATGTTCGAGAGGATGCGGCCGCTGCGCCAGTCGACCTGATAGAGCTGAGTCTGATTCAGAATCCAGATCCCGGAATCGTCCTTGCCGAAGGCGACTCCGTAGACTTTGCCTTGAAACACGAGCGGAATGCCGGCGGGCGTGATGCTCTGACGGGTGGTAATGACGCCGGGATCGGTGACTGCTCGCACCGGGCGCTCCTTGGTCTGCGCGAAAGTGGCGCTGCAGAAGAGGCTTGCGAGGAGGAGTGTCAGGCGGCTGGTGTTGGCCATGGGATTCCCTGGTGACTCTACAGTCTAGCGAAGGCGGGCTCAGGATTGGCCCTATACTACAGAGACCGGATTGCGGTCTATGATTCTGTTCCTGCGCTGGGTGGTTGGGTTGGCGAGCGCTGTGGCATTGGCGGGTTTCGCGCTGGTGATGCTGGTGGGCAAGGGCCTGGAACTCACTTATCGGAGTGGAGCCGGGGCGGCCAGCCTGGTCCGCGACGCCATGACCGTGGGCATTCCCCTGCTGCTGGTGGCGATGCTGGCATCGGTATTCCTGCCACATGCCCGAACCTTCCTGTGCGTCGTGGCCTTCTTTGTCGCGGCCGCAATGGCGGGGTGCCTGACCATCGTACGGACGAATCCGGGCGAGGGCCTGCTGTATCTGGGTTTTTTCGCGCTCTGGGGTGTGTACTTCGGAACGGCGATCTGGGGGAGGGGCGTATGATCTCGCGAGAAGCGCTGATGTTGGCCAAAGGGTTCCTGATCGCCTCGGCGGTCATCGGACTGCCGGCGGTCCTGGGAACCTGCTTTTTTGGGTTTTCCACGCTACGGATGGCGATGACGGAACAGAAACCGCCGCCCTCTCCGCCCAGCGGCAAAGGCGGGCCTCTGATAGCGGGTCTCGAACTCATGGATTATGCGGCCGGGAAGGCGGGGCGTGTCTTCGATGCTGTCGCCTTTGGCCTGGCGAAGGCACTCCTTGCCGGTTCAGCCGGCGCACTGCTCTTTGCCGCGGGCCTGTACTTCATGAGCCGCGGGCTTTACGCCGGCCAGATGTGGTCGCGAGTTGCCGGCGGTGTCCTGCTGACGGTCCTTTTCCTGTTCTGCTGATGGTGCTGAGCAGATTGGGGGGCTCGGCTTCGATGCTGGCACTCGCTACATTGGGGCTGAGTGGATATGGACTATGGATTCTCGTTCTGCGCTTCGCCTCAGCCTCCTAGCCGCCGTCGCCCTGCTGAGTGCCTGCTCGCGCGGCAATGCTCACGAGTACAAAGGGATCGTCGAGCAGCTGGAAGTGAACAGCGGCTTCTCCGACTTTGTGGAGCATCAGGAAGGTTCCGTGGTGCTTTTGGATGTAGTGATTCCCAAGTCCGAGTTCCAGGGCGGAAGTGAGAAGGAGTTCGACTTCTTCGATGTGTTCGACACCTGCGATGAAGTGTTGAAGGAAGGAGAGACTCCCTCCGCTCCGCGGTGCCAGGGTACAGAGTATAACGTGCCGAAGCTCCAGGGCCGCAGCTTACTGGTGCTGGAGGGCAATTCCTATCGGCTGCGAGGACGCTTCCTGGTGTCGAAACGGACCGGACCGCTGCAGGGACTGTTCTCCGTACAGCTTCAGCCCGTGAATTGAACCGGGTCAGCCACCCAGCGGCTGCATGGCCGCGGCGGTCACCGGACCGGCGCCGGACGGCTGCAGGAACACGACAGCGCGCATGCCCTTCAGTTTCGGATCCAGCGGTACGCGCACCGTCTTGTGAAAGCTGCCGCCGCGCTTCATCGTGCCGCCGTTCACCAGGGTCCGGACCACCGCCACGTGCGTCAGGTTGCGGCCGGAATTCTCACCGCTTTTGACTGGAACGGATTCCCGGTCGCTGGCCAGGGCTACCCACACGTTCCAGTCCTCGCGCGGACTGGTACTGCCCTCGTTCGGCATCGATTTCAATGGCGGCTTCCGGCCCGTTTCGCACGGCCGCGATGATTCTCACTTCCGCCTTGTTCAGCCGCGATGCCTTTTCGACGGCGTCCCGCAATGCCGCCGTGTTGCTGCCCACAAACTGCTCCCGTCCATCGACCACCATCTGCGGCGTATAGACGGATTCCAGCCGGAACGCCTGGCTGTACGCCTGCTGTCTGCCGCTGAATTGCGCTGACGAGAAAGGATCCTTCCAGCCGATGCTGTTCCAGTAGTCGACGTGCTCACTGAGCACGATCACCGGCACGCCCGACACGCTCTTTTCCTGGTCCAGGCGCGCCAGGATGGCGTTGGCCGGCGGGCAACTCGAACAGCCCTCCGAAGTGAACAGCTCCACCAGTACCGGGGAAGCCTGCCGAGTGCCGGCTGGCACGCCGGCGGGCAGTGCGGCGGTCACGAATCCCAGCGCCGCCACCCCGGAGAAGAAAACCACTTGCTTCAGTCCCATTGGCCCTCTTGAGATGAGTATGCGCCGATATATCCCGGATCCTCTCCGTTTTATTCCCGCCTGGTTGTCTCAATTGTGACCGGATGAGAGAATGACAGGCACAACGCGGGTATTGGGGCCAGGCGCGCCGGGGAGCGCCGGACGGAAGAGGAGCTTTCTACAATGCGTAATTCCTGGATCCTGCTGTTGCCTCTCTGCGCGAACCTGGTCTTCGGACAGGGCGGACTGCTGCTGGTGGCGAACAAAGGCGATCAGGCCGTGGCGATCATCGATCCCAAGACCGGCAAGTCCATCGCGGCCATACCCGAAGGTGGGGAGACGGCTCATGAGTTGATCGCGTCGCCCGATGGACGCGTGGCCTATGCGCCCATTTACGGTAACTCCGGGGTTGGCAAGCCCGGCACCGACGGCCGCAACATGGTGGTCGATCTCAAGACTCACAAAGTCACCGGCAATCTCGACTTCGGGAAGGGCATCCGGCCCCACTGCCCTCTCATCGGACCGAAAAACGGGCTGCTCTACGTCACCACGGAACTCGACAACACCATCACGGTGATCGATCCCAAGTCGCTGAAAATCGTCGGCACGGTGCCCACCGGGCAGGCGGAATCGCACATGCTGGCCATCAGCCGCGACGGCAAGCGCGGCTATACCGCGAATGTCGGGCCGGGTACAGTCTCCGTGCTCGATCTGGACGCGAAGAAGACGGTGAAGATCATCCCGATCTCCAAGAACACGCAACGGATCGCGCTGTCGGTGGACGACAAGCTCGTCTTCACCTCCGATCAGACGGCGCCCCGGCTGGCCGTGATCGATGCTTCCTCCAACACCATCAAGACCTGGGTGCCGTTGCCCGCGCCCGGCTACGGCACCGCGCCGACGCCGGATGGAAAGTATTTGGTGGTCGCTGTATCGAAGGCGAACAAAGTAGCGATTGTCGATCTCGCCAAGATGAAGGTGATGAAGACAATCGATGTGCCGGCTGCTCCGCAGGAGGTGCTGGTGCGTCCCGATGGCATGGTGGCGTATGTATCCTGCGACGTGAGCAAGAAGGTGGCGGCGATTCGCACTTCCGACTGGTCGATTGAGCAGATGATCGACGCCGGTAAGGGCGCGGACGGTCTGGCCTGGGCCGGCAAGTAGCCGGATTCGCGGCGGCCGGACCACTCCGGCCGCGCGACGAAGCTGCGGCGAAATGAAATAATGTCGGGATGCGTTATCTGCTTTGTCTCGCCGCCAGCCTGCTGCTGATCTCCTGCGGCGAGCAACCCGCTCCGCCCGCGAAGAAAGTCGATGCCGGCAAGCCGCTGAAGGACCAGCCGGCGCCCGACATCTACAAGGTGCTCTTCGATACCTCCAAGGGTTCGTTCATTGTGGAGGTGCACAAGGAGTGGGCGCCCAAGGGAGCGGAGCGCTTCTGGATGCTGGTAAACACCGGATTCTTCAACGACACGCGCTTCTTCCGCGTCCGTCCCGAGTTCATTGCCCAGTTCGGACTCTCCGGCGATCCGAATACGAATGCGATGCTCAGCGCGACCCCCATCGAAGACGACGCCGTGAAACAGAAGAACGTGAAAGGGACCATCTCGTTCGCGCAGAGCGGCAAGCGGTCCCGCCGGACGCAGGTTTTCGTCAATCTGAAGGACAACTCGGACCTGGACAAAGACGGCTTCGCCCCCTTTGGTAAGGTCACATTGGGCCTGGAGGTCTTTGAGAAGCTGTACTCCGGCTACGGCGAGTGGGAACCACCCGGCCGTGGTCCAAATGCCACCCGCATCGCCACCGAGGGCAACAATTACCTGGATGCCCGGTACCCCCGTCTGGACAAAATCCTGCGTGCCAAGGTGGTGCGCTAGACCGGCGAAGGCAATATGATGGGCGCCATGGGAGTGAATCGGCGTTCGTTTCTCCGGCAAAGCCTATTGGCTGCCGCTGCATTGGAAACCCTGGAGGCGAAACCTCGCGCCGCCGGGGTGAAGAACTGGGCATGGATTCCCACGAACACCCGCCCCTCCGCTGATCAGTGGAAGCTTCGCTTCGAGAAACTGCGCGCGGCGGGCATCCAGGCCGTGCTTCCGGAGGTCTACGCGGGCCGTGAGGCGTTCTACGCCAGCACGCGATTGCCGGTGAAGCAGGACTGGCTCGGCATGATCCTGCCGCTGGCCAAAGCGGCCGGACTCGAAGTCCACGCCTGGATGTGGAGCATGCCCTGCATGATTCCCGACATCCTGAAGGCCCACCCGGATTGGTACAACGTGAACGCGAAGGGTGAGTCGGCGTCTAATAAGCCCGCTTACGTGCCCTATTACAAGTTCCTTGATCCCGGACGGCCGGAGGTGCGCGAGTGGGTTCAAGGCACCGTGAAGGAACTGGCCTCGATCCCTGAGTTGACGGGCGTCCATCTGGACTACATCCGGCACCCTGACGCGATTCTGCCCAGCGGTCTGTGGAAGAAGTACAACATCGTTCAGGACCACGTCTTCCCCGAATACGACTACGGCTATACCGAGTACGAACGTGCGGAATTCAAGAAGAAGTACGGCGCGGATCCGATGCAGAAAATGGACGCGAAGCTGGATGCGAAGTGGTTCCAGTTCCGTCTCGACATGGTCACCGGACTGGTGAATGGCTACCTGGTTCCCGCGGCCCATGCGGCCAGGAAGCAGATCACGGCGGCCGTCTTTCCCGGGCCCAGCCTAGCCCGCATCAACGTCAGGCAGGATTGGGGCCGCTGGAAGCTCGATGCCTTCCTGCCGATGATCTATCACTCCTTCTACCAGGAAACTCCGGCATGGGTCGGCAAGATGACCAAGGAAGGTGTGGGTACCGTGAAGGTTCCACTTTACAGCGGCCTGTTCCTGGGCAACATGAAAGAGGACGAGTTCACTGAAGCCGTGCGGGCCTCGCTGCAGGCCGGCGCCGCCGGTGTCTCCATCTTCGCCGAGAATGGACTGACCGATGCCCGCCTGCAGGTGCTGAAGACCGTGTCGGAGAAGGCCCGCTCTTAACGATTGGCGCGCAGCATTTTGATGAAGTCGTTGGCCAGTTTCGGCTCGATGTGTCCTCCAATCGAGTTCGACCGGTCGCTCGCCAGCAGGGTCTGGTGTTTCCGGTCGATCACCGAGAGGGTGAACTGCGACGTGAACGGCTTGCGGCGCACCTCCAGCACCAGGTCGGCGTTTTTCTGCTGGCGGGTAATAATCAGCCCGGTTTGCGTGAACTCAGGCTTCTGAATGATGGCCCGCTCGAGTTCGGCCTCGCGCATGAAGCCGGAGCGCGCGCAGATGAAGATCGTCTTCGCCTCGCACCATGCCCCCTTGGAGTTGGCGTCACAGTGACCCGCGGACCGCGCCGGCACCACGGCCAGCGCCATCAGGACAGGGCAGAGAAGCACCCGTTGAAGATTTCGTAGATCCCTCATGTCCGCACTCTACGCTGGAACCGTGCTCACGCCGAGCGCCTTCCCCTGAGCGGCGGCCGAGCGCGGATGGGCGGCGCCAAACCCGCCTCGAAAGGATGAATTCGGAGGGGTGACTGCTGGTGGGAGTCCGCCACGAAGACCGAGAACGGCCTGCTCTCGTCTCCGAGGCTGCCAGGTAGTGCGGCTTACAGCAAGGCCTGCGCCACGTCCCCGATGATGTCGTCCAGGGATTCGATGCCGACTGAAACCCGGATCAGGTTCTCGCGAATGCCCATTCGCTGCTTCTGTTTCGGAGAAACGTCGCGATGCGAAGCAATCCACGGGTAGAGCACCATCGTGTGCACGTCGCCGAGAGAGGTCGCCCTGACGATGAGCTTCAGCCGGTCGAGGAATTCGAATACGCCGTCCTTGGACTGGGCGTTCTTCAGTTCGAAGCTGACCATTCCGCCGTAAAGGCCGTCCGGCAGCAGGCGCGAGACCACCTCGGCATCGGGATGCTGAGGATCGTCCGGATAATAGACACGGTCCACTCCCGGTTGCTGGCGCAGCCAGGCCGCCAGGCCCTGCGCGTTGCGGCACTGCCGCTCCACGCGCAACGGGAAGGTCTTGATGCCGCGCATAGTCAGGAAGCACTCCATGGGACCCATGACGGGGCCCGCGATGCGCGACAGCCGCCGGACGCCTTCCAGGTGCTCCTGGTCGCAGACGATGAGGCCGCCCAAGGTGTCGCCGTGGCCGCCCAGGTACTTCGTCGAGCTATGAACAACGATGTTCGCGCCCATCTCCAGCGGGCGCGCCAGCAGCGGCGATGCAAACGTGTTATCGACTACCAGGGCCGCGCCGTATTTCCGGCAAAGCGCGGAGAGCGCGGGCAGATCGCTGACGCGCAGCAGCGGATTGGAGATCGTCTCCATCAGCAGAACGCCGGGCTTGTCCTCCGCCATGGCCTGCTCCACGGCGGCGAGGTCTCCGGTATCGACAAAAGACGTTTCGACCCCGAACGGACCCAGCACGTCCATCAGCAGCTTGATGGTGGCGCCATATACGTCGCGCGCGCAGAGTACCTTGTGGCGGCGGTCCATCATCGCGGCCATCAGCGCATGCTGCAAGGCCGCCATGCCCGACGCGCAGGCCAGCGCACCCGCGCCGTTCTCCAGCGAGGTGATGAGATCCTCCAACGCCTCATTGGTGGGATTGTGGTAGCGCGAATAGGCGAAACCCTTCTCCTCTGCGGCGAAGATGCGATCCTGCTCAGCTTGATCCGAACAAATCCAACTGGCGGCAAAATGCACCGGCGTTGCCACCGGAATCTGCTTCTGCGGCTGCTTTCGGTCTCCTGCGTGTACAGCTTTGGTTTGAATGTTCATCTCGTGTCGCGTGCCTGGCCTTCTACTTCCGCTTCCAGCGGACTCCGTCCTTGGTGTCTTCCAGGATCACGCCCTGCTCCAGCAGTTCGTTGCGTAGCGCGTCGGCGCGTTTGAAGTCCTTGGCCTTCTTTGCCTTGTTGCGTTCCGCCACTTTTTCATCGATCTCAGCGTCGCTCAACGCACCGCTCTGGATCGTCGGCTTCAGCACATCGAAGACCGCATCGAACTCGGCCAGCAGCGCATGGGCGCCCGCCGTATTGCCCGCCAGGAACTGGCCGGCATCCAGGGCCGTATTGGCGTCCCGAACATATTCGTAGATCGCAGCCAGCGCATCCGACGTGTTCAGGTCATCGTCCAGACCCTTGTTGAACGCCGCGCTCGCCGCCGCGGTCCGCGCCTCCATCTCCGGATTGACGCCATCCTGCAGCCGGTCGTTCTTCAACCGAAGTTCGAAATTGCGCAGCCGCTCCAATGAGGCCGCCGCGCCTTTCAGCCCGTCAAAGGTGAAGTTGAGCTGCTTGCGGTAGTGGGCCGAAACCAGCAGGTAGCGGATCGATTCCGGCGAATAGCCCTTCTCCACGATGTCGCGCAACGTGTAGAAGTTGCCGAGCGACTTAGACATCTTCTGGCCTTCCACCATCAGGTGCTCGGCATGCAGCCAGTAGCGGACGAACCGCTTACCGGTGATCGCTTCCGACTGCGCGATTTCGTTCTCATGATGCGGAAAGACGAGATCGACGCCGCCAGTATGGATGTCTATGGTCTCACCGAGATACTTCATGGCCATCACCGAGCACTCAATGTGCCAGCCCGGCCGGCCTTCACCCAATGATGTCTCCCAGGCCGGTTCGCCCGGCTTCTGCGCTTTCCACAGAACGAAGTCTCGCGCGTCGGCCTTGTCGTACTCATCGACTTCCACTCGCGCCCCGGCGATGTTGCCGCTGAAGTTCGTGTGCGACAGCTTGCCGTACTCGGGAAACGTCGAGATGCGGAAGTACGTCGAGCCCTCGTTCGCGTAAGTGTGATTGCCCGCGGCCAGTTGCTCGATCGCGCTCACCATCTCCGGGATGTGCTCCGTGGCAAAGGCCAGCCGCTCAGGCGATTGCAGCCGGAGAGTCGCCGAATCGTCCTTGAACGCCTGCGTGTACTGGGCCGTGTACTCCTGAATCGACTGCCCCGCCGCCATCGCATTGCGAATGATCTTGTCTTCCACGTCTGTAATGTTCATGACATGGTCCAGGGTGAAGCCGCGGGCTTTCAGCGTGCGCCTGAGGATGTCCTGGAAGGAGAACGTGCGGAAGTTTCCTATGTGGACATAGGAGTAGACGGTTGGCCCGCAGGTGTACATGCGGACCGTCTTGCCGTCCTGAGGCTGAAACTCTTCGAGTTCCTGGGTAAGGGTGTTATAGAACCGCAGTGCCATGGGGGAGTTAGAATAACTAGTTTACCCCTTGAAGACGCTCCACTTTGAAAAACAGGCCGTCTGCCCCGAAACAGGCGCCCGGGCCGGTCTGCTCCACACCGCCCACGGAACCATCGAAACCCCCGTCTTTATGCCGGTCGGGACGCAGGGTACCGTGAAAGGGCTCACCCGGAAGCACCTGCTGGAAGAACTAGACGCCAAGATCATTCTCGGTAATACCTACCATCTCTATCTGCGGCCGGGTCATAAACTGATCGAGGATTTCAAAGGCTTGCACGGATTCATGCAGTGGCCCCGTGCAATCCTGACTGACTCCGGTGGCTTTCAGGTCTGGTCGCTCAGCCAATTGAGGAAGCTTAAGGAAGAGGGCGTCCTCTTCCGCTCGCACCTGAATGGCGACCAGCACATGTTCACGCCGGAATCGACGGTGGACGTTCAGTTGTCGCTCGGCAGCGACATCATGATGATGCTGGATGAGTGTACAGACTATCCTTCGTCGCACGCCGAGGCCCGCAAATCGATGGAGTTGACCGTTCGCTGGGCGCGCCGCGGCATGCGGCATTACCGGCAGCGGATGGAGTCGCGCGAACCGCGCAACGCCCTATTCCCTATCGTGCAGGGGTCCATGTTCGCCGACCTGCGCCGCGAGTGCGTTCAGCAGCTGGGCGAACTGGATGCGGAAGGCTATGCCGTGGGCGGGCTTAGCGTCGGCGAGCCGCGGGAGCTGAGCATGGAGATGACCGAGGCGACCGTGCCGTTGCTGCCTGCCGACAAACCCCGCTATGTGATGGGCGTAGGGGCTCCGGAGGAGCTTCCGGAGTATGTCGCCCGAGGTGTGGACATGATGGATTGCGTCATGCCGACGCGCAATGCACGGAACGGATACCTGTTCACGTCCGAGGGGAAGGTGGTCATCAAACAAGCACAGTATCGTGAAGATTCGAGGCCGCTTGACGAGAACTGCCGGTGCCACACCTGCACGACGTATTCGAGGGCTTATCTCCGGCACTTATTCCAGGCCGGGGAGATCCTCTTCAGTACCCTGGCGACACTCCACAACCTCACGCATTACCTTGACATCATGCGCCGGATGCGAGAGGCTATTTTGCTTGGGACATTCCCCGAGTTCTTGAAGACTGCGCGCAGGCTCGCCTCAAGTCCAAACTCAGCCCACACCTCTTAGATGCAGGGCGGGTTCCGCGCGTCGCAGCCATCGAGTCCAAACTTTTGGGTGACACCGGAACGGAAATGAATTTCCTCCTTCTCCAGACGCCCGCAGCGCCTAGCTCGCTGCTGCAATTCGTCCCTATACTCCTGATATTCGGGATCTTCTACTTCCTACTCTTCATGCCCATGCAGCGGCAGAAGAAGCAGCAACAAAAGATGTTGTCCGAGCTCAAAGCCGGTGACCAGGTGGTCACCAACGGTGGCGTGGTCGGCACTATCGTCGCGCTGAATGATGACGACACCCTGGTGTTGCGCATCAAGCCCGATAACGTGAAACTGCAGTTCGCCAGAGGTTCTGTAGCAAGCCTGGCGAACCAGGAGAAGAAGTCTTAATCAAAGCGGAAAGTTAGAACACATGCAGAATCTTAAGTGGAAAGCCGTCCTGATCGTCGCCGTCGTGCTGGTATGCGTATACGGCATGATCGGGCTACCCAAGTCGAAGGATGAGCTCATCGCGAATTGGAAGAACAACATCCGCCTGGGGCTCGACCTGAAAGGCGGCACCCTCCTGGTACTGCAGGTGCAGGTGCAGGACGCCTTCAAGGCCGAGGCCATCCAGCAGATGGAGCGGCTGAAGGAAGAGCTCGGCAAGCAGAGCATCAACTACGGTTCGATGGAGCACAACGAACCCAAGACGATTGCCGACGCCGACAAGATTCAGATCGACATCAAGGGCATCCCGTCCGAGAAGACGGCCGCGTTCCGCACCCTTGTCGCCGATTCGATGCCGAGCTGGGTGCTGACGCCCGTGAATTCAACGGACTACCGGCTGAACATGAAGCCGACCGAAGCGCTGGCGTTGACCAAGGACACGCTGGCCCGCTCGCGGACGACGATTGAGAGCCGCATCAACGGTCTCGGTCTCGCGGAGAGCAGCGTGCAGGAACGCGGCGGCGCCAATGCCGACGGCGAAATCCTGGTGTCGCTGCCCGGCCTCGACGATCCTGCCCGCGTGAAGGCCATCCTGCAGACGGCCGCCATGCTGGAGCTGTATGAAGTGAAGGACGGCCCCTTCGCCCGCCAGCAGGACGCACTCGCCAAGACCGGCGGCGTGCTGCCGCTGAACACGAAGCTTCTGCGCTCTCAGCCGCGCAGCACCGACCAGGGCAACGAGGGCTGGTACATTGTGACCCGTACGCCCGTCATCACGGGCCGCGACCTGCGTGACGCCAAGCCCGCCCAGGATGAGTTCGGCAAGTGGGAGACTTCGTTCGTCCTTGCCCAGGATGCGAAGGGCCGGTTCGGCAAATTCACGGAAGCCAACGTCGGACAGCGTCTCGCCATCGTGCTCGACAGCCAGATCCGCAGCGCTCCTGTGATCCAGAGCCGCATTGAAGATTCCGGCCGCATCACCGGCGCGGCGTCGCAGCAGGATGCCAGCGACTTGGCTCTTGTCTTGCGCGCCGGTTCACTGCCCGCCGGCGTCATCTACCTGCAGGAGCAGACGGTTGGGCCTTCCCTCGGCGCCGACTCCATCCAGCAGGGGCTCATTTCCGGCTTAGTCGGCCTCATTGTCGTGATCGTCATCATGCTGATCTACTACCACATGAGCGGCGTGAACGCGACGATCGCCCTGGTCCTGAATGCCATCATCCTGATCGGCGCGCTGGCCTATCTCAAGGCGGTTCTCACCCTGCCCGGCATCGCCGGCGTGATTCTCCTCATCGGCATGGCGGTCGACTCCAACGTGCTGATCTTCGAGCGAATCCGCGAGGAGATGCGCACCGGGAAAGCGGTGATCGCCGCGATCGATACGGGTTTCAGCAAGGCCTTCCTCACCATCATCGATACGCACGTTGCCACCGTGGTCAGCTGCGCGTTCCTGTTTATGTTCGGTACTCCCGCGGTCCGCGGCTTCGCCGTGACCCTGGTGATCGGACTTGTGGCCAACGTGTTCACTTCCGTGTTTGTGTCCCGTGCCCTGTTCCAGATGGAGATGGCCGGCAAGGGTCCGAATGCCACGTTGAGCATCGGCGTATAACTGTGATAGAAAGTGGGGAGCTCAACTTAGGGTGCAGCTCCCCGGAGTCCGGGTTCGGTACGGTACATGGAGCTATTTAAGAACACAAACATCGATTTCCTTGGAAAAAAGGGAATCTTCATCGGGGCCTCGCTGGTCCTGACTGTCGTGGGCCTGGCCAGTTGGATTGGCAAAGGTGGGCTCAAGTACGGCATCGACTTTACCGGTGGCGCCAACATCACCGTCAAGTTCTCTTCCACGCCTCCCGTCGACAAGCTCCGTTCGGAAATCTCTTCCAAGATCCCGGGCGAAATCTCCGTGCAGGAGATTCCTGGGCAGAACGCCGTCATTATCGGGACGCCCCTGAAGGACGAGGTTCAGCTGAACTCCGAGCGGCGCGCGATCACCGAGACGCTGGAAGCCAGCTTCGGCCAGTCGGGCGGCAAGTTCGATATCAACAACGCCAGCGTGCAATCGCTGGCCGAACGTCTGCGTGGTCCGATGCAGAGTGCGGGCGTCGCGCTCAATGAGGAACAGCTGCAGGCGCTTTCGAAGAACGTTCTCGACTTCAAGAACACCCCGCCCCGTTCGGGTTTGCTCAGCAGCTTCGACCAGCTCAATGGTGTAAGCGGTGTGACATCCCAGGTTCTTGGAGTGCTGAAGCAGGAGTGCTTCCTCTCGCCGTTCTCGATCATCGGAGCGGAAGTGGTGGGCCCGAAGATCGGCGCCGAACTCCGCAGCAAGGCCGTGCTGGCGACCCTCTACGCGCTGGGCGGCATGCTGGTATACTTGGCCTTCCGTTTCGAGTTCATCTACGGTCTGGCCGCCGTGATCGCGGTCTTCCACGACGTGATCATCACGCTGGGCCTGTTCTCGCTGTTTAACAAAGAGATTTCACTGAACGTGGTGGCCGCCCTACTTACCCTGGTCGGCTACTCCATGAACGACACCATCGTCGTATTCGACCGCATTCGCGAGACCTTGAAGCTCTCACGAAAGGAACTGGGCGAAGAGATTGTGAATCTGAGCATCAACCAGACGCTCAGCAGAACGATCCTCACCTCGGGCCTGACCTTCATATCGGCTCTTTCGCTGCTGTTGTTCGGCGGCCCGGTATTGAATGGCTTTGCGTTCGCCCTGGTTGCGGGTATTATCGTTGGTACCTATTCGTCGATCTTCGTCGCGAGCCCCATTCTCGTGTTCTGGCACAACTATATCCAGCGCAGGAAGAAGGCTCCGGCGGCCGCGCAGGCCAAGTAGGCCGCGCCATGCCAGAGGGCGAATAGAAAGTTGAGCTAAAAAGACACGAGGGACCGGAATTCCCGGGAACCGTAAGCAAACTTCGGTGTCCAAATAGGTGAGAACGGTCTCTGAGGTCTCGGGGGCCGGACGCAAGGAGAAACAGCCCAATGTTCGAACAGACCTTCGTGGATGGGACGGCTAAAACCAACAAAGGTTGGACGGTCATTGTATCCACAACGTTGCAAGTCGTGTTGATCACCGGAGGAGTTATTCTTCCGTTGCTCAATCCGGAAATTCTCCCCAAGACCGCTTTGAGTTCCATGCTGGTGGCGCCGCCTCCTCCGCCTCCCCCTCCCCCTCCTCCCCCTCCGCAGCAAGCCGTGGTGAAGGTGGTCAAGGTGGTGCCGAGGCAGTTCGACGGCTCCCGCCTGATGGCTCCGAAGCAGGTGCCTAAGGAAATCGCCATGATCAAGGAAGACGAAATCCCCGCAGCCTCCTCCGGTGGCGTGGTGGGTGGTGTTCCTGGTGGCGTCCCGGGTGGAGCCCCGGGTGGTGTAATCGGCGGCATTATCAGCAGCGCCGCTCCTCCTCCTCCTCCTCCCGTTAAGGAGGTTCCCAAGCCCGTTACCCCCAAGCGCATTTCGGTGGGTGGCAACGTGCAACAGGCCATGCTCGTCAGCCAGCCTCGGCCCGCTTATCCTCCCTTGGCCAAGCAGGCGCGCATCTCCGGAACAGTCCGCTTCACCGCTGTCATCGGCCGCGACGGTACGATCCAGAATCTGACTCTGGTTTCGGGCCACCCGCTGTTGGTGCAGTCGGCGACCGAAGCCGTGAAGCAGTGGCGCTACAAGCCCACGCTGCTGAACGGCGAGCCGGTGGAAGTTGTGACTCAGATTGACGTCAACTTCACGTTGAACCAGTAGTAGTCCGCATTCGTTCAAGACAAATCAACTCGCAGGAGATTTAAGAAGATGCTTCTTCAGTTCCAAGTATGGTCGTTCCTGTTGCTCCAGGAGGCGGCTGTCAATTTTGACCTCCGGTCGATGTGGTCTCAGATGGGATGGCTGGCCAAGGTCGTCGTCATCGTTCTGTTCATCATGTCTGCCTGGTCAATCGGCGTGATGATCGACCGCCTGATTGTTTTCAATGCTGCTCGCAAGCAGAGCCGTCTGTTCGCCCCGGCAGTGGCCGGCGCCCTCCGCGAAGGCAAGCTCGACGAAGCCATCAAGATTGCCGATCGCTACAAGAAGTCCCACCTGGCCAAGGTTGTCGTGGCTGGCCTGCAGGAATTCCGTGCCCACCAGATGAGCACTGAAATCCCCGGCGAAGAGATGGAAGCCTCCAAGCGCGCCCTCGAACGCGCCGAAGCGATTGTCCACTCCGAAATGGAGCGCGGCATCAGCGGTCTGGCCACCATCGGTTCCACCGGCCCCTTCGTGGGTCTGTTCGGCACGGTCGTCGGCATCATCAACGCGTTCAAGGGCATTTCGTCCGAAAAGTCCACCGGTCTCGGCGCTGTGGCCGGCGGTATTTCGGAAGCCCTGGTCACCACCGCTATCGGCCTCTTTGTGGCCATCCCCGCGGTGTGGATGTTCAACTACTTCAACAATCGCGTTAAGGCGTTCGACGTGGAGATGGGCAACTCCAGCTCCGAACTGATCGACTACTTCCTGAAGAAGTCGCAGAAGGCTGCGACCAAGTAAGTCAGTCAGGTCAGGCACTGTAAGCGAGTCCGGCGAGTTGATTTCGCCGTTGCCGGGGACTCCGGTTCTGGAGTCCCCGGGCAGCGCGGAGCTTCTGCCGGGATAAGGAGAACCCGAATGTCAGACAAAAAGAAGAAAAAGGGAGACGGCGGTACCATCGCAGACATCAACGTGACCCCCATGGTCGACGTGATGCTCGTGCTGCTCATCATCTTCATGGTCATCACGCCGATGCTCTCCAAGGGCGTCAGTGTAGACCTTGCCAAGACGATGAACCCCATTGCGATGCAGAATGCCGATAAGGAAAACGCTGTCCTGGTGGCCGTGACTCGCGATGGCCGGGCTTGGCTCGGATCCAGCCAGGTCAATCCGGCAGACCTTCCGGGCAAAGTGAAGGACCTCCTCTCCACCCGCCTCGACAAGACCTGCTACGTGAAGGCCGATTCACGTGCTCGTTATGAAAAGGTTGTGGACGTGGTTGACAATCTGCGCGCCGCAGGCGTCGACAACATTGGTCTGCTCACCGATCTGGATCCCAAGGCCCGGAAAGCTGGCGCAGGCGAACCGGTCGCTGCTGACGCAAAGTAATTTAGTCGGGCCGCCTCAGTGGCCGGCCCAAGCGCTACCTGGCTGAATAGGTTTGGCGGCGCGACTCGAACAGGTTTAAAGGAGATTTCCTATGGGCATGGCAGTTGGCGGAGACGGCGGCGGACCGAAGTCAGAAATCAACATGACTCCGCTGATCGACGTTCTCCTCGTTCTACTCATTATTTTCATGGTCATCACGCCTCTCACCCCCAAAGGTCTGGAGGCCACGATCCCGCAGCCGCCGCCGCCGAACGCACCCCCTCCCTCGGTGGATCGTACCGTGGTCATCATCATCAACAAGGATCGTTCGATGATGCTGAACACTGAGCCGATCTCCGAAGAACGACTGGCGGAACGTCTGCTCGACGTTTTCAAAACGCGCGCTGAACGCATCTGCTTCGTCAAGGCGGATCCCGATCTTGAGTTCCAGTACGTTGCCAGAGCGATCGATATCGCCAAGGGTGCGCAGATGGACAAGGTCGGCCTGATGACTGCCAAGATGGAGGCCGGCGAATAGCCTGAGGTGGTACGCTGATGAATCGCAAAGCGCTCGTTATTCTCACCGCGGCGACCCTTCTGCTCGCCGGCATGTCCACTGGCTGCAAAAAGCTGCAGGCTCGCGACAATCTGAATAAAGGTGTTCAGGCCTTCAAGAACGCCAAATACGCGGATGCCGTCGAGTTCTTCAAGCAGGCCATTGAACTGGATCCCACTTATCCCACCGCCCGCCTGTATCTGGCCACGGCTTACATGAGCCAGTACATCCCCGGTGCTGAATCCCCCGAAAACATCGCGTTCGCCAAGAATGCCAACGACAACTTCCTCGAAGTGCTGCGCGCCAACCCCGGCGACACCACGGCCCTGAAGTCGCTGGCCTCCCTGGCGTATCAGCAGGTCACCGGCGCTCCGACTCCGGAAGAGAAGCTGGTTCGTCTCGACAAGGCCGCGGAGTGGTACAAGAAACTCGCCTCCGTCGACCCCAACGAGAAAGAAGCCTTCTACTCCCTCGGCGTCATCGCCTGGGCCAAGTTCTACCCGGCCTGGATGAGCGCCCGCAACAAGCTGGGCATGAAGCCCGAAGCCCCTGGTCCCATCAAGGACAAGAAGGTGAAGGCTGAACTGTCCGAGAAGTACTCCGCTGTCGTGGCCGAAGGCATCCAGAACCTGGAGAAGGCCCTCACCATCGACAAGGAATACGACGACGCGATGGCTTACCTCAACCTGCTGCACCGCGAACGCGCCGATATCGCCGAGACCGATGCAGAGTACAAGACCGAGACGGAAACGGCTGATAAGTTCATGGCTCAGGCTCTCGAAACGCGCAAGATCAAGGCCGAGCGCGCGCCGAAGACCCAGGGCATCACGGCGGAGCCGACGAAGTAGTTCGCTGCTCCTTACCGTGGTCTTTCAGATCCGCTAGAATAAGAGCGAGGGCATCTCTTCCCGGGATGCCCTCGCTCTTTCTGTATCTGTCGGCGCAGCGGCCACGACGCCGGCGCATTTGGCCGTGAAGATGGACTCTTCCCCGACTCGCCTCGAACCCGCGGCACTTGTCCCCCCGGAAACCCCCAACTTGCCTGGAGTTACGCCTGCCCTCGAGGCGGCTTACCGCAATGTGGAGGCCACCGTGCGGGCGCGGCGCCCCAATGACGACCTCTCGGCCCTGCGCCGGGCCTTTGAGTTTGCCTGTGAGAAGCACGCCCCCCAGAAGCGTGACTCCGGCGAACCCTACATGTTCCACCCCGTCGCGGTCGCCCAGATCCTGGCCGACATGCAGATGGACCTCGTCTGCCTGGAAACGGGGCTCCTGCACGACACCCTGGAAGACACTCAAACCACTTCCGAGGAGATACGCAAGACCTTCGGCGAGGATGTGGCGCGCTGCGTCAACGGCGTCACCAAGCTCAGCAAAATCAACCTTCACAATCGCGAAGTCCGCCAGGCTGAGAGCGTCCGCAAGATGCTGCTCGCCATGGTGGAAGACATCCGCGTCATCATCGTGAAGCTGGCCGATCGCATGCACAACCTGCGGACGCTGGACTCCATCTCCCGCGACCGCCAGGAACGCATCGCCGCCGAGACCATCGAACTCTACGCCCCCATCGCCCACCGCCTGGGCATGGGCAAACTCCGAGCCGAACTCGAGGATCTCGGATTCCGCTACCTCGACCCCGAGGCCTACCAGGAAGTCCGCGAAGCGATCGAAACGCGCCGTCTCGCCAACGAAGAGGTCCTCGACGAGATCCGGACGACCATTCAGGACAAACTCGGCGAAGAGACGATTCCGGCCCGGGTGCAAGGCCGCGTGAAACGGCCCTGGTCGGTTTATCAGAAGCTGCGCAAACAACGCATCCCCATCGATCAGGTTTACGATCTGCTGGGCATCCGCATCATTACGGACTCCGTGAAGAACTGCTATGCCGCCCTCGGCGTCATTCACAACGAGTGGCACCCCATCCCCGGCCGCATCAAGGATTTCATCGCGATCCCCCGCCCGAACCTCTACCAGTCCCTCCATACGTCGGTGATGGGCCCCAACGGCGTCGTCTTCGAAGTACAGATCCGCACTGAAGAGATGCATCGGCTGGCCGAAGAGGGCATCGCGGCGCACTGGAAGTACAAGGAAGGCAAGAAAGGCCCCGGCGACGACGACCAGCGCATCGCCTGGCTGCGGCAGCTCGTCGAGTGGCAGCGCGAGATGGGCGATCCCTCCGACTTCATGTCCAACCTCAAGGTGGACCTGTATCCGGAGGAGGTCTACTGCTTCACGCCCAAGGGCCGCGTCGTTGTCCTGCCGCGGGACGCCACCTCCGTTGATTTCGCGTACGCCATTCACACCGATGTCGGCCATACCTGCATCGGAGCCAAGGTCAACGGGCGCATGGTGCCGCTCAAGCACCCGCTGCGCAACGGCGATGTCGTTGAAGTCCTGACCCAGAACGGCGGCCAGCCCAGCCGTGACTGGCTCACCTTCGTCAAGACCGCCCGCGCCCGAAACAAGATCCGTCACGTCATCAACGCGACGGAGCGCGAAAAGGCCGTCGAACTTGGCCAGAAACTGCTGGAGCGCGAGGCGCGCCGCCTCGGTGTGGCCATGAGCCGCGTGACGCGCGCGCAGATGGAGTCCGTCGCCGGAGACTACGGCTACAGTAAGATCGAGGACCTCCAGGCCGCCCTCGGCTGGGGTAAGTTCTCCGCTCGCCAGGTGCTGGCCAAGCTGGCGCCGGATGTCGTCGAGCCCGAATCCCCGGTTGCGCCCGCTCCGCTGCCCACGCCCTCCCAGGAGAAGGACAAGCCCGGCGCGGCTAAAGATTATGTCATCCAGGTCAAGGGCATCGACGACCTGCTCACTTACCGCGCCAAGTGCTGCAACCCCATCCGCGGTGAGCCCATCGTCGGCTACATCACGCGCGGCAAAGGCGTGGCGGTCCATTCCAAGAACTGCCCGAACGTCCAGAACCTGATGTATGAGGCCGAGCGCCGCATCGAGGTCGAATGGGCGCGCGGCGCCAGCGAGTCGTTCCATGTCCGCCTGGTCGTCCATACCGACGACCGCGCCGGCATGCTCAACCAGCTCACCCAGATTCTGTTCGACGAGGATGTCAACATCCGCAGCGTCGAAGCGCACGCCGACGAGAAGCAGTTCGACTCCGCCATCGTTGAAATGACGGTGGAAGTGCGCGACAAGAAACAGCTCGAACGCATCGTCTCCGCCATGCGCCGCGTCTCCGGCGTGCGCGACATCGAACGCGTTCACTAGGAAGCTCTCATGACCATCTCCACGGATCCGCTGCACCTCGCCGTCTCCAAATCCCGAGGCATCAAAATCGACTGGTCCGACGGCCACACCAGCGACTTCTCCTGCGAACTCCTGCGCGACGAATGCCCCTGCGCCACCTGCACCGGAGCCCATGGAACCGAGCCGCAGCGCACCGACTACTCCAAACCCGCCCCTGCGGCCAACCCCTTCCAGATGTACAAGCCGAAGATCCGCATGAACAACATCGAAGAGGTCGGGACCTACGCCGTGCGAATTGACTGGAACGACGGGCACAATGCCGGGATATACTCCTACGAGCACCTGCGCCGCATCTGTCCGTGCGCCGAGTGCATGAAGTTACGACAGGAAGGCCGCTTATGAAGCTGCTGCTCGCTTTGCTCGTCCTCCTGGCCCTGCCCCTGGCGGCGGCCGATATCACTGGACACTGGAAGTGTGAAGTCCAGATCGCCGGCAATACCGGCAACCCCACGTTCACCTTTCAGCAGGATGGAACCAAACTCACCGGGACCTATTCCGGCATGCTCGGCGAATACAAACTCAACGGCACCGTCGACGGAAACAAGGTCCGTTGGGAGTTCAAGGCCAACTACGAAGGCAACGCCATGAACGTGGTCTACACCGGCACCATCGAATCGCCCACCACCATGAAGGGCACCATCGATTTCGGCGGCGCCGCTGACGGCACGTTCACCGCACAAAAGGACAAGTAACTCCGGTTAGCGTCCGGCCTGTGGCGATATACTCGATGCATGTTGCGCAGAGAGTTCCTGTTGCAGGCCGGCGCCACCGGTCTCCTGGCCGCCGCTGATGTCGATGTGACCACCAACGCCTGGAAGGCGCGTTGGATCTTTCCGGCCGGCGCGCCGCCCAATTCCTACGGCGTCTACCACTTCCGCCGGGCCTTCACGCTCGATCGCAAACCGTCCGCCTTTAAACTTCATGTCAGCGGCGACAGCCGCTACGAACTCTTCCTCAACGGCGTCCGCATCTCGCGCGGGCCTGCCCGCGGCGACCTCAACCACTGGCGCTACGAAACCGTCGACGCCGCCCAGCACGCGGTCCAGGGTCGCAATGTCCTCGCTGCCGTCGTCTGGAACGACGCCCCCAACGCCGCCGTCTGCCAGTGGTCCAATCGCACCGCTTTTCTCCTCCAGGCAGGCGATACCGAGTTTGAATCCGTGAACACCGGCAAAGGCTGGGTCTGCGCCGCCAACCCGGCTTATGCCCCCATCGCCCTGCCTGGCGACCAGCGCGGCGAAATCGCCCCCGGCTACTACGCCATCGGGCCGATGGAGAGATTCGATGCGTCCAAATCCCTGTGGGGCTGGGAGCAGCCGCAGTTCGATGACTCCTCCTGGCAGCCGGCCGACGTCGGCCCCAATGCTTCGCCCCGCGATCAGACCGACGCGCCCAGCCGCTGGATGCTCGTCGCCCGCAACATTCCCCCGATGGAGGACACCCCCATCCGCCTGGCCCGCGTCAGGCAAGCTCAGGGCATCCAGCCACCCCCCGCCTTCCCGGCGCAGAAGGCACCCTTCACGATCCCTGCCAATACCAAGGCGACTCTGCTCCTCGATCAAGACCACCTCACCACCGCCTTCTTCGAGCTCGAAATGAACGGTGGCCGCGGAGCCCAGATCCAGGTCCGCTACGCCGAGGCGCTCTTCCAGCAACTCCGCCCGCGCGCCGTCAAAGGCAACCGCGATGAAGTGGACGGCAAGGAGTTTCGAGGCTACGGCGACATCTACACCGCCGACGGCCAGCACCGCGTCTACCGCCCCCTCTACTGGCGCACCTGGCGCTACCTCCAACTTACTGTCGAAACCAAATCTGAGCCCCTGGTCATCGAGGACCTGCGCGGTATCTTCACCAGCTACCCATTTACCGTCAAGGCCAAGCTCGACACCGGAGTCCCCTTCCACCAGAAGATGCTCGACATCGGCTGGCGCACGGCCCGCCTCTGTGCCCACGAGACTTACATGGACTGCCCCTATTACGAGCAGCTCCAGTACGTCGGCGATACCCGCATCCAGGCCATGGTGACGCTCTACATGACCGGGGATCCCCGACTCGTCCGCAACGCCATCGAGCTCATCGACAGTTCACGCACCGCCGAAGGCGCCACCCTCTCCCGCGCGCCCAGCGTCCTCCAGCAGTACATTCCCCCGTTCTCGCTCTGGTGGATCGGCATGGTGCACGACTACTGGTGGTACGTGGACGAGCCCGCCTTCGTCCGCCGCATGCTCAACGGTGTTCGCGCCATCCTCGGCTGGTACACCAGCTTCCTGCGCACCGACGGTCTGCTGGGCGCCATGCCCTGGTGGAACTATGTGGATTGGGTCGCCACCTGGCGTGGCGGCCGCCCCCCGTCCGAGCCCGATGTCATGCCCGCCACCATCCAGCTTCAGCTCCTGCTGGCTCTGCAGTGGGCCGCGGAGCTCGAAACCGCCCTCGGCAGCCGCGCCCTGGCCGCCCAGCACAAGGAGACCGCGGCGAAGCTCCACTCCGTCATCCAGGCCAAGTTTCACGACGCCCAGCGTGGACTCTACAGCGAGGATCTGGCCCACAAGCACTTCTCGCAGCACGCCAACGTCCTCGCCGTTCTGGCCGGCCTGCCCGCCACACCGGCCGCCGCCCGCGAACTCATGCTCAAGGTGGAACCCGACAAGTCGCTCTACAAGTGCTCCGTCTACTTCCGCTACTACCTCGATCGCGCCATGGTCAAAGCCGGCCTCGGCGACCGTTACCTCGACCGCCTCGCCACCTGGGAGTTCATGGTGAAGGAAGGGCTCACCACCTGGGCCGAAACCGATTCCGGAGAAACCCGCTCCGACTGCCACGCCTGGGGCGCCAGCCCGAACATCGAGTTCTTCCGAACCGTCCTCGGCGTCGACTCCGCCGGCCCCGGCTTCAGCAAAGTGCGCCTGGCGCCCAACCTGGGTAAGCTCACCAAGGCCAGCGGCGTCGTACCGCATCCCAAAGGTGTCATTGAAGTGACCGTGGAGCGCGCCGGCTCCGGTTACCGCTGGACCGCCAAAGCGCCCGCCGGTGTTCAGGTCCTGGGTCCTCCGCAGGCCTGACGCGCGCCGGCTTACCGCTACAATCGAGAGACGGTATTCGGGGCTCCTCTGCCCGGGATGCCGTCCCGTCCCGCTGGAAGTCCGCCGTCTCTGGAGAATTCGGATCCGCTCATGTCCGCGAAATCCTGGTACAAATCGCTCTACCTGCAGGTGCTGGTCGCCATCGCCGCCGGAGCCATCCTAGGCTTCGTCTCGCCTGCTACCGGCGCGGCCATGAAGCCCTTCGGCGACGGCTTCATCAAGCTCATCAAGATGATGATCGCGCCCATCATCTTCTGCACGGTCGTCGTCGGCATCGCGGGCACCGAGGATGTGAAAAAGGTTGGCAAAACCGGAGCCCTGGCGCTGCTCTACTTTGAGATCGTCAGCACGCTCTCTCTCATCATCGGCTTGATCATCGTGAACTTCGTTCAGCCCGGAGCCGGCATGAACGTGGACGTGAAATCGCTCGACGCAGGCTCCGTCGCCGCCTACGCCTCACCGCAGAGGCTCGGCACCACGAAGGACTTCCTGCTCCACGTCATCCCAGATACCCTCGTCGATGCCTTCGCCAAAGGCGAGATCCTGCAGGTGCTCTTCATCGCCATCCTGGTCGGCGTCGCGCTGCAACGGCTGAACGCCCGCGAAAACCTGGTGTTCCAGGTCATTGAGAAGGGCTCGCATGTGCTCTTCGCGATTGTGGGCTACATCATGAAGCTCGCGCCCGTCGGAGCTTTCGGCGCCATGGCCTTCACGGTCGGCTCCTACGGTCTGGATAGCCTTCTGTCCCTTGCGCGCCTGATGGGGACCTTCTACGCCACCTGCCTGATCTTCGTCTTTGTCGTGTTGGGCGCCATCGCCAAAGTTCACGGCTTCAACATCTGGCGGTTTCTGCACTACATCCGCGAGGAGTTGCTGATCGTCCTGGGAACCTCTTCCTCCGAAGCCGCGCTCCCGCGCATGATTTCAAAGATGGAGACGCTCGGGGCTAGCCGCTCCACGGTCGGCCTGGTGATCCCCACCGGCTACTCGTTCAACCTGGACGGCACCTCGATCTACCTGACCATGGCGGCCATCTTCATCGCGCAGGCCACCAACACACCCATGACCCTGTTCCAGCAGGTCACCCTGCTGGCGGTCCTCCTGCTCACCTCCAAGGGCGCCGCCGGCGTCACGGGCAGCGGCTTCATCGTCCTGGCGGCGACGTTATCGGCGGTGGGCCACGTACCGGTGGCCGGCCTGGCGCTGATCCTGGGCATTGACCGCTTCATGTCGGAAGCCCGGGCCATTACAAACGTCATCGGCAACGGAGTGGCGACGCTGGTCGTGGCCCGATGGACAGGAGAACTGGACATCCCGACGATGCAGGCCCGCCTCCAGTCCGGCCCGCCCGATCGCACGCCTGCTGAAGAACCAATCCTCCACTAGCCGAACTCCAATCGCAGAGTGACGCCTGGCGTCTCTCCCATTCACGAAGAAGACCCCAGCACCCTCAGAGTCCTGCCGCAACCCAGACAACGTCCCACACACTACGACACCGTCGCAACGAACCGGGAGGGCGGACCCCCAGGTCCGCAGCCAGCCCCCCGGCTGGCTTCTTCCTCTCAACCCCAGTCGCGTCTACAACGAAAAAAGGGCCGCCCCCGAAGGAGCAGCCCTTTTTCCAACTCTCAATGAACCTGCCTTATAGCAGCCTGAAGTTGACTTCGACGTTCGCCTGCACCGGAACCGGTTTCCCGTCCTTGTACCCCGGCCGGAACTTCCACTTCATCACCGCCTCGATGGCCTTTTCATCCAAGCCCATGCCCAGCGGCCGAACCACGCGAACGTTCGTCGTCTTGCCAGTCTCATCCACGACGATGGCCAGCATCACCGTACCCTGGAACTTCGCCTTGCGAGCCTCTTCCGAATACTCGGGTTCCACACGGAACACCGGCACCGGAGCGCTCACGCCGCCGCCAATGCGGTACGCGCCGCCGCCAAAGCCGCCGCCTTCACCCGGTCCCACGCCGCCGCCGCGGCCAGAGCCGACGCCGCCGCCGCTACCGGAACCAATGCCGCCGCCGGAACCCGGTCCGTTCGACGGAATGCCCGCCTTCGCGAACGGATCGCCGTAGTTCGGCATGTTCACGTTCGGCAGCGGAGTGTCCGGCGGAGCAATGATCGTGGGCTCCATCACCAGACGAGGATTCGGGTTGTTGATCACCGCCACCGGAGGTGTGAACTGCTTCAGATCCGGACGCGGTAGTTTGCCTTTGCTGGCCGGCAGGGGAGAACGGTCACCACCGCCGCCGCCACCGCCCATGGCCTGCTTCTTCACAGCCATCTTCGGCATGTACGGATCAAGGTCAGGCTGGACCAGCGTAATGGAACTCTTGACCGCATTCTGTACGGTCTTGTTCGTCCCCAGGAAGAAGGCCAGAGCCACCAGCCCGACGTGGACGAACACCGACATCATCTGCGATTTGCCGCGGTACTCGTCCCGGGCAAACATCTCCTTCACCTGAACCGGTTGGGAGGTCACCTGCAGCGGAGGAAGCTGCGGCGGGAAGAACAGGTCTTTCGCATTTGCGAAAACAGTCCGGTACCAGGGCAGGGAAGTCTTGGCCAGTTCGCCCATGCCCGACTCCCGGATCTCCTCTTCCGTCAACGGACGGGAGGTCACCTGAAGCGGCGGGGGAGCGGCACTAAAGAGGTCGGCAATGTTTTCCCGCAGTGTGCGGAAGAACGGTTTCTTCTGCTGGATCTCCGCCAGTTGGCGCAACGAGGAGTCATTGCCGTGCAATAACTCGTCTTCGCTCAACGGCTTAAAGGTGACCTGCAGTGGCGGCAGTTTCTTGTACGCAGCCAGTTCCTTCAGGTTTTCAATCAGCGAAAGGAACCATGGCTTCGAGCCATCCTGCAGTTCCAGCGCCCGGTCCAGAGGGCTGGACATCGGGATCTGCGAGGGGTTCCCCGGCTGCACTCGGTTCGCCTGATTAGGCTCGTTGAATTGGTTGGGATTGCTCGCCGACATACCTCTCGACTCTCACATTCCAAACGTTTGCCTAGTGGCCGTTCGTATCTGTTGCCTCTGTTCCTTAGACGCGCCGTCCAACCCAAGGTTGCAGGAAACGCGCCTGAAACTCATCCCAGCTCTTCAAAAAATTGTATCACGCAGAGTCAACGGATGTTAGCCCTTCCATTTTTCGTAAGTGATTGAAAAATCAACACTGTCTCAAAGGTATAGGACTCTTCCACCGCTTCCGCCTGCTTCTCCAGCCTGCAAACCATTCGTACTGTACGGTTTGGACCCTCGACCGGTCCATCCAGCTCCAACTCCTGCCGCCCGCCCGCCGCCACGGTGCCGCCTGCTCGTCGCCACTCCGCATTGGACTCCTCCGCCAACCTGCACGCGACACTCACGTTGACCGTGTTATCCAGTGTGTTCTCAACCATCGCCAGAGGTCGCCCCGAACCTGGCTCTGCCCGCAAAGACGACAAAAAGACCTTCGGCGTAACAAGCAAGGTAACCGGCAGACACCCCGATGGTACTGCCAATTCATTCTGGCCCCGGCTCGAAAGATAGGGCGTCAATGAAGGATACCCGTCCTCTTTCCCGGCCACAATCTCAGTCCCGTTGACGACGAGCCCGCCCCCGCGGCAACTCGTCTCCAGCCGCACATGCTTCGCACTCAACCCCGGCGGAGCCGCGAACCGGCACATCACCCGGCCCTCCCGCGCCGCCTCAGCCGGTTCCAGCGGGATCCGCTCCAGCCCTCGCACTTCCAAAATGGCCGCGAGCAGCAGGAGGATTCCCATGGCCCCGGCCGTCTACTTCCCCAGCGTCTCGTTCAGTACCCGCGCCAGCCGCACCCCAGCCCGCCGCAACTGCTGCTCTTCACTCGCCAGGGCTTTCTTGTAATACTCATCCCCCAGCGCCGCGGGCCGCGCTTCCGGCAGATTCGCATACACCACGTCCCGCGAGACGTCGCGCGACTGCCAGGCCCAGTCTTCGAGAGACCCCTTGCCCAGCCGCCGCCGTTCAAAGTAGCCCGGCTTCCGGCCCAGCTTTTCTTTCAGCTTCGCGTCCTTCTGCTCGGCCATTTCGAGGATGCTCGAATCCCACACCGAGTGAAGATTGTTCGGCTTGCCGAAGTACACCACCCGCACATCATTCCCGCCCCGGTCGTGTTTCTCGCCCACATGCAGGGGTTGGTGCATATCGCTCACCAGGTGCACCAGAAATTTCAGGGCCTCCGCCCGGTCCCGCTGCGCCAGGTTCCTGTTCTGCAGCCGGCGCTCCATCTCCGGAATCTGGCCCAGGACACACCCGGTCTCCGGGCAGTACTTCTTCCAGTCCCCGCGTGGAATATCCAGCGGCAGGTTGATAAAGTGCCAGGTCGAAGTTCTCTCTGCGCTGTGGTCTCACTTCATCCGCCCACGATGCGATGCTCTCCAGCGACTGTTCCCCCAGCAGCTTATGCACTTCGGCCTGCGCCTTCGCATTCAACTGCTGCGCCGCCATCTGCGCGATCAGCCGGTGTCCCTCCCGCCCCCAACCAAAGAGGGAAGGAGCGCTCAAAAACACAAGACCGAGGCAAGTCACTCGAAAACAACTCATGCCTTCAGTATCTGGGAGACAATCCCCAGGCCACAACCGGAACGAGGATTTTGTCACCGCCACCGACTGAGCGAACATCAATGATTGGAGAGGCCGTCCCGCCTCTCCCGGCTCGCTCCGGCCCGGCGCCGTGCCCGTGCCGCGAAGTGGAAGGAATCACTGAATTTCATGACGTATGCTCGCGCCCGGCTCGGCCCCAGCCTCACCGGCATGGCCCTGCTCCTGCTTCTCACCCTGGCCGCCTACCTTTATCAGATGCCGTCCACCTTCTTCCCCTACTTCGGCGGACCCTGGTATCTCGACTGGGCCGGATTCGTGGTCTGTTTCCTGGCCTACGCGGGCCTCAGCCTGCCCTTTGACATCTGGGGCGGCTACAGCCTGCCCGGCAGCTATCAGCAGCCCCATCTTCCGTTTCCCTCCTTTCTGCGGCAGTGGCTGCGCGGAATCCTGGTGCAGGGCTTCGTGATGACAGCCTGCGCGCTGGCCCTGCTCCAGGCTGGCAAACTCGCCGGCATCTGGGGCTCGGCCGCGGCTCTCCTGGTCCTTCAGATCGCGCTTCTGGCCTTCCAGTTGCCCCTTGCCCGCTGGACCGGTGGCCTGACCGCCGCTTCCTCCCAGTCCGGCTCCGAGACCGTGATCCTCAGGAGCGCGGACCTCGGCTTTACCGGCGGACTGGCTGGCCTACCCGGGTTTGCCCGCAAGGTCCAGCCTCAATTCTGGGACACCCGCCTCTCCGCCCCGGCGCTCCTGGCGGAACATCTCCGTCGCGAGGGACTCGCCAGGACGGGAGCCCGCACCCGGGGCGTCCTCCTCGCCATGGGCTGGAACCTGCTGGGCTTCGTGCTCTCCGCTTCCCTCCCATGGGGCGGAGTGGACACGATCTTTTCGCTATTGGAAACCCTGCTCGGCTGTACTCTCTGGTCGTTTCTGGGGCTCCTGGTCCTGCCCTCATTCAGCCGGCCGGGCACACTTCAAGCTGACCGCTATGCCGTCCTCCACGGAGCCACCCGTCCCCAGATCGAGGCGGCCATCTGTGAAATCGACCAACTCCAGCAGGAGGACCTCAGCCGTCCGAACTGGCAGGAGAGCCTCAGCTCAATTCCTTCCGTCGAAAACCGCCTGACCGCCCTCGACGCCACCCATCAGCCCTATGGTGCATGGCTCGCCTCTCGCACGGCCCTGTTTCTCTCCTGGGCCAATTTCGGCCTCCTCAGCCGTGCCGTGCGCTCCAGCGTAGGCCGCCCCGAGCTCTGGGTCCTGCCGCCATCCGACTGACAGCGATTTGCCCCGAATCACCTCGACGCGTCCCCCTGCATGAGGACGCGGTCAGCCCGATGACAAGCCCATGCGCGGAGTCGGTCAGCCGGATAACTGGCTGCTGTGGGGAAATGGTAAGGCGGACGCCCCGTCCGCAGCCGACCCCCAGGGTCGGCTCCCCTACGCGAGTCAAGCCCAAAGCGCGTCGCCGAACCCACCGCTCCTCCAACGCGACCCGATCCCGTGCCCCAGTCCCGGAGCGTCAGCGACGGGCTAACAAGGAAGCCCTCAAAGCCCCTGGCGCGTCTCTCCCGCGCCAAACCCGAAAGCCGCCAAGCCCCTAGCTCACCCAAGGCTCACTTACAGCCCTAAAAACAAGACCATACCATCCCAAATCTCATCCACCACATTAGCCAGCTCGTGATCGGAATCCACCTCGCGCAACTCCGCACAGGTCCTGGTCCGCACGAACGCCCGCGACACACCTACCGGCACGACATCGTCATGAATGCCGTGATAGATCAGCGTGGGCTGCGTCACGGCAGGCTCGTCTTCATACCGCAGCGCGTCTTCCATTAACTGCCAGCCCAACTCCGCCGGGCCGCCCTCGGCGTAGTTCATCGTCTCGATCACCCCGGTCCGCCGCCACTCCGCCATGGCCTCCGGGCCCAGCTTCTCGCCCCACAACCGCCCGAAACCGAATGCCGGAGCCAAAAGTACGGTTTTCTCGACCTCCGGATGGCGCGACGCATACAGCGCCGCCAGGTAGCCGCCCATACTGGAACCGATGATCGACACCGGCCCGCCGCCGGCCGTCCGTTCGAGGATCGCCAGTTGCCCCGTGAGCGTCAGGTTGCGGAAGCCTCCTTGCGCCAGGTCCGGAACCAGCAGGTTCAGGCCGCGCGCGGCAAAGTGCTCCTGAAAAACGCGCGCCTTTCGCGATTGGGGAGAAGAGGCAAAGCCATGCAAGTACAGGATCGAATTCATGCTCACCTGTATGTTACCGGACCTGCGACACCGAAATTCAGGCCCTCCTTCGTTGCAATATAGCCCCGCTGTCGGTAGAATCGGTGCTTTGTGGACTTCTTGGAGGTTTCATGTCTGTTGAAGCAAAAGTGAAGCAGATCATTGTCGAGCAGCTTGGGGTCGACGAAGCGCAGGTGGACAGCACCGCTTCTTTCGTCGACGACCTCGGTGCGGATTCGCTCGACATCGTCGAACTCGTCATGGCGTTTGAAGAGGCGTTCGACCTCGACATCCCCGACGAAGACGCGGAAAAGATCCAGACGGTGAAAGACGCCGTTGAGTACATCGACGCCAAGGCAAAGAAGTAACACGCCTTTAGGCGCCGTTCCCCAGAAGACTCTTTTCCCCCGGGAGAATCTCATTGTCACGTAGGGTGGTAGTCACTGGAGTGGGTTTGCTGTCCGCTCTCGGCCATACGGCCGAAGAGACTTGGGCTGGTATTCTCGCTTCCAAAAGCGGCATCGAACCAATTACCCAGTTCGACAGCTCGCAATTCAGCGCCAGGATCGCGGCTGAAGTAAAGGACTTCGATCCCCTCCAGTTCATCGAGAAGAAGGAACTGAAGAAGGTCGGGCGCTTTATCCAGTTCGCGGTTGCTGCCTCGGATGAAGCGATGAAGGCCTCCGGCCTCCAGGTGACACCTGAAATCGCCGAACAGGTGGGTGTCTACATCGGTAGCGGCATCGGTGCCTTTGAAGTCATTGAACGCGAGCACCGGAACCTCCTCGAAAAAGGCCCCAGCCGCATCTCCCCGTTCTTCATCCCCGCCACGATCGTCAATCTCGCCTCCGGCAACGTCTCGATCCGGTTTGGAGCCAAAGGGCCCAACTCCGCCACCGCGACGGCCTGCACCACCAGCGCGCATTGCATCGGCGACTCGTTCCGCCTGATCCAGCACGGCTATGCCGATGCCATGATCTGCGGCGGCGCCGAAGCTTGCATCACGCCGATGGGGGTCGGTGGGTTTGCCGCTCTGCGCGCCCTCTCCACCCGGAATGACGACCCGCACGGCTCCTCCCGCCCCTGGGACAAGGACCGCGACGGCTTCGTGGTCGGCGAAGGCGCCGGCATCCTCATCCTGGAGGAGTTGGAGTTCGCCAAGGCCCGCGGCGCAAAGATCCTGGCTGAAATCGTCGGCTACGGCATGAGCGGCGATGCGTATCACATCACCGCGCCCTCCGAGGACGGCGATGGCGCCTTCCGCGTCATGCGCAATGCCCTCAAGGACGCCAAACTCGCGCCGGAGACCGTCGACTACATCAACGCGCACGGAACCTCCACGCCCGTTGGCGACGTCATCGAATGCAAGGCCATCGCCCGGGCATTCGGCGAGCACGCCACCAGCGGCCTCGCAGTCAGCTCCACCAAGTCGATGACCGGCCACCTGCTCGGCGGCGCCGGCGGTCTCGAGGCAGGCATCACCGTCCTCGCCATCCGCGACCAGGTCGCTCCGCCCACGATCAACCTCTACGAGGTCGATCCCGAGTGCCAGAACATCGATTTCGTTCCTCTCACCCCGCGCAAGATGAAGATCGATTACGCCCTGTCGAACTCCTTCGGGTTCGGCGGCACCAATGGCAGCCTGATCTTCAAGCGCTACACTGAATAAGTCCCTTACATCCGGCGCGCCCTTCCCTCACGGGGAGGGCGTGTCTCTATTAGCTTCGCGAGGTGCCTATGAAGATCCTCGTCGCCCTCAAACAGGTGCCGGCGCGCGACTCGCAATTGAAAGTCGATGCCTCCGCCCTATGGCTGGACGAGTCCGAGTTGAGTTTTGAAATCAATGAGCCCGACGCTTACGCCCTGGAAGCGGCTCTGCAGTTGAAGGAACAGCATGGCGGCGAAGTCGTCGTGCTCTGCGCCGGGCCCGAACGCGCCACTGCCGCCATCCGCGAGGCGCTCGCCAAAGGCGCCGACCGTGCCATTCACATCGAGGACGACAGCCTCGGCGCTTACGATACCCTGAGCCTCGCCCGCCTGCTGGCCAAAGCAGCCGCCGCCGAACAGCCAGACCTCATCCTCACCGGCCTCCAGTCCGACGACCTCGGCAGCGGCCAGACCGGTGTGGTCATGGCGGAAATCATGGGCCTCCCCCACGCCACCATCATCATGGCGGTTGAGGTGGATGGATCTTCTCTCCGCGTCAAGCGCGAACTCGAGAGCGGCTGGTTCCAGCACGTCTCCATGCCCCTGCCCGCGGTCCTCACCATCCAGAGCGGCATCAACAAACTTCGATACGCGACGCTGATGGGCATAAAAAAGGCGAAAACCAAGGAAGTCAAGCTACTCACCGCAGCCGAGCTTGGCGTCGCCCCCGCCGCGACCGTCCGGCTCCAGAGCATCTACCAGCCGCAGCGTGTGAAACAGACCCAGATGATTGAAGGCAGCCCTGCCCAGCAGGCAGCGACCCTGGTCGAGAAGCTGAAGTTTGAAGTGAGGGCGCTATGAGCGGCATTCTCGTAATCACCGAACAAACCGGCGGCGTCTGGCACAAGATGTCGCTCGAGACCCTGGCCGCGGGCCAGCAGCTCGGCCGCGAGCTTGGTCTCCCGGTCCACGCCTGCGTCTTCGGGAAGGCAACCCCCTCCGCCGATCTGTCGAGCTACCAGCTCGATGGCGTCATCGCCCTCGAGCACGAACTCCTGGAGCCCTATACCGCCGACGGCGCCACGGCCGCCCTCTCCGGCCTCATCAAGGACCTGCAGCCCGATTACGTCCTGCTGCCGCATTCCTACCAGGTGCGCGACTTCGGTCCCAAGCTGGCCACCCGCTTCGAACGGGTCCTGCTCAGCGACGTCATCGCATTCAAGGTGGAAGGCCAGAGCGTCACCTTCGAACGCCAGCTCTTCCAGGGCAAGCTGAGCGCGTCCTATTCCTCCGCCGCCGGCGCCCCCGTCTTTGCCTCGTTGCAGGCCGGCGCCTACCGCGCTGAGGCGCTGGTGGCCGGATCCGCCCCGGTCGAGACCCGGACCCCGCTCCTGGACGCCTCTCAGATTCGCCAGAAGCCCGAAGCGCCCTTCCGCGAATCCGCTCGCGCCGTCGATCTCTCGGCCGCCGAGCTGATCGTCGCCGTCGGCCGCGGCATCAAGGAAGAGGGCAACGTCCCGCTCGTCCAGGAGCTCGCCGAGGCCCTCGGCGCCGAACTGGCCGCCTCCCGCCCCATCTGCGACTCCGGCTGGCTCCCCATGGAGCGCCAGGTCGGCAGCTCCGGCCAGACCGTAGCCCCCAAAGTCTACCTGGCTGTGGGGATCTCCGGAGCCATCCAGCACCTGGTTGGCATGAAGGGCTCCAAGTGCATCGTCGCCATCAACAAGGACTCCGCCGCTCCAATCTTCGAGGTGGCCGACTACGGGATTGTGGGTGACCTGTTCGATGTCGTGCCCGCACTCACCGAAGCTGTGAAAAAGGCCCGTTCCTGAACAGGCTCAGTCTGTACTTGAAAGTAGTGCTTTAACCGCAGAAACGGCTTTTCGTACAACTCGTAGCTAAGCCATCCCAGTAAACTCGAACCGGCCAGACCCGCCACCAACAGGGCGATCTGGCCGGTTCCCTTTGTAAGCCTGTCGCGGGATAGGAGTAGTACAAGGCATAGGCCAAGGGCCAGTGCCAAACGTACATCCCGTAGCTGTAACGCCCGAACCAGCCGAGCACTGGATGCTCCAGAATCCCTCCGCCGCGAGCACCCGTCACCACCGCGGTCAAACCGACGGTAAACGCGACCGCAAAGACGGTCAAACCGGCGGCTAAAATCGGCGGGTGGAGATAGTGCGTGCCGCGCCCGGCCGCCATCACCGCAAGGCAGGCGCTGGCACTACCACAAAGTGCGGTTTTGAGCCGTGGCCGGACCCAATCGGCCCACTCCGCCTCCCGCACCACCACCGCCGCCATCGCGCCGAGCATCAACGCGTCCGACCGCAGCACCGTGTTTCGATAAATCCAAGCTGGATCCCAGCCTGAACAGACACATGCAGTTCTCACCGCAAGCACAAGTAAACAGGCGACTCCGCAGAATCGGAGCAGTCTTCGCGCCGGCAGCAGCCAGACCACCATGGGCCATACCAGATAGAACTGTTCTTCGACGGCAAGGGACCAGAAATGACCCAGGATGTGCTCGAGCCTTCCGTCCGCCGGCAAAGGCACCCAGTTGTTCAAGTACATCCAGTAATAGATTCGATCCGCTTGATTTGGAAGATACTTATCCCCATAAACGACAAGTGTTGGGAAGACGAAAAGGAAGGCCGCCAGCGCCGCGAAGTACAACGGAAAGATGCGCAGGATCCGGCGCATCCAGAAGCCGGTGAAGTAGTTTGTGGAGCCGCGGCTATCCAGCAGGATCCCGGTAATCAGGAACCCGGAAAGGACAAAGAAGAGCTGTACCCCCACCCAGCCCAGGCCAAGAATACCCTTCCATGGATGCGCTAAGTCTGGTGCTCTAAAGTGCAGTAAAAGAACGAGAAGCAAAGCGATGCCGCGCAGCCCGTCCAGAGCCGGGATGCGATTCTTCAGCGCGGCGGTCGAGGCGCCAGTCACGCATGCTTAGTGGAGCGGGAAAGGGATTGCTCTCAACGCGGTGCGTCTTTAAGGACGCCGGGCACCCGCGGGCCGGGATGGCGCAGGCTGGACCGGGCGGGGCCGCCGAACAGCGCAATGTACACCAACAGGCTGAGGGCTATCGCGAAGGTGAAGACGAAGGCCAGGATCACACGGCGGCCTACTCGATCTCGATAGGCATCGAGTTGGTCGATCTCGGCAATGAGCCGTTCAATCGCCCGTGACTCCTGGTCAGTGGGGAGTTCCATCCCGCCCTCGTTCCTTCTAGAATGCAGCAACTACGGCGTCTCGTCCAGTAGGGCGGCGTAGTCGGAAAGGATCGATTGCTCGTTTCGATTGAACTTCTTCTTGAACTGCTGGCTCTTAAGCCTGTCAGAGCGTTCAGTTTGCGACATCGTGCGGAATGTGTCCATTTCCGTCTGGACCTTGGCGCGCCGGTTGTCGTCCAGCGCATTGAACTGCTGGAACATGTCGCGAGCCCGCTGCTGATGCTCGGAGGGGAGTTTCTGGAAGGCCTCGTACCGTTTCTGCAGGGCTTCCCGCTCCTCGGCCGGCAGAGCATCCAGTTTCTGCATCCGCATCTCGGCCTGCTTCCGCCGGTCCGGCGGCAGGGTCTCCAGAGTTCTCCGCCGCTGATCCTGCGGCATGCGCCGGATCTGGTCGATGGGGCCGCCGGAAGGTCTTCTGGCCGGTTGCGCCAATGCAAACACTGGTCGGCAGACGAGGACTAAAGCCAGATATTGCAGCAGCTTCAGTGAGCTCATTTGTTACTCAACTTCAATTGCTGCAGCATCTCCAGATCCTGCAAGGTCTGCTCCACCTGCTGGACCTCGGCGCCCGCTACAAGAGGCTGCTGGGGTTGGGGTTGAGGAGCGACCACGACGAAGTAGGCGGCCAGAACCGCCGCGGCCGGCAGGACCGGTTTCCAGGAAAGTTCACCCATCCAGCGGCGGAGCGTCATGCGCCAGGTGGGCGGCGCCTCGATGCGGGCCATCAGGCGGGCGTCGAACTGGGCGTCGACCGGACCCGGTTCCCAGGCCTCCAATGATGTCCAGACCGCGTTCTGCGCATCGCAGAACTTCTGGCAGTAGAGGCAGTTGGCGATGTGTTCTTCAAGCAGTACTTTCTGCGATTCGTCGAGCCGCCCGGCACAGTACTCCACCAGTAGTTGGGTATGGTGATCGGATTCTGACGGGCAACCGGGACGACGAGTCATTTCCGCTTCAGGCGTACTGCGCCAGCCTCGCGCGGAGGCTCTCATACGCCCGGAATAACAGCGATTTCACCGCCGATTCCGAACAACAAAGGACCTTCGCGATTTGAGCATACTCCATCTCTTCGTATTTGTGCATCAAGATTGCAGCCCTTTGCTTCGCAGGTAGCTTAGCGATAGCCTCCCGCACCTCAAGGAGTTTGACTTGATGAACCAATACGGATTCTACGCTAGGTTGTCCGTCCGTGATCCTGCGGGTTGCGCCGGACGTGCTGTCATCCTGAAGACTGTCCTGCGACTTCAGATTCTTCTCGTCCCGGAGCCAATTGAAGGCCAGATTCGTGGCGATGCGAAACAACCAGGTAGTGAACTTGGCGGAGGCTTCGTAGCTCAACCTCGAGCGGTAGACCCGGAGGAACACCTCCTGGGCCAACTCCTCGGCGATGGCTTTATTCTGCACCATGCGGAAAAGAAAGTTGATGACCGGAGTCCGGTGCCGTTCCAGCAACTGCGCGAAGCAGGCGGGATCGCCGTCCCGCACGCGCAGCATGAGCGCCGCATCGAGATCGATCGCAGCCGCAACCGCCACACCCGATTGAACCCGTCCAGGAGTGGAAGGTTGCAGAGAGATCCCGCTGGTCATGCACCTGATGACGCGAGCGAGCGAGGACCGGTTTACAACGGGTAACAAAAATCCACGATCGACCGGTCCAGTATCTGTGGCTACTCTTCCTTCAGCGAGCGCTCCATGAGATCCCGCAGCCCTTCCCTCGGAGATTTCCCCTCGCGAAGGATAGCGTACATCTGGCGGGTGATCGGCAGTTCCACGCCGAGCCGCGCCGCAAGATCCATGGCGGCGTAGGTGGTCTGGACGCCCTCGGCCACCATGCGCATCCCGCCCAGGATCTCATCGAGTTTCCGGCCCTGGCCCAATTGATACCCGACAGTACGGTTCCGGCTGAGTTCGCCGTTGCAGGTGAGCACCAGGTCGCCGAGCCCGGCGAGTCCGGCCATGGTACGGCTCTCGCCACCCGCGGCGACGGAAAGGCGGGTAATCTCCGCAAGGCCCCGGGTGATGAGGGCGGCCATGGTGTTCGCGCCCAGTCCGAGTCCCGCGCAGACGCCGGCGGCGATGGCGATGACGTTCTTCAGGGAGGCGCCGATTTCGACGCCTACCGGGTCGCTATTGGTGTAGAGCCGCAGTGTCGGGCCGGAGAAGGCAATCTGGATGGACTTGGCCAGATCGGCATCGTGGGAAGCGATGACGATGGCGGCTGGCTCCCCTCGGGCGACCTCCTTGGCAAAAGTCGGCCCGCTGAGCACGCCGACGCGGGGTGTGAACCGGGGTGCCATCTCGGCGTGCATCACTTCGCTGATGCGCGCCAGCGTCCCGTTTTCCAGACCCTTGGTGGCGCTGACGAACAGCATATCCGGATGGAGCACCGGGGCCAGTTGGCCGTAGAGTTTGCGGGCGTGATGGGAGGGCATCACCCCCAGAAGGATTTCCGCGCCCACCGAGCTAGCCTGCAGATCGGAAAGGACTTCGATATTTCCCGGCAAGGTACTGTCCGGCAGATAGACATCGTTTCTGCGTGATGCCCCCATGCGTTCGGCCAGATCCTGTTCGTACACCCACAAGCGGACTCGCTCAAAACGCGGCGCCAGGACAATCGCCAGGGCCGTACCCCAGCTTCCTCCGCCGATGACGGCCAGATCCTTCACCTACTTCTTACCCCCAAACCGGAAGACATTCTCCGTGCCGGCCCGCAGCCGTTCAATGTTGGATTTGTGGCGCCACACGACGAAGCCGCCGCAGAAGAGGACGGCCAACATCACCGGCCATTCCGGGTGGTAGATCAGCCATACGCCCAGCGGGAACAGTGCCGCACCCAGGATTGAACCGAGCGAAATAAACCGGGTGGCGGCGACCACCAGAACGAAGACGATGATCACCCCCAGCAAGGCGGCGGGCGCGAGCGCCAGGGCGGCTCCGGCGAAACTGGCGACGGCTTTTCCGCCCTGGAATTTCAGGAAGATCGGGAAGGCGTGTCCGAGGACGACAGCGACGGCCGCGGCGGCCATCCAGGACATATTGCCGTAAGTGAAGTGGCTCATGAGCCACACCGAGAACCAGCCCTTGCCGATATCCAACAGAAGCGTAAGGATGCCGATGCCGCGGCCGGAGGTGCGCAGCACGTTGGTGGCGCCGATGTTGCCGCTACCCATGGACCGCACATCCTGGCCCGTCTTTAACCGTACGAGAATGTAGCCGAACGGAACGCCGCCGAGCAGGTAGGCGGCCAGCAGAATCAACAAGGGGGTGGTCATACTTCTTTGGGGGCTTCCAGGGGATACGTCGCGAACTTCGTGTAGATGGAGCCGGTGGCGGTGGGGCGGCTCTGGTACAGGTGGAACTCCTTGGCGGTATAGGCGCCGAAGTCGGAGTTGGGCAGGTCAGCGATCGCCTTCTTCAGCGGAAACAGCTCCACATTCGTCTTGATTCGAGCCAGGGTCAGGTGGGGATGAAACTCTTTGGTCTCCGGCGGCACACCGATCTCGGTGCAGGCGGCGTCACAGTCCCGGGCCAACTGGCGGAGCGCGTCGGGCGCCTGGATCCCGGCATAAAGTACATGAGGATGATGGGGATTGGGAAACCAGCCCAGGCCACGGATGCCGATCTGCATTGCACCGGGGCGCGGCACCTGTTTGAGGGCGTCCTTCAGTTCGTCGAGCCGCTCCACGGGCCACATGCCGACAAACTTTGTGGTGATGTGAAGATTGGAGAGAGTGCTCCAGGCGATGTCCGCCTTGGGCTGCAGCAGCTTCAGCAGCAGTTCGAGGTTGCGCCGCATTTCGTAGGGCAGGTCGAGACCGATGAACAGGCGCATAGTGCTGGGGCGATTGGGGAGGGTTCCGGGTGGCTCGCCAAGCTATCAGCTTTCAGCTAACAGCTATCAGCTTTCCCCTTCGCCTCGCTATCCTCGTACTTAGCGTACCCTGACGTGCCTTGATATGCACCATCGAGTCCTGCCTCGCTCCTTTTATGAAAGACCCACGGTGGAGGTTGCGCGCTCCCTGCTGGGACAGATTCTGGAGTTCAACGGCCGCCGGGGCCGGATTCTGGAGGTGGAAGCCTATCTCGGCGAAGGAGACCGGGCGGCACATTCGCATCGCGGCATCACGCCGCGCACCAAAGTGATCTTCGGTCCTCCCGGGCACGCCTATGTCTATTTCATCTATGGGATGTACTACTGCCTGAATGTGGTGGCGGAGCCGGATGGGATCGCGGGCGGGGTCCTGATCCGTTCGGTGGAAGGCGCGGGCGATGGTCCGGGCAAACTGACGCGATCGCTGGGCATCACCCTGGAACAGAATGGCTGCGACCTGACCAAAGGGCCGATCCGCATTCTGTCCGCACCGCCTATTGAGCATGAAGCCATCGAGGTGACGCCCAGGATCGGCATCCGGCTGGATGCTCATCTGCCGTTGCGGTTCGTGCTGCGGGGGTAAAGGGCGGGCGACGCTTTTTGTTCCCCGTGTGGCAGCAAAGTGATAATGTCCCCTTCGAGCAAAGTAGAAATGTCCCCTTGACGCCCTCACGCTGTGGGGATGCAGGAAGGATCTCTACTGATGACGCAGGCCGATCGTGACCGGCTGGTGACGCTCAGAAAGGCGAAAAAGAGACTGATCACGCAACGCGAGGCGGCCGAGGAACTGAGCGTCAGTGGACGTGGCGAGCCACTGTACCTGATCGCCATGATCGACGATGCCTCATAGAAGAGGTCTTCCTGCTGCACAACCAGTTGCGGCAGGCGGCGGTATTCACGGTGATCCCGGCCGGCCGGCTGGAGGGCCGCCTGGCCAAGGCTTCGCTCGACGGGTTGGAGCCTAATTCCAAGATCACCCTGCAGGCCGGCGAGAAACGGAAGATCCACGTGGCCTTTCAGGGGCGGGAGGGGGCCGAACTGGGGGACAGGGCTCCATCTTCGTGGAATCGAACAGGATCACGCGCGCCGTTGTCAGGCTGGAGCCCCAGCACATCTGGATCGGCAAAGTGCTGGCCGAAAGCCATGCGGTGAAGGCCGGGCTGCCGCGCTGACTCGTCGCGCGACGTTCGATTCTTCATTTTGCCGCCGCGAGTAAACACGGCCTGAAAATCCTTGATTCCCCCGTCCGGCCGCATTACTATGCTTCCGGGAGGATTTGAGCGATGCGCACCTATCACACCCCCCAAATCGCGGACTGGCTCCGCGAGGCGTTTGTTGTCTTCGTCATACTGGCGGCGCTTTTGTCGCTGCTGGTCCTGGTAATTCCTTCCAACGCTTGACGTCCGCCGGCCGCCCGGAGTGGTTGATGGCACTCCGGACGGCCCGGCCGATTCTTATCCCCTTTGAGATATGCTCGGGAGCATGCTTCGCGCTGTGCTCCTGGTGTGCCTGGGCTGCGGTATTGTGTCCGGGCAGCCCGGATGGTGGATGAACGAGCCGATCCGCTGGGTCCAGACGAATCTCCGCGAGACCGACGCCGCCATGGATACGCGCCGCCTGGCGCAGCAACTGGCCGACATGCGGGCCAATGTCGTGCTGATGGGCATGGGCGGGATTTGCGCATATTATCCGACGAAAACCGAATTTCACTACCCCAGTGCGTTCCTGCCGGCAGGCAAGGATATGTTCGGCGATATTCTGCGGGAAGCGCACGCGCGCCACATTCGCGTTGTGGGTCGCTACGACTTCAGCAAGACGCAGAAGGCCGTCTACGACGCGCATCCCGAGTGGTTCTTTAAGAAGGCTGACGGTAGTCCTGTGATTTACAACGGGCTCTACTCCACCTGCATCAATGGCGGCTATTACCGAGGCCAGGTGATGAAGATCCTCGCCGAGGGTCTGGAGAAGTACGACGTCGACGGGCTGTTCTTCAACATGTTCGGCAACCAGTCGACCGACTACAGCGGGAACTATGTGGGGTTGTGCCACTGCGACGCCTGTAAGAAGAAGTACTGGGACGAATATCACCGCGAAATTCCAGACAAGCCCGATGATGTTTATCGTGAATTCCTACAGAAGAGCTCGCGCGAGGTGTCGCAGGCGATCGGCCGGCTGATCGGCGAGAAGCGCGAACGGGCCGGATACTTCAACTACATGCAGGAGTTCACCGACGGCATCATGTCGGAGTCGAACACGGCCGTGAACCGGCCGCTGCCGCTGTGGCCGTATGCGACCAGCGACAATGTGAACCGCGCGCGGAACAGCCAGCCGGACAAGATGGCCGTGGATCTCAACATGCAGTTCGTCGACTACGCCTGGAGGTTCGCCACGGTGCCGCAGGCGGAGATTGCGCGGCGCATGTGGCAGGCGCTGGCGCATGGCGGGGCGCTGACCTTCGAGGTGAACGGCACTCTGGATCTGCAGGACCGGCAGGCGTATGAGACGGCGAGGCCCATTTTCCAGTGGGCGGCGGCGCACGAGCGCGAGTACCTGGGCCTGCGCAGCGAGGCGCGGGTCCTGTTGCTGACGAAGAGCGGCCGGAACAGCGCGGAGGACGCGTCGTACCGCGGCCTGTTCCGGCTGTTGAGCGAGGAGCATATCCCGTTTGCGGTCTCGAACAATCTCGAGTGGATGGGGGCACACCCGTACGAACTGGTGATTGCTTCGGACTGGGCGCCAGCGCTGCTGAAGCGTTATGTCGAGCAGGGCGGGCGGCTGCTGCTTGTGAGTTCGAAGCCGCCGGAGTTTGAGGTGGTGAAGGTGCGCGGCACTCAGCCCGAGGTGAAAGGCTATGTGCGCGTGAGAGAACATGCCGCGTTTCCCTCGCTGAAGTCGACTGACCTGCTGATGCTGAACGGGGCGTTTACGGAAGTGGCGGGGGAAGGGGCGGCTCCTCTCACGCTGGTGCCGCCCTCGATGATCGGTCCGCCCGAGAAGATTCATGTGGACATGAAAGATACGGATACCCCCGCGGTGTGGTCGAGTGCGGTGGGGCGGGGCCGGATGACGTGGGTCCCGTGGAATCTGGGTGCGATGTACTACCGGCTGAGCCTGCCCGCGCATGCCGGCCTGTTTCGCGACCTGGTGTCGGCGCTGATGCCGAAACGGCAGATGGTGACGAACGCGCATCCTCTCGTGGAGATGACCCTCATGGAGCGGGAAGGGGAGACGCAGGTGCATCTGATCAACCTGTCGGGCCATTCGCAGACGGCCACGTTCGAACCCATCCCGATGCAGGGTATTGAGGTTTTGGTGGAGGGCGTGTTTCGAAAGGCGCGGACGGTGCGAAGTGCGGGGGCGTTGAAGGTGTCCGTGGCGGACGGGTATACGCGATTCACTGTGCCCCGGTTGGCGGATTACGAGCTGGTGGTGCTGGGGCGCTGAGGCGTTCGGCGTGCTCAGGCGGCGGCGATGGCGGCGGACACCCTGCGGATCTGCGCTCCGATGGTGAGGCGCAGTTCGGGTGGCAACAGGTCCTTTTGCGGCAGGTCTTTCCAGGCTCGTGCCGTGAGGTCCGCGGTCTGCCGCACGGTATCCCAGGTGGGCGCCATGGGCAGGCCGGCCAGGTCCGCGAAGCGGCGAACCTGATCCAGGGTGATTCCGTCCAGGGCGCGGCTGCCGCCGAAGGACAGCGCCAACTGGTCTTCCCGCAGGTAGGGCAGGGTAGAGACGTAGTCGTAGGCAGGTGCAAGAGTGGGGGTGCGGCCGTCCAGGTAGAGCAGGGACCAGTTCTTGAGATGCATATCGCCGTTGCCGATGAGGACGGAGAAGACGAGCCGGCGGAGAAAGTCGGTGGTGGAGTCGCCGGGTGATTCGGCGCGCAGGACCGCGGCGATGTGCGCGTAGCTGCGGCCCTTGTGCTTGTCCTCGGGGAGTTGGCCGAAGAGCTGGGCGAAATCCTCCATGTGGATCCGCTCGCCGTTGCGGGTGCGATCGAAGCGCTCGATCGCGAGGGCTTGGCCAGGCAGGCGGGTGAAGTCGGCCGGGAGTCCGGTGATTTCCGAGACCGGAAGGAAGCGTGTCGCGGGCACAGGGATCCCGATGGCTCGGGCCAGTTCCAGCATGACGAACTCGTTCTCCGCGACGGAGGGGAACTGCGTGGATGGCAGTTTCACGATCCAGTCGCCGCCCAGGCCTTGTTCCGGAATGGTCAGGCTGTCCGCAGCGTCCAGGATGGCGGGGAACTTCAGTTGGACGCCGGCGAGGGAGAAGCGGAAGGCTCCGAATTCAGGCGTTGGGGCTGCGGGGTTGGTTTCCAGGGGCCGGACAACAACGGCTCCGCTGAGATCGGCGCCCAGGAGTCCGAGGAGGGAGAATTCGCGGTCCGACCTTAGGTCCACTTTGGCGGCGAGATATGTCCGCAGGTGCCCCTCCGGGAGCAGGTTTGCGAAGAACGGCGGCAACCGGCGGCGAGTCGGGCGGGCACGAGTGACGAGTCCGCCGCTGCTGGACTTGTAGGCCAGGCTGAGCGTGGCGCGGCCTGGATCGTCCACATAATCCTGGTCGAACGCGAAGAGATGCTGGTCGCCCGCCATCCGGGTGAGTGTGCCGGTCAGGCGGCCATGCAGGTAGACGCCGAGAACGTGTGTCTGCTCGAGGTCAGGCGTCATCGCCGGCCTCGTCGTCGGGATCGGTGGCGTAAAGTGGGCGGTCGTCGTCACTGATGGGCCGCTCCTGGTCGCGAACCATGGATTGTACGGCGGGCACCAAGGGTCTGGGGACGAGCAGGAGGTCGAAGTCGAGGACACGGACCAGATCGAGCAAGGTGTTGTAGCGGGGCGTGACCTTACCCGATTCGATAGCGGAGATGTGGACCTGGGGGAGTCCGATGCGGCGACCGAGTTCGAGTTGGCTCCATTTGCGGGCGCGGCGAGCGGAGACGAGGGCTTGGCGGAGGGCTGCAGGGAGGCCGTCAAGACGCCGCGACTCGATATGCGATCGCATATGTTCTGTTAGAAATGATATGCAATTGCATGTCGAGTGTCAATCGAAACTATTCGCGAAATATGTAATAGCATATGTAAAGTGGTTGAGTATATGCTAAACTATATGGTAATCTAGCGTCGATAGATCCTACCGGCGCACCACGTACACGTAACCTGGCTTGGTCTCAAACTCCAGCAGTTCGCCATCAACCGTGTGCGGCCAGGCCGTTCCATCCGTCTGCTGAATCACCCGCGGTTTGCCCTGCGGCCACGGGTTGACGATCCGGACCCTGGCGCCCTTCTCGCTGCGGAGGCTGAGCGAAGTCACCTGGGAACCATCCCAGGCAGCGCTGACCAGGAATGCTCCGGCGGCTCGCAGGTCCTGGAACCTGGCTGGGCCGAGATTCCGCGTATTCGGGAAGAGCCGGAGCACCCCGCTGTAGCTCTGGAGCAGGCATTCGTTGAGGACCGCGGGTAGCGAGAGATTCTCGGTCCAGACGCCCATCTCCATCATGTAGTCGTAGTTGGTTTCGTCGCGATAGCGGCCGCCGGTCTGGCGCAGACGGTCGTTGGCGATGCCCAGGGGTGTGGTGCAGTAGCGGACCTCGCGCTTGAACCAGTCGAGGTCGAGCATGCCCAGACGGGCGCGCGCCAGCGGTTGCCAGACCAGATCGTTGCCGCCTTCCAGGCGGACGGTGCGGGCGGTTCGGCGGGCCAGTTCGAGTTGATCGCGCCGGAGATCAAGACCGACCTGTTCACCGGGAAAGACCGGGGCCAGGGTCACCGGCACGTTGTACACGTACTCGGCCGGAGCATCGAGTACATCGAGCCACACCCGGCCATAGGGGCCTTCGACGTTGGGGTAAGGCGCCAGGTTCTGGCGGACCTCTCTCCAGCGGGCCAGTTGATCGTGGTCCTTGTTCAGACGCGTTGAGGCTTCAGCGACGGCATCGAGCAGAAAAGCGGTGAGGGCTATGTCGATGATGCAGTCGCGATTGAGGCGGAAGTCGACGGTGGCGCCCCAGTTCTCCGGCGAGACCGTGGGTGCGATGTGGTACTTGCCGTCGGCGCCTTTCTTCACGAAGGCGACCAGGAAGTCTGCCGCCGCGCGCAGCATGGGATAGACGCGGCGCAGGTACTCTTCGTCGAGTGTGTAAAGGTACTGCCACCACAGGCTCTGGACGGTCCAGGGCGTCTCGCAGATCTCGTAGCCCCACGGTGGGGCAGGGTAGGGATTGGCGGCGCTCGGCACGGGGTAGGCGGAGTGGGGGAAGTAGGCACCGGGCAGGCCGAACTGCACGCGGGCGTTCCATTCGGCCATCGGCATGAGCGATTCCACCAGGCGGGTGTAGGGCTCGTGCTGCTCGACGTGATTGCTGGAGAAGACGCCCCACCACACCTGCTGGGTGTTGTAGTTCATGTGGTAGTCGCCATGCCAGGCGGTGCCGATGCGGCCGCTGCTCCAATTGCCGAAGAGGCCTGGCGCGATCTTGCCGGGCTTCAGGCAGCAGGCAAGGACGTACTGGTTCTGATACCAGGTGCGCTCGAGGTCTTTGTCCTGGAACTCGACGGCGGAGCGGCGCCAGAACTCGGACCAATGCCGGGCGGACTCGTCGCGCAGGCTGGCGGCGGGCCTGCCGGCGAGACGGGTGGCTTCGCGGCGTGCGTGGGCCTCGGTGTCCGCGTGGTCGCGCGGGGTGAAGAGCGTGAGATCGAGCCGGAAGGGCTGCGGGGATGGCGAACTGAGCAGGACGCGATGCCGTTTGGGTTCGGCTGGTTGGACGGTCCATGATCCGGCGAGGATTCCGTGCAGGGAGAAGCAACTGTCCTTGGGAGAAGCGGGCGGATTGGGGACGGCCTGGGTGGGCGCTGTTGCGGGGAAGTGTTGGTAGCCCGAGAAGCGGGTGCCTTCGGCCAGGAGTATCGGTTCCGGCAGTTTGGCCTGATCGTCCCAATTGGCCTGATAGGCAACGGAGAGAACCGGGGCCGGAACATCGCTGAAGACGCAGACATGGCCGTTGTCGCGGCTCACGAAGCAGGTGAGTTGGAACGGGCGTACTGCTCCGCGCAGGTCGTCGTGCTCGAAGGTGAGGGTGGCGGTTCCGGTGGCGATGTCGAGTTCCTGGTGGATGACGCGTACCATGCGCGAATCCCAATGCAGCCAGATGGTGCCGCAGGGCCAGGGACGGGGCCAGGGCTTGCGGTAGGAGGACTGCATGAGGTCTGAGTATTCGCGGAAGAAATCGATCTTCGACTCCAGGAACGTCATTTCCGGCTTGCCCTGGCGTTTGGCTTCGTCGCCGGCGCGCTTCCACAGGTCCAGCACCTGCTGGAAGGTCTTGATGTGGGGCACGTGCTCGTCGCTGACCCGGATGTCCCAGGCGTCGTTCTTGCCGATGTGGAGGCCGAGGGCGTCGGGCCGAACGGTGAGGCAGAGGCCGATGTCGCCGTTGCCGAGGAGGAGTCCTTCAAAGAATGTCGGGGTGGGCTGGGTGCGGACAAACGGGTGGCGGCGCGCGATGGCCAGGGTGTCGAGCGGCGCGGCGGAGGGCGCAGCGGTTGGGGCGGCTGCCAGGGTGGAGGAGGCGAGGGCGGTGGTTCCTAGAAAAGTCCGGCGGGTGGTCGCCATGGGTGTCTCTTTCGAGCTTCCGGCCATTGCAAGTATTCGGGTCTGGAAATCAGATCCCGTGGAGCCACAGTATCAGATGGTATGGGGCCGGCCCAAGCGTTTCAGGCGGGCCCGGCTACGGTTGTGTAGGAGAAAGACCGGGCGATTTCCGGCGGAGTACTAAGGGAGTTCTACGATGGTTCGCGGCCGGCAGGCCCGTTAGGATCTTCCGTAAGAGGTACGCATGAAGATTCCGGTCTTGCGAGTGACTCTGCTCTGCGCCGCGGCTGCCGGCTGTTTCGGTCAGGCGTTGGTGGAACACAGTGCGGCTGCGGCCGTGGGTACGGCGGGCAGTATTGGTGGGAAGGCGATCAGTGACGGCTTGGACAAAGTGTTCGGCCGGGTGGCGCTGGCGGCCGGTTCGGCGGAGAAGACGGAAACCGGGGCCAGCGTGAAGCCACCGTCGACCACGAAGCCGGCGGACGATTCCGCGGCTTCCTCAGGAGCGGCGTCGCAGGGGCGGCGTACTCGAGTGACACGCAGGAAGGCGGCGGCCAATCCCTCGGAGTTGGCCGCGCGATCCGTACCTGCGCGGAAGTACGCCGCGCCGCCGCCGCGCGTGGTTGCCACACCGCAGGAGTTCGCGAAGCTGACGACCGGTGTAACGAAGAGTGAACTGACGCAACGGCTGGGGCGGGCGTCCTACAAGATCAGTGTGCCCGAGGAGGGGCATCTGACGGAGATCTACCGGTACTCCAACCAGGGCGAAACGGTAGGCACGGTGCGGGTGGTGGATGGGGTGGTGTCGGAAGTTCATCCGGCGAAGAACTAGCGGCCGGCCCAGAGGGTCCAGGCTTCCAGGAAGTCCTTGCCACGAAAGCGGGTGATGCGTGGACCGATGCGTTCGACCCCGGGCGGGAGGACTGCGTCGGGCGAGGGCGTGGAGCGGGTGGTGGATTCCTGGATGATCTCGACGGGCCCGTCGATGCGGTAGGGCGGGATCTGGCTGCGTTTGCCCCAGGCTTCGTAGGCGCCGGCTTCGATGAGGATGGCGGCGCTCGCGGAGTTCTCGGAGATGCAGGCATAGTAGCCGACGCCTTCCTTGACGGAGACGGTGACGGCCTGCGGGACGATGGCGTGTAGGTCTTCGGTGGCGGCTTTGTCGCCCGTGAGCAGAATGACTGGCGCTTTGAACCAGCCGGCGAGTGCGGCGCGGGTCTCGATCTCGCCCACCTCGTTGCCGTTCATCAGAAGTTTCTGGATGCCGAGGGAGCTGTAGCTGTGGGCCATGACGGCGCGTTCGCGATTGGCACGAGCGTGCTGGCCGATGAAGGCGACAGCGCTGAAGCCGCGTTCCATGAGCATGCGGGGGCCAAGAGCTCCAATGACGAGCTTGGCGGGTGGATTGATGGCGAGGGCGGAGAGAGTCCTGCTGCCGTCATGACCGTCCCAGACGACGATTTCGGTGGCGCCGGCGCGCTGGAAGCCGCGTACGGCGGCGTTGATCTCGTTGGCCAACAGTTTCTGGAGTTCGGGATTGGTGGGCTCGGTCTGTTCCTGGCGGCAGATGCCGGCGACGCCTTCCGCGTCCGTGATCAGCAGGATGGATCTGTTGGTTTGCGCGAAGGCGGAGATGCAGAGGGCGGTCAGGACGAGGAGCTTGCGTAGCATGGTTAGCCTATTATGGGGCGGATGGGGGTGGGGTGTCTCCGTAGAGGTAGGTTTGGATGGCCTTATCGACTTCGGCTTTGGTGAAGCACCGGACGGGGATGGTCTGCCCACCTGTCGGCTGAACGTCGATGGGGTCCACTTTGGAGGCTAGAACCCGGAGCAGAGGTGCGCGGTCTCGGCTGCCGGCAAAGTCTGGTTCCAATGCTACGAAGCGGTAGCGACCTGGAACGATCCGGCTGGCGAACTTGAGTGATTCCGGATCCCCTTCGGCGACATTGTCATCCTGCTCAGTCGACTGTGGTTGTTCAGGGATTGCCAGTATCATCCATCTCTCCTTAGCATCAGCCTTCAGGTTTGTCAGTTTGAAAGTCACGTTGGGTTTTGGGGCGAGGCGGATCCGGAGGGCCGGCGCGGGTGCTCCCGTGATCTCTATGACTCCGCCCTCGACGCGTTTGTCATTGAAAATCACGCTTTCGACGTAAGTGCGGTCAAAGTTGAGCCGGCAGCGGACTCGCCATCGACCGGCCGGGACATTGGGAAGTCTGAACCGGCCGGTCTCGGAGTCGATGTCGGCAAGCGTAGCGGCGTAGAGCTCGGATCCTGGGCCGGCAGGGTCCAGTGTGATGGTTCCCGCCGGGTGGACGACCGTGTGGCGCACTGCGCCGGTAGGGGTGTTCTCAACCACATGGGAAACATTGTTGCCTGGCTGAATGAGGCGGCTACCCAAACTGTCTTCCGCTATTCCGCTGACGGGGATTCCGGGCCGCAGGACGATCGGAAAGGGAGGCGGCGCAGTATCGCCCACGGCCAGGCGGAAGTTTGCGGTGGCAGGTGGGGTTCCCTGATCCCTGGTAGTGGCAATGAGCTGGTAGTTGCCGGGCGGCACCATTGGGAATAGGAAGGAGCCAAGTTGATCGTAGGAGCCTCCATGTAAAGTTGTGAAGCTGAGATCTTCGCCGGCATCGGCTGGATAGATCTCCATTGAGACTGGCGCCGGCCACGTGACACCCGGTGCAGCTGTCAACGGGCCAGTGAGGGAACTGGCGGGGGTAGCCCACAGGTGAAATTCGAGCTTAGGGTCGAGTCCTGGCGCGGCCGCGAACTGCTGAGCACCGGCGCGAGTGGGGCCGTCGGGATAGAAGATGGGCATCCACATGGAGCCAGTCTCGTAACCGTTGCGTGGGACGATATCCAGCAGGTGCTCAGTGGGCAGGATTTCGTTGCAGCGGGCGAAAGCGACATAACGGTCGGGCGCCACGGAATCAATGTGAAAAACGCCTCGATGGTTTGTGGTGCCCATGTATAGGCGGCTGGCGCTGCCTTCCTGCTTCTCAACGGGGGAAATGAACACCTGGCAATCGCTTACAGTTTCACCCTCATCGTTCAGGACGCGGCCGGAGACGACCGTGGGCGCAGAGAACGTTAGCTTCAATCCCTCAGTCTCCTGACCCGGCTTTATCTCCACTCGCATTCCAATCTGCGGGCCACCCAGCGGGCCAGGGTTCTGGTAGTGGGAGACCGTCAGAAAGTAGTGTCCAGGATTCACGTCGGAGAATTGGAACTGCCCATTGGCCAGAGTCGAGGTATACAGGTTCCGTTGACTCCCGTCCGCTTCCATCAGGCGCAGGCGCGCATCGTTGATTGGCACTCCAGCCGCATCGAGAACAGTTCCGGAAAGCGTCCCGGGAGTTTGCTGCGCCATCGCGCCCAGCGCGGCGAGGAAGAGAACTGCGAAGCGGCTGGGCATTTCAGCGAGCCTCTTTCTTCACTGCCGGACGATTGGCGGGTATGGCCTTGAGGGTTACTGCCGGCCTCGGACCTTCCTTCAGTTGGACTGGTGTGCCCGAATCTCGAAACTCCGCCAGGAAGTTTGGGTCGAGCCAGGCTCCAGGCTCGATGTCTTCGAAGGCATAGATACGGTAGGCACCCGGGTAAAGTCCTGTCAGGCGGAAGTGGCCTTGCTCGTCGAGGCTGGTGGTGGCGTAACGGCTGGGAATGGATGCAGCGGCGTCATCCGGGGCCGCCAGGATGACGGTGGCGATTCCCTCCTGCACATGGCCGCTGACCTCGGCTCCGATCGCTCCGATGAGGATGTCGAGGCGAGCCGGAGTGGCGGGTGAGATGAGGAAGGGCTGGTCGAGGACGTCGAGCGTGCCCAGCGTCACGGATTTCAAGTAGCTTTCCGGAGGCAGGGGCGAGAGGACAAGGGTCCAGAGGCCAGCGGGGACGCCAGGGATGACAAAGGAACCGTCGGTCTGGAGAGTGGACCGGTCCAGATTGACTGGTGCGGATTCCCGCGAGCGGAGACTGACGGAGAGTTTGGCTGGTAGTGTTGAGGCTCCAGTGATGTGTACGCGGCCACGGACTTCTGAACAGGGCTGAAGCGGTAGTTCTACAGTTGGTGTCCCCGTTGTGGCACTAACTTCTTCGCGAACGGAGTAGCAACGGCCCTGAAGTTGGACAGTGCCTGTCAGTGTGTAGCGTCCGGGGACGAGAGTCCGATATGTAGGACGCTCATCCCCTGCCGTGATGGATTGGCCGCCGACATAGAGGTCCTGGAGGAGTCCGGTGGGGCGTGTTTGGAGGATCAGGTTCGCAGGGATCACGCCCGGAGCAGGTTTTGGGATTACGACATCTTTTGGCCACAGGATCCGGATGCCCAGAATGGACTCGGCCGACTCCTGAACGACAATATTGAAGCCCGCGAGTTCGTCGCCCGGCTTGATTTCGACGAGCACCGCCTCGTGGGGATTGAGAGTGGAAGGATAGTAGGAGGTATTACGGCGATTGAGGTCGATATTGCCGTCTGCAGGCAATAGCTCCCGTCGCGGTACGACCGTGTATCCTACTGAAAGGCGGTAGCGGCCGGGTATCAAGCCATCAATGCTGTACTCTCCTGATCGGTCGACGGTTCCGCCTCGCCCGAAGTAGTTTTGGATTGTGCCTTCGACGGGCCGAGCCGTGACGCTTGGTTGCGTTGCAGCCGCCGGCAGCCTGGTGACCGTCCCACTCACCGCACCCAGCGCTGGCATCCGGACGACCAGCCCGGACTTGTTCTCATTCGGGCCCAGCGTGATGATCTGGCCCGGTGCGTTGGGTCTCCTGGCTCCGTATTTCATTGGGGCGTAGCCGGGGCGGGTGACGGTTATGCGGTAGCTGCCGGCGGGTAGCGCTCGCAGAATGAATTGGCCGTCGCTTTCGGTCCCAGCCTGGCCCCGGACATCGTCACGGCCTTCCAAAGTGATTTCGACAGTCGCGCGGTGGAGAGGGGCGCCTGTGACGGAGTTGACGACGCGGCCGGCAATCGAGCTGCTGCGCTCCGGCTGGGCGGCGGCCGGGAATGCTGCAAGGATTGGGAGAAGGGCGGAAAGCAGTTTCCGGACCATTCCAGGTATCTCCGTTCCAATTATGGACGATTCGCTGTCATACTCGGTGCTCATTTCTGGAAGGGGGCTGAGTTAGCGGCCATCGCCAGCAATGTATGAGGCAATGGCCCGGTCGACCTCGCCCGGGAGAAAGCATCGTACCTCCACTGTCGTTTCACTTCCTGTTGAGATCTCTGCCGGTGTCAGGCGGTGGCTCATCAGCTCGGCGAAACGCTCATTGAATGTTCCACCTCCGATGGTGCGAGGTACCGCGAAGAAGACGTATTGATCTGGCGGCAGGCTGCTGACGACTTTCAGGCTGTCTGGATAGCCCACGGCTGCAACCACGGGCGAATCCAATCTCACGCTCTGCACCGGTACCGCGTACACCACCCAATAGATTCTGGCTGCATTCGGCGGCAACTTGAGCTCAAGGCGGGGGCGCGCGAAGTCGCTGCTGAGCCGGAGGCGGAGCAGTGGAGTGGAACCGGGCATGATCTCGATCTCCCCGTTCTCCACAGTGCTTGCACCGAACTGAGCAGATTCGATCCAGGCAGGCTGCCGCCCTGAATAGTAGTGGATTCTCCAACGGCCGGGAGCGAGTCCGGGCAGGCGGAAGCTGCCGTCCCTGGCATTGACTGTTGCCTGCTGATCGCTGAGGTGGTCGGCGCGCGGCACGGGCGTCAGAGTGATGACTGCCGGGGATTGAGCATTCATTGTTTCCTTCCGGTCTGTTCCGGTGCCGGGTTCCTGCTGGGCGGCTTGCGGACGCGGTGGTGCTTCGCTGGAACGGGTCTCCACCTTGCCTGTCAGAGCCGGCAGAGGCTGCAACGGGAGCACGGCACGGGCCGGGGCGGTCTCGCCCACAGTCACCGGCAGGCGGGCCCAATAGCGAGTCTCCGAAGTTGCGTCCCACGATTGTGCGGTGAGTACATAGGATCCGGGTTCCACGGAGAGAAACGGAAGGAGCCGTCTTCGGAGTTCACGAAGTCGGACTCGTACTCGGTGGGATCGGTGCCATTCCCTGTGTGGGCCAGGAAGACCTGAGCAGGCCTCCTGGTCGGGCCCCCACTGAGCCGGTGACTACCCCTCGAATCGTCTTGACGGCTTGCGGCTTCAAATGGAGTTCGAGCTGGACTTCACTGCCCGGTGCTACGCCAATCTCCGTCGCGCCGCCAAACGTCGTGCTGTCCTGATAAAAGATGCGCTGCCAAGTCTCCGCTGTCTCGAAGCCACGAGTTGGGTTCACATCCAGGATGTGTTCCGACGGCAGGTCCTGCGAGCATCGGACGGAGAGCACGTAACGGTCCGGAGGAAGCGGCTCCAGACGAAAGTTCCCCTGGTCATCGCTGGCTGCGGAGGCGCTCTCTCTGCTGAGTGAATCGCCAATACGAACGGTGAACAGGTTGAGGGTGCAGTCGGCCACGGGTTCGCCGCCGTCATCCAGGATCTTTCCGGAGATGACGCCGCCCGGCTGTAGCTTAATGACTGCTTCCGCCGTCTGCCGGCCAGATGTCACGTCCAGTTGCAATCCGGTTTGCGGCAGACCGAAGGGGCCCGGAAAGTTCGGATGGGTGGCGTGAACGGAGTAGGGGCCCGGCTCCAGTCCAGTCGCCGAGAAACGGCCGTCGGTGCCGCTGAGTGCACACGCCGTTGCCGCGGCCCGGCGGTCCGAGATGAATGATCGTGAGCTGCGCACCGGCGATCGGTTCGCCGGACTCCGCATTTAAGACACTGCCGGTGAGTGTGCCTTCCGGACGAGGCGACCGGACGGCTGTCTCGACTGGGTTCGGAGGTTGGGCGCCCAGGCGGAGCAGCAGCAACAGGCTTAGTAGTGGCCTGGTTCTCAACTCAGCGGCCACCCTTTCCGCCGCTCGAGCCGGGAATCGCGGCTACCTGGATCTCGGCCGCTGGCCCTTCCAGCAGTTCAACCAGTGTGCCGCGATCGGCGTAGTTCTTCAGGAAGTCCGGGTCGGCCCATGCTAGTGGCGCCAGTTCTTCGAAGGCGAGGATGCGGTAGGTGCCTGGGGTCAGGCCGATGAACTCGAATCGGCCGCTTTCGTCGACCCCGGTAGTCCTGTAGAGACGCAGGTGTGCAGCTTGCTTGCCTTGTGGCGCGGCGAGGACGACGGTTGCCACGCCGTCCGCGATCCTGCCCCCGTAGTTCCGCGCCTTGTGCGCCGATCACGATCTCGAGCAACTCGTGCAATGCGGTCGTTGTCGAGCTTGCCTTGGGCGAGTCCATCCTGGCTGCCGTAGCAGATTGTTTGGAGGTAGCCGCGGTTGGGCATCGGTTCGACCGATACGTTCCACAGTCCGGGTGGCACCTCATGGATGGTGAAGCGAGCCCGCCGGGCTGGATGGCGCCGGAGTTCAGACCCATGAACAGATTCTCGGCGGAACGAAGACGAACCTGGGACTTTGACAGCGGGTCCTGGGATTGACCGGAGATCCGGATGCGGCCGTTCAGATCCTCGCCAGGAGGCAAACGGCAGGGTGATTTCCACGGTCCCGCCTGTCAGGTTCACCTCCTGTCTGGCAAAGTGGCGCCTGCCTTCGACCATGCCCATTCCCGTGAAGGACGTAACGGCCCGGCTGCAGCGCGCGTGATTCGTAGCGACGTTCCGTGCTCAGGACGAAGGACTGATGAGGTACATCCATGACGTCTTCGGCCGGGCTGATCCAGACAATCAGATAGGGCTGAAGCCTCTCTCCCGGGTTGTTCGGCTCACTGGCCGGAGGCGCGGGGGCTGCCGCTAATTGCGCTTTGATGGCCAGCCGGATCGGGAGCATTTCCTGGATGGCGATATCCACATTGGCGATGGCTTCGCCCGGTTCCAGTTCCACCTGTGCCGCTTTTCCTTCCGCAATGGCGGAGGGTAGTAGGTCGGGCGCGGGTTCCAACTGGCCGGCCTGCGGCTCTGGCGTGCTGGCTTCCTTGATGCCCCGCTGCCCGGGAGTGCGAGGTTGAGTGGCGCGGACAATGTACTTGACCCGGTCTCAGGTGATAGATGCGGTACTGGCCGCGGCCATCGACGTACGCCTGTCCCGAGGCAACCCAGACCGGCTTGCCGCCCGAGAAGGCCCGGAGATAGGACTGAACGAAGCCTCCGATGGCCGGAGTCCCGCTGACAGTCAGCACGGTGCCGCTGATGGAACCCAACCGCGGCAGCCGAACGATCAGACCGGACTTGTTCTCATTCGGCCCCAGCGTGATGATCTGGCCGGGAGTGAAAGGGAAGCGGGCTCCGTAATTCATGAGACCGTAGCCGGGCTTGGCGACTTCGATGCGGTAGCGGCCGGGGGCAGCAACCGGAGAAGGAACTGGCCGGCGTCGCCGGTAGCGGCCATGCCGCGCACGTCCTCGCGGCCATCCATGAGGATGGTCACGGCCGCACGACGCAGAGGCTCGCCCGTGGTGGCATTCAGCACTTGCCCGGAGATGGAACTGGTGCGCTGTGGCTGCCCCCCGGTAGGGCGCATGATCAGGATGAGCAGGATTGCGGCTGTCTGCTGTGGCCTCATCGCGCATGCCTCGGCCCTGGCTGATGAACATTACTTTGACATGGCTGGCGAGCAAAATGGTTTCCACGAATTTGGGCGAAATGCGAAGTCGTTTACCCGTGGGTCCACTGCCTTTGCGATTCCGAACTGCCCACCGATCCGCGTCCTGGCCTACCTGTCTTCCCCCGCGATAAAGTTGGCCACTGTTTTCTCGATCTCGGCCATGGAGAAACAACGCACGACGATGGTCTGTTCGCTGCCCGGGGTGATTTCAGCCGGCTCTATCTGGCGGCTGAGTAATTCCAATTCCCGCTCATTGACCATCTGCCCGCCGACGGACTGCTCGAAGCCGAAGAAATAGTAGCGGCCCGGGGCCAGCGATTGCCCGGTGACCGGCTGGCCGGGCGAACCACTGCCAACGAAGGCCTGGTTGCCGGGTCCATCCCGTTGCACCGGCAGCGCCTGGATGATCCAGTAGCTCTTGACGGTCGACGACGGCGAGGCGTCCTTGAGCTCATACTTCACCGCGGGCGGCTTCGCTCCGAGGGTCAGGCTCAACGCACCGGACGCGCCGTCCGCTACTTCAATCTGCTGATTCTCGACTGGCGCGTCCCCATAGCGTACTGCCTCCACCCAGGCGGGGCCCTGGAAGGATTGGTAGCGAACCCGCCACCGGCCGGGCGTCACGCCTCCGATCTGGAAGGTTCCGTCCTGTGCGTTGACCTGGCCCATTTTGGGTCCGAAGGGGAGATTGGAGCCCGCCGGCAGTAACATCACCGACCCCTTCACCGGCGCCATGGGCACGGCCTTCGGGCCCCTCGCGTCCGTGATAATGTTCATGCCGATGGGACCGGCCGGGGGCGCCGCTTCGCCATGGGGATCGTCCACTTTCCCTTGAATTACCATTGATGGCCGAAACTGCACCGTGAGCGGAGGCGGGGGCGCCGCACCGATGCTCAACTGCATGTCGGCCACATTGCTCATCTCCGGGCCACCGTCCTGAGTGGTGCCGAAAAGCCTGTAATTGCCGGGCTGCACCATGGTAAAGCGGAAGGTATTGTTGGGTTGGACCACGGCCACGGCGTCCGGCTGCCGTCCGCCTTCGGCTCCATCCCGGCCAGCCAACTGCAGCATGGGTGGATTCTTCCAGGAGACGCCCGGGGCGGCGTTGACTACTCCGCTGATGGTACTGACGGCGACCGGTTGCATGTGGATCTCCACCTTCATTTCGGCGCCGGCCGAGAGTCCGAAGGAGGCTCCCGCGCCTTCGGCGGAGCCGATGGGATAGTAGGCGGTCTGCCACGATTCTCGCGGGTCGAAGCCTTCCGGGCCGACAACGCTCAGGAGATTCTCCACCGGCAGTTCCTCCATGCACTTTGCTTGGAGGAGGTAACGGTCCGGCGCCACGGGCGCCATGCGGAACTCCCCTCTGTCGTTCGACTGCGCGAACGCCGTCGATTGTCCGGGCATCCGCCCGAGCGGCGCCTGGAGGAGTACGAGGTTGCAGTTGGCCAGCGGCTCGCCTCCATCGTCGAGGACCCGGCCGGTGATCACGGCGGGCGCTAACAGACTGACGGTGATCCCTTTGGTCTCCCTGGCCGGCAGGATTTCCGTGAATATGCCGGTCTGGGGCAGGCCAAATGGTCCGGGATGGCTCTGATGCGCGGCCTGTAGATAGTAAGGACCTGCGGGTAACTCGGTTGCTGTAAACTGCCCAGCCTCATCCGCGATCACGGTTCGCATACTGGGGACCGGCCCGCGTCCCTGGATCATCACCTGCGCTTCCCGCACCGGTTCGCCGGTGGAGGAATCCACTACCTGACCGCGAATCGAGCCGGTGGGCTTCGCTTCCGGCTGGGGGGCGGTGGCGCCGAAGAATGGATTCTGTTGAGCACCCGCCGTCAGGGTGATGGCCGCGAGGCACCACACCAGCCTGTTCATCTCAGCGGCCCTTCCTCGCGGTGCCGGAGCCCGCGATCGCTTTGACCTTCACATCGGGCGCACGGCCTTCGCGCAACTCCACGGTCGTTCCGCTGTCCGCGTAGTTCTTCAGAAACTCGGGATCCAGCCAGGCCTGGGGCGCCATCTCTTCGAAGGCGTAGATTTTGTACAAACCTGGCGTCAGCGCGCGGAAATCGAACTCGCCATTCTCGTCGACCCCTACTGCGGAATAGAAGCTGAGCACATGGCCGAGTTCCCCCTGAGGCGCGGCCAGAACCGTGGTGGCGAAGCCGTCCTCGACGCGGCCGTGCAATTCAGCTCCAGTTGTACTCACCACGATGTCGAGCGGATCGCGCGTTGTCGAGGTAATGAACATATCCTTCGTGAGCACATCCAGCTTGCCCAGCATCATCGACTTCAGGTACCCGCCCTTGGGGATCGGCTCGACGACAATATCCCATAGCCCTGGCGGTACGCCTTTCAACGTGTAGGAGCCGTCCGGCTGCACCTTGGCGCTGTCGATGCCGATGGGCGCGTTCTCACCGGAGACCAGGCCCACGGTCAGATCGGAGACCGGACCGGCGTTGGGCCCGGTGAGGCGGACATGGCCCGAGAGATCGATGCTCGGCGTCAGGACGAGGGTGTACTCGACGGTGCCTCCGGAGATGGAGATCTCCTGCCGGGCGGAGTAGCGCCTGCCCTCCATTTCGGTCATGCTCGACAGGATGTAGCGACCCGGAGCCAGGGCCTGCGCCTGGTAGCGCTGCTCGCCGCTGGCGCTCAAGGGCAGTGGCTGATTGCTCAAGGACCCGGTCACGCGTTGCAGCCAGACCGGCAGGTGCATTCCTGGACCAGGCGCGCCGCCATTCAGGGCAGCGTACTTCGCTTGCAGTTCAGCCGGCACCTCGACCTGGACGCTGAGCCGAACCGGTGTCATCTCCTGAACCGCGATATCCACATCGGTCACTTCCGCGCCTGGCCCAACCTCGACGGTGCGCGCGTCCTCCTCCATCACGGTCGCGGGGTGATAGGTCAGGGCGGGCAGTGCGCGCGGTTCCGGCTCGGCATAATCCCCCTGCCGCAGGATTTGCCGGGGCTGGAACTGATTCTGCCTTGCCGAGACGATGTATTGCCCGGGCGGCAGATGATAGATCCGGTAATGTCCGCGATCGTCCGCATTCGTGCCGTTTGCATAGACCCAATCCGGCTTTCCCCGAGGAAATGAACGGCGAAGCACCTGCACATAACAGCCCGCCCCAGATGCTCCGCCGGCGCCTTCCACCACTCCGCTGATCGACGCGAGCTGCGGCATCCGGATGATCAGCCCCGACTTGTTCTCACTAGCGGCGAGCGTGATGACCTGGCCCGGCCCGCCTGGTTTGCGGGCTCCATAGTCCATCGGGCCATATCCGTTTTTGAAGGCGCCGATGTAGTAGCGGCCGGCCGGCAGGGCGCGTAGCAGGAATTGCCCGTCTCCATCGGTTGGCGCCGTACCCCGGATGTTGTTGTGACCATCCATCACGATGGTCACCGTGGCCCGCCTCACCGGCGCTCCGGTGGTTTCGTTGAGCACACGGCCCGCGATCGAACTGCTTCGGTCCGCCTGGGCGACGGCAATCCCGTTGTGGAGGATTGCCGCGATCAAAACGGAAGAAACCCGGAATATTTGGACGCAGTCCGGCCGCATTTCCTAAACATTCACTATGACACCGCCAGGCGGGCCGCCGGTTCCAACAAAGTTTCGTGAATCCCGTGCGATCGAATTGGTGATATGACGTATGGGATGCAACGTCGCACATTACTCCGGACGGCGGCCGGCGCGCTGGCGGGACTCGCATCCTCGGTGCGCCCGGTTCTGGCGGCTGATGCGGAGATTGACATCACTCCGCGGGCCGGCGGTGAGACCATCAGTCCCCATCTTTACGGGCACTTCATAGAGCACCTCGGAACCGTGATCTATGACGGTATCTGGGTGGGGCGCAACTCGAAGATCCCCAATGTTGACGGCATCCGGCTGAGGTTCATCGAGGACATGAAGCGCATCGCCGCTCCCAACCTGCGCTGGCCCGGCGGCTGTTTTGCGGACGGCTACCATTGGCGCGACGGGATCGGGGCAGCTTCCGGGCGTCCGCGCACATATAACTACTGGCAAGCGTCCATGCCGGCTGGGTTGGATCACACGGAGACCAACGAATTCGGGATCCACGAATTCATGCGCCTCTGCCGTCTCACCGGCGCGGAGCCGTATCTCGCGGCCAATGTCGGCTCCGGCTCGCCGAGAGAGTTTCACGAGTGGGTCCTGTACTGTAACGCACCGGCCGGTACCGTCTCCCTTGCGGCCGAACGAGCCGCGAATGGGGACCAGTCGCCATTCGGTGTGAAATGGTGGGGCGTCGGTAATGAGTCCTGGGGCTGCGGCGGCGCGATGCATCCCGGCGAGTACGCCACCCACTATCGCCGTTTCATCACGCAGTTCCCGGCGTATGAGCCCAAGCCCTACCTCGTCGCGGTGGGTCCGCGCGGACACTCCAAGGATATGGACACGGGCTGGACCACCGGGTTCTTCGAGAACATGCCGCCGCAGCTCCGTGCCAGGGTGGACGGCTATTCGCTGCATTTCTACACCGACTTCCGGAACACCAAGGAGAAGGTCGCCAGGTTCGAGCCGGCGGGCTGGTATGACGTGATCCGGGAAGGATTGCGTACGGAAGAGGTCATCGAGAAGCATTGGAGCCTGATGGGCGAATATGACAAGGCTCACCACACGAAGCTGATTGTTGACGAGTGGGGTGTCTGGTATCCACCGGGCGAAGAGACCGCGCCGAATCACCTGTTGAGCCAGCCCCTCACGCTACGGGACGCCCTGCACACCGCCGTCAGCTTTGATGTCTTCAACCGCCATGCCGGCAAGATTGCCATGGCGAATGTCGCCCAGACCATCAATTGCCTGCACTCCCTGTTCCTGGCCCAGGGAGACCGCTACACGCGCACACCCGTCTATCACGTGTTCGAGATGTATCGGGGCCATATGGGTGGCCGTCTGGCTCAGCTCAACGTTCGGATGCCGGAGCGCCAGGTACCGTCCCGCAATGGGACAGTGGGCATGCCTGGACTCTCCGGATCGGCCTCAACGAAAGATGGCCGGATGACCATCACCCTGACCAACCCGTCGCTCGAAGACGCGGTCGCGTGCCGCATCCGGCTGAATGCTGGAACCGCGGCCGAAGCCCGGGCTACCGTACTCACCCACGCCGATAAGGCCGCCCACAACACGTTTGACCGTCCGGACGAGGTCAAACCGGCCAGTTGGCCCGTGATCGCCCGCGGAACCGGTTTGGAGATCACCGTGCCGAAGCAGTCCGTGGTGGCCATCGAGGTGAGAATTACCTAAAACTGGAAACCGGGCAGGGTGGCAAATCTGGTGTAATCAGAGACGGTTCCGGCCGGCTTCGACTCCGGCGGGAACCGCACTCTTTCACCCCATGAGACTCACGCTCCTTCTTACACTCGCCGCGGCTCTCGCGCCGCTGCCCGCGCAAACCACGGTGCCCGCGAAGAACCGCATGGTGGTCGTCATCAGTCTTGACGGCTTTCCCGCCTATGCCTTTGACGATCCCAAGCTGCCTGCTCCCACGCTGCGCAAGCTGATCAGCGAGGGTGCGTGGTCCAAGCGCATGACGACCGTAAATCCCAGCGTCACCTGGCCCAACCACACGTCCATTGTCACGGGCGTCCTGCCGGGCGAGCACGGTCTTTTCTACAACGGGTCGTTGACCGCGTCCGGAACTCCGCCCGTGCACAAGGTGGAGCCGTGGATCGAGAAGGAAAAGATGGTCCACGCTGTGACGGTGTACGACCAGGCACAGAAGGCGGGGCTCACCACGGCGCAGGTCGACTGGGTCGCGATTCACAAAGCGAAGACCATCACCTGGGCCTTTGAGGAGGTGCCTTCCGTCGATGGGGTTGTCGAAAAGGAGATGGTTGCCAAGGGTCTCGTGTCGTCGCAGGAGATCGAGCAGTTTCGTCAGACCAACATCTTCCGCCGCGACCAGATCTGGGCCGACGCCGCGAGCTATATCATTCGCGAACACAAGCCGAACCTGATGCTGTTCCACATGCTCAGCCTGGACTCGACCCACCACACTTATGGTCCGAAGACTCTCGCGGGCACCGCGGCCATTGCCTTTCTTGACGGACAGGTGGCCCGCATCCTGGACGCGATTCGCATTGCCGGCATGACGGACCGGGCCACCATCATTGTCGTCTCCGATCACGGGTTCAAGAAGTACAGCAAGCAGATCCGGCTGCTGCCGGCCCTCGCCGCCGCCGGCATCACGTCGGGCGTGCAGGTGATCCCTGAAGGCGGCACGGCGATGATCTACCTCGATCCGGCTCGCGCCGCGGAATTGGCGCCGAAAGTCCGCGAAGTGATCTCCGGTGTCGAAGGGGTGACACAGGTGGCCGGACCGAAAGAGTTCCCGGCTCTCGGCTTCCCCGATCCCGCGAAGGATCCGCAGATGGCTCATCTCGTAGCCGCGGCTCGCGACGGCTACGCCTTCACGAACACGGCGGGAGGAGCAGCGTCCACCGAGGCCCCGCAAATCGGCGGAAGCCATGGGTTTCTGAACTCCGAAGAGGACATGGATGCCATCTGCATCGCCTCCGGCTACGGAATCAAGAAGGGCGCGACGATCGACCGGGTCCGCAATCTCGATGTCGCGTCGACGATCGCCAATCTCCTCGGTGTCAAGCTGCCGGATTCGAAGGGACGCGTGATCTCAGAGTTCCTGCGTTAAGTGTCAATGGGTAGGGGTCGGTGCCCGCGCTCACCGGCCCGTGCCCGCCTGCCCCGTCGATGGCCCATTGTTCAACCGAAGCTTGGACAGCCATGAGTTCGGACTACGGAACAGGAACTCCATCGCAATGTTCCCGCCCACATTCGCCAGCAGACTGTAGTTCCCCATGCGGAAGGCATCCTTGGCTCCGTACCGGTCCGGATACCACCCGTAAACGGCAGTTGTCGCTCCAGCGTATGGCGCGACGATAGCAGGAATCGACAGGACCCGATGGCCGTCCGCGCCGCGGCGCGCAGTGACAGTGGAAAGCACGGCATGTCCCAGCCGGCGCATCGCACCCTTGCACTGGCAGGGGTAGTACACCGCGTCTTCATCGAAGGCGGCTGAAAGCGCGTAGCGGGTGGTCGTGCTGACCGCGCCGATTGCGAAATTGGAGCCCATCCGTTTGCCGAAGCCCTCCGCGCCCTGGCCCCATTCGGGTACGCCGTTGCCCGCCTGGCTGATGCCGGCCGCGAATGCGGCGCCGACGATGGGGTAGGGGCCGAATGCGGAGAAAAGGTAGTTGCGGAACTCCGTTGCCTCCGTCGGCTTTGTGTATCCCGACGCTCCTGCCGGCCGTCCCAGAGTGGCATCCTGCTGTGGCCTCAGCGTCCCCGGCTGCGTCCGGGACGGATCCTTCTCCGTGGCAGGGGTCTGTGCCCGCGCTACATCCGGCCAGCCACCCAGGCTCAAGGCAAAGAGTAGCGTTGCGCCAGCGCGGGCCCACGCGCCCCTGGCGGCCACTCCCTTCGCTGGCTGATCGGTGCAGGAGCGACTTGTGACAGTCCTGTTGTTCACGGCGGACATGGGAATTCCTCCAATGGAAGTGCGGCTCATCACGTTCACTGTTGCACGAGCCGGTCCAAACTTCCGAAAGGGAAGCATATCGCGCCGGAGCACCCCGGAAACAGCTCTCTCGACTCACTTTATCGATGCCGCTGCCGGGACAGAGCGGCAGGATCGCCCTGTCTTCCCGGCGATTGGTCACCCAGTGACGAAATGTGGTCAGTATTCCTCAACAAGGCCCACCGTCGACAGGGACGTCAGATGCCCGACCCGATCCACGCTCCCGGTACCTGATCGGGGATTCGGAAGTTCCCGATTTCCGGCTCCGTAAGATTGCCGAAATCGGAGCATCCCTAGAGATCCTGCGCGCACCGGAAGCCAATCAATCCCGACCGGTCCTTCGACGGCGCCATCAACAGGTACTTTCCGTGCTCATTCAGCTTGTAGGTATTCGGGAAATACCAGTCCGAGCCCTGTGGCCAGTAGTACGAACCGCCACGCAGCACCGCGGCGCGCGTGTGCTCGTCCGTGTACTCATCCGTCCACTGCCACACGTGCCCCACCAGTTCCTCGACGCCGAGTGGACTCGCGCCTTTTGGATACGCCCCTATGTCGGATGGCGCGCGCACCGTGCGCCCGGTCTCCTTCGGCGGCACCGCGGACGCATCGAACTCCTTACCCCACGGGTACAGCCGTCCGTCTGTCCCCTGCGCCGCATACTGCCACTCCCATTCGTGCGGCAGCCGCGCGCCGGCCCAGGCCGCATACGCCCGGGCATCTTCCAGCGACACCCACGTCACTGGCTTCTGCGCCCAGCCTTCGGGGTAACTACCGTTCTTCCAATCGCGCAGAAAATTGTGGTCATCCGCCGGGTGATACTGTGTGGTGTCCATGAACTTCTTGAACTGCGCATTTGTCACCGGATGCTTCATCAGGTAGAAGCCGGCCAGATCCAGCGTGCGCCGGTGATGGCGCCGCGGAGAGGGCTCTCCTGGATACTGGACGTCCACCCCCACATCGTTCCCGCCTTCGATCATGATGCCCGAGACCTGGAACTCAAAGCGGCCCGCCGGGATCTTCACATACCCCTCCGGGTTCGCTGAAGCGGCCCGCGCGGCGGGAATCTCCACCAGCGTCTGGCTCAGCGGTTTCCACTCCTGCGTGTAGCTTCGCAACTCCCGGGCCGACATCTCGCGCATGCGCGTCAGGAAGGCCGGCAGTTCCGCATCGGGCTGTGTCGAGACATAGACAGCGCCGTATCCGAGTGCCTCCATGGCAAAACTCAGCCTCAGCCGGCCGCCTTCCCGTTCCGCCTGGAGTTCACGGCCATGATAGACGTCAAAGAAACGCAAACCGGCGGTGGAGGGCACTTCCAACTGCCGCCCCGATATGTCATAGGCATTGCGGTTCACCAGGGTATACAGCGTACCCGTTTCACCCGGAAATTTTGTCGCGAAGATCCCATGCTGCAGAGTGGGCGTGTGCGGCTCCCATTCCGGACTCACCAGCAGTGGGGCAAACTGCCGCTCGATCGTGGCGATCCGCCGGAGCGCCTCTCCATCACGAGCCGTGATTCCATTCCAGATGCCCCATACGTTTTCCCAGCTTTCGTAGCCGACCCCATTGAAAAAGGCTGCCTGTAGATTCTCGTTGCGATCCTTGGCCCAGCGCGCGCAGATGTTCACCATATGCCGCGGCTCCAGCCACTTGTAGCGGCTCACGCCGGGCACCCACGGATACTTCCAGTAGCCCCACGACTGCGTGTTCCAGGCCAACTGCTCGTCGCTGTCCAATGCGTTTTCGGGTTCCAGCACTACCGGCCGGCCCGCCTTCTCCGCGGCCGTCCTATACGCCACGGGCAGTCCGTGGAATGTATCCCCGTTGATGCCATCCGCGCCGGTTTCGGCCGCGATCCGCGCGGCGGCATCCCAATAGGGAAGACCCGCGTCGCGCGTCCCCGTATCCCATGGCATTGCCGGCCAGAATACGCGCACGCCCCGTTTGTGAAAGTCGGCCACCATCTGCCGCAGTCCGGCCATGCCGCCGGGCAGATCGCCGTGGAGGTCGAATTGATTGCGGTTGTCGATCCCGATGTTGGGGTATACCGGCCAAAGCAGGATGCTGTCGATGCCGCCATAGCGCTGAGTCACGTCATCCAGGAACCGGTCGACCGTATAGCGCCGCGACGCCGGATCATACAGGAAACGGTCTTCCACCATCACCTGCGGTTGAATGAAGTTTCTCTGGGACCAGCGCAATTCCGGCCGCGCGTACTCTGAGCCGTCGTAACCCATCCGGATCAGTTTCTCGTGGCGCCACTTTTTGAGCTGCGCCAGCCAGTCAACGAAATCGGCCGGCCTGGCGGGGCCCGGCAGGATCTCGCCATCCGGCGGATACCGTGTATCCTGGGCCTCCAGAAGCGGCATGGTCATCAGCAGGCCCAACAGGCCCGCGGCTCCCGTGGTGCAACGGCTGCTCATCACTCCACTATTCTCGTCCAGGCGTGTGGGTTCGCCGAGGGAAAGAGTTGAAGATAAAACGACTAAATAGGTCTACTATAATAAAATGGAGGCCCCGGATCCGCCTGTTCGGGACGTGGCCTCCTGCTCCGCGGCCACCTCGAAGACGCATACCTACCGGGCGCCGGCCGCATTCTTTCGCGACGGCTCATTCATGAACTTCAAGACAATTGCGATTCACGCCGGGCATGACCCGAAGAACCATCTGGGCGCGGCGATGCCGCCCATCTACCAGACCTCCACCTTCGGTTTTCAGGATGTGGGCCAGCCCGGCCCGTATGACTATTCCCGCAGCGGCAATCCCACCCGAGCCGCCCTGGAGGAGTGCCTGGCCGCGCTGGAGGGCGGCCGCCGCGGCTTCGCTTTCGCCACCGGCATGGCCGCCGAAACAACCGCCCTCATGCTCTTTTCGGCCGGGGACCGGATCCTGGTCCAAAGCGATCTGTATGGCGGCACTTACCGGCTCTTTGAGACGGTTTTCCGCGACAAAGGGATCTCCGCCGAGTATGTCGACCTGCGCGATCTCGAGGCGCTCCGGTCGGCTCTGGCCACACCGGCCGCCGCGATCTGGATTGAGACCCCAACCAATCCGCTGATGAATCTCACCGACCTTGCCGCGGTCGCCGGATTGGCGCACGCGCACGGCGCCATCACCATCTGCGACAACACCTTTCTCTCTCCCTACTTTCAACGCCCGCTCGATCTCGGCATCGACATTGTGATGCACTCCACCACCAAGTACCTGAATGGGCACTCCGACGTGGTGGGCGGTGCGCTGGTAGCGAAGCGGGAAGATTTGTGCGATCGCATCGGCGTGCTGCAGAACGCGCTCGGCACGTGTGCCGGCCCGCAGCGACTGCTATCTGGTCCTGCGCGGCATTAAAACCCTGGGCGTGCGCATGGAAGAGCACAACCGCAATGCGCTGGCCCTGGCGCGCTGGCTGAGCACTCATCCCGCCGTTTCCGAGGTCCTGCACCCTGGCCTGGAATCGCATCCGCAGCACGAACTGGCCTTGCGCCAGATGACCGGCTTTGGAGGCACCTTCTCATTCCGGGTGAAGGGCGGAGAGGCAAAGCTCCACAAACTGCTGCGAGGGGTAAACGTGTTCCTGTTGGCGGAGTCGCTGGGTGGAGTTGAATCCCTCATCGATCACCCGGCCACCATGACCCATGCCAGCATTCCCGTGGAGGTTCGTCAGCGGATGGGCATCGGCGACGACCTCATCCGCCTTTCAGTGGGCCTGGAGCACATCGACGATCTCATCGCTGATCTCGACGGGGCACTAGCCGGATAGCCGGGCCCGCCAGGCCGAGCCGTTGTACTCGCCCTGGCGGACCGGCCCGGAGTTACCTTCGACCCAACCGGAGACTAGCCGGACTCACCACGCCAGCTTCAGGCCGAGTTGCAGATTCCTCGGTGTCGCCGCACTCGTGATCGTTCCGAAATTCGCCGCGCCCAGCGTGTTGCCCGGTGTGCCGAATCTCGGTGTGTTGGTGAACTGGAACGCCTCGAAGCGGAACTGCAGCCGCAGGGCTTCCTGGAGCTGCCAGGACTTCAGGGCGGAGAAGTCCCAGCCGAACTGACTGCGCTGCCGCAGAATATTCCTGCCCGCGTTGCCGATCGTGAAGGCCGCATTGCGAGCCAGGGCCGCGGTGTTGAAGTCCTGCTGCACCGTACGCGGCGTGGAGAATAGATCGCCCACCACATTCGGCCGGTTGACGATGTTGATACTGCCGGTGTTGGCCGGATTGCCCGACACGACAACGCTGTATGGCAGGCCGCTGGAGGCAGTGACGATGCTGCCGATGCTCCAACCGCCCACCACGGCATCCACCGCCGGATGCACCGACTTGCCGAAAGCGCGGCCGCGGCCGAACGGCAGGTCGTAGAGCGTGCTGGCCACAAAGCGGTGCGGTACGTCCTGGTTGTCGATTGCCTTCTCCAGGCTCATGTAGCGCGGATCCTGGTACCCGCACCCCGGTGGCGTTGCCCTGGGCCGAGCCGCCGCAAGTGTCACCGATGGCCTTGGAAAAGGTGTACGAACCCAGCAGCGTGAACCCGCCCGAGAATCGCTTCTCGATTTTGGTCAGCAGCGCGTGGTAGTTGGAATTGCCGTCGTAGCGGTGGCTGTACACCTCCGCCAGCGGAGAGGTCGTAATGCCGGTACCCGGGATCTCCAGTGACTTGTAGATGCGCTTCGAATTCAGGGCCCCGGCGCCAGGCAGCGAGAAGTTGCCCTCATACTGCCGCACCAGATGCAGGCCGCGCGAGCCGGAGTAGCCCACTTCGGCGAACCAGTCCTTCGGGAGCTGCCGCTGGATGTTGAAGTTCCACTGATGCGCGCTGGACAGTTTCGGGTCGCGCTCAAAGGAACTGAACTGCAGTCCGGTGGCTTTCGAGAAGTCGGTGGAGCCGGCCGGCGGGCCGCCGGCGAGTACCACCGCCGGGTTCGTCGTGCTGCCGGCCAGGCTCACTCCGTAAGCGAAGGGCGGATTGCCGATGAGGAACTCGTTGTCTCCGAACGGCTCCATGTAGCTGTAGTAGAGTCCGTAACCGGCGCGAATTACGGTCGAGTCATTGACCTTATAGGCGAAGCCCACGCGCGGCATGAAGTTGTTCTTGTCGGTCGTGACCAGTGCCCGGCCGTAACGCGAGCCATCCGCGGCATAGACCAGCTTCGCCTGTCCCGGAACCGTGTCGATGTCGAAGATGCCCATCTTGTTGTACTTCTCCACCCACGGCGGGGAGATCTCGTAACGCACACCCAGGTTCACCGTCAGCCGGTTGGTGACCTTCCAGTCGTCCTGCGCGTACAGGCTCAGGTTGTAGGTGCGCAACTGCACGTTGACCGGTGTATTCCAGCTCCACGAGTTCGAGTAGCCCAGCAGAAAATCCGCCGCGCCGTCGCCCGTGTACTGCGAGTTGAAGCTGTAGTTGCCCACCGCATTCCGCTGGTTCAGGATGTTGTTCTGCGAACGCAGGAACCCGGCCCCGAACTTGAGATTGTGACGGCCGCGAATCCAGGTAAGATCGCCCGAAATCTGGCGGTTCTGCGAGTCGCGATCGACCGGATTGAACCCGCCGATGCCCAGCGCCCGGTAACCGGTGAGGCTCATCTGCGAGAATCCGCCGGGAATCGTGTTGTCGCCGCCCTGGATCCTGTACTTCGCATTCAGCAACTGGCCCTGCGTGGAGGCCGGATTGTCGCGTTTAAACAAGGTAAAGTTCCAGCCCGCGCGGACCGACAGCAACAGCGTCGGAGTGAAGATGTGATTCCAGCCCGCGCCCGTGTTGTAACCCTCAGTGATGTAGTCCAGGTTGCCGCCGCCATAGGCGGGCGCCGGCAGTGAGGGCGTATCGGGCACTGAGACGTCCTGCTTGCTCAAACGCCAGAAGGCCGTGTCTTTTGTACCCAGATTCTGGTCGACCCGCACGTCCCACTTGTCCACGTCTTGCCAGCGCGGGGACAGGAACGTATAGTTCGAGGCCAGGTTCGATGTCAGCGGCGTGGGATACAGGTTGATCAATCCGCTGGCCACGGAGTCCAGCCGCGAGGAGGGAATTACGTTATTCGCGAAGACCTGCCCGTTGGTGGGATCGACCAGCCTTTTGGAGGTCAAGTTCCCCGAAATCGCCCGTGCGCATGCGGAGCGTGGGAATTGTGCTCACCACGGTGCTGGTTTCGCGGACGCGCGTTCCTTCGTAGTCTCCAAAGATGAAGGTCCGGTTCCTGCCGTTGAAGAGCTTTGGAATCACCACCGGAGCACCGAAGGAGAATCCGTACTGATTTCGCTTAAAGGGCGGCTTCGCTGCGCCGGCCGGCGTGAAGTAGTTCAGCGCGTCGAGTTTCTCGTTGCGCAGGAACTCGAAGGCCGACCCGTGCACCTGGTTGGTGCCGGACTTCAGGGTCAGGTTGACGATCGCGCCCATCGCTCGCCCGAATTCCGCAGAATACGCATTCGTCTGGACCTTGAACTCCTGCACCGCATCGATGGAGGCTGCACCATCTCGGAACGGCGGCCGGCTCCAGCTAGCTCGACCGAATTGTTGTCGATGCCGTCAATGAGGTAGTTATTCTCAGTCACCCGCTGGCCGCCGGAGCTGAATCCGCCAAAGCGGCTGCCGGGAGCGGAGGGGACAGCTCCTGTCGAGAGAAGCGCAAGATCGCCATAGTACCGGCCGTTCAATGGCATCTCCACAATCCGCTTGTTGTCGATCACCTGACCTTGGCTTGCTTCAACGGTATTGAGCTGCTGGCTCTGCTCGACCACGTCGATCTTTTCAGAGACGGAACCGATCTCCAGCGTGAAGTTGACCTCCAAACGCTGGTCCACCGCGAGATCCACATTGGCCAGGGTGGCGAGCTTGAAGCCGGGTTTCTCCGCCGCGACGTGATACCGGCCTGGTCCCAGCAAGGGCACGGTATAGAGCCCGGATTCGTTCGAAACGGTTGACCGTTCCACGTTTGTCCCAGCATTTTTGACCTTGACCGACGCTCCGGCCACAACGGCACCGCTCGCATCCGCCACCCGGCCCGTAATCTGGCCGGTCTGGGCGAAAGCCGCCGAGCTTGCTGCTAAGCTCAATCCGATCAATAAGATTGCATGTGAAGAGATACGCTTCTGCATGTCTGAATTCCCACCTTCCAGCTGCCGGTTGGCAAAAATAGAGTAAACCGATCTACTTGATATACTACTATGTCGACCGACAAAGGGGAATAGAAAGGAGGCAACTGGAGCAGGCGGCGGCCATGGCGAGGGTTTCGACGTGGAGATGGTCGGCGTCGAGCAGAGTAGTTGATTCCCGACTAGGGCGCTCAGATGGACCTGTTCAGCCCAGGCGCCGGTCCGGATCCAACCAGCACGCACGCATCAAAGCGATCCGTACGTGACCTGCAGCAAACCCATGCGGTCGTCGATCGACGGGTTCGTGCAGATCAGCGTGCTAACTGCCATGGAGTCGATCGATGGGAGAATGGCAGTCCCGGATCCGCAGACAGCTACTGGTTCGCGGTTGGCATAGTCAGGGGTGGCCCAGCAGCACCATCCGCAAATCCGTTCATGGTGATGAGTTCGGTCGCGCGCGACCGCCAGTCGTGGAGTCGCAGCCGCAACAGCCGGAAATCACTGTTCCTTGCAGACCTCGATGGTGTTGCCTTCCAGGTCCTGGAGTTCAAAGAACTCGGTCCCGCCGTCGGATTGCACTATACCCGGTTGGACGCCTCTATCCTGTAGAAACTTGCGTGCTTTTTTCAGGCTGGAAGAGAAGAGCAGGGGCCGCTCGTACACCGTTTCGCGGCTATACGCTGGTTCCTTCGCTCGGTCAATAAGCAGAATCGTAGGGGCTTCATTGTCAGGCAGGCACAATGCGATGTCCGAGGGCTGCGGCTCGTCCCAGTTCTGTGGGACGGGGCACTGCCTGCAGCCAAAAGCCGTTATCCACCAGCGCATCTCCGCCTGGGGATCCCAACAGCGGATGCAGACAAATTCAGTCCAGAAAAGAGGCATAACCTCGCAGGCGGTGGCTCCTTGGTTTCCAATTGTACCGAAAGCACTGTCTTTGCTCGAATAGGGATCGGTGTGGCACGTGATGTGGACCCTGGCCGAAATCACAGGATCGCGAGGAAACTATTCGACAGCGTGCGGCTGGTGCCGTCTGGAGCGTAGTTCGCGACTTGGACCGTTGCCGCATGCACCGTAACGGCTCGCTTGCACTAAGCTAAAAGCCGGGGCGTGGTGTAGTCACGCGGGCGGGGGCTGCCCTATTTCTTCGAAAGCGAGAACGTACATGTCAAAGGTCCGTGTCGCGGGATTTAGTGTTTCGATGGATGGTTTCGGCGCAGGGACAGAGCAGAGCCTGGAGAATCCGCTGGGCAAGCGCGGTCCAGACCTCTTTCAGTGGTTCTTCCCCACAAGGACATTCCGCGCGATGCGCGGGCAGGAAGGTGGATCGACCGATGTGGACGATGAGTTCGCTCGACGGTCGATGGAGAACTTCGGAGCATTCATCCTTGGCCGGAATATGTTTGGCCCGGTTCGCGGTCCGTGGCCGGATGACTCGTGGAAAGGGTGGTGGGGGCCCAATCCGCCTACCATGCGCCGACTTTCGTGCTCACTCACTTTGACCGTGAGCCGCTCGTGATGGAAGGCGGCACGACGTTTCATTTCGTCAGCGGCGGAATTGAAGAGGCTCTGAAGCTGGCAAAACAGGCCGCCGGCGACAAGGACGTCAAAATCGGAGGTGGCGTCTCCACTGTCCGGCAGTATCTGCAGGCCGGATTCGATCGATTCTCTCCATCTTGCACTTCGACCGGTTGTCCTCGGCCAAGGTGAGGCTCTGTTCGCCGGCATTGACCTGCCCGCGCTGGGTTTTTCAGTGAGCGAACACCGCGCAACGGAGCGCGCGTCTCACCTGGTGCTTACGAGGAAATAGCGGTCCTCTTGCAACTCACCCGGGGGTGCCAGACACTTCTTCCGCGCCCCCACACCGACCGGATCCTCGCTCTCTCCCTGTTCACCTCCGAGTCCCCCCAATCCGCGGACACGAGACGTCGGATCCTTGACATCTTTCGGGCCGGTTCACGTTAAAACTCCGCAATCTGGAAGAGCAAAGAGCTTGTCAGCCAAGGGCCAGCCCAATCCGCTCTTGGAGTTGGAGCCCGTGTTCGCGCCGCGGCGCCGCGGAGCGTTGCCAAGACCGCCGACTCGGCCGAGATTCCTCTTTGTGGCACCATGGCTTCGTGTTAGTTTATGGACTGTTGTGCAGCCGCCGGCCAGGCTCGAATCGACATTCTTCGAACGACTTTCAGAGGTACCGCAGAATTCTCGGGCTGAGGAGTATCGTTTTGAGCTCGCCGGATGATTGTCTCGCTCTGCTGTTTTGTGGGGGATGAGAAGTTTCGCAAGGCTGTGCAGGACGCCGAAGCCGGATACTTCCAGGTGTCCACCGACGGCACCATTCGTTGGGCCAATCGCGCCTTTCTTCAGCTCTTACGGTTTTCCAGATCTCTCCGCGATAGCGGGCCGTCATTTCAGCGTCACTTCAGTCGCTGGAGAAACCGCTGAAATGGAAACACCTCATGATCCGGGTGTTGTTCCGGCGTCCCTGTCTGTACCTGCGAAGTCTTCCGCCGTTTGCCGGATGGCAGAATCGGTTATCACTCCATCACCGCGCATCCCATCCGCGAGAACGGCGCGGTCATTGGAGTGGAAGGCTTTGTGTTCGACAGCCACGCGGCGCGCGAAGCGGGGGAACTGCACCAGTTGGTCTCCAGCGAGATCCACGACGGCTTTGCCGTGCTGGAGCCTATCGTGGACGAATGCGGAGCCGTGCGGGACTTTCACCTTCTCGCCGCCAATCCGCCCTTTGCTCAGTGGATCGCTCGCCCTCTGGACGAAATCCCGGGCTGGCCTCTCAGTGAACTCTTTCACGAAACGAAGCCGGATTGGGTGGAGGTCGGGTCCAGGGTCCTGCGAACCGGCGCTCCCGCACGGCTGGACATTGCCCCTCCGGGCCGGCAGCAGTGGTTTGAGGTGCTGCTGTACCGTGTGAATCGCGGACGGCTCGGACTGATGATGAGCGACGTGACGGAACGTCACCGCGTGGATACCGTACTCCGTGAGAATCACAAACTCCTGCGCGCCACCCAGGAGATCGCCGGCCTTGGCAGCTATGTCCTCGATATCACTCAGGATCGCTGGACCAGTTCCGATGTGCTCGATGAGGTCTTCGGCATTGAGGCCGGCTTCGAGCGGAGTGTGTCCACCTGGCTCCAGATCGTCCATCCCGGCTTCCGCCAACTGGCCTCCGACCACTTCCTGAACCATGTGCTCGCGCGCCGCGGCCGGTTCGACCTGGAATACAAAATCGTTCGTATCTCGGATGGCCAGACTCGCTGGGTGCACGGCCTTGGCGAACTGATCTTCGATGCGGCCGACCAGCCCATTCGCATGATCGGGACCATTCAGGACATCAGCGAAAGGAAACAACACGAGACTGAGCAGGAATGGTTTGTGTCATTTCTGCGGCTTCTCAATCGTGCCGGCAGCCTTGACGATCTTGGTCGCGGAGTGATCGAGTTTCTTCACGCCATCACCGAGGTCGAGTCGGCCGCCATCCGGCTCCGCGAGGATGATCGCTTTCCCTACCTCTACTCTTCCGGCCTGCACGAAACTCTGAAGTGCCCATGGAATTCGCCCTTTGAGCCCGTGTGGGAGCTGGAAGAGCCGCAACTGCTCTGTCTGTGCGGGGCCGTGCTGTCCGGTCCCTTTGAAAACCAGGACGAGGACACCCGCCCACCCGGTTTCACGGTGGATGGCAGCTACTGGAGCGGCCGGTTCTCAAACCCGGCGGAACCCCTGCTGGGTATCAACGATACCTTCCACCTGCGCGATGGCTGCCCGCTGACTTCCTTCGGAACCCTGGCGCTCATCCCCCTCCGCTTCGGTGGCCGCACCCTGGGGCTGTTGCAGTTCGGTGATCCGAACCCTGGCCGGCTGGACAGCCGCATGATCCAACTCCTCGAGCGCCTGGCCGCCAGTCTGGCCATTGCGGTCGAGCAGCGCCTCGCTCAGGAAGCGTTGCGGGAGAACGAAGAGCGCTACCGGATGATCTCGGAAAACACCGGCGATGTCATCTGGCTCTACGATCTGGCGGCGCAGCATTTCACTTACATCAGCCCGTCGGCCCGCCGGTCGAGCGGCCTGCCGCTGGAGGCTTACCTGCGCCGCGGCCTCAAAGAGGTGCTCAGCCCACGCTCTTACGAGGTAGCCATGCGGAAGCTGCAGCAGCGGGTCTCCGCCATCGAGTCCGGCGATCTGTCGGCCTTGCATGATGTCGATGAATTCGAACAACTGCGGTCGGGCGGCGGGGTGGTCGACACCGAAGTGGTGACGACCCTCCTGTTGAATGCCCAGGGGCGCGTTACCCGGATCCTCGGTGTCAGCCGCGACATCACGGAACGAAAACAATCCGAAGCGCGCCTCATGCAGGCGCAGAAAATGGAATCGGTGGGCCGGCTGGCCGGCGGTGTCGCTCACGACTTCAACAATCAACTCACTGTCATCAACGGCTATAGCCAGTTGATGCTCGCGACCCTGCCCGCGGGCAGTCCGCTTCGGGCTCACATCGAACAGATCTATGCCGCCGGCGAACGAGCCGCCAGCCTGACGAAACAGCTTCTCGCCTTCAGCCGCAAGCAGATGATGAACCTGCAGGAGCTGAACCTGAATCAGGTGGTGCTCACTCTCCAGCCGATGCTCACCCGGTTGGTGGGTGAGGACGTTGAAGTGCGCGTGGCCCAGTTTCCCGGACCCGCTGTGGTGCGCGCCGATCTCCACCAGATCGAACAGGTGATCATGAACCTGGCCGTGAACGCCCGCGACGCCATGCCGTCCGGAGGCGCGCTGCACATCGAAACCTCCATCGTGGACTGGCACGATGCCGATCTCCTCGATCATCCCGACCGGCGCGCCGGCCGCTTCGTGCGCCTCGCGGTCGGGGACACCGGCCATGGCATGGATGAGGCCACGCGCAGCCGGATCTTCGAGCCGTTCTTCACCACCAAGGAGGTAGGTAAGGGAACCGGCCTCGGCCTTTCCATGGTGCAAGGCGTCGTCTCACAAAGTGAAGGATTCATCGAGGTGCGAAGCGCACCCGGCAGCGGTGCAACCTTCGAAATCTACCTTCCGGCGGTGGCGGCGCCTCTGCCCGCCCGCACGGAGGCCACGTTCGGCATGGCGCCTGTCGGTCATGAAACCGTATTGGTGGTGGAAGATCAGGACGCCGTGCGCGAGTTCGCCGTCCAGGTCCTCACCTCTTACGGCTACTCCGTCATCCACTCTTCCAGCGCAAGAGCCGCCATCGAGATCGCCCGCGCCGGCCGCTCTCCCATTGACCTGCTTCTCACCGATGTCGTCATGCCCGAAATGGATGGTGTGGAACTCACCCGCCGGGTGCGCGAGATCTTCCCCGATCTGAAGTGGCTGTACATGTCGGGCTACAGCGGCGCCGCCATCTCCGAGCGAAGTCATCTCAACATGCGTGGCGAGTTCATCCAGAAACCCTTCAGTCCCGAGCAGCTTGCCTTGAAGGTGCGCTCCGTCCTGGGCGGCCAGGCCTGAATCTGTTCGCCTGTATTCACTGAGTTGCCTTAGGGCCGGCACCCTACTCGAATCAGGTCAAACTCCTATAGTCCGGTTACGTTGCATTGTCGATAAAAGAGTCATGATTGGTGTGGTACTCCGCGGAATCCCTGCCTTGTTTCTTCTTCCGCTCCTGGCCTTCGCAGCGGATATTGAAGGCAACATCGTGATTCTACGGAAGTTGACCAGGCGAACGGTGACCGCTTCTGCCGGTTCGTATCTCCGCGGCACTCCCGTCGAACTCGGCGCGGACCCTACGGTCGACCCGTTAGCCTACGAACGCGAGCATGTCGTCGTCTACCTGGAAGGGTCCCTCGGCGCCAAGCCCGTTAACGCCACCATGGAACAGAAAGACCGGCGGTTTTCGCCCGACCTGCTGGTAGTGCCTGTCGGATCCACCGTCTCATTTCCAAACCTCGACCCGATCTTCCACAATGTCTTCTCCCTCTCGAAGGCAAAGTCCTTCGACCTCGGGAACTACCCCCGGAACCAATCGCGCACCGTCACCTTCTCAACACCTGGCATTGTTTTCGTCAACTGCCACCTCCATCCCAACATGGCTTCCGCCATCGTCATCGTGCCCAACCGCTTCTACGTGCGCGGCGATGGAGAAGGCCGCTTCACTCTGTCACAGGTTCCTGCCGGCGAATACACGCTCGTCGCCTGGCACAAAACGGCCGGCTTCTTCCGGCAAACGATCCAGGTGGGCGAGAGCGGCACCGTGAAGGCTCAGTTTTCCATCCCGTTGGGGCCGGAGACGACTGCCCGGCATGAGCACCCCAGGTAAGCCATGCGATTCGCGACCCGTACGTTTCTCTACTCCTTCACCCCCTTCGCCCTGCTGCTGACCGGCAGCTTCTGGGCGATCCAGGAGATGGTGGAGTCCACCGTTCACGAAAGGCTTAGCGTGGCCTTGCGCGACACCCAGTCCCTGGTCGCGCGGGTCCGCTCGAAAGGCGAACTGCAGAACAGCCGCTTCCTGCGCGTGATCGGTGAGAATGCGGCGCTAAAAGCCGGACTTCAACTGATGACGGTCGAACCTGACAGCGCGGACGCGCGCCGCACCGTCGAAGACCAGTTGCGGGACGTGGGAGAGAAGCTGGGTTTCGACCTGCTCACCGTCTCGGACACGCAGGGGAAACCGCTGGCCGGGGTCATCCGCACCTCCGGACGCTTGATCGCGATGGATGCCGCCACGATTCAGCCACCCCGGCGCGGCTTTCTCGATCTCGAAGACCACACCTACCAGGTAACCTCCCTCTCGCTCGAACAGGCGGATGAACTGATTGGCACTCTGGCGGTGGGCGAGGACTTCGACTTCTCCAGCTTCTCCACGCCGGCTGTGCTCACCCGGAATGGCCGGGTTCTTCTCTCCAGCGTCCCAGGCATCGCCGCGCCTCTGGTGGAAACAGCGCTAAAGGCCTGCCACCCCCAGGCTGAGTGCAAACTCAAGCTCGGCGGAGACAACTATCTCTCTCTACCGCTCGAGAATGTCTCCTTCGGAGACGGCTATGTGTTGCGTTCCCTGCAGAACGTCGACTCCGCCGTCCGCCCCGTACATGCCATCCTGCGCCAGGTCTTCTTCGTCGCGGGGCTCGGAGCCCTGGGTGCGGCCCTGGTGGTCAGCCTGCTTGCCTCCCGCTCCATCGTGAAGCCGATAGCCGCCGTGGCCGAACAGTTGCGCGATTGCGCTCACACCGGACGCTTGCCCGAGTTTCAGACGTCTCCTGGCGCCACGTACGAGATTCGCGAATTCACACGCAGCTTCAACCGCGCCGCCGCCTCAATTCGCGAGGCCCGGCAGTCTCTGCATTCGGGCGTATGTCGAGTTCAGTGGTTCACTCGCCAATGCGCTGGATGCCCGCGATCGCTATACCGCCGGCCACAGCCGCCGCGTCAGCGAGATGGCCTGCGCCGTGGCGCGCGCCATGAACTTCAGCACCGAAGAACTGGAGGAGATGCAGATCGGCGCCCTGCTTCATGACATCGGAAAGATCGGCATTCGCGACGCGGTCCTGCAGAAACCCGGCCGCCTGACCGACGAGGAGTTTGACCTGATCAAGCAGCATCCCACGATCGGCCGCCGCATCATGGAGGGCGTCCAGGGCTTCCAGCCGTACCTGCCCATCGTGGAACTCCATCATGAGAACTGGGACGGCACCGGCTATCCCAACGGTTTGTTGGGAGAGGAGACTCCCTTGCCCGCCCGCATCGTGCATGTGGTCGACACCTACGACGCCATGACGACCGACCGTCCCGATCGCAACGGGCTCAGCCATGACGAAACCCTCTCCTGGCTCCAGGAGAGCGCCGGCCGGCTTTTCGATGCGCGCGTGGTGGGAGTCTTCACGGCGTTGGCGCCCACGTTCGCCCGGCGCCGGGCGGAGGGCTTCAGCCTGGAGACCTCCATGTTGAGCCTGATCGAGGCTGTGGCGGATCCTCCGCTGCCCGTCAGGGAATCGAGCGAAGTGTGAGACTGGCTATTCTTCTCCTCACGGCTTGCGGCAGCCTGATGGCGCAGGAGGCCGAGTCCGGATTCGAGCTCCGCAGCTCCCTCAGCGCGGGCGGCTTTCTGACCGATCGTCTGACCGCGCCGCCGCGGATGGCTCCTCCGCCACGGCGGGAGCCCGCGCGGTCTTCTATCCATCCTGGAAGATCAACCGTCATTGGACCGTCGCCGGCACCTATCAGGTCTATACGCGGCCCTATTTCTACGAGCAGTTCAACACCCAGGGCCACGGCCTGAAAGGCGACCTGTTGCAGGCGCATCTCAGCTACGCGCAGTTCTGGAAGCGGGCATCGCTGGTCGTTCGGGCCTGGACAGCTTTCGTCCGCATTCGGCTCGTTCCTTCTGCACTACGACGACATGGCCAACCCGCTGATCGATATGCCGGCAACCTACGGCTACTACTACAAGTCAATCACCACCCTGGGGCAGGCGGGGGCCCAGGCGGACCTCACTGTTTCGCGCCTCGACTTTCGCGCGCAGTTCGTCAACTCCTCGCCGGCCAATCGCCGCGGCATTTTGGATCACGACCAGTACGGCACTTGGGCGGGTGGAGCGGGTGTCACCCTGACCCAGGGATTCCGGGTCGGAGCCTCCGCTTATCGCGGCCCTTACCTGCACCGGGAGTATGCCTTCTATCGCGCCGGCGAAGCAAAGCCTCGCGACCTGCCCGCCTCCGCCTACGGGCTGGATGTCCAGTGGGCGCGCGGGCACTGGGACCTCACCGGGGAATGGCAGAAGTTCCAGCGGGCCTACCGCGTGGTGCCATTCTTCAATCAGCATTTCGGCTATGCGGAGGTGCGCAGAGTGCTACACCCCCGCTGGTACATCGCCGGACGAGCGGGCTACATGCGCTCCAGCCGGAATCCGGCCAACGATATTTACGAAGTGGCGGTCGGCTACCGCCCCAATGCCCGCCAGTTGCTCAAGGTCGGTTACCAGATACAACACGGTCCGGCCACTCCTGGTGCCTCCGGCAACACTCTGGCCGTCCAGTTGGTCTCGTCCTTCCGCCTGATCTCAATCGCCAAGGACTAGAAGCCCACGCCCTTCAGTACGGCCAACAGGTCCTCTTTGCTTTTCGAGCCGCTCAAGAAGCGAACCACCTGGCCGTTCTCGTCGATGATGAAAATGGTCGGGATGGAACGGATGCGGTAGAGGTTGTGAGCTTTTCGGCTGGAGTCGTCCAGGGTAGGGAAGGAAGCACCGCCTTCTCCGAGTACTCCTTCGCGATGCTCTTTCCTTCATCGTTGATGCCGTAAACGTGAAGGCCCTTCTTGCTCAGCCGGTCGTAGATATCCGCCAGGCCCGGCAACTCCCGGCGGCACGGCCCGCACCAACTGGCCCAGAAGTTCAGCAGCACCACCTTGCCGCGCAGGGCCGACAGCCGCACTTTCTCGCCTTCCAGCGTCTTCAATTCGAAATCCGGCGCCGGCTTATTCAGCAGCAGGGAACCGGTCTGGCCGGGAATCGGAACCGAATCCACCCTTTTGGCGTTCTTCGGCGGGACGAACTCGAAAGTCGAGTCAGGGACGGCGTCGTCCCAGCGGAAACTGGTGTATTCCATCGTCATGCGCAGCAGCGTGCGCTCACCGTTCCGTGTCCGTGTGTTGGCCCAGACTACATGTCCGATGTCCAATGTCTCGGGCTGCACCGCCATTTCGATATAGATACGGCCCGAGTCAGGATCCTCTTTCGACATCACCCGGATCAGCGGCCACTTGTCCTTGCGGCCTTCGAACTTCACCGGCGCCAAGCCATTCTGGTCCGCGCTGTCGGCCGTCTTGAACATATTGGCCATGCCCGGCACCACCATGCGGCTGAAGGTCTCGGCAAAGTCCCGTTCATTGTCCGAATCACCTCCGGCCTCGTCGTCCTCCAGGGGAGCGCCCTCTTCCTCGGTGAACTGCTTCAGCTTCGGAACGTAGGCCCAGCTCTTCTGTCCGTTGGAGATGAGCTGGTACTCGTCCTTTTCCTCCGCCTCGATGCGCAGATACGATCGGCCCTCCGGTCCGGTAGCAAGCTTGAACTTCGCTTTGGAGAGGACTCGCGAAGGGTCGTTGCCCTTCTGTCCTTCCAGAACCAGGGTGCCTTCCATCGCATACCGCTGTGCCCGCTCGGCCCGGGTGGCCACGCTTCTGATGATCTTGCTGACCTGGATTTGCGACAGCTCCTGGGCGGGAACAACCGA
>JASGIE010000015.1:0-34239 GCA_049841055.1 Paludibaculum sp. | reverse complement strand
GGTGAACCAGGACCAGACGCCCGAGGTTTTGATGGCCATGGCATTGTTCACGCCGTGGGTATTGAGCTTGGCCTGCTCTTTGGTGATCCGGCCAGGGTATTGGAAATCGGCAAACTGCGCCTTCCAGTCGTACCCTTGCTTGCTCACCTTCCTGGCCAGGTCGAGCAGTTCGAGGTTGCCCGTTCGGTTGTAAAGCCAGGCAATGGTGAGTTCCTGGTCGCCCCAGCGATAGATGGCCCACTCCTTGAGGGGCACCGTATCGAGCTTGCTGTTCATGTAGGCGAAGTACTTCGTCATGAACGGAACGACACGCGGATCGCCGGTGGCTTCCTGGTACTGCGTCAGCACCTTGAGCATGACGAAATTCGGCCACCAGTCCACGTTCTTCACAGGGCCGAAGTTGCCGTCGGGACGCTGGCTGTTGAGGGTCCACTCGATCCACGGTTTGATCTTGGCCTTCAACGCCGGACTGTCGAGCAGGTAAGCCAGCGGCACCAGCCCGTCCAGATAGAGGGCCCTCGTTCCCAGCTCTCGCCGGTACCGCCCAGCCAGCCGCTGGTTCTGTCCAGCGAGGGCCAGAACTCGTCAGGTGGCCGCTTCGCCGCCCGCCTGGATCTCCAGTTGCCGCCGGAGCCAGCCCGTGGGCTTCACCGCGGTAAGCGGCAGGGCATTGAACACGTTGGGCGCCAGAGGCGCGCGGTTTTTGACGGCGGGCGCTTCCACTGGCGCGGGGGCCTGCGCCTTCACGGGCTGCAGCGGCTCGAGTGAAAGCGCGGCGAGCAGGAATGCCGGAAAGAATAAGGACTTCATAGTTCGAACCTGGCGCCCGCAGGCTTGGTCCGGCTCATGGCGAGCATTCGCGGACAGGCGGGCAAGGAAAGGCAAACTCACGATATCACAGCCATGCGCGGCTAGAACCCGTAGAGCGCCACGATGTTGTCGGCGGCCGAACGGCGCAAGGCCGTGGGTACTGCTGGCGCAACTCCGCCAGCGGCACAGGTTGGCCCAACGGGTTTACCACGTCGATCACCACCGCCGTGCGTGAGCCGAGCAGGCGCACCAGGTCCGGCAGGTCGTAGACCTTTCAGCGCGCCGGGCACCACCTGCTCAAAAACGCCGCGGTGGAGCCGGTTGTCGACCACCGATTCGTAGGAGAGCAATCTCCGCTCCAGCGCAATCCGGCGCAGCCGGGCATCGAGGACGGCCGCGTGCAGCAGCGGCACACCGCCCCCTTCCATGCCGACGCCGTAGAGCCGGGCGCATCGACCTCGCTGCGAGAGGCCAAAATGTCGAGTCCGCGTGAGATGTCGGCGGCGCGCTGCCCGGTGAGCGTGAGCCGGTCATGATGGCCGTCATGCCGCTCGTCCAATCCCCGAAGAAGCCGGAACCAGTCCGACCCGTTTTGAAAAGTCGAGATGCGGGTCTCGCCCAGGCCGCGGGCATCGATGGAGAGGACGACGTGTCCGGCCTTCACCAGCGCCTCGGCATCCTGCACATGCGCCGACTTCCCGGCCCCATCGACATAGAGCACTCCGGGATGTTTGCCGGAACCGTGCGGCACAAACAGCAGAGCCGGGATCACGATGCCGGGCTCAGTTTCGTACACCAGTTTCTCGATGCGGTAGCCGTCACGCGCGATAGTCCCGAACGGTTTCACGCTGAACGCATCGCGGGGTTGGCGGTAGTCGATGAGCTTTGCGATCTGCTCAGGCGAAACATTGCCGCGCTGGAACTGCTTCACGCGCATCTGGTTCAGGGTCGTGACGGTCTCGCCGCCCAGCGACGTGGCGACCTGGCCCGTGGGCGTGCAGTAGAGATCCTCCTCGCGCAACGAATACACCTCCCCTTCCGTGCCCGGATGGGCCGTTCTCTTGAACCACTGGTCGAACCAGGCATAGGCGCAGCCAAGCGGCCCGTTTCTTTAGTAAACCCGTGCCCGTCGTCGGCCTGAAAGAACTGCATTTTGTCCCCGGCGCCCAGACGGTCGTAGGCGCGTGTAGCTCCGGCGTTCGTCTCACGGGCTCCAGTAATGGAGAAGAAGTCTCGGATGGCCGAGAGCTGCAGATACGGTTTGGGCGCAAAGGCCAGAAGGAAGTCCTCATGATCGAGGCCGTCGGAGATCCAGTTGGGAATGCACTGTTCGGCATCCTGCGGGCCGATGGTCTCGAGAAGCCGGCGCCAGGAGGTGATGTAGCACGAAGGGGCGGCCACCTGGATGCGATCGTCCAGGGCGGAGAGATACGCCGTGAGTGTGCCGCCGCCGGAGTTCCCGCTGCAGGCCACGCGCTTGGGATCGACCTCAGGCCGCGAGAGCAGGTAGTCCAGCGCGCGTATGCCGTCCCAGATGTAGTACTGCGCCAGGGCATCGCCGGCGAGCAGTGTTTGGATGCCGAGGACCGTATGCTCCAGCGTGGAACTCACCAGCTTCGAGGCGTGAAAGTCGGGGTCGTAGATCTGAACCCGCTCACCCTGGCCCGGGGCATCCCACGCCAGTCCGACATAGCCGTTGCGCGCCAGCGTCACCAGCATCTGCTGCCAGGCGAAATGCGCTTTCGCGCCTTCCTCATGGCCCAAGGGGTAGAGGACGGCCGGATACGGTCCCTGGCCGCGTTTCGGCAGGTAAAGGTTGGCGGTGACGTAGAACCGGGGCCGGCTCTCGAAGACGATCTTCTCGATGCGGTAGTCTTCGCGGTCGATGACGCCGGTGACGCGCGGGTTCAGCGGCGTGCGCTCCGGCAGCCCTCCGATGGCACGCAGCATATGCTCGCGCAGGTACTGCTTGCGGCCGCTGATCTCAGCGGGCGTCCAGTTGACTGAGGCGGCCCGGCGCTTTTCCAGCAGGTCGAAGGCGCGCTGCTTCTCGAAGTCGGGCAGCATCGACCGCAGATTGCGGTAGTCGGTGTGGTTGGCGAGGAAGTTGAGTTCCGACGCGTCCTGGGCCGCCAGGACGCCTGCGAATAGAAGTGCAACGGCAATCGTGCGCATGAGCTTCTATGCAGTGTAGCGCCGGCCTACATGGCGGCGATCGCCTTCCAGCCGCTTTCATCCTGGCCGATGCAGACGGTCTGTCCGCAGCGAACCAGCGGCAGACGCAGCAGCTTGGGCTCCTTCTCAATGCGGGCCAGCAACTGCGATTCCGATTGTTGAATGTACTTGAGGCCGGCGTCCACGAAGGCCTTGCCCTCGGTATCGAGCAGGCCATTGAGCGTGAAACGCTGGATGAAGCGGCGAATCTCTCCGGCGGCCATGGGCTTTACCTTGAGATCGATGAGTTGGATGTCGATGCGGCGTTCCTTGAAGAACCGCTCCCGCCGCGCGGGTGGCTTGCGAGCCTTTGATGCCGAAGATCTGGACAACCGCCATAACTTCTGATTCTGGCAGATGAGAGCGACCTCATTCCGCTATGGGGCGGCCGCCTTCACGGCGGGAATGGCCAGCGTCCGGAAAAGACGGTCGAGTTCATCGACAGACAGGCGCCGCTTCCCGCCGAGCCACCACATCATCAGTCCGTACAGACCGCCGGCGATGAACTGCACGATGGCCTCTTTCGGCACGGCGCCCCCTTTCGGCAGCATGGTGTTCACGTCTTCCCGCACCACGCGCACCAGCAGGTGCCGCAGCAGATGCTGGATGAGCGCTCCGCCGCGCTGGCTGACCATGGCCGGCAGAATCTCGCGATTTTCGTCGGCGTGATCCAGCAGATGGTGGCTGAAGGCGAAGAGTTGGTCCTCCGGGCTACCCGCCCGCGCGCGGGCTTCGCTTTGCCTTTCCTTCAGCTTCAAACGCAGGTCTTCAAAGCCGCTTTCGAGCAGATCTTCCTTGTTGTCGTAGTGCGCGTAGAAGGTCGCGCGGCCTACGTTGGCGCGGTCGATGATCTCCTGCACCGAGATGGCGTCGAACTCCTTCTCCTTGATCAGCGCGAGCAATGCCGCTTGCAGCAGATGCTGAGTCCGCTCGACGCGGCGGTCTTTCTTCCTGGCCATCTTCCCGCCTTTCCGGACACTCCCGGCCCGATTGAACGTTTCGAGACAAACACGGCTCGGTTGTGCGGATTCCGAACCGGTTCCAGCTCGTCAAATACTCAGGTGAACAGTATATCCATAACCGAACAATTTGTTCGGAAATGAAGAGAGGGACGGATGAGAGAACCATCGGCTTCACGAAGGCGCGCAGGTTGAGCCGCAAGAGCTGACCACCATTCACGACGGACTGGTCGAATTGCCCAGTCGCAATCGTCTCATTCACTTGCAGTTCCGCCGCTTCGCCGGATGCCCTGTCTGCGAACTCCACCTGCGCACAGTGACGAGACGTCATGAGGAGATCGTTGCCGCGGGCATCCGCGAAGTGGTCGTGTTTCACTCCGCCCGGGCCGTGCTGAAGCCGCACGCCGATCCACTGCCCTTCGACGTGATCGCCGACCCCGGAAAACGGCTGTACTGGCAGTTTGGAGTCGAAGCCGCGCCACGAGCCCTGCTGGATCCGCGTGCCTGGCTGCCCGTACTGACCGGCCTGACGCGCAGTGCGCTGAGCATTCTCAGCGGCAGGCAGCCTGCCCCGGAGGTGCGGCCTGAGGGCGGGAGTCTGGGTTTGCCGGCCGATTTCCTCATCGGCGGCGATGGTCGGGTGGTGGCGTGCAAGTATGGCGTTCATGCCTACGACCAGGTGGTCCGTCGACGAACTCCTCGCACTCGCTGCCGGCGCCCGGCAAGAGCAGGTGCGGCGCCAGGATGTGGCGGACGCGTTCTAGCGGATGGCGATGCGGGACGAATGGGTGTCCAGGTCCACCAGCGGCCCGCCTGCTCCGAGTTGAGCCTTGAGGCTGTGGCCATCCCTGGTGATCCGCGGCGCCACTTCGGGCGGCGCCGAGATCTTGCCCGAGTGGGACAGCGCGTCGAGCAGGTAGCCGCTGCCGCCGGCGAGGTGGACATGGATCGCGCCGGAGCGGGCCGTGGCACGGATGGGCGCGGGGCTCACCTGCTCGATGCGGATCTCGCCGGATCCCGTGGTGGCGTGGACCGAGCCCCCGATGCGCAACGCGGTGATGCTGCCCGAACCATTGCGCGCCACCACGCCGGCCTTGGCGTCATCGATGCGGATGCTGCCTGAGTTGGTAGTCGCGCGGAGAAGTCCCCCGACATCGCTGATTTCGTGCCGCCCGGAGGTGGTCACCGATTCAGCCGGTCCGCGGATGCCCGTGAGTTGAACTCCGCCGGACCGGCTGCGAACGACGACTGAGTTGCCGGCATTGCGGACAATGACGGCGCCCGATCCGACTGTCACGGTAATGGGGGCGGCAATATCGCTGATCTCCGTGCGGCCAGAGTTCGTCGAGGTAGTGGCGGGTCCCGCAATGCCGTCGATGCGGATACCGCCGGAAGTAGTCGTGACACGTGCCTCGGTGGCCCGCGGCGTCTCGATTTCAAAGTGAATGGTCACGCCCCGCAGCAGGGCAGGGTCTTTCACATAGCCGATGCGGATGCGATGGCCATCCTGCTCGATGGGGGGGATTCTTCTCGAGAGCGCGGATGTTGGCCTCCGCCAGGTCGAGGTCCAGGCGGCCGAACAGCGGTTTGATGATGGCGCGAACGCGAACCGACGAGGCGGGTCCGGCGGTGATGCTTGCGCCCCCGGGATCGCTTTTCACGTCCAGGAAGACCGCGCCTGAGACTGGCAGGGTTCTGTCGAACCAACCGGGGTCCGAAGCGAGCACTGGGCCTGCACAGGCGAGCAGTACGGTTGCCGCGAGAAGAAGGGGATAGCTGCGACGCCGGGCTCTCATGGCTCCCAGGGTACAGCAGGTGGCCGCGAAATCCACCAGTCCTCTTGAATCGGCGCTTCTGGGAATGCACTTCCTTCCAGGCAGAATGCCCGATGCGCCGGGTGTAGGAATTGCCGGGGGGATGGTCCCGGACGGGCGTGTTGGGGGTTTCTCCTTTTCGTTGCCGTATGAAAGGATTGGGCTGAGGGCGCTCGGCCCCGGTTGGCAGCGCAAGTGCAACTTCCATCGCGGCGAAGCTGCGTCGAGGCCGGCGCGAGCGAAGGAGAAGCAAATGCGGTATCCGCGGCAGTTCATGATGTGTGCGGTCGTCCTGGCGATGGCAACCGGAACCCTGGCGGCTCAGGATCCACCCAGCCGGGTGGCCCGTCTCAACTACCTGGAAGGGGCTGTGTCGTTCCAGCCGACCGGCGTGGACGACTGGGTGGAGGCCGGCCTCAACCGGCCGCTGACGACGGGGGACAAGATCTGGGTGAGCGATCGCAGCCGGGCCGAGCTTCATATCGGATCCATGGCGCTTCGTCTGGGTGAACGCTCCGATTTCGAGTTTCTGAACCTGGATGATCAGACTGTGCAGATCCGGCTGTCGGAAGGGACGATGCTCATCCGCCTTCGCGCGATCGCGCAGGACCAGTTGCTGGAGATCGATACGCCCAATCTCGCCTTCACGGTGCGACAGCCCGGCGTCTACCGCATCGATGCGGATCCGGATTCGCAGACCACGTTCGTTACCGTGCGCGACGGCGCGGGGGAAGTGACAGGGGATGGCCAGTCGTTTCCGCTCTACGCACGCCAGCGGGTGGCTGTGCGGGGTGGCGATCAGTTGGAGTACAACCTCACCTCAGCCGCCGGGGGCGATGCGTTCGACGAGTGGTGCTCGGGGCGGGACCGGCGCGAGGATCAATCGCAATCGGCGCGCTATGTTTCGCGGGAAGTGCCCGGCTATGACGATCTGGATCAGTACGGCAGTTGGGTGAACCAGCCTGAGTATGGACAGGTTTGGATGCCGGCCTCGGTCTCGGCGGGCTGGGCCCCGTATCACGACGGCCACTGGGCGTGGATCGCTCCCTGGGGTTGGACCTGGGTCGATGACGCGCCGTGGGGCTTTGCTCCCTATCACTATGGCCGGTGGGCTTCCTTCGGCGGACGTTGGGGGTGGATTCCCGGGCCCTATCAGGTGATGCCGGCTTATGCTCCGGCGATGGTCGCCTGGGTTGGAGGGTCCGGGTTCAGTCTGGCGTTCTCCAGCGGGACCGCCCCGGCGGTGGGCTGGTTCCCTCTGGGACCGCGCGAGCCCTACTATCCTTCCTACCGGGTGAGCGAGCGCTACTTCACACGCGTCAACACGGCCAACACGGTGATCAACAACGTCACCATCAACAACTACTACCGTTCACGGAACGACCGGAACCCGAGGATTGAGTATGTGAATCAGCGCGTGCAGAACGGCGTGATCGCCGTGCCGCAGAGTGCATTTGCCAGCGGAAGGCGCGTGGGTCAGTTTGCTCGTCCTGTCACGGCGGCGCAGGTTCAGGCCGTGCACATCGCCCCTGGCCCGTTCGTGGTCCCACAAAGAACGAGTGTGCTGGGCGCCCAGCCGGATACGAATGCCCGGTCCGCCGCCCGGCCGCCGGCCGCCGCCCTCAGCCGGCGGGTCGTGGCGAGAACCGCGCCGCCTCCGCCCACGGTGCCGTTTGACCGCCAGCAGGCGGCTTTGGCCCGGAATGCCGGGAGACCGCTGCAGGCGAACGAAGTACGGCAGATCAGGCAGAGCGCCCCGGCCGCGGCCCAGCCGGTGCGGGTGGTCGATATGAGCCGGGTAAAGAGAGTACAGCCTGCGATGCGAGGCGAGGCTCGGCCAAACCCACAGCCGGGTACGCCGCAGGCGCCTGCCGGTGGAGGATTCAACGTGCCTCCCGGCCAGCAGCCGAGGCAGGACCCACGGGAGGCTCAGCAGCGGGAGCAGCTGCAGCGCCGGCAACAGGAAGCAGAAAGGCAACAACAGAGGCAGCAGCAGGAGGCACTGCGGCAGCAGCGCCAGCAGCAGGATGCGCGTGAGGCGCAACAACGCCAGCAAGAGCAGGAAGCGCAACGCCAGCAACAGCGGCAGCAGCGGGATGCCCGCGAGGCGCAGCAGCGCCAGCAGCAGGAGGAGCAGCGGCAGTTGCGGCAGCAGCAGGATGCCCGCGAAGCACAGCAGCGTCAGCAGCAGCAGGAAGCGCAACGACAGCAGCAGAGGCAACAGCAGGATGCCCGGGAAGCCCAACAGCGTCAGCAGCAACAGGAAGCGCAGCGTCAGCAACAGCGGCAACAGCAGGAGGCTCGCGAAGCTCAACAGCGCCAGCAACAGCAAGCCCGCGAGGCGCAGCAACGGCAGCGATCTGCTCCGGCTCCTCATCCCCCGGCCGCACCTCGGCCTGAGCCCAGGAAGGAGCAGAAGCCTCCCGCCAAGGATGACAAACCGCGGAACTAGTGTCCTGATTCGGCATCGCGGCAACGAAGTCCAGCTCAACGGTCTACGAATCTTAACCGCCACACCGGCGTTACGATCGTCTTCATGCCGGATACCGCGCCGAGAGACCTGAACCTCTGGAAGCAGCGCCTGGGCACTGTGCCCGATTGGGTTTGGACACAAGTGCAGGCCGAAACGCTCGTCCTGGCCGACAACGGCTTGACCGGCATCTCGGGCGGCGTGGGCCGCATGCAGTCGCTACGCATGCTGGATCTCGGACATAACCGGTTGGCTGAATTGCCGGAGGAACTCGGGGACCTAACGGGGCTCCGAGACTTCCTCTATCTTCACGACAATTGCCTGACCGCATTGCCAGCTTCGCTTGGCCGGCTGAGGCGGCTCTGCTACCTGAACATCAGTGAGAACCGCTTCGAGGAACTGCCGGCATGTGTGTGCGCCATGGCGGCGCTGATCGAGCTGAGGGTTTCGGATAACCGGTTGGCGGTCCTGCCGGAGTGCGTGGGCCAGCTCTCCAACCTGCGGGAATTGCACTTGAGGAACAATCAGCTCGCCGGGCTGCCGGAATCGCTCGGAAACCTGCGGGAGTTGAGGCAGATCGACCTCAGGGGGAACCCGCTCCGCGCCCTGCCCGCAGCCGTGGCCGGTTTGCCGCGATTGGAGAAGATCGACCTGCGCTGGGTGACAACCTTGGATCCGCCGGCCTGGCTGACGGATTTGGAAGAGCGAGGCTGCGTCGTCTATCGGTGACTCCGGCTGCTTCCCACCGCATTACGGCAGGATTTCCACCACCACTCCGTTCGGGACCAGCTTCCAGATCTCCTCGATCTCTTCGTCGGTCACGGCGATGCAGCCCCAGGTCCAATCGGTTTGCAGGTGGGCTTTGCCCACGGAACCCTGGCCGTTTGGAAGGCCGTGAATCAGGATATCGCCGCCGGGCGGAACGCCCAGCTTGCGCGCACGAGCCACGTCTGCCGCATTCGGGTACGAAATGTGAAGCGCCATGTGGTACTGGCTTTGGGCATACCTGGCGACAATTCGGTACAACCCTTCCGGAGTCCGCATGTCGCCCTGCCGCTCCTTGCGGCCGACTGGCTGCTTGCCCAAAGCCACTTTGTACGTCCTCAAGACCTTGCCGTTCTGGAGCAGCAGCAGCTCCCGGCGGGCTTTGTGGATGACGATACGGTCCGCCTGTTCGCTGGCTCGCGGCAGCGCCGGGGTAATGGTCAGCCAACTGCCGGAGAGGGCGAGGACGCACCTGCGAGTCATCGAATCCCATTCTAGAGCGGCCCGCCCACCGGCTCGGCTCCGGCTCAGGGCTTGGGCTCGAAATTCGGGCTTGTTATAGTACGGACGGCGGCCGGATGCTCCAAGCTCGGTCTGAATCGTTCTTCACGGTTCGGTTCAGCCTCTCTGGGGTTACCCCAGGGCATCGGGAATAGCCAGGCATTCGTCGCGTGCGCTTCGGCTGCGCTGTCGCGCAGTTCAGCCCACGCCAGGTGAGACTCGTTGGAGCATCCGGACGCGCCCGGCCATGATTAACCCCGCACTTGTCTCCCACCTGGCCCGCTGCTTCGCCAGCGGGGAACCCACCGCGGATGGGATTGCCGGGCGCGCCGCCTATGTCCTGGGGCGGCCGTGGTTCTGGCTGCTGCCCCTCGCCCGGCGCTACTTGAAGACCCACCGGGGCCGCACACGGCCGAGGCAGCAGGACGTGATCCGGTTCCTGCTGGATGACGAAGCGTTCCGGTTTCGCGCTCACAAGCTTTCGGTGGCGAAATGGCTCACTGAGCCGCAACGCATGCAGCCGGTACCGGCCGCGGTGCCGTGGGGTCTGCCGGAACTCGTGACTGAAGGCGATCTGGCTGCCTGGCTTGGCGTGCATCCCACGGAACTCGACTGGTTCGCTGACCGGAAAGGGCTGAACGCCCGCACAACCCGGACGCCACTGGAGCACTACCACTACCGAATCCTGGTCAAGCAACACGGCGGCGTACGGCTCATCGAGGCGCCCAAGCCGCGGCTGAAGGAGATGCAGCGCCGGATCCTGGGCGAAATCCTCAATCTCATTCCGGCTCACCCGGCGGCGCATGGCTTCTGCCCGGGCCGATCGATCCGCACCTTCGCCGAGCCGCACGTCGGACGGCCAGTCGTCCTCCGAATGGATCTGCAGGACTTCTTCCCCTCGATCCCGGCTGCGCGGATCCAAGCTGTCTTCCGTACCTTTGGTTATCCGGAATCCGTTGCAGACCTGCTGGCGGGGGTCTGCACCAATCGAACCCACCCGGGCGTCTGGCGGACCGCCGGGCCGTCCATCTCAAATGCGGAGCTAATCGCCGCGCGTCGCCTGCATCAATCGCCGCATCTTCCGCAAGGAGCGCCCACTTCGCCCGGCCTGGCGAATCTGTGCGCCTATCATGCCGACTGCCGGTTGACCGGGCTCGCTCGTCAGTTCGGCGCCGTTTACACGCGCTATGCCGACGACCTCGCCTTTTCGTTTGACGAACCATCCCACGTGCGCCGGTTTTCCTCCTATGCCGCCGCCGTCCTCCTGGAGGAGGGCTTTGCCGTCAACCACCGCAAAACGCGCATCATGACCCGCAGCATGCAGCAGCGGCTCGCCGGGCTGGTGACCAATGCACGGCTGAACATCCCCAGGGCGGATTTTGACCAGTTGAAGGCCGTTCTGACGAACTGCGTCCGGTTTGGGCCGGCGGACCAGAACCGGGCCGGCGTCCCCGACTTACGGGCGCACCTCGGCGGCCGCATCGGCTTCGTGGAATCCATCCATCCGGGGAAGGGAAGGCGGCTGCGCGCTCTTTTTGACAATATTTCCTGGTGAAGTAAGGCTATCTCGGGGTAGTCTCTTACCATGCGGGCTTGGTGTGGTCTCCGATCACGCGCTGCGGTACTGCTGGGTCTACTGCTGCTGGGCGCGCTGCTGGCGTTCGCGCAGATGCGAGACCGCGTGTGGGCTCGCTATGAGCACGAAATGCAGGATCCGGTGGACGACCCGCCCGATGCGCTCCACAAGGCCGAATTCGCCCTGGGCCGCCTGCGTTACCGCTCGCCCATGGACCGCGGACGCCGCTATTACCGCTGGGGCATCGACGTCAACAAGGGCGACCGGATCTTCGTCTCCCTGCTTAAGCGGCTGACGCGAGTAGACATACAGCCCATCGAGACCATCGTCGACGTCAGCAGCGACGAGATCTTCAACCTGCCCTGGATTTTTGCCGGTTCCGTCGGCGACTGGAGATTGTCTCCTTCCGAGGCAGACCGCTTGCGGAAGTACTTCGACCGCGGCGGATTCCTCATGGTCGACGATTTCCACAACGAGCGCGAATGGGCTAACTTCATGGAAGGCATCCACCAGATCGATCCTTCCGCCCAGGCTGAGGAGCTGGAGGATGGCGATCCCGCCTTTCGCACGGTCTTCGATCTCAAACAAAGGGTGAGGGTGCCGGGGGCGAATGTCGTTCACGGCGACGGCATCGAGCGGGGCGGCATCGAGCCGCACTGGCGGGCCATCCGCGACGGGCACGGACGGATGATGATCGCCATCTGTTTCAATATGGACGTCGGCGACGGGTGGGAGTTTGCCGACGATCCGGACTATCCGGAGAGGTTTTCTTCGGAAGCGATCCGTTTGGGAGTAAACTATGTAGTCTATTCCATGACCCATTAGTGAGGGTTGGTTGGGTGGTTCGCCGGGACATCCGGCTAGATTGTTTACCTAAGGAAGATTAAATTCCTCCTTAGTACGCCCAGGACGTATTGTCCTGCCAGGACGTCGGTGTTAATCTTCTTCTAGGAGTGGGGCCGACTCGGTCAGACGGCCTCCACGGAGCAAAACGCCTCGATGGTCGTAAGCATCATCATCATCGCTTTCTCGGTAGCGCTCTTCGCCTACTGGTTCCGATACAGCTGCATCCTGATTCTCCGCACCAGGACTTCCGTGGACTACGCGACGCATGTTGCGAAGGCCTCGAGCCTGGCCGTCCTGGAGATTCAGCGGCTTTTGCAGGGTACTGCGGATGAACAGGATCTCTCCGCGTTCCGGCAGGCGCTCGACGAGGATTACCGCATCGTCAACCAGTTGTTGAGCAAAGCTCCGATGGTGGAGGAGCATCTTTCCACCGTGGAGCAGACGATGCTGCGCATCGACTTCCGCATGATGAGCGCGTGGGATGCATTCTCCCGCACCTGCCTGGGCGGCCCCTCGCGTGTGGCTGTCGCGGAGATCGCCTCCATCGTGGGCTGCCTGGCGAACGCCGCGGGTTCCGCCGGCGTTCTTAGCGTCGAATCCTAAAGCCTCGCTCAATCCGATTTCAAGCAAACTGAAGACCGGCCTCAGCGCCGGTCTTTTTGATGTAGGCCGCCCCTTCGGCGTACTCCTCGGCCGTTTTGAGGTGCTCCAGCATCAGCGGCGCCTCGTGAGGCAGGGCCGCGAGCGCGCCCAGGTACGCTTTATAGTCCACCTGACCCCGCCCCGGCACCACCTCCAGGAAGTGCAGATTCATCTCTTTCACCCATTCGAGGTCTTTGGCATGGCAGGAGAGAATCCATCGGCCCAGCTTCTGGAAGCACTCCTGAATCAGCGCGGCGTTGTTGTAGAACTTGCCTGGCGAACTGATGATGTTGCAGACGTCGATGTGAACGCCGAAGCCCGGACGGTCGATGGCGCGGATCAGCTTCAGGTAGGAGTCCGGCGAATCGGGCACAGTCCAGCCCATCATTTCGTAGGAGAACCTGGCGCGCTTCGGTTTCACCGCATCGATGATCGTCCGGGCGTTCTCCACCGCCGCGTCGAAGCACGCCTGGGAGACATTTCTCGGATCCGGTCCGTCCCAGTATTTCGGGTTGTACGAACCCACGATGTCGACGCAGCAGCGCGTGCCGGTCTCGTCAGCCACGGCCAGGCCGTCGGTCACCTTCTGTAAATTCACTTTCCGCTTGGCCGGATCCGTTTCCAGCAGGTTGACCCAGACGCCCACCTCGGCCAATATGACATTCTCGGCCTGGAATCCGGCCTCGATGGCGCGCAGCAGCGCCGTGTCGCCGGGTTTGGCGGGCGGGCAGTAGCCGGCGCTATAGCCGAGCTTGCGGTGTTCGCGGGCCAGTTCGCGCGGGTCTTCGGGTTTGTGGAAGACGGGTCCTCCCAGGCGGATTTGGCGCCCGGCTGGCGCCGCCAGGGCGGCCAGGCTGGTCAGCGTCCATTCACGACGGGTCATGGGGAGTCTCCTTGCCTGTGCGAAGTCACGCACATCATATCCGATGCGTCCACAGGAGTAACATTCGATGGACTCCGGAGATGGGCCTGGAACGGCTGCGTTCCGGCTTGCCATACAATGTTCATGTGGCTCACTCTTCGCCTTTTCCGGAAGCCGTTTCGCGGCTGGATCTTGTCCGCAGCGAAATCGGTAAAGTCATCGTAGGGCAGCAGGACGTCGTCGACGGCGTTTTGATCTGCCTGCTTGCGGGCGGCCACGTGCTGCTGGAAGGGGTGCCGGGACTGGGCAAGACCACTCTGTTGCGGACGCTCTCGCGCGTGCTGCACCTGAAATACTCCCGCATCCAGTTCACGCCCGATCTGATGCCGGCGGACATTGTCGGCAGCGTGATTATGGAAACCACCGACGCCGGCGGCAAGGCGCTGAAGTTCCAGCCCGGCCCCATTTTCTCCAACCTCGTGCTGGCGGACGAGATCAACCGTGCAACGCCAAAGACGCAGTCGGCGCTGCTGGAAGCCATGCAGGAGCGCACGGTCACCTCCGGTACAGTGACCCATCATCTGGAATCGCCGTTCCTCGTCATGGCCACCCAGAATCCGATCGAAATGGAAGGGACCTACCCGCTTCCGGAAGCGCAGCTCGATCGCTTTCTGATGAAGATCCTCGTCCAGTACCCCACGCGGGAAGACCTCAACACCATCGTCGAGCGCACCATTGCCCGCGAAGAACCGGAACTCAGCCAGGTAATGGACCGGGATACCATCCTGTCGATCCGCCGGGCCTGCCGTGAGGTCCTGGTGGCTCCGCATGTCCAGGACTACGCCGTCAGTCTGGTGATGTCCACCCAGCCTGGCACGGCATACGCGCATGAGCTGGCGAACAAGTACATCCGCTACGGCTCCTCTCCGCGCGGCGCCCAGTCTCTGGTGGAGTGCGGCCGTGTCTACGCCTTTATGAGCGGTCATGCGCACCTCTCCATCGATGACATCAAGACCATCGCGCCGGCCGTCCTGCGCCACCGCATCATCCTCAATTTCGACGCGCATGCCGATGACCAGACTCCGGAAACGCTGTTGAAGGAGATCATCGCCGCGGCGACCGCGAAAGCCGCGCAAACGCGCGCCTGAGCCCCGAGCCGTTCGGACACGCTGAGGACGAAACGCAATGGCTGCTCCCCTGCTGGACCGTCAAATCCTGGAACGGTTGGAACGCCTGACTATCCGCTGGCAACAGTCGTTCCGCGGCCTGGTGGGCGGGCACAACATCTCGCGTTATGCCGGACCCGGCCAAGAGTTTCTCGACCATCGGAACTTCCATCAGGGTGATGATCTGCGGGCCGTCAACTGGCGCGCCTTCATGCGGCTGGAAAAGCTCTTCCTCAAGATGTTCCAGGTCGAGCCCCGCACGCCGATCCGGCTGCTGCTCGACTCCTCCAGTTCCATGACGGCTTCGCCTGAGCCGGGGGCCATCACCAAGTTTGACTACGCCCGCAAACTGGCCGCCGCCCTCACTTATGTCGGGCTGGTGCGCCACGACTCCATCCTGCTCCAGCCGTTCCACGAGAAACTGGACGATTCGCATCTGGCTTCCGGCGGGCGGCATCGCTTCGGGCCGGTAAATGACTTCCTGTCCGCTGTCGAACCGGGCGGCCGCACGTCTTACTTCGAGATGGTCAGGCAGTTTATCTCGGCCTATCAGAAGCCGGGACTCCTGATCGTCATCTCCGACTTTCTGGATGATGGGGAAGTGCTGAAACCCTTACAGTACCTGGCCGACTTCGGCAATGAACTGATGCTGGTACAGGTTTGGACCGATTCCGACAGGTCGCCGAATCTGAAGGGAGACGTGCTGCTGAGCGACGCCGAATCCGGTGGGTCGCTGGAAATCTCCCTGGACGAGGCAACCTGCCAGGCCTATACGGAAGAGTTCGATCGGTATGCAGGCGCCATAGAAAATCTCGCGCTGCGCTCAGGCGGACGTTACGCCGGCTTCTCGACATCCGTCCCTTTGGAAGAGGCCATCTTTACGGCCTTGAATCAAGCCGGCGCGGAACTGCAGCGCGCCCCGCGGAGTGCATAGCCTTTGTTTTTTGCCAATCTGAGCGCGCTTGAGTTCCTTGCCCTCTTTTCAGCGGTATCCGCCGCCACGGTGGCGCTTTATCTGCTCATCCGGTCGCGGAAGCAGTATACCGTCGCGACTTTGCGCTTCTGGCAGACCGCTCGCCAGGACGTCCAGCAGAAACGCCGCCGCAAGGTAGACCAGCCCTGGTCTCTGCTATTGCAGTTGCTGGCCATCGCCTGCCTGCTGCTGGCCATCGCGCAGCCTCGTTTGGGGCGTCCCGATACCTCCGGGCTCGACCACGTGCTGCTGCTGGACAACTCCGCCTGGCTGCAGAATCCCGTCCTGCATGCCGACTCGCAGCGTCTGGCTCTGGCCTGGCTCAAACGGGTCCCGTCGCAGGACCGCGTCATGGTCGTGCGGGCGGACTCGCTGGCCACCCCGGTCACCCGCTTCGAGTCGAACCACGCGGCTGTCGAGGCTGCGATCAAGGGTTCCGTGCCCTCTTCTTCCGCATTGGATCTGCAACCCGCCTTCGACCTGGCTCAGCAGGCCATGCGGCTGGAGGCACGCAGCGCCGGCGAAATCCTCTATGTCGGACCCGGGCAGGTGGAGCCCTCCTCCTCCCTGAATCCGCCCAGGAACCTCCGCGTCCTCAGCACGAAGGACGTTCCGCCGAACCTGGGGCTGACGCGTGTGACCGTGCGCCGGGACACGAATGACGCCACCCTGTTCAACGCGACGGTCACCGCCCGCAACTACTCCTCGACGCCCTATAACGTCCCGCTCACCGTCGGCCTGGGCGGCGCCCTGGTCTCGAACCAGCTCATGAATCTGCCGCCGCACAGCGACGCGGTATCGAACTTCTCTTTCCGCTCCACCGCGGCCGGCTGGCTGGAAGCACGGCTGAACGCACGCGACGGCCTGCCGGCGGACGACCGGGCGCTGCTCGAAATCCCCGTGCCGCGCCGGCTGCGCGTGGCAGTCTACTCTAGCGAGCCCGACCTGCTGCGGCCCATGCTCAGCTCGGACGCGCGGGTGGAAGCGTCTTACTATCAGCCAGCTCAATACGAATCGAACGTCGATGCGGACCTGGTGATTCTCGATTCGTTCTCGCCCTCCACCCTGCCCGCCAAGGCCAGCCTCATCATCCGGCCCGGCACCAGCGACGCCACCATCGTCCGCTGGAATTCAGGGCAGCCCATCGCCTCCGGTATCCATTCGAAGGACATGAAGCTGAAGGGCGCCCGGGTATTGACGCCCGGCAGCGGTGAGACCGTAGTCGCCGAAACCGCGCAGGGGCCGGTCATTCTGGCCAGCGCCGTGCCCGGACAACCTAAACGCGTCACCCTGGGCTTTCACCCACTTCACGCCGACCTGCGCTATGAGCTCACGACGCCTCTGCTTTTCGCGAACCTGATGCAGTGGGTTTCGCCCGAGACCTTTCTCCGCCAGGAGGTCCTGGCCGCTACACCGGGATCGGTCAATGCGGATCTCAACGAGATCGCCGCGCCCGATCAGATTCGGGTGCTCGACTCGGATGGTGCCGCGCTCCCCTTCACCGTGGATGGCAAGACCGTCCGCTTCTTCACCGCCTCGCCCTCTACTGTGCGCGTCCTGGCGCCGAATTCCGAGCTGATGTTTGCCCTGTCCCTGCCCGGTCTGGGGTCGACGGCCTGGCAGATTCCGGCCAATGCCGCGCGCGGGCTGGCTCCGGCCGCCGCCGCGACTCCGCTCCCGAAGGAGATGTGGCAGATCCTGGCCATCCTCGGGGCGTTGCTCATTGCGCTGGAGTGGTGGCTCTACCGGTCGAAACCGACGGCCCCGTGGGCTCTGGCGCTCAAGGTGGCCAGTATCGCGGCGGTGGTGCTCTCTCTGTTCCAGCCGGGTCTACCTGTTCACGAAACCAAACTCGGCGTGGCAGTTCTCGCGGATACCTCGGCCAGTATCTCCGGCAATGATCTCGCGCAGGAGTCGAAGCTGGTTTCGAGCATTGACGACGCCCGCGGCCGCCACATCGTGCGCGTGCTGCCCTTTGCCCGTTCCATTCGCATGGCCCAACCCCAGGAGTACGCGTCGGGTTGGAAACTGCGCGGAACAGGCGGCGAGATGGGCCGCGAGACGAGTCTCGAGAGCGCCATCCGCGAAGCCTCGGCTACGCTGCCGGCCGGACTGATTCCCCGCATTGTTCTGATCTCGGACGGCAAGGAGAACTCCGGTTCCGTGGCTCGTGCCGCCTGGCAGGCGCGCCAGTTGGGGATTCCCATCGATACGTTCGCGTTGCCCGGCCAACCTGAGCCGAAGCTGAAGCTGGAATCCGCCCGTCTGCCGGAAGTGGCGTTCACGGGAGAACGGTTTCCCATTGAACTGAATGTCGAGAGCCCCTCGAAGGCGTCCGGCACGCTGGAACTCCTGGCGGAGGGCAAACCGTTGGGTTCCACCCAGGTGGCCCTGGAGCCCGGAATGAACCACCTGCGCGTCAGCGCCGCCGTGGCGACCCCGGGCGCCATCGATTTCCTGGTGACGCTGAAGTCTCCGGAGTTGGGCGAGTTGCGTGTCGAACAGGCCGTGTCTCTGCGGCGTCCGCGCCTGCTGTACCTTTCGCAGGACGCTTCCGGAATGGAGTCGCACCTGTTCGGAACCCTCACCGCCGCCCAGTTTGATGTGGTCTCCAACGTCCTCTTCGCCGACGCGCGCTTCGATGACTACCAGTTGGTGGTGTTCAACAACTGGGATATGGAGGCCATGCCGCCCGGCCGCAAAGCCGATCTCGAACGCTTTGTGCAACAGGGTGGCGGCCTGATGGTCATCGGCGGCGAGCGCAACATTTACGTCGACAAAAAGAATCAGCCACAGGACGCTCTGGACCGCACCCTGCCCGCCCTCATCGCGCCGCCGCGCAGTCCCGAAGGCGCCTCGGTGATCCTGATCATCGACAAGTCTTCCTCCATGGAAGGCCGCAAGATGGAACTGGCCCGCCTGGCCGCCATTGGCGTTGTGGAGAACCTGCGGCCCATCGACCAGGTGGGCGTGCTGATCTTCGACAACTCGTTCCAGTGGGCGGTGCCGCTGCGGCGCGCCGAAGATCGTACACTCATCAAGCGGCTGGTAGCCGGCATCACACCGGACGGCGGCACCCAGATCGCGCCGGCGCTCACCGAGAGCTACAAGCGCATGACCACCGCCACCGGAGCGTATAAGCACATCGTCCTGCTCACCGACGGTATCTCGGAAGAAGGCGATTCCATGACGGTGGCCCGCGATGCGGCCAACAGCCGCATTACGATCTCGACCGTGGGGCTGGGGCAGGACGTCAACCGGGCCTATCTGGAGAAGGTCGCACTCACCGCCAAGGGCAAGGCATACTTCCTCACCGACCCGTCCGGCCTGGAGCAGATCCTGCTCAAGGACGTCATGGAGCATACCGGTTCCACCACCATCGAAAAGACGATTCAGCCCAAGGTCGCCCACATGGCCGAGATCCTCGAAGGGCTGCCCATGGACAAGGCGCCCGCGCTGAAGGGTTACGTCCGCTTCCAGGCGAAGCCCACCGCCGAGACGATTCTTTCCATCACGTCCTCGACGGCCGGCGAGAAGGACAACCCCCTGCTGGCTCGCTGGCAGTATGGCCTGGGCCGCGCGGCGGTTTTCACGTCGGACGCGAAGTCGCGCTGGGCCGCTTCCTGGGTATCCTGGCCGGGCTATGACAAGTTCTGGGCCAACGTGTTGCGCGACCTGCTGCCGCACTCGCAGCCCGGGCATTCCAGCCTGACCAACGACTCCGCCAACGGCAATCTGGTGGTCGAATACCGCCTCTCCCAGGCTGTTCCGGCGCCCGATAAAATGCCCGCTCTCTTTGCCATTGGCCCCGATGGTTTCCAGGCCCCAGTGACCCTGGAGCGGTTGAGCGCCGATCACTTCCGCGGAAAGATCCCGGTGGGCAACCGCAAGGGACTGTTCCGGGTGAGGCCTCTGGTGGAATCCCGTGCATTTCCGGAAGTCGGACTGTACCTGCCGGAGCCGGAGGTGACCACCTACGGTAGCAACCCCCTGCTGCTGAGGCAGTTGGCAGCCTACACCGGAGGACGGTTCAATCCCCCGGCGAAGCGGATCTTTGACGCGGCAGGGCCGGGCCTGCCCACCTCGCTACGCTTGTGGCCGGGCCTGCTGGCCGCGGCCATCCTGCTCAATCTGCTGGAACTCGCGTGGCGGCGTCTGTTCCCAGGGCTGAAATGGACCGGGCTGAAGTCGCGGCTGCCGCGCGCGGCGTAGCCTAGGGCTTGGCTCCGGCGGCCATTCGCGAATCGATGGCTTCGATCACCGGCAGCAGATCCTGTACGCTTTCGATCACGAAGTGCGCACCGGAGGCCCCCAGACGGTCCGTGGCCCGGGTGACACGCCTCGTCAGCTCATCCGGCCCCAGCGACTCGCATTCCTGCTCCGTCAGCCCCACCTCGTTGCCGGCCCATGTGATGCCCACGGTCCACATACCGGCGTTCAATCCCTCTTCGATGTCCGCTACCGTGTCCCCCACCTTCACGCAAGCTTCCAGCGGATAGATGCCGAGCTTCATCGCCGAGGTCACGGCCATCCACGGCGCGGGGCGTCCGGCGGGCACATCGTCCGCGCAGACCAGATGGTCCGGCTGGAAGCCGTGGGCGGCTACATCCCGCAGCAGTCCCTTGATCATCTCTCGCGAATACCCGGTGGTGGCGCCGATCCGGATGCCACGCTTGCGCAGTTGATTCACGGTCTCGCTGACCCCGGGAATCACATCGGCGTGCCGGCCGATGGCTGCGGTCTGGATGGGGATGAATTCCGTGAACAGACGGTCAACGTCGCCTTCATCCGGCGTCTCGCCATGCAGCGCCCGCCACTGTTCGGCCACCGGCCGGGACTGCAGGATCACGCGCAGGTGGTCCTTCTTGTGGATGCCCATGGCCTGGCGCACATCTTCCGCGGCGATTTGAATTCCATGCCGCTGGAAGAGTTCGATCAGCGCATCGACCGGAGCGCGGCAGCCGAAATCGACCGTGGTGCCGGCCAGATCGAAGATCACAGCCCGTACACGGCCGCGATAGCTGCGCCGGTAAACGAAATCCATACTCACCCCCTCACCATAGTGTCGCGCGGCTCGGGCGTTTGCGCAGGGAGGGGCCGGGTGGCGCCTCCCTGCGGGATCAGGAAGTCACGAGGATGTGCCTGCAGCGAAGCCGGAGGTTACGGCTTCTTGGTCCACTCCTCCACCCAGTCCAGGAAGGTGGAGTACCAAAGCAGCGAGTTTTGCGGCTTCAGCACCCAGTGGCCTTCGTCCGGGAAGACGAGGAGCTTGGATGGTACTTTCTGCGCCTGCAGAGCCGTGAAGAACTGCAGCCCCTGGCCGTACGGCACGCGGTAGTCGAGTTCGCCGTGAATGACGAGTGTCGGCGTCTTGAAGTTGGCGGCGCTGCGCGAAGGCGACCACTTGTCGTACATCTCCTGGTTCTGCCAGGGGAAGCCTTTGAACTCCCAGGTGGAGAACCACAGTTCTTCCGTCTCGCCGCCCATGCTGCCCAGGTCATAGACCCCGGCGTGGGAGACCAGAGCTTTGAAACGGTTGGTGTGTCCGGCGATCCAATCCACCATGTATCCGCCATAGCTGCCGCCCGAGGCGGCCATGCGCTCGCCGTCGACGTAAGGCAGCTTGGCGACGTGGTCGGCCACGGCCATCACGTCCTCATAGGCGCGCCCGCCCCAGTCGCCGTTGATGTCGTCGGTGAACTTCGTGCCGTAGCCGGTGGATCCACGCGGGTTCGGCATCACCACAACAAAGCCTGCCGTGGCGAACACCTGCTGATTCCAGCGATAGCTGAAGGTTTCACCCCAGGCGCCCTGAGGTCCGCCGTGGATCAGGAACAGCACCGGGTACTTTTTCGAGGAATCGAAATTCGGGGGCTTCAGCAGGTAGGAATGCACCTGGGCACCCTCGGCGCCGCTGACGGTGAATTCCTCGAGCTTGCGAAGATCATGGCCGGCCAGGAACGCCTCATTCAGCTTGGTGAGGGGCTCGGGCGCGCCGCCGGAGCTGGCCGCCTTGTAGATTTCCGTCGGGCTGGCCCCGGTGACCTCGGTGTAAATAAGGGTCTTACCGTCGGCTGTGAATTGCAGGTCGTCCACATGGGTCGCGCCCTGGGTCATGGCACGGACTCCGCCGCCGGTCACCGAGATCAGTTGCGCCTGCTGCCGCCCGCGGTCTTCCAGGGTGAACGCCAGCCGGCGGGAATCCGGATGCCAGGTGAAGCCCGTGACGTGACGGTCGAGATTCTCCGTCAGTACGTTGATGCGGCCGGATTCGCGCTCCATCACGACCAGGCGCCAGCGGTCGCTCTCATAGCCCGCGCGGACCTGCATGCGCCAGGCGATCCACTTGCCATCGGGGGAATACTGTGGGCTGGCGTCGGCGCCGGGGCTGGTTGAGATCTTCTTTGCTTCGACACCGTCGGACGGACCTTCGATCGGGATGGTGTAGAGCTCCCAGTTGGTGCTGGTGGCCTGGTCTTCGTCGAGGTTGGCGGCGTAGCAGACTTCCTTGCCGTCGGGCGAGATGGCATAGTCGCCGCCGCCGCCCAGTGAGAACGGCGGGACGTCGTACTTGAAGCCAGGCGTTATGTCCTTTACCGCTCCGCTTTCCACCTGGGCGGTCATCAGGTGCTTCACCCGCTTGCCGCGCCAGGCCGTCCAGTGCCGGTAGAGCAGGCTGGTGTAAGTCCGGGCCTTGACCTTGTTCTTCTCTTCCGCGGCGATCAGTTTGGCGTTGCAGGCGTCATCGGCGTTGCACTCCGGATAGACCTCGCTGGTAAAAACCAGCGACTTGCCATCCGGCGCCCAGATCACGCCGTCGGCCTCGCTGCTCAGCTTCGTCACCTGCTTCGGATTGCGGCCGTCGGCGTCCATGATCCAGATCTGGCCGGATCCGCCCCGGGTGGAGATGAATGCAATGGATTTGGAATCCGGGGAGAAACGGGCGCCGGTGTTCCGGCCTTCCGTGGTCAGCTTGCGCAGACCGGTTCCATTGGGCGAGACGATCCAGAGCTGCCGGTCCTGGGCGTTCTTGTCGACGTCTACTTCGCCAACGGTAAAGATAACAGCGTGTCCATCGGGGGCGACATTCGGCTCCGAGATTCGCTTTAACTTGAGCATCTCGGCGGCGGTGAAGGGCGCCTTTTGTGCCTGGGCCGCCACATTCGCCAATAGCAGCACCGCCGTGAACAGCAAACAGAGCTTCATACTCTCGATGATACGATGGTAGTTTCTTGCAGGAACATCTATGATTCGTCCTTACCGGGGGATCTACCCCAGGATTGCCCAAACCGCCTACGTCGACCAGGCCTCCACTGTCATTGGAGATGTCACGATGGGCGAGCGATCGTCCGTTTGGCCCAGTGCCGTCCTCCGCGGCGACGTGAACCGGATCGTGATCGGTGACGAAACCAACATTCAGGACGGCTCTGTCCTGCATGGCGAGCTGGACAAGTACCCGGTCATCCTGGGTAACCGCGTGACTGTCGGGCACATGGTCTGCCTGCATGGCTGCGTGGTGGAAGACGACGTTTTAGTCGGGATTGGCGCTGTCGTTCTGAATGGGGCGAAGATCGGGCGAGGATCGGTCATTGCGGCCGGTTCCCTGGTGCCCGAGGGCATGGATATTCCGCCGGAATCGATGGTCATGGGCGTGCCGGCCAAGGTCCGCCGACAGGTGACGGAAGAAGAGAAGGCGCGCTTCAAGGAAAACGCCCAGCGCTACATCCGCTATCGCCAGGACTACCGCGACGAAGCGGCTCACTAAACAAATCCAAATGATCAAAGCAGTCCGAGGGACCCGAGACATTCTGCCGCCTTCGTCGGCGGTCTGGAATCACGTGGAAGCGGTGACGCGCGAAGTGTTTCGCTCGTTCCACTACCACGAGATCCGCACGCCGATCTTCGAAGAGACCGCCCTGTTTGCACGCGGCGTCGGCGAAGAGACCGACATCGTTTCGAAGGAGATGTATACCTGGGACGACCGCGACGGGTCGTCCATCACGCTACGCCCGGAGAACACGGCTTCGGTGATTCGCGCCTATATCGAGCACCGGCTGGATCAGATCCCCGGCCTCACCAAGCTCTGCTACATCGGCCCGATGTTCCGGCGCGAACGGCCCCAGAAGGGCCGCTACCGGCAGTTCTCGCAGATCGGTGCGGAGTGCATCGGAACCGAAGCGCCGGCCGTGGACGCGGAAGTCATCGAACTGGCGATGGAGATTCTCACGCGCTGCGGCGCGCAGAATCCCACCCTGCTGCTGAACTCCGTAGGCTGTAAGAAGTGCCGGCCCGTCTTCGTGGAAGCGCTGCGCGAGCGGCTGCAGGCCGTGAAGAGCACGATGTGCACCGATTGCCAGCGCCGGGCGGATACCAATCCTCTGCGCGTCCTGGACTGCAAAGTGCCCGAGGATCAGCCGATCATCGACTCGCTGCCGTCGATCCTCGACTATCTGGATCCCGAGTGCCTGGCCCACTTCGAAACGGTGAAGTCGCTGCTGACGGCGCGCGAGTTGAAGTACGAGATCCGGCCCCGCCTGGTGCGCGGCCTGGACTACTACATGCGCACGACCTTCGAAGTTACTCACGGCGCACTGGGCGCGCAGAATTCGATTCTCGGCGGAGGCCGCTACGACGGATTGGCGGAGTCGTTGGGCTCGAAAGTACCCGCCCCCGGCATCGGCTTCTCGATCGGCGAGGACCGTCTGGTCATGGCCATCGAGGAGCAGACCAGCGCCGAGGACCTGGCCAAGCTGGACGTATTCCTTGTGCCAATGGGCGACGCGGCCGTGAAGCATGCGGCCCTGCTGGCCCGCGATCTGCGTCGCGCCGGCAATGTCGTGGAAGTCTCCACCGACCACAAGCTGAAACGGGCAATGGAGACCGCCAACAAGCTGAAGGCCCGTTACGCGTTGATCCTCGGCGACAACGAGATCACCGCCGGTGTCTATGCCCTGAAGAACATGGCCACCGGTGAGCAGCAGAATCTAACGCGCGAACAGCTTCCATCCGCACTGCTGTAGAGTACTCGGAGCTTCGGTTGGTCCTCTGCTGCCGCAACGCGGCACGGCACCGGAGATTCGACCGGACCTCGCATCTGCAAGCAAAGCGGTCAGGTTAACCTGGGCACCCGGAAGATCGTGCCACGCTCGACCGGGACGGTTGAAGGGCCGAAGATGCCGGACGGCGATCCTGGCGATGGTTCGAAGCCGGCTCCGGGCAGCTCTCCTGCGGTACGCGGAACGAAACTCGAACCCGTCCGAACCCTCGCAAGCTTGCGTATCCCGTCAATCCTCCAGCCTGCTCCGGCAGCGTTTTCGTGCCAGCGCGGCTGTTTCATTCAAGCCAGGCCCTCTTCGATTCCTTTATTTTAGAGGAATGTCAGAACCAAGAACCCCTGGGAAGTTGGAAGGAAAAATCGCACTCGTGACGGGCGGAAGCTCAGGCATCGGTTTTGCCACCGCGCGGCAGTTCGTCCGCGAAGGGGCTTTTGTCTACATCACGGGTCGTCGCGAATCAGAGTTGAACCGTGCGGAAGCAGAACTGGGCGGACAGGCAAAGGCCATTCGTGCCGATGTCTCCAAACTCACTGATCTCGATATGTTGTACGCGCGGATCAGGCAGGAGAAGGGCCGGCTTGATGTCCTGTTCGTGAACGCGGGCGGTGGTTCGTTCGCGCCCTTGGGCGAGATCACGGAACAGCAGTTCGATGAAGTCTTCAATACAAATGTGAAGGGAGTCCTCTTCACGGTGCAAAAGGCCCTGCCGTTGATTCCGGAGGGTGGATCCATCGTTCTCAATGCCTCAATCGTCTCGGTGCAGGGTGTCCCCAGCTTCAGTGTCTACTCGGCCAGCAAGGCGGCTGTGCGCTCCTTCGCGCGAAGCTGGACGAGCGATCTGAAGGATCGAAAGATCAGGGTAAACGCTATCAGTCCCGGACCCATCGATACCCCCGGTTTGAGCGGATTGGCGGAAACCGAAGAACAGAAGCAGGCGTTATACGCCCAGCTTGCCGCCAAGGTGCCTCTCGGCCGGGTGGGACAGCCGGAGGAGATCGCAAAAGCCGCGGTTTTCCTGGCGTCCGATGATGCCAGCTATGTCGCGGGCATCGAACTGTTTGTCGATGGAGGCACGGTTCAGGTCTGAACCCGGGATACCGCCAAAGCGGGAGGAAGGAGCAGCCACTGACAGTGGAAGAGCTCATGCGTCACAACTGCGAAGGGATCCACCGCCCCAACGCACCAAACACGCTACACTCTGCACATGAATCAGGGATGCCTCATCCTCCTGCTGCTTTGTCTCGCCACCCCGGCCCTTCCGCAGACGCCGGATCACTCCGCGGCCGAGCGCGAGGTGCGGGACACCATCAGCCGCTATTTCGCAGCGTGGCAGGACGGCAATCGCGAAGCCCTGACTCCCCTGATGCGTCCAGCCTCCACCCGCTTCAGTTCCGGCGGCACCCGGCTCGGCAACCTGTTCGGACGCACAAGCGGCGACAGGCGGAAACTCGCCCACTTCATCCGTCACCTCGAATTCCTGCGCCCCGATGTGGTCGTGGCCGTCGGGCTGTGGCGGGATACAACCCCGGGCGCCGCCTATGCTTCCGGCGCCTTCAACTACACGCTCGTCCACGAGGGACAGGACTGGAAACTCTCCACCGTGCACGAGACGCTGAATCAGCCGCTGCCTGCCTTGGATAAGTCCACGCAGGAAGAGCCGCTGAAGAAAGAAGGGGAGTGGGAGATCCTGTTCGACGGGCAATCCGCCGGGCATTGGCTGACCCTCGTCGGCGCGCGCGACCTGGGGCAATCCTGGCGCGTGGCCGATGGGTGCCTCATCTCCGTGCCCGGCAGCCAGGGTGCCGACCTGCGCAGCGACCGCGAGTACAGATCCTTCGAACTTCGCTGGGAATGGATGGCCTCCCAGCGCAGCAACTCCGGCGTGAAGTACCGCCTCTTTGGCGCCGACACCATCAACTTCGGGCCGGCCCGCTTCGCCTCCGGATGGGAATACCAGATGGCGGATGACTCGGGCGATCCTGGCGCCCGCGTGGACGACCGGCAGAAGAGCGGAGCCCTCTACGGTGTCGTCCCCGTCTCCAAGCCCTCCGCCCGGCCGGCCGGAGAATGGAACGAGTCGCGCTTACTGCTGACCGCCGACCACGTGGAGCACTGGCTCAACGGCGTCATGACCGCGCGCTATCCGGTGGACTTTGCTTTCGACAGTCCTATCCTGTTGCAGCACCACGCATCGGAAGTTCGCTATCGCAACATCCGGATTCGCAGGATTCTGCCGGACTGATTCCGTCCGGGCAGCTCATGCGGCACCATCGCCGATGAGCTGCCCAGGGATCGGGCATCGTTTTCGACGCTTTACTTGCGCGCCTCGTACTTCACTTCCACCTCGGTTCTTACCTTCACCGGGTGGCCGGCTTGCACCAGCGGCTGATACCGGTACTGTGCCCACTGCACGGCTTCGCAGAGCTGAGCGCCGGTCTCCAGTTCAGACACCTTGCCGTCCGCGCCGATGATGATCTTGCAACGGACCGTGTCTGCTTTCGGTTCCCACAGCGGCGCGGGTTGAGCGGGCGCCGCCTGAACCAGTTGGGCCTTCTGTTTGTCGGCCGGCACGGCGACGATCGGCAGGTTGTCGTCCTTGTCCGCGGCTTTGGCGTCCTTCTTGGCGGGCACGGACTGAATCTTCGTCACCAGAATAATGGGCCGCGCAGGGTACCGCGAAATCCGCCCGCGCAGGGCCGACGCTTTCACATCGACCTCTTCAAAGGACATGCCCGGCCAGGCCGTCTTGACCACTCGCTCACAGCTCGAAAGCAGCGGATATCCGCCCTTTCCGCCGTTCGGATCGCCAATCTCGTCAATCATCTTCTGCGCGTGGATACCCTCCACCATGTACTCTTCTCCGTCGACCACGTTCGCGGTCCTTCTGGAGAAGAGGCGATACTGCTGGATGCCTTCCCAGATGAACACGGAAGGTCCGCCCCCGTTGAGCGCGGAATCGCTCGCCGAGGTTGCCAGATCCATGGTCCGGAGCTTGCCTTGAACCTTATGCGGCGCGGGCGCCGCCTTCTTCGCTTCACCCTCCGCCGGTTTGCTGGAACACCCGCTCAGGGCGGCAAACGTGGATAGGGCAATGGAGAAACAAATGATGTGTGCCTTGCGGTCCATTCGATAGATCCTCGAGTTAGGGATGTTTTAGTCCGATTGAGAGGCTATCACGGTGCATGACCGCCCGCAACGCGGACTCAGGTTCTCCTTCGTCAGTTTTTCAACGCACGAATCGGAATCTCAGCGTCTGCCCCGCCTCAGGCGGATGCCATGGGGCACGGTAGATCGCTATGGCTTCTGATCGCGCCAGGATGATTGCGTCGGAACCTCGCAGACGCTCCGCGAAGTTGGAATGGACACCCCGCCGTTCCTGCGGTTTCACGAATCGGTACTTCAACACGGTGCACCAGTCGGTCCAGTCGCGCACCTCGAAACCCCTGGTGACCAGCTCATAATCGAACTTCGAAAAGTAGAACTCGACCGCTGACCGGTGCGCCGTCAATAACTCATGCTCGAACCCCTGCAGCGGCTCCAGCCCGTCAGGCACATCGGGAGCGATGGTCCGCATCATCGACTCACGGTAGTGCCTCGTTCGCAGCCGCATCGAGGTCTCCTCCGCCGCGTCTTCCGACAGCTTCACTCCACTCCGTTCAGCCGCGTCCTGAATGCGGTCCACATCCAGTACCCCGGTGTCGACCGACACGCCTGCATCGATGTAGACGAGATCGCCGCGGTAGGAATCCAGGAACGATTTCCTCACGGGCGTGATGTCCTGGATCGGTAGCCCTGAGTAGAAGGTCAGTGGCAGGTGGCTGTTGGGAGCCGCATACAGTCTTGCCGCCGAATCCAGGTGCATTGCGTTGATCTGATCGAAGATCTCGGCGTAGAGCTTCCAGGCGCCGGCGCCGGGGGTATGCGTGACCTCCATGGAATGCCCGGTCACCAGAAAGAGCCCGAACATCAGGGCCGAAGCGAGAATCGAATTGGTGGATCGCGGCAGGCGCGGAGCCGCCATCTTCACCAGCAGCGCGCTCAGGCTGGCGCCCAGCAGGAACAGCGGTCCCCAATAGCTCAAGGCGATCCGGCACCGGCCGGTGGATCTGGTAGAGGTCGATCCAGTCGGTGTGCAGCCGCTTCAACGAGGCCTCCACGGCCTGGATGATCCAGCGGCGCGATCCGCCCTGCTGGTTGGGATCATCCCCCATTGGCGCGTAGAACTTCGTCGCCAGCACGACGTTGTCGCGCCGGCCTTCAGTGCCTTACCGACCATCTCTTCGCTCTCGCCGTTCGAGTAGCGGTCGGCCGTGTCGATGAAGTTGATCCCGGCATCGATGGCGCGGTGGATGATGCGGGCGCCATCCTCGTGATCGGGATTGCCCAGCTTGCCGAAGCATCGGCGCCGAGCGCATAGGGGCTGACCTTGATGCCGGTGCGGCCCAGCGTGCGATACTGCATCTGCCTCTCCTTGAAAGAAAATGAGGTGCCGCCCGTTGCCGCCGAAGCGGACCGGTGTCATATAAACGGAACAGCATTCCGCATTCATATACGGAACAACGTTCCGATTTACAAGAGGCTATGGCAGAATTCGAGCACCGGCACGTCCGGCGAAGCCCGCAAGACGTGCGCCGCGCGCCGACGCACAGCGCAACCTCGATGCTCTGATTGCGGCCGCCAAGACGGGTGTTCACGCGGTCGGGCGTCGATGCGCCGGTGCGCGAGATCGCCGAGGAGGCGGGGGTAGGTGTCGGCACGCTCTACCGGCACTTCCCGCAGCGCTCGGACCTCGTCGTCGCCGTTTCCGCGATGCCGTCGATGCCGCGGCCGATGCCGCCCCTGAGCTTGCGGCGCAACATCCACCGGCCGAAGCCGTGGCGCAGTGGATGCAGCGCTTCGTCGATTTCATCGGCACCAAGCGTGGCCTTGCCGCTGCGCTGCACTCTGGCGATCCGGCGTTTGCGACGCTGCCGGACTATTTCCGCGACCGCTTCTACCCCACCCTGAAGGGGCTCCTCGATGCAGCGGCGGCGGCCGGAGAAATCCGCGCCGACATCGACCCCACCGAGCTCTTCGTCGCCGCCTCCAACCTTGCACACGACGATGTCGACCAGGGCCGCCGCATGGTGGCGCTGCTGGTCGACGGGCTTCGGCATGGTGCGGGGAAGAGGTGATGCCCTATTGACCTCAACTTCACTTGAGGTCGTATCCATCCTGCCATCCGCAATCGGACCCGGCAGTCATGGACCTAACGTTCAACCTTCTCCTCGTCGTGCATCTCGCCGCCTTCGGGCTGGATCTCCACCACGTTCGTTGCGCCGATCATCGGCGAGCACATGGCCAAGGCGCCGCCTGAGGCGCGGCCGACGCTCGGGCGGTATCCTGGCGCGGTTGACGCTCAACGCCCGCGTCGCGATGGGCCTGCTACTCATCACCGGCATCGCCATGGTCTTCGTTCGCTACAACGGCGACTTCGCCAACATGGGCCCGTGGTTCTTCGTGAAGATGGGGCTCGTGGCCTTCATCATCGTGTTGATGATCCTCGGCGCCGTGCTCAAGCCCGGCACGCTCAACCCGCAGGTCATGGGCTGGCTCACTCGGCTGTCGATGGCCGGCATCATCATCGCGGCGGTCATGGCCTTCAACTGACCTTATCCCTGCTACGCGGGCGCTCCTATATTGGGCGCCAGCGAGGAGAGGTAGGGACGGGCCGGAATGCGGAGTTTGTGGCGCGAGTTCGTCGAGTTCTGGCGCATCCTCGTTCTCGCGGCCTTCATCGCCGGGCTCCTGCTCTCCCCCAATGTCGCAGGCGGTGAAGATGGCCGAGCTCGCCACGCAGGGGGCCTACGCTGAGATCGCCCTGCAGCAGGTTCCACCCGAGCGCTACACGGCGGAAATGACCGCCGCACTCGATGCTGGTGACGCCACGCTGGCGCGTCCCTGGCTGCGCTGGCCACCTCGCGCAACGTACCCATTCCCGACGACCTCACCGCCCGGATCGCTAGCCTGCCAGCCATCGATCTGGGGGCCACGCTCGGCGCCGGCTGGAACTGCGTGGTCAACGGCGATTTCGACAGCGAGGCTGGCTTTGCCTGTGTCGTCGCTACAGACATGACCGGCGTCGGCGATGTGCGGGACCTCGTCGGCGAAGGCGGCAAGTTCATTGCCGGCCAGCCGCTCGACTACTTCACCCTCGGTATCGCCACGGTCGGGCTTGGCCTCACCGTGGCCACCCTATTCGAGCCTCGGCAGCACCTTGCCGCTGCGCGTCGGCTCCAGCTTCGTCAAGGCGATGCACCGGCTTGGCAAGCTGCCGCCCCGACCGACCGCGCAGATCGTCCGCGCCCTCGAGCGCGGCATCAACAAGCCAGCACTCGAAGAGACCATCGCGCTCGCCAGCCTCGATGCGGCTCGGCGAACTCGGGCGGCCGCTCTCGCGTATCTTCAACCCCCAGAGCGTCAAGCTCGTCTCCAACCTCGCCGAGGATTTCGGCACCATCGGCAAGGTGGGTGGGGTGCGGGCGATGAAGCTCAGCGTCGAGGTCGCCGACAGCGCCGGCGATGTGCGGAGGCTCGCCCGCGTCGCCGAGACCTATGGCGACCGCTTCGTCGGCGTCATGAAGCTGGTGGGGCGCAGCGCGCTCCGGCTCGGCCACCTGCTGTTCACGATCGTCGGGTGGCTGGTCGGCGCGCTGCTCTGGGTGTGGAGCATGCTGGCCTTCACCCTCAACGCCATGACCGGCGTTCATCGCCTCTTCAGAGGGCGGCGGATAGCCCGCCGGGCGCGACGAAAGGCGTTAAGGGTCGGGTCAGCCACTGTTCATCCGTCCGCCAGGGCACGTTCATCCACGGGGCTGCTCCCTGTAGCCGACTAAGGTGGTTACTCCCATGTGCCTGCTTGAGATCCCGCGGCTCTACCGCCATTTAGGGTAGTAACCGAAAGGAACCACCATGCCGCGCACCATCAAGGTCGACCTCTTCACCGACACCGTCTGCCCGTGGTGCCTCGTCGGTTCCGAACGCCTCGACCCAGGCCATCGCGGCGCTACCGCCCGATGTGACCGTGGAGGTGGAGAACCACCCCTTCTACCTCAACCCCAACACGCCCGAGGAAGGCGTGGTGGTCGCCGACATGCTGCGCGAGAAATATGGCCGCGATCCCAAGGAGATGTAGGCGCGCGTCGAGGGTGAGGCTAAGGCCTCCGGCATCGATCTCGACCTCAGCCAGCAGCCGCGCTCGTTCCCGACGCGGAAGGGGCACACTTTGGTCCGGCTCGCCCAAGGACAAAGGCACGCAGCACGCGCTCACCAACGCGATCGCCTGGGCCTATTTTCATGGATCATCAGTTGATCAATGATGACGAGGTACTGGCCGATATCGCGGTGAACTACGGTTTCACCCGCGAGGATGCGCTTGCCGCGGTGCGCGACCCCCAGGAGCTGGCGGATTACCACCAGCTGGCGATTTCGGTGGCGCAGCAGGGTATCCAGGGCGTGCCGTTCTTCATCTTCGACAACAAGTTCGCCGTCTCCGGCTGCCAGCCGCAGGAAGTGTTCGGTCGGGCCTTCGAGTATGCGCTCGACCCCGAAACGCTGAAGGCCGCTCAGGGCTGAGGCCTTGCTGGCGCCGCCCTTGAAGCGCTACCTCCGCTGAGCGGAGGAAATCGCATGAAGTGGCTCAGGCGCTTTGTCATCGGCGCGGTCGTGTTCGTGGTCGTTGCCTATCTGGGCGTGCTCGTCGCTATGGTCGTGTTCCAGCGCGACCTGCAATATGATCGCGGTGGGCGCCTGTTCGCGCTCAGCGAAACGACGCTGAGTGCGGCCGAGCAGGTCGAGAAATTCTGGTCGGGCAGGGTCAGCATGTCATCGGCTGGTATCAGGCGCCGGCGGCGGGCAAGCCGGCGATCCTCTATTTCCGCGGCAATGCCCAGAGCTTCTCACGCGAGCATGCGCGCTACGAAGCGTTCGTTGCCGCTGGCTATGGCTTTCTTGCCTTCGACTATCGCGGCTTTCCCGGATCGCCCGGGGAACTGACACAGGCGCACGTCCTGGAGGATAGCCTCGCCGCGTTCGACTGGCTGAAAGCCAAGGGCGCGCCGATTGTGCTGTGGGGCCGGTCGCTCGGTTCGGGGCCTGCGACCTACGTGGCCGAGGAGCGCGAGGCGGATGCACTGCTGCTCGAGACGCCGTTCGTTTCGGCCGTGTCGGTTGCGGCGGAGCGCTACCCGTATCTGCCGGTCGGGCTGCTGATGTCTGACCAGTATCCGGTTGATCAATGGATCAAGGGCGTCACCGAGCCGGTGCATGTGGCGCATGGCACGGCCGACACCACCATCCCGTTTCACCACGGACAGGACGTGCTGGCGCTGGCGCCCAATCCGGACGGCATCTTCATCGTTGAGGGCGCTGAACATGATGGGCTTTGGGCCAAGGGCCTGTGGGACGATGCGCAGGCCTTTTACGGGCGTTCCGAGGCGAAGCTCGGCCGGTAAGGCCAAACAAAAACGCCGGCCCCGCGAGGGACCGGCGTTCGTGTTCATTCAGCCGGTTGGCTTACTCCGAGAAGGTCAGGCCCGAGAAGGCGACCGAGTAGTTGAGGCCGGTCTGGCCCTCGATCGACCACGGCTGCAGGGCGAAGCCCTTCTTGGAGCCGCCGATCAGCCAGTTGCCGCCGAGGCCAACGCCGAGGGTGGCTTCAGCCCGAGCCGCCGACGTAGGTGCCGGCGAGCGAACCCGGGCCGTACTTGGTCGAGGAGCCGGAGAACACCAGCCACACGATTTCGGTCTGGCCGGTCACGCCGATGTCGATGCCGAGCTTCTTGATGTTGCCGCTATAGTGCTCGGCCTTGTGGCCCGAGCGCTTGAACGAGCAATTCCATGTCCTTGGACGAGCCGATGATGAAGCCGATGCCGCCTTCCACGTGGCAGGTGAGCACGCCCACCTCGACCTGGGCGTCGGCCATGGCGGCGCCGGGAGCAGCGGGAGCAGAGCGGCAGTAGCGGCCGCGGCGAGGATCTTCTTCATTTGTCTATTTCCCTCAGGGGTTGACGCGTTTGGTAGGGGATCTGGTTCGTTGCGAACCCGATCTGGAGTTTGCCGTTGCCGCCAACGGCTGAAAGCCTCATTCCGTTCCGTCAACCGCAAGAACAAGGCGAGATTCTCGCGGCCCGGTAACAAAAACGCCGCCCTTTTGAGGCGGCGTTCATGAATGCAATCTGAATGCTCTTGGCCGAGCGGCGCGGGCAGCGGCCGCCGGGGGAGGGCAGACCACCTTCGCGCTGAGCGCGCTTGCGCGCAAGCTTGCGGGCGCGGCGCACGGCTTCCGCCTTCTGGCGCGCCTTCTTCTCGGACGGCTTCTCGTAGAAGTTGCGAAGCTTCATTTTCGCGGAAGACACCTTCGCGCTGGAGCTTCTTCTTCAGCGCGCGCAGCGCCTGATCCACATTGTTATCGCGAACAACTACTTGCAAGCGCAACCGCCCTTCGTACCGTCAGAACTGTTTGATTGAGGTGCTGTTCGGATTCTCATCGTGTTTCCCTATTAACCTTAGCAATACGCAACTGAACCAAAGGCTCGACATAACAC
>JASGIE010000014.1:0-104783 GCA_049841055.1 Paludibaculum sp. | reverse complement strand
AAGGTTAATAGGGAAACACGATGAATCCGAACAGCACCTGTCGCGTCACCGTCAGCATCTGCACGTCCACGGGAGCAATCCCGTTGTCCACCAGGATCACGATGCGCGGAAAATCGGTCTGCGGAAAGATCACGATGGGCAGCTGAAACGCGAAAAACACCCCAGCCACGGCGAAGCTCAGCACGATCAGCAGCATCGCCCGGCCGTGCGCTTCCACAAAGCTGGCCAGCGCCTTGGTCATGGCTTTTCGGCCTTCGGCGCCGCCGTCTCCACCGCCGTTTCGTCGGCCAGACCGTAGCCGCCGTCGACGATCACCGTCTCGCCGCCCTTCAGCCCGGAAAGCACCGGCACCTTTCCGTCCGTCGTCGGACCCGTTTCCACCGCCCGCCGCCGGGCCTTCTTCTGCTCCACCACCAGCACCGTGCCCTTGCGCGTACCCTCCTCAAACTGCACGGCCTTCAACGGCACCCACAAGGCCTGCTTCATCGCCCCGGTGACGATCAACACCTCGCCGAATTCACCGGCCTTCAGACTCCGTTTGCCGTTCGCGATCTCGCACCACGACTCCACTGTGCGGCGCGCCGGATCCACCGCCTGGTTCACTACCGTGATCCGCCCTTCCACCCGCTCGTCCGGCCGGTCCGAAGCCGTGAATACGCACCGCTGTCCCACCTTTACGCCGCTCGCGCTGCCCGCCGGCACCTGCGCCCGGGCCACCGCCGTCGACAGGTCCGCCACGGTGAACATCGGCGTGTCAGGCTTGGCCATGTCGCCCGGGAAAACAAACTGCTCCACCACCGTGCCCGCGAACGGAGCCCGGATTTCGGCAAACTGCAGTTGCGTCTCCAGCAGAGCCAGATGCGATTTCGCCTGCTCCACCGGCTACGCGCGATCGTGATGTCCCGCTCCTTCGACTGCCCTTCGAGCAGCACCAGCGACTTCTGCGCAACTTCAAATGCCGTCTTCGCCTGAGCCAGATCCGTCTCGGCCATCACCAGGTCCCGCTGCGGAATGGCGCCCTGTTCGTATAACTGCTTCCGCCGGTCGTGGAACTTCTGCGCCTGATTGAGGGCTGCCTGCGCGGTCGCCACCTGCCCTCGGGCCCGCTCAATGTCCGTCGGCAATGTCGAGGCCGTGGTCTTCTCCAATGTGGCCAGCGCATCCGACACAGCCGCCGCCGCCTCGTCCCGCTGCGCCTTGAGATCCCGGTCGTCCAGCCGCGCCAGCACCTGGCCCGCCGCTACTGACTCCCCCTTGTGGACACGCAGTTCCCGGATCGGCGCCGTCAGCCGCGCGGCCAGATTCGCCTGCTCCCGCGCGAAGATCGACGCCGCGGCCTGCACACTCACATCCAGATCCGCCGTCTCTACCCGCGCCACACTCACCTGCACGACAGGCTTCGCCGCTTCCTCTTCCTCGTGCTTCGAACAGGCTGCACCGCCCGCCGCCAGCACGAACAGTCCTGCCGCGACCCAAGTTCTTCCACCCGGTACCTGTCTCATCGCCCGGCTGCGACCTCCAGTTCCACGCGCGCCGTCAAATACCCGGCGATCGCCGAGTAGTAGTTCGTTCTCGCCTGCGCCAGTTGGTTCTGCGCCGTCACCACGTCCAGTGCCGCACCCTCGCCGCCTTCATACCGGACCCGGCTCAGCTTCAGATCCTCTTCCGACAAGGCCGCCTGCTGGCGCGTCATCTCCACCTGCCCGAACATCTGCTTCACCCGCAACCGGGCCGACTCATACTCCGCCGAGAACACCCGCTGCGCCTGGCTGCGGCTGTCCTGGACCTGCGCCGCGCGCGCCTGGAATTGGCGTGCCAGGCTCAACGACCGGAACCAGTCGAACACCGGAATCGTCAACGTCCCACCCGCCAGATAACCCCGGTCCTGCCACGTTGGGCTCAAGGAATCCACGCCGAACTGAAACAAACCGCTCAGCTTGGGATACAAGTTCGACTTCGCGATGCGCGACTCCGCCTGGAATCCGTGCACCTGAGCGTCATAGAGGCGGAACTCCGGCCGCCGCATATAAGCCGCTTCCACCGCTGCACCGCTCTCCGGCGCCGGCAGCGGGTCGTCCAACACATCCGCCAGCGGCAGCGGAACCGTCACGGCCTCTGTCCAGAACGAAGCCAATTCCTGATTGGCCAGGCGCGCGGCCAGTTCCGCAGTGTCCGCCGCCTGCCGCAGAAACGCCGTCTGCGCCGACGCCTTCACGACATCGGCACGCGCCGCTTCCCCGCCCTTCCACAGCAGGTTCACCCGCTGCTCAAACGCTTCACTCTCACCAAGCGAGGTCTTCAACGCCGTCTCGATATGCCGCGCCAGCAGCGTCCGGTAGTAAGCGTCTGTCACGGCCTTCCGCAGATCGCGTTCCGCCACCGCCACTGAGGCGGAAGCCGCGTCCTGCGTAGCCCGGGCTCTAGCCAGATCGGCCCGCAGGCGGCCGGCCGTATCGATCTCCTGGATGACATTGACCAGCGCCGTGAACTCCCGCACGCCGTTCAGCGCGACAAAGCTCATGGTCGAGCGGTCCAGCCGGCTGGGGCTGTTGTACATGTAGCTGGAGGTGATCTCGGACTGCGGCAGCAGCCCCGCGCGCGCCTGCCGCACTTCCAGGGCCGCAATATCGCGCTCCCGCCGTGCCACGCTGGCCGGTGACGGCACAGCCAGAGCTTTGTGGAGGCAATCGGCGAGAGTAAGAGGCGCAGGCGGGGCCGCCGGCGGCTGCCCAAGGAGCGTCAGGCAAAAGACCGGCAGGACTGTAAGCCTCACCGGGAAATGGAGTTCGGCGCGCACCTTAATCCAATGAACCTACACCATATCGCGCCGTGCGGCACGGTGGCGTGGCTCCGGGCTGGATCAGACCGAAAGACGGGTCAATTCGCGGTCAGGGCCGGTGGCGGCACGATCGGCGGCTTCGGCAAATCGTCCGTAACGGGCTCCAGTTCGAGCTCTTCGAACAAAACCGGCGGCGCCACGATGGACGCCCCCACCACAAAGTTGCCCGCGCCCATCAGCGCCATCGGCGCCCCATTCTCCAGCCAGTCGAATTGATACTCCACGTCGCCGGCGGCGACAATATCGCGAAACGCCCGCGTGCCCAGGGACCGGAAGCGCATGCCACGCACCAGTTCCTCGCGGCCGTCCGGAAAGACCTTATAAACCATCACCGGAGCCGACACGGGTCGGCCGCCTGCACCCGACCGGCTGGCCCGCATGATCGTCCGCCGCAACTCGTCAGCCGAGCCCGCGGACGGGAAATCCATCTTCCTCACCAGAATCCCGTACGGCTTACTCTGCGTCTTGATCATCTCGATCAGACGCGCCTTCAACTCCGCCTCGCCTTCGGTCTTCGACGCTTTCACAAAGAGGTTCGAAGTCCGTGCCAGCTTCGCCCCGAAGCTACCCGGCAGCCGAGCATGACCGTTGCTCCGCGTCAGCCCCCGAATTGGCGTCCGCGTCGTCAACAGCGTCTTCAGCACGCCCTTTTCAATGACGGTCACCGGCTCCGGCGCGACCCCTTCGAGATCCGATGCATACTGTCCGGCCAGCGGCCGCTTCTTATACTCTTTCAGCGTGGCGTCGTCCACCATGTCCATCCATTCCGGAAGGACTCGCGAACCCAGCCGGCTCTCCAACTCGGTCGCCGCCATCGGGTAAGACCGGCCCGGCTCCGTCACCGGCCGCCGCTGCGGGCAAAGCTGGTAGCTGAACACCTCGGCAAATACCTGCGCTCCGGCCTGGCCGGCAAACAACACCGGACCCGTATACGACTCGCCCACCGGCGCAGCCGCAATCGAGCTCAGGTTCTTGGCCACGTCTTCCACCCGCGTCCGCAGTTCCGGCTCCGGCGGCAGCGTGTTTGCATCCAGCGCCGTCACATAGGCGCCGTCGTAAATCGCCATCCCATCCGGACACTGCTGCGATGCCCGGACGCGCACGTACGCAACCCGGTCGTTCACCCGGATGGCCGTCGTCTCCGTGGTGGCAATGTAGGTGTTCCCCTGCGAAGTCTCGAAATCCACGCTCGACGCAGTGATCCCCGGATATTTCAGGAATACCGTCGACAGCGACTTCACCTTATTGCCCCAGGCGTCTTCATCTACCTTGATCCGCTTGGGCTCCTCAAACAGTGCCCGCCGCGGAGCCGGCCAGAAGTCGTCGAGAGGATCGGCCACCGTCACGCCACGCAGCGCCGCCTGCTTCCGCCCAATCGCCTCCGACGCCGTCTTGTACATACGGTCCAGCGCCAGCCAGACTTGCGTACGCAGCGCGATCGGGTCATTCTCCAGCGGCAGCGAACCCTCGTCATAGCGCGAGCCGGAATAATAGTCGGTGAAGACGGAGTTGGAGTTGTCCATCTTCGGAGAACCCACCCGCACCTGCACCCGCATCGGGCGCATCCGGGAATGGTTCGGCGCAAACAGCGAGCCGAGTGTCGCCGAAACGACAAACGACTCGGCGTCGTCCAGACCGGCATCGGCGTAGTAGATCGCCTCACCCATGGTCCGCAGCGACTTGGCGCGCATCAACTCCTGGAACAGCGCTCTCAGCACCGGATCGGCCGCCATCGCCGCGTTCACCTTCGCCTCATGAGCCGGCCACGTCGGATCCTTCTCCACCGAAGCCGGCTTCTCTTGAGCCAGTGCGCCCGGTGCGAACAATCGGGCCGCCGCCGCGAACCCCGTCCAGAACCAACCTCTCCGGGTAATCACTGCCTCACCTCCGGCTGAGCCTGGCTGATGTCGCTTCGAGGTCTCGGCAGCAACGGTGGCAGATCCTTGCCGCTGGCCTTGCGCTGGATCTCAATCTCGGAAACCAGCAGCGCCGGAGAAACCGCCGACACCGGCACACTGCCCGACTCCGCGCCGCAGTATCCGTTGAAGACTTCCCGGCGATTCGAAGTCGCCAGAATCTTCGCGAAGCTGGCCAGCGGCGTACCAACGATATCGGCACCGCGCACCATCTCGTCCGGCCGCCCGTCCGCATAGACCCGGTACACCACCAGCGGAATCACCGTGAAGGCCTGCAGGCCCGCCCGTCGCGTCGTCGTATACCCGCCCGTCACCTGCTCAAAGTACAAACCGTATGGCTTCTTCTGCTTTTCCACTTCGGCGATGAGCATCTTCTTCAATTCGGCATCGGGGACCTGATGGCTGGATTCGACGAACAGGTTCGACTGTCTCGACACCACCTCCAGCCCCGGCTGCCGCCGCCCATGGCCGTTCGACTTCAGAAACCCGGGAATCGGTGTGCGCGACATCAGAAAGGTCTTCAGGATGCCCTTTTCCACCAGTTGCACCGGCTGCGCGGCCACGCCCTCGTCGTCGAACGCATACCAGCCGTTCAAATCCGTCTTGTCCACCTCACTCTGGGTGGCATCGAAACGAACCGAAAGGAACTCCGGCAGCACCGGCTTGCCCACGGAACTGGAGAAGGTCTGCCCTTCCGTTTCATCGCGCTGCCGGTGGCCTTCCACCCGGTGACCGAAAATCTCGTGGAAGAACACGCCCGCCGCCCGGCCCGACAGGATGGCAGGCCCGACATAAGGATCCGCCGGAGCCGCCTTCAGCAGTTTCGCCAGATCGTCGGCCATCTTCCGGACCGAAGCCAACAAAACCTCGTCCTTCGGCAGATGCGCCGGATCGTCGGCCTCAAAACTGTCGGTAGTCACCAGATCGTTGCCGTCGTACGATTTCGCCCGCGCTGTAATAAAGATGCGGTAGAAGTTCCGTCCATGCTGGATCCGGCTCCCGTCCGTGGAAACAAAGGTCCGCACCTCCCGCCGGTAGGCCAGATTCACCTCGGACCGCAGAACCCCTCCAAACTGGTTGAACTCCGCGGAGATCCGCTTCATCCGGGGCGTCCACTCTTCCACCGAGAACTTGTAGCGCGGCACCTGCTGAACGGCCGTCACCGCCTTCTCTTCGGAAAAATCGGGAGCCGCCTTCTCCTGCCCGGACTTCACCTGAGAGGAGCTGCGAACCCGCAGATACCGTTCCGCCGCCGCACGCCAGGCGCGGTCCGTCTCCCGCCACGCCATGCGCGCGATCGCATCGGGCCTGTCTTCAATCGGGATCGCCGCCGCGGCGGCAAATCGAGGCCGGTCCCCCTCCAGCAGGTGGTAGTTGTCCAACTCCGGCGAGCCAACCCGGACCGAACAGTCCATGAATCGCCGATGGGCCGCACCCTTGGTCTGCACGGCGCCCATCGAGGCCGTCAGCCCACTGGTGTCTTCATCCGTAACGCTATAGGAAATGAAGTAAGGAGCCGGATCGGCCTTTGCTTTCAAGGCTTGGAAATTCCGATCCAATTCCTTCGACAGGATGTCCAGCAGCACCGGTTCTGCCGTCGCTTTCCCCGCGTCAGGTTTGGCCGGCGGTGGCGCTGCGCCCACGAGAGCCAGGCTCAAGGCCACGGCTGCCAGTTGGAAAATGAGCCCCTTGAAACGCACGACTGTCAGGATATCATGCAGCCTGGAAACGCCTTCTCCCAGCACCAACCGCGAGCATTATCCAGACCATAGCCCCGGAACCCACCGCATCTGGTAAGGTCCGCCGACAGCCTCATCCCGGCCATCCCCATCGCCGCCTCAATCCCGGAGTCACCCAACTCTCCCTCCAGCATTCCCCTGGGCATCGCCCAGGGCCCGCCCCAACCTACCCCAACGATCCCAGTCCGACCCCAAAAACCTCAGCGCAACCCCACCAGCCGCAACCTGAGCTCAACAACCCAAGCCCAACGGCCTCAGCCCGAGCCATCCCCATCGCCGCCTCAATCCCGGAGTCACCCAACTCTCCCCCCAGCATTCCCCTGGGCATCGCCCAGGGCCCGCCCAACCTACCAAAGACCCCAGCCCGACCCCAAAAACCTCAGCGCAACCCCACCAGCCGCAACCTGAGCTCAACAACCCAAGCCCAACGGCCTCAGCCCCAGCCTCCCCCATCGCCGCCTCAATCCGGAGTCACCCAACTCTCCCCCAGCATTCCCCTGGGCATCGCCCAGGGCCCGCCCCAACCTACCAAAAGACCCCAGCCGAACCCCCCAAAACCTCAGCCCAACTGCATCAGCCCCATCTCAAGCCCAACAGCCTCATCCCGAGCCGCCCCCATCGCCGCCTCAATCCCGGAGTCACCCAACTCTCCCCCCAGCATTCCCCTGGGCATCGCCCAGGGCCCGCCCCAACCTACCAAACGGCCCCAGCCGAACCCCAAAACCCCAGCCTGACCCCATGCCCGCCCCCTTACGCCAGCGACGGATACCCCGCCATCGACGGAAACGGAAGCCCACCCTTCAACCTCATGCCACTGAGCGCCAACCCATACCGGCCATGCACCCCGGTCTTCTCAAAAATATGTTTCAGGTGGATCTTCACCGTCCCAGGCCGGATCCCCAGTTCAATGGCGATCTCCTTGTTCTTCATCCCCTGCTCCACCAACCCCAGCACCTGCTGTTCCCGCTGCGTCAGCTCATTGCGGGTTGGCCTCTCCGCGCGCGCCGTATCCCGGAACACGCAGTCCTCCATCCAGGTCGACCCGTCCGCCACCGCTCGGATGCACGTCAGAATCGTCCCCAGGTCCGCCGTCTTACGCAGCAGCCCCCGCGCGCCGGCCTGCAGCAGACGCAGAGCCTCCGCCTCATTCATCGAATTGCCCCACACAATCGCGCCCACATCCGGCATCGACTCCCGGATCTCCGTCAGTGCTGAAATCACCGCCTGCTGGCCGAAGCTCTTATCCAACAACAGCGCCGTCACCGGCTGCTGCCGCGCGAGCTGTAAACCAACCAACAGATTCGGGACCGCCCATCGGCAGCTCAAATCTTCACTGCCGCCTAGCAGGGCTCTGATCCCCTCCGCCGTGGCAGGCTGGGTCTCGCACATTCCAACACTACTTTTGTAGTTACCGTGAGTCATAGGAATAACTTGCGAACAGATCTCCGCTCCTCCCATCCGCCTGGCGGCTTCCACTCGCCTGGCCGGCCGGACTGGCTGGACCGGTCTTCTGCGAACTTAGTCCTGTGAGCAGGGCAACCCTCTCAAGTTTTCCGTTTGTATTACCGATAGGACCTTTGTAAGGTCTAGCCTCAGAAGGAAACCCGATGTCCGCTTCACCGACCAGTCATCATTTCGGCCAATGGAAAATCCTGGTCATCTGCCCCAATTCCAAGCTGCTCGGGGAACTCGCCCCTCTACTGTCGGAACACCTACCGTTTTCTCCGGTTATCGAACTCAAGGACTACCCCACCCGGGCCATCCTCAGTGATGCTTTACAGGAACAGGGCATCAACCTCTGCTTCGTCGACGTCGAAACCAACCGGGAATGGGCGCTGGCTCTGCTCAGCGATCTCTCCATCCTCGACTCCAAGCTCCCCATCGTCGCCCTGCACGCCGGCAACGACTCTGAATTCATCCTGCGCACGCTCCGCCAGGGCGCCACGGAATTCCTCTTCCAGCCCCTCACCGGCGACCATTTCATCTCCGCCATGGAACGTCTGGCGGCCCAGCATCGCGGCAAGGGGCAGGTCAGTGCGAAAGTCTACTGCGTCATGCCCGCCAAGGGCGCATGCGGCGCCTCCACCATCGCCTGCAACCTGGCGCACTACTACCGCAAACTCGGCGCGAAAAGGGTCCTCCTGGCCGACCTGGACCCCCTCACCGGCACCATCTCCTTCCAGTTGAAGCTCAAACAGAACTACAGCTTCATGGAAGCCCTCACCCGTGGCGGCCAACTGGACGAGGACATCTGGAAAGGCATGGTTCAATCCGCTGGCGGCGTGGACGTCGCCCTGGCGCCCGACCAGCCCGTCCATGGCATCGACGACAACTACAATGCCGCCGCCATCATCGACTTCGCCCGTTCCATGTACGATGTCGTCATTCTGGACTGCAATGGCGCCTATGGTCAGTGGAGCCTCACCCTGGCCCGGCTTTGCGACGAACTCCTGCTCGTCACCACCAACGAACTGCCGGCCCTCCAGGCCACCCAACGCTCCCTCGCCTACCTCGACCGCAACCGCGTCGACCGCTCCAAGATCCGCATCCTCGTGAACCGCTATCACAAGGACATCGGCCTCAGCCGCGACGTCATCGAAGCCGCGCTGCACTGCGACGTCTATCACCTGATCCCCAGCGACTATGAAGACGTCCAGAAGGCCCTGGTGGAAGGCAAACCCATTCCGCCCGGCGCCGCCGTCGGCCGCAGCCTGATGGCCCTGGCCGAAAAGCTCTCCGGCAAGGAAGCCACCAGCGTGGCCCCCAAAACCTCTTCCCTGTCGAGCCTGTTCAGCTTCCTGCGCAAGTAACTGGCGCCCGGCGCGTTCCGGTACAATCGTCGAAGCTTGCTGGAACTCGACTCACCCCAGGCCCATGGCTGGATTGCCGCCCGGCTGTCCGTTGACCCGCCCAACCTCCACCTGGAATCCCTGGGCGGTGGTGTCTCCAATCACGTCCTGCTCGTCACCGCACCGGGCTTGCGCTGCGTCTTCAAGCAGTCCCTCGAACGTCTGCGCGTGGAACAGGAGTGGCTCTGCCGCCGCGACCGCATCTTCCGCGAATCCAGCATCATGCGCGATCTGGCCCAACTTCTCCCACCCGGCAGCGTCCCCAGCATCCTATTGGAGGATCAGGAGAACTACCTCTTCGCCATGCAGGCCGCTCCCGAGGACGCCCAGCCCTGGAAATCGCCCCTGCTGAAAGGGGTTGCCGGCCAAAGCCATGCCGCCCGCGCCGGAGCCCTTCTGGGCACCTGGATCCGCGAAAGCGAACGCCATCCGGAATGGCAATCAGGCTACGGCGATCAGACCGTCTTCCACGAACTGCGCCTGGACCCGTACTACCGCACCACCGCCGCCAGACATCCTGACCTCGCCGCCCATTTCTCCTCGTTGATCGAGGAGTCCGGCCGTCGCCGCGTCTCCCTCGTCCACGGCGACTTCAGCCCCAAAAACCTGCTCGTCACCGCCCAGTCCATGATGGTGATCGACTGGGAGGTCGTCCACTGGGGCGACCCATCCTTCGACGCCGCTTTCCTGACGAACCACCTTGTTCTAAAGGCCTTCCACCGGCCCGAGAGCCTCCGGGACTACGCCTCCGCCTCCTCCGCCTTCTGGCGATCGCTGCTGGAAACCGCCGGACCCGCTGGTGCCTGGATCGAACCCGCCGCCATGCGCCATCTGGGCTGCCTGCTCCTGGCCCGGGTCGACGGCAAATCGCCCGCCGAGTACATCACTGAGGAATCCGTCAGGAATCGGGTACGCGCCGCCGCCACCCGCCTGATCCTCTCGCCGCCCGTCTCCGCCGCCGTCGCCTTCGAAAGAGTCTTCTCATGAGCCTGACCATCACCAAACTGCGCGCGCTCCAAATCCTGGACTCCCGCGGAGTGCCCACCGTCGAGGTCGAAGCCACCCTCAGCAACGGCATCGCTGCTACCGCCCAGGTCCCCTCGGGCGCCTCCACCGGCCGGCATGAAGCGGTGGAACTCCGCGACGCGAACCCCCAGCTTTATGCAGGCAAGGGCGTCAGCCGCGCCTGCCGCCATGTCGAATCGGAAATCGCCGTCGCCGTCACCGGCATGGATGCCACCGATCAGGCCGCCCTCGACCGCCGCATGATCGAGCTCGACGGTACCCCGTCCAAAGCCCGCCTCGGCGCCAATGCGATCCTCGGCGTCAGTTGCGCCGTCGCGCGCGCCGTCAGCCTCTCCCAACACGAACCGCTCTGGAAAACCCTGGCCCGGCAGCACGGCACCAAGCCCAGCCTGCCGCTGCCCATGGTAAACATCCTCTCCGGCGGCCTGCACGCTGGCCGACAGGTGGAATTCCAGGACTTCCTGGCCGTCGCCCACGGCCTGCCCACCTACTCCGAATCGCTCCACGCCATCGTCTCCATCCACCGGGAAACCCGCCGGATCCTCGACGAACGCGGCTATGTCCTCACCGGCGTCGCCGACGAAGGCGGCTGGGGGCCGCTCCTGCCCTCGAACGAAGCCGCCCTCATCATCCTGACGCAGGCCATTGAAAATGCGGGGTTCCGTCCGGCGGAAGAGGTCTCCATCGCCGTCGACGCCGCGTCGTCTCATTTCTACGAGGACGGCCGCTATGTCCTGCGCTCGGAAGGCCGCACCCTCGAAGTCGACCAGTTGATCGACCTCTACGAGAGCTGGGCAGGACAATATCCCATCCGGTCGTTGGAAGATGGTCTCGATCAGGACGACTGGAGCGGTTGGACCCGGCTCACCCAGCGACTGGGCGGCCGGATGCAACTCATTGGGGACGACTTCTTCACCACCAACCCCGCACGCCTCCGTGATGGAATCGCCCATCAGGCCGCCAACGCGGTGCTGGTGAAAATGAACCAGATCGGCACCATCACCGAGACCTTCGAGGTGCTCCAACTGGCTGCCCAGGCGGGCTGGCGCGCCGTCGTTTCCGCCCGCAGCGGCGAAACCGAGGACAGCTTCCTCGCCGATCTCGCCTGCGCCTCCGGAGCCGGCCAGATCAAGGTCGGATCCGTCACCCGCTCGTCCAGATTGTCGAAGTACAACCGGCTGCTCGCACTCGAGCGCGACGGCGAGCTTACCTGGACCCCTTCTTCGCCGTGGTTTTAACCTGCTTGGCGGCCTTCTTCACGGTCTTCTTGACCGCTTTCTTGACGGCCTTCTTCCGAGGCTTCGGTTCTTTCTTGAGATTGATCGTTCCGCGGCAGCCCGGCGCTCCACACGCGCACGGCACCGCCGCCACGTCGTGATCGAACCGGTAGTCGATCGTCAGTTCCTCGCCGACCTGAATCTCCCGCGCTGACATGTACAGGATGTGGCCTTTTTGGATCCAGGCGTAGCAGTTGGGCGTGCAGCAGTGGTTGATATACTGCGCTCCGCTGCCACCGACGCTCCCGTCGATCGTCCAGTAACTGGTCTAAGCGTGAACAGGTAGTTCAACGGACCATCGGCGCGGCGGTTCGTCTCCTTGCGGTTGATCTTCTCGCCGGTATACTCGATGATCTTGCGGCCCTTCGGAATCAGCTCCTTGGCGTAAATCCCCCATCGATGTATGGGGGACGGACGCACCTCGAGCGCGAAGCAGGCCTTCTTCTCATTTATCTGGGGTACTGGATCCTTCGTGGAAGGGGCTGGGGGCATGGAGAATGTGATCGGCGGTCGGAATATTCAGGAAGGGCAGCAGCACGCCGGCTGCCTGTCGGCTAACGGCTCAGTCGATCTCTAGAAGTCGTCTTTCTGGCTGTTCTGCTTGGTCCTGCGACGCAGAATTATGATCACTACGCACGCGACGGCAAGTACACCACTGACTATTCGAAGTAACTTTTCGTCCAAGGCGGAACCTCCGAACAACTGTCCGTATGGACAGTGTATTGTATATGATCGGCTCTGCCGAGGGGAATCCTCATCCAAGCTGCCGGCGGACCCGCCCGCGCCCGCTCTCCGTCAGGATCGCGGACGGGCCCATTCCCCGGACTGATTACATGCCGGCCTTTTGCTTCAGGACGTCGATCAGCTCCCTCACCGCGGCCGCGCTCTTGTCGAGCATTAGCCTTCTCCGGCGTCTTCGAGCTTCGACTTCGTACACCTTCTCAATGCCGTTGGAGCCCAGCTTGCACGGCACGCCGACATACAGGCCGTCGTAGCCATACTCGCCTTCCAGCAGCGCCGCGCAGGGCAGAACCTTCTTCTTGTCCTTCAGAATCGATTCCGCCATCTCGACCGCCGCCGCCGACGGCGCATAGTACGCGCTGCCCGTCTTCAGATACTTCACGATCTCGGCGCCGCCGTTGCGGGTGCGCTGCACCAGCGCGTCGATCCGTGTCCTGCGGCAGCAGTTCGGTCATCGGAATGCCGCCAAACGCTGGTGAGACGGACAATCGGGACCATCGTGTCGCCGTGGCCGCCCAGCACCAGCGCGGTGACGTTCTCCACCGACACACCCAACTCCATCGGCGATGAAGGTGCGGTAGCGCGCCGTATCCAGCACGCCCGCCATGCCGATGACGCGGTTCCGGGGAAGCTTCGAACCTGCTGCGCCACCCAGCACATCGCATCCAACGGATTCGTCACCAGGATCATGATCGCGTTCGGCGAATACTTCGCGACCTGCTCCGTGGCGCTCTTCACGATTTCGTAGTTCGCGAGCAGAAGGTCGTCGCGGCTCATGCCCGGCTTGCGCGGGAAACCGGCGGTGATGATCACGATGTCGGAATCGGCCGTCGGCGCATAGTCGTTGGCGCCGGTGATCATGACGTCATAGCCTTCCACCGGGCCCGGATTGCAGACATGTCCAGGCCTTTGCCTTGAGGGACGCCTTCGACCACGTCGACCAGGACGACATCGGCGAGTTCCTTGCCCGCTATGCGCAGGGCGCAATTCGCGCCAACATTGCCTGCGCCTACGACCGGTTACTTTCTTACGCATGGAAATTCCCTTCTCTAGTGAATAGAAGTACGCGGCGATCCGAACTGGAAAGCGGACGGCCTCATCTGATTGTAACGGCTTCGCAGCCGCGCGAGCAGGGCGGCCCGGCAGGGATAGAATAGAGGGTTCATGCAGGTTCCGGATTCCGCACAAGAGTACTTCGGCCGGCAGACCGAGAAGCTCCGCCGCCAGCTCAAAAAGAAGCGCATCGTCTTCCCCGAGGGGGAGGACCCGCGCGTCATCGAAGCCGCCTCCCGCCTCTGCCGTGAGGAGCTGGTCATCCCCATCCTCATGGGCCGCCCCAAGGGCAACATCGCCTCCTGCGTGGTGGTCGAGCAGCCCGAGAACAACCCCAAGCTGAAAGACTACGCCGCCATCCTGCACGACCGCCGCAAGTCCCGCGGCATCACCATGGCCGAGTGCGAAAAGATCGCCCTCAACCCGCTGGTCTTCGCCGGACTCATGGTGCACTCCGGCGACGGCGACGGCTTCGTCGGCGGAGCCGCCACCACCACCGCCGATACCTTCCGCGCCGCCCACATGACCATCGGCATGCGCCACGACATCAAAACCGCCTCCGGCGTCATGATCGTCTGCACCCATGCCAGGGAGTGCGGCGAAAACGGCGTCATCGCCATGGCCGACCCGGCCCTCATGATCGACCCGACCCCCACCCAGCTCGCCGACATCGCCATCGCCACCGCCGAAACCACCCGCAACGTCATGGGCGTCGAACCCGTCGTTGCCCTGCTCTCGTTCTCCACCAAGGGCAGCGCCAAACACCCCCTGGCCGAGAAGGTCAAGGAAGCTCGCCGCATCGTCGAAGCCCGCCGCCCCGACCTCCATCTCGACGGCGAACTCCAGGCCGACGCCGCCCTCATCCCCAGCATCGGCCAGTCCAAAGCCCCCGGCTCCACCGTCGCCGGCAAAGCCAATACGCTCATCTTCCCCGACGTCGGCTCCGCCAATATCAGCGTCAAACTCGTCGAACGCCTGGGCGGCGCCGTCTGCACCGGACCCCTGTTCCAGGGCTTCCTCAAGCCCGCCAACGACCTCTCGCGCGGCTGCACCGGCGAGGATATTTATCGATTGGGGATTCTCACCGCGCTGCAAGCCGGCGCCTGACCATGCTGCCGTTCCCGCTGATCTATCACGACGGTTACGATCTCAAGTTCGGCGCTCATGTCTTCCCCTCTCAGAAGTACCGTCTCATCCGCGCCTGCCTCATCGATGAGTACGTCGCCGGACCGGGAAGACTTCCTGACGCCAGAGCCGGCCACAGTCGAGCAGCTCCAGCTCGTCCACACGACCGACTGGGTAGGCAAGCTGCAGAGCGGCAAGCTCACCTACCACGAGATCCTCAAGCTCGAAGTGCCCTACTCCCGCAAGATGGTCGAGGCCTTCTTCCTCGCCGCCGGCGGCACTCTGCTCGCGGCCCGCCAGGCCCTCCAGCACGGAATCGGCTTCAACATCGGAGGCGGCTTCCACCACGCCTTCCCCGGCCATGGCGAAGGCTTCTGCGCCATCAATGACATGGCTGTGGCCATCCGTGTCCTCCAGCAGGAACACCGGATCAGAACGGCCCTCGTCATCGACTGCGACGTCCATCACGGCAACGGCACGGCCGCCGTCTTCGCACACGACCCCTCGGTCTTCACCATCTCCATCCACCACTTCAACAACTACCCCACCGAGAAGCCGCCCTCCACGGTGGACATCCACCTCGGCGACGGCGTCGGCGATCAGGAATACCTGGAAAAACTCCGCTCGGCCTACGACACCGCCGTCTGCGGCTTCCGGCCCGATCTGGTCGTCTACGTGGCCGGGTCGGACCCATACGATGATGACAAGCTGGGTGGGCTTTCCCTCACCAGGGAAGGCCTCTACCTGCGCGATCGCGTGGTGTTCGACGCCGCGCTCCGCCAGCACGTGCCGGTGGCCGTCACTCTGGCCGGCGGCTACGCGCGCAAACTGGAAGATACGGTGACGCTCCATATGCGCACAGTGAAAGCCGCGCTGGAGTCTTACCATGAGTTCGGTTGGAAGTCTGACGCGGACTAAGACCGTCCGCCAAGCGAGGTGGCTATGCGGAATCTGACGAGACGCGGCTTCATCGCCGCCGGCAGCGCGCTCTCCTACGCGCGCATCCTGGGCGCCAACGACCGGTTGCGCGTAGGCCTGGTAGGCGCCGGAGGCCGCGGCACCTATGTCGCCCGCTACGCCAAGGAGTTCGGCAACGCCGACATCGCCGCCTTCGCCGACATCTACCAGCCGCGTATCGACAAGGCCAAACAGGAGCTCAGCGCCAACGGCGACGCCCATCGCGACTTCCGCGAACTCCTCAACCGCAAGGACATCGACGCCGTCGTCATCGGCTCCCCCGATCACTGGCACGTCCCCATGACTGTCGCGGCCGTCGCCGCCGGTAAAGACGTCTATGTCGAGAAGCCGCTCACCCACTCCGTGGAAGAGGGCCGCACCGTCATCGACGCCGTCCGCAGATCCGGCCGCATCGTCCAGGTCGGCTATCAGCAGCGCAGCTACCCGCACATGGCGCAGGCCCGCGAACTCATCCAGGGCGGCCGCATCGGCACAATCACCCAGGTGCTCACCTGGTGGAACCAGAACTACATGAACCGCGAGCAGCCGCGCATCGACGTTTCCAAGCTCGAATGGCAGCAGTTCCTCGGCAATGCCTGCCCGCGCGAATTTGACCCCTGGCGCTACAGCAACTGGCGCTGGTTCTGGGACTACGGCAACGGCACCCTCACCGACCTCTTCTCCCACTGGATCGACACCGTCCACTGGATCATGGGCGACAGCGTACCCACCGAGGCCCGTGGCCAGGGCACACGATTCCTCATCCCCTGGTACGAATGCCCCGACACCGTTAGCGTTGAGCTGATGTACCCCAAGAACTTCCAGGTCTCCTATGTCAGCACCATGGTCACCGGCATGGAAGACGGAGGCATCCTCTTCCGAGGCACCGAAGGCACCCTCCGCCTCACTCGTCCCTTCATCGAGGTCTATCCGGAGAAAGGTGTCGACGACAAACGAACCCACGTCCGCCAGCCCACACTCACTGTCGACGCCAAGCGCGAAGGCACCATCGACCACGTCCTGAATTGGCTGGACTGCATCAGGACCCGCCAGCAGCCCAACGCGCCCGTAGAATCGTCCGTCGACGCGGCGAACGCCGCCCACTGGGGCAACGAGGCCATCCGCAGCGGCCGAGCCATCTCCACGCCGCCCGCCGACGGCGCCTGGCTCCCTCTCTTCAACGGCCGTGACCTCGAGGGCTGGATCCAGGACACCCCCGGCCTCTGGAGCGTCCGCGACGGCATGATCGTGGGCAAGCACACCGGCCTCAAGTGGAACGACTTCCTGCGCACGAAGGAAACCTACGAGGACTTCGAACTAGCCCTAGAGTTCCGCCTCTTGAACGGCGAAGGCAACAGCGGCGTCCAGTTCCGCAGTGTGAACGACCTGCAGCCGCACGAACTCTTCGGCTACCAGGCCGACATCGGGCAGCAATACTGGGGCTGTCTCTACGACGAATCGCGCCGCCGCCGGATCCTGGCGCAAGCCCCCGCCCCAGCCATAGAAAAGATCGACAAAAGCGGCTGGCACACCTACGTGGTGAAGGCCCTGGGCAACCACATCACAATCACCCTCGACGGCATGCGCACGGTAGACTACACCGAAACAGAGCGCGGCATCTTGAAGCGAGGCCTGATAGCCCTACAGGTGCACGCCGGCCCCGGAATCGAAGTCTGGTTCCGCAACATCCGCATCAAGGAACTAATCTGAGCGGGACGTCCAGTGACGGGGACGTTCTCGTCTGTCCTAAACGACTACGTCCGCAACCCAGACGAAGCCACCCAAGTGGACAGACCAGAACGTCCCACCCGCGGGGCCGCAGCGGTTTCCCCGCCCGTAAGCTGACAGCTGAAAGCTGATAGCTGAAGGCTTATTCGTACCGCAGCGCCGTCATAGGATCGACCTTCGCCGCCCGCCTCGCCGGAATCCAACTCGCCATCAACGCCACACTCGCCAGGAACACCGGCACCGCCACGAACGTCGTCACATCGTGCGGCTCCACACCATACAGGATCCCCGCCGCCAGCTTCGCGCTCGCCAGCGCGGCCGCCAGCCCCACCACCGTCGCAATCGCGGTCATCACCAGACCCTGCTTCACGATCATGCCCTGCACATTGCCGGCCTGCGCCCCCAGAGCCATCCGGATCCCAATCTCGCGCCGCCGCCGGCTCACCGAGTAGCTCATCACCCCATACAAGCCCACCGCCGCCAGCAGCAGCCCCACCCCGCCGAATACGCCAAACAACGTCCCGGCAAGGCGAGGCAGGAACAACGCATTCCGCAAGTGCTCCTCCATGCTCTCCGCATTGAAGATCGCCATGTTCGGATCCATCGTCTGGATCTCCCGCCGCAGCGCGGGCGCCAGCGCCGCCGCATTGCCGTTCGTCCGCACCATCACGGAATACCCCATGAACGACACATCCGTCCCGGCCTCCTGCGAAACCGCGCGGTACATCATCGGCCTCGGCTCTTCTCCCAACGTCCTCGACTTCGAGTTCTTCACCACGCCGATGATTTCGTAAGGACCCCCGCCGCCGCCCACAATCCGCTGCCCCACCGGATTCACCCCGCCGAACATCTTCTTCACCAGCGTCTCATTCACCACGGCCACCTTCGGCGCGGTCGGCGATTCATTCGCGAAGTCCCGGCCCGCAACCCGCGCGATCCCCATCGTTTCGAAATATCCGGCTGAGGCCATGTACACATCGACACTCGTGCTGGACTCGCCGTCCTTCGGCGGACGACCCTCCGGATGCATCCCATTCGTCGTCCCACCCACCGACAACGGCACCATGTCCGTCACCGCCGCCGACGTCACACCCGGCAAGGCCAGCGCCCGCTGCCGGATCTGATCCAGGAACAGGCTCGTCCGCTCCGGCGAATACCCATGCAGCCGCGGATCCACCGCCATCATCAGGATCCCGTTCGACCGGAACCCAACCTCGATATTCGACGCGCTCTGCAGGCTCCGCAGGAACAGCCCCGTCGCGCACAGCAGCGTCAGCGACATCGCCACCTGCCCCACCACCAACACATTCCGCATCGTCCAGCGCCGGCCCGGCCGCGCCAGCACGTCCTCCCCCTTCAAAGCGCTGGCCAGAATCGGCCTCGACGCCGCCAGCGCCGGAGCCAGCCCGAACAGCAGCCCCGTCCCCACACTCAGCAGAAACGTATACAGGAGGACCTTGGCATCCACACCCACCCGCAAATCCAACGGCAGGGGAATCGGCAACCGGAACGTCGACAGGGCCTGTGTCGACCAAAGCGACAGCACCACCCCGAACAGCCCTCCGCCCAGCGCCAGCATCGTGCTCTCCGCCAGCATCTGCCGGATCAACTGGCCGCGCGTCGCCCCCAGCGCCAGCCGTACCGCCATCTCCTTCTGCCGGGCCGAGGCCTGCGCCAGCAGCAGATTCGCCACATTCGCGCAGGCGATGCACAGCACCAGCAGCACCACCACGCTCAGCGCACCCAGGAACAGCATCACGCCCTTCTTCAGATTCGGCAGCATCGTGCCGGCCAGTTCGGCGTGAAAGTCCAGCCCCTCGTCATTCTTCGGATACTGCCGCGCAATCCGGGCGGCCAGCCCCGTCAGCTCCGCCTGCGCCGCCTCCCGGCTCACCCCATCCTTGATCCGGGCCACCACCATCAGCCAGGAAGCATGCCGGCTGTTTCGTTCCGGCAGCTTCGGCATCAACTGCTCCACCGTGCCAAGCGGAATCCACAGGTCCGAGCTCAACCCCAGATCGAGCCCTCGGAAACCAGCCGGCGCCACCCCCACCACAGTGAATGGCTTGCCCGACAGATCGACCCCGCCGCCAATGATCGACGGATCCCCACCGAACCGCCGCTGCCACAGTCCATAGCTCAGGACCACGACCTGAGCCTTCTCTTCCCCCTGGGCAAACCCACGCCCCAAGGGCATCCTCAGCCGGGCCAGGTCAAAGTAATTGGCCGATGTCGCCTGCCCCCACACCCGCGTCGGCTCGCCCTTCCCCCCGATCGAGGCTGGCAGCAGCGGAAAATAGGCCGCTACCCCCTCAAACGCCTTCGTCTGGTCCCGCACGTCCTCAAACAGCGGATGCGAGAACTCACTGCAGCAGTTCCCCTTGTGTTGCGTATACAGGCTCAGCAGTGTCGAAGGATCCCCCACCGGAGCCGGCTTCAGCACAAACGCACTCACCATCGAGAAAATCGTCGAATTCGCCGCGATCCCCAACCCGATGGAGAGTACCGCCGCCGCCGCGAATCCCGGCGACTTCCTCAATCTCCGGAACGCGTAAGTGATGTCCTGCCGCCACGTAGCCATATGGATGAGTCCTCCTTTGCCTCAACGAACCAAAGGGGCCAATTGTTCTTGCCCTCGGGGCAAAAAAATCCTCCACCAACCCGCCGCACTCCGGATAAAATCCGCTTACGGCTCAATCCATTCGCGTCGTTCCGCGGAATTGATGCATCTGACAAGTGCGAAAAAATTCTTGCCGGGGTAGAATGGTCCCCAAGGGATCCTGTCTCCAGGACCTCACTGGGTTTCCACAGTAAACATATGTCCGGTTCGTGGTTGCACCGAATCCTTGTCCTTCTGTCGGCGTGCGCGCTGGCGGCCATCGTCTATGGGGTTCCACCCGTAGGCTCTCTGGCCGCCCCCGCGGTCGAGGCGCCCACCGCGTGGCTGGCTCATATGTTATTCGCAGGATTGGCTTTCGCCGCCTGGCGAACCTCCCCATCTGCTGCTTCCACAGCGGTCGTACCGGATTCCGGCTGGCCCTCGCTTCGCTCCATGGCCGTCGCCGCTCCGGCGGTTGTCGTCCTTCAGGTCGCCCTGGGCGCCGCCTACCGCCATAAAGTAATGGGTGCCATCCCCCACGTGGTCTGGGCTTTCGTCGCCGCCATCGTAGTCATGATGGCCGCGGTCTCCGTCCTCACCCACGCACAGGCCCTGGCCGCCATGAAACGCACCTGCGTCTGGCTGCTCAGCCTCATTGGAATTCAGGTGGTTCTCGGAGTCGCCGCGCTGGTCGCCCGCATGATGGGCGCCGAAGCCGGTCTGGCCATCCGCGCCGCCCTCATGACCCACGCCGGCACCGGCGCTCTGGTTCTCGCATTGACCGTAGTTCTTTCGGCGCAAATCCTGCGCCATGTGGAGCAGGCTCCGGAGACGGGCTCATCGCGCCACGAGTTGGCTTCCCCGGGGCATCATTCATGAGAAGTTATCTCGATCTCACCAAGCCCAGAATCACCTGGCTCATCCTCATGAGCACAGGCATCGGCTACTTCTTCGGCCATCAGGGCTCGGTGGATTTCCTTCTGCTGTTCAACTGCCTGCTGGGCACGGCGCTCATCGCCTCCGGCACGGCCACCCTGAACCAGTGGTACGAACACGACGCCGACGCCCGCATGAACCGCACCAACCAGCGGCCCATTCCCGCCGGTAAGGTCAGCCCCCGCAACGCCCTTCTGTTCGGCATCGCCCTGCTGGTCGTCGGGGAACTTCAGCTCGGCTGGGGCGTCAACGCCCTCACCGCCTGGCTCGGCCTTTTCACCGTCGCCAGCTACCTCTGCCTCTACACCCCGATGAAGCAGCGCACCTGGTGGTCCACCACCGTCGGCGCCTTCCCCGGAGCCATGCCCCCGCTGCTGGGCTTCGCCGCCGCGCGCGGCGTCCTCACCATCGACGCCTGGATCCTCTTCGCCATCATCTTCCTCTGGCAGTTCCCCCACTTCTACGCCATCGCCTGGATGTATCGCGACGACTACGCCAAAGCCGGGATCCAGATGCTGCCCGTGGTCGAGCCCGATGGCGCCTCCACCTCCCGCCAGATCCTCGGCTTCGCCCTGGCCCTGATCCCCATCAGCCTGCTGCCCAGCTTCTTTCACATGACCGGCAACCTGTACCTCGCCGCCGCTCTCGTGCTGGGTGGATTCTTCCTGAAATCGGCCGCCCGCCTCAGCCGCGACCGCACGTCGCTCAACGCCCGCGGCGTCCTGAAGGCCAGCGTGATGTACCTGCCGCTGCTCTATCTCGCTCTGATCATCGACAGCTACAAGCTATTCTAAAAGTTGGTAATGAAGCTCCTCCAATTCGCCGCCCTGGGTGCGGCCTGTCTCTGCCTGACCGCCTGTCTGAATTCCGGTCTTCCTACTCTGGGGGAAGTCCCCCACTTCACCCTCACCAGCCAGGACGGCCAGAAGTTTGAAAGCACCGCCGCCCTCGCCAACAAGGTCTGGGTAGCCGACTTCATCTTCACCACCTGCCACGGCCCCTGCCCCCGCATGACGGCCCAGATGCATAAGCTCCAGGAAGACACCAAGGAGCTTTCCGACGTCGAACTCGTCTCCTTCACCGTCGACCCGAAAACCGACACGCCCGAAGTTCTCGCCGCCTACGCTCGGCAGTTCAAAGCCGACCCCGAGCGCTGGACTTTCCTCACCGGCCCGGCCGAAGCCCTCAACAAGCTAAGCTTCGACACCTTCCGCCTCGGCAATGTCGGCGACGGCAAACTCGAACACTCCACCCGCTTCGTCCTCATCGATCGCAAAGGCCGCATCCGCGGCTACTACGACACCACCGACGCCACCGCCCTACCCCAACTGGTGGAAGACATCGGCAAGGTCCGGAAAGAGGTCTTGTGACATGGAAGTGCGTGATCTCCCCACGCTCAATGCCTGCCTGAACAGCCTGTCCGCCATCCTCCTGGTCATCGGCTACGTGCTCATCCGGCGCCGCAACTTCGACGCCCATAAGAAGGTGATGCTGGCCGCCTTCACGACCTCCACGCTGTTCCTGATCAGCTATCTCACTTACCACTTCCAGGTGGGCTCGGTTCGATTCCAGCACCCCGGCGCCATCCGCACCGTTTACCTCACCATCCTGCTGACCCACACGATCCTTGCTGCCGCCGTCGCGCCCATGGCCATCATCACCCTCTACCGCGCCTGGAACGGTCAGCTCGCCCGCCACCGCAAACTGGCCCGCATCACCCTCCCCATCTGGCTCTATGTCAGTGTCACGGGCGTGGTGGTTTACCTGATGCTGTACCATCTTTGATGGGAATCACTGACACCGTGGAATGGAACGCCTCTCTCTATAGCCAGCGCCACTCGTTTGTCTGGAAGAGTGCCGAGGACCTCATCGCCCTGCTCAATCCCGCACCGGGCGAGCACATCCTCGACGTCGGCTGCGGCACCGGCCAGCTCACTGCCAAACTGGGGGAAAGCGGAGCCGTCATCACCGGCCTCGACAGCTCCGAGACCATGCTCGAACAGGCCCGCGTCGCCTACCCCGCCGGCTCCTGGATCCATGCCAGCCTGCCCGACTTCGTAGCCCACGAGCAGTTCGACGCCATCTTCTCCAACGCCGCACTCCACTGGATCCGCCCACCCCAGAAGGCAGCCGAGCGCATGTTCGCCGCCCTCAAACCCGGCGGCCGCCTGATTGCCGAGTTCGGCGGCGCCGGCAATACCGCCTCCATCCTCAAGGCAGCACGCGAAATCTTCGGCGAGCGCGGCGAAACCGTCGAAGTCCCCTGGTATTTCCCCGGCATCGGCGAATACTCCACCGTCCTCGAAAACGCCGGCTTCGAAGTCGTCTACGCCCTCCTGTTCGACCGCATGACCCCGCTCGACGGTGGCCAGGCCGGTCTCGCCAACTGGCTGGAAATGTTCGCACCCCAGTGGCGCGCCTCCGTCCTGAATCGCTTCGAGGAGAAGGTCCGTCCAACCTTATACGACGAGCAGTCCGGCCAGTGGCGCATGGACTACCGACGCCTGCGCATCGCGGCGCGCAAACGCGCCTGAACCATGTTTCCTAAACTCATCTCCATCGGATCGTTCTTCCTGCCCACCTATGGGCTGCTGGTCGCGCTCGGCTTCCTGGCCGGCATCTGGCTCACCACCAGGCTCGCCCGGCGCGCCGGCATCGATCCCGAAAAGGTGAGCAATCTCGCCATCTACTGCGCCCTCACCGGCTTGGCCGGAGCGAAGCTCCTCATGTTCGTCATGGACTTCGACTACTACGCCAAGAATCCCGGCCGCATCTTCTCCTTCGACACCCTGCTCTCGGCCGGCGTCTACTACGGCGGCTTTCTGGCGGCCTTCCTCTTTGCCTGGGCGTACATGAAAAAGCAGAACCTGCCCTGGCTCAAAACCGCCGACATCTTCGCTCCGGGAGTCGCCCTTGGCCACGCCATCGGCCGCCTCGGCTGCTTCGCCGCCGGCTGCTGCTGGGGCTCCCTCTGCGATCGCCCCTGGGCAGTGACCTTCGAGAATCCCGCCGCCCACGAGCTCACCGGAGTCCCGCTTGGCATCCCCCTCCATCCCGCCCAACTCTATGAAGCCGCTGTAGTTGCCCTGCTCGCGGCGTTCCTTTACCGCCAGAGCGGCAAACCCCACCGCGACGGCCAGATTCTCGGCCTCTATCTCCTTTTATATGCTGTGGCCCGCGTGACCATCGAGTTCTTTCGCTTCCACGAACAGGCCCTCCCCTGGGGCGGCCCCTTCACCTGGACCCAGTGGATCGCCATCGGACTCGGTGCCGCCGGCGCGGCCATCCTGCTGCGCCCCAACCGTTCCGCCGCCATCGCGGCCCCCGCCCGCTAGTACCCGGCTCGCCGCAATACCAGCGCCCTTCGGGCCTCAACCTTAAGAAAACCCGCCCGCCCTCGCGCCACGCCGCCCGGGGTAATCGTTCCTGCTCGAAAACCAATAGGGCATCATCCCAATCAAGTCCTTCGCGACTCCCGCCGATAGAACAACTACAAGGACACATCCCTGCCGCCGGACCACCCGGCAGCCGTGGACGCGGGCGCACCATGACAGATGGGCAGCACACAAACCGGACCAGCGCGCTACGCCCGAACGGGCGTACGGCGCCGGAACCACACTCTTTACGCCCGATCTTCGCCCGGTTTCCCGGATACCTTAGCCCCAACTTCGGCAATTCCCTACCCGGGCAGTACCTCACAACCAGTACCGGGCCACCCTTGGTAAGGTATCCACCCAATCGTTATTTGACTCGGACCACTCGATACTTATTGCAGGTCGAACTTTCTCATGGCTACCCAGGCGAATCCCATGCATTCTAGACCTTCCCGGCGTCGCCAGCGCGGTAACGCGATGGTTGAGACCGCTCTCGTTCTCGTCCCCTTCTTCGCCATCATCCTGGGCATCATCGACTACGGCCGGGCGTTTTACACCCGCACCGCAATCCAGTATGCCGTCCAGGCCGGTACCCGCTACGCAGTGACGTTTCAGACGATGACCGGCATGTGCCAGGACGCCTCCATCAAAGAGGTGGTCCGCCGCAACTCCGTCGGAACACTCTCCGCCACTGACATCGCGAACAAGACGTTCGTTCGCTACTACAAGCCCGACACCCTCGCCGAAACGGCATCGAACCTGCCCGGTAACATCGTCGAGGTCTCCGTCGAGAATTACGAGTTCAGATGGATTGCGCCCCTCTGGCGTACCGCTGCGCCCATGATCGTTCTCGCCCGGTCCAGTGATCGTATGGAAGGTCTGCCAGGCGGCTCGTCCGGTCCGCCCTGCCGTTAAGAAAGCCGAAATGCGTATGAGAATCGCACGACTCACAAAAAGGAAATCTCAGGGCGGCTCCTCGCTGCTCGACTTTGCCCTGGTCAGCGTCTTCCTGGTTCCCATCATGATGGCGACCATCTCGGTCGGCTTCAACACCAGCCGGGCCATTCAGGTCACCACCGTCACCCGCGACGCGGCCAATATGTACGCCCGCTGGGTCGACTTCAGCCTGGCCTCCAACAAGAATCTCCTGGTCCGGCTCGCCGCCGGCCTCGACATGACCGCCACCGGCGGCAACGGCGTCATTATTCTCTCGAAGGTCACCTACATCGCCAACAGCGACTGCACCGGCGCCGGTCTCACCACCGCCCAGTGCACGAACATGAACCAGTACGTGATCATCAATCGCATCGTCGTAGGCAACTCCACCTTCAAGACGAGCGCCTTCGGCACGCCAGGCAACATCTCCGCCAACGGCGATGTCGTGAACTACCTAACCGATACTTCGGCCCGCGCCGCCAACTTCGGCAACGTCCTGAACTTGAGCAGCGGGCAATTCGCTTTCATGGCGGAGGGCTTCTTTAAGGGATTGAGCTGGTCGGTCCCGGGCTCCAACCTCGGCAACATGATTTCGCGCCGGTATATCTTCTAGCTGCTTCAGCCGAATGCATTGTAGTTCGATTCACAGAGGTGAGTGATGTCATCCATGCAAACCGCCACTGTCCAGAAAACACGCTCCAGGCGTTGGACAGCCCGGCAAAAGGGTATTTTCCTTCCACTGACGGCGGTCCTCCTCGCGGTGCTGATCCCCATCGTGGGCCTGGCCGTCGACGCGGGTGTGCTGTTCGTGCTGAAGACCATGATCTCCGCCTCGGCTGATGCCGCTGCGATCGCCGCTGCCCGCAACCTGAGTGTCGGCTTGACCATTGGAGAACAGACCGCCGCTGCCCAGCAGCGCGCCATCGACTTCTTCAACGCGAATCTCAAGGCCGGCAGCTTCGGCACGAAGAATCAGTCCGTGACGGTCGCCATCAACGAATCGGCCTACCGCACACGCACGGTCACCGTCACCGCTTCTGTCGACGCGCCGCAGTACTTCATGCGCTACCTGGGCTTCAACACCACCCACGTGGTTGCCACGGGCAAGGCCTCCCGGCGTGACGTCAATCTGCTTCTCATCCTCGACCGCTCCGGCTCGATGAAGGACACTGGCACCAACGGCCAGCCCTGCACCACCATGCGGAATGCCGCCACCACCTTCGTCAACATGTTTGCCGAACAGCGCGACCGTCTGGGCCTCATCACCTTCGGCGGCGCCTGGTATCTGAACTTCGCGCCCTCCATGACCTTCAAGACCGGTTCGCCGTCCATGCTCACCCGCATCGCGGCCGTCACCTGCAACGGCGGCACCGGCACCGGTTCGGCCCTCGGCGCGGCCTACGACCAGCTCGTGACCATCAACGAGCCCGGCACCTTGAACATGATCGTCCTCTTTACCGACGGCTACGCCAACCTGCTCCATGCCAGCTTCCCCGTCAAGAAGGTCTCCGACACGCGCTATGGATACGGCGGCGGCCCCTCCGGCTGCACCAGTGAATCCACCACATGCACCATGCTGCCAAGCACCTGCACGGACGCTCAGGGGGACAAGTACGACCGCAACTCCGGCCAGAGTTCGGCTGCCTATTCCGCGCCCAACTGGAACCCGAACTGGACACCCGCCAACCTCGTCGGCGGTTTCACCCAGTCCGCGGGCGATACCTATAACCTGACGACTGGCGCCACCTACGGCCTCATCAAGGAAAACGCCTCCTCCGCCACCGATGTCACCGACCCGCTCATCAGCGGCTCCGGCTGCGCCTTCTCCAGCGACGCCAACGACGTCCGTCGCGACATCGCCTATATCCCGGACCAGGATGTCCATGGCTACAACACTTCCGGCTACAAGGCCGTCGCCACCTTCACCTCAGGCACCTACAGCGGCAAGAAACGCCCCGACGTGCCCATGGCCGTCACCGGCGCCGGCATGAACGTCGCCGACAACATCGCCAACACCGCCCGCAGCAACACCACCCTCAAGCCGGCCCTCTACACCATCGGCCTGGGTAGCAACGGCGGCGTCGATCACGAACTCCTGCGCCGCATCGCCAACGATCCGGCCAGCTCCATCTATACCGACACCCAGAACACCGGCATGTACGCCTACGCGCCAACGCCAACCGATCTGAACTACGCGTTTGTCCGCATCGCCAGTGAAATCCTCCGCATCGCCCAGTAAGCCTCCCGGCTTGCGCGGCCTTAGCGGATCCCATCCAGACACAAGAAAGGGGCGCTCCCAAGGCGCCCCTTCTTCTTTCCATCGACTGGCCCGGTCTACTTCAGCCGGACCGCCCTGCCCGTCTTGATCGACTCCTTCGCCGCCTCGATCAGTTCCACCACCTGCGCGTTCAGGTCGATCCCCGTCATCCCGTCCGGCGCCGTCTTCGACTCAATCGCGTGCACCATGGCGGCAATCGGCTCCGCCGCTTCCGGCGCCAGCGGCTTGATCGGAACCTCTTCCGCCGCGCCCCGGCCCTTCCGCAGCTCCACCTTCTGGCTCGTCATGTAGACGCTGCCCTGCCGCCCGAACAGCTCCAGATCCTGGAAACTGCGCGGCAGATCCCAGCTCCCCTCCAGCACCGCCACGCCCTGCGCATAGTGCAGCACGATGGTCGCGTTGTCCTCTACCTTGGGAAACTCCTCCGGCCGCAGATGATTCACCTGGGCGTAGACCGTCTCCGGCCGCCCCAGGTACATCAGGCTCCACAGCGCGTTGTAGCACCCGAAATCCACCAGCGCGCCCGCGCCGTTCTTCACCGGATCCGTCAGCCAGTTGAAGAAGTACTTGTTCAGCCCCGTCGGACCACCCGGCCCGCCATGACCCACCACGCCGCGAATCCGCCAGACCTTGCCCAGCTGCCCGGAATCCGCAATCTCCTTGGCCACATAGTTCGAGGGCCACCACGCCATCTGATAGTTCGTCAGGATGTAGATCCCGTTCTTCGCCGCCAGGTCTTTGATCGCCAGGGCGTCCTTGTAGGTCGACGCCAGCGGCTTCTCGAACATCACGTGGATCTTCCGCGGAGCACAGTACTCCACAATCTCCCGGTGCCGGTTGTTCTCCACGAACGACCACACGATCTCCGGCTTCTTCTCATCCAGCATCTTTTTCCAGTCGGAGAAAATCAGGTTCTCGGGCACCTTCCGCCGCTTGGCTTCCGCCACCAGCTCCGGCTCGCTCTCCGCCACCCCCACCAGCCGGGCAGACTGGCCCTGCACCATCTTGTTCAAATGCCCCCAAACGTGCGAATGCACCAGGCCAACCACTGCAATTGTATGTTCCGCCGCCATCAGCGGAAGGCTCATAAGACCCATGAGCAAAACTGCGAAAAGACGCATTCTTGGTACCGACCTCCGCATCCAGAATACGCCGCGCTCCCTGGTACCCTGCAACTCACGTCCTTTCAATGGTCTTGCATCCAATCGCGAGTTAGTGCATCAATTCCAGATAACCGTTTTTGGACGGAGACGGAAACCGGTTTCTCCGTGGAGTCTGTACACACCGGCTGCAAGCTGTGATACATTCGATCACCACGGCGTGAGACTGGTTGGGATCGGGAGGGGATGATGGAGCTCAAGCAGAGCGCTCGTTTTGCCCTATTGGGGACCCTTTGTTCTTTCACCTTGGCCTGGTCAGCGGATGACCTGGCCGATCGCGTTCGCCAGATGGAGCTGCGCGGACAGGGCCGCACCGCCAGGCAGACTCTCGAAGACGCAGCGAAATCCGCGCCTCGCGATCCTGCCGCCCTCTCGGCCTACGCCGAGTTCCTCGACCTGCGGCGGGACCCCGGTGCCCGCGCCGCCTACGAGAAACTCGCCTCCGTCGCGGGCCCTTCCACGCCCGCCGGCAGGAACGCACTTCGGCGTCTCGTCGAGCTCAACCTTCTCGCCGGCGATCGCGCCGCCGCCGGCCGCCATCTCGCCGCCTGGCGCCAGGCTGGTGGAGGCGGGCTTACACTCACTGATCAGCCCGCTACCGTCGCCGCCCTCCCCACCGGCATCGTCGAGATCCCCGGACCCATTCGCAGCTTCTCGCGCATGGCCGCCCTTTCGCCCGATCTGCCCAGCCGCGACATCCTCCTCGCCCTCGCCCGCAACGTCGTCACCAACGGCTACCAGGCCGTCAGCGGCAGCGATTCCCTCGAGCCCACCGAATACCTCAAGCTCGTCATCCGCTACCTTGGCCAGGCCCGCGAACTCGACCGCCTCGCCGGCGACACCAAAGTCATCCAGATCGAGAACTGCGATTCCACCCAAACGGGTGAACTTCTCCGCGTCCTCGGCTTCCGCATGCGCGGCGGCTGCGGCAGCGATGTCGTCCTGGAAACAGTCAACGCCACACGCGCCTTCCTGGCCATGGATTCCGGCTTCCCCCTCGCCGACCTCGAACAGGCTCTGCGCACCAACCGGCCCTTCCACTACGACTTCAAGCCCACGCGCGTCACCGTCCTCTACACCCCGAATACTGGCTCTCCAATAAGGAGCGCCAGAGCGGCGAGTTCATCGACGCCTTCCTCAACGATCCTTCCCTCTGCCGCCTCTACCTCGGCATGGCCAAACTCGACCCCGAGACCGCCGAGGAACTCCGCAAGTCTCTCCCCGTCACCCGCATCCGCGCCTTCGCCCACGTCTTCGACTTCTTCGGCGGCATGTTCCGCATCCGCAATGGCAAAGTCAGCGTCCCCGGCGGCGACCGTTCCATCGCGGCCTGGGCCGACCTCGCCGGCGCCAACCCCAATGAGGGCGTCAAGTTCATCGAGAAACTCGTCACCAAGGACGACGGCTGGCTCGCCAGCTACTTCGACGCGCTGCTCCGCATCCACGGCCCCACCCTCGACTATTTGTCCGAGCCCGCCCACCTCAAGCGCTTCTATACGGCCCTCCGCGGTCGCGTCACCAGCCCGGGCCCGGCCCGCCCCGTCTTCCGCGCCAACACAGACCTGATGCTCCTCTCCACCCGTCTGCGCGTGGAGAACGGCAAGGCCCAGATCCCCGGTGGCCTCGAAATCTGGCGCAAGCTCTTCATCGAACATCCCAACGGCAAATACGACGGGAAACTCACCAAGTCCGCCGCCAATTGGAAGGAATCAGAGGAGCTCCTCGAAGCCCTCTTCGGACTTTCCCGCAAGGCCGTCGAAAACGAGCCGCTCAAGATCTTCATGTCGCTCAGCGACCTCGACCGCAACCGGCGCCAGCCCCTCGAGGCCGCTACCGTCAGCCAGCTTGCCGTCAAGTGGCGCAACTATGGGGCGCAGTACCCTATCTTCACTGAGTCGCCCAACATCAGCGACCGCACCATCAAGCTCTATCTCGATACCGCCGACGCCATCTCCGACATCCGCGACATGGGCGTCCGCTCCGACGTGGCCGGCAGCATGCAGGCCCTGGCCGGGTTCTGGCAGATCATGGTCCGCCAGAAGCTCATTCCCGCTGACCAGGCCGACACCGTCCTGTCGTCCCTCATCGAGCCCTTCGCCAAGATCAGGAACCAGCGCGACCTGTTCGACGGCACGCGCAATGGCGTTCAACTCGTCCTCAAGGCCACCGGCGCCGCGCCCGGCGTCAATCCGCAGGATCGTCTGCTCGACCTGCTGGCCGGCGCGGTCGCCCCCAACGACGACGAAACCCACCAGCTCATGCTCACCGACATGATGAAGGGCTTCGAGGCCCAGGAAGAAACTCGTCTCGGTGAAAACCCTCTTCGATCTCTCCGACCATCTCGAGGCCCTCTCCAAGGGCGAGAAAGCCAATGCCGCCCTGCTCAACCGCCTCGCGGCCCGGGTCTCCGACCTTAATCTCCCCAAGGGCTCTCTCTCCTCGCAGGAACGCAACTCCTTCTCCTTCGGCTTCTGGACCGAGAAACACATCGACGCCCAGCGCAAGCTCAACTTCCGCTCCGTCATCGAGAAGGCCGCCGGCAATCCCGAGAAGTTGAAGGAGGCCCGCGGGCTCCTCTCTCCTCTCCTGCGCGACTCTCTCGTCGGGCTCCTCTATCTCCACTACGCTCCGCCCGGCGCGCAGATCCTCTATACGAACCCCCTCTTCGCCCGCAGCCACGACTTCATCGGAGTCCAGGGCAATAACCAGACCTGGCGCACCACCGAAGTCCTCGGCACCGGCTGGCCCTCCAGCGCCGGCGGCCGCCTCGTCGGTTCCCTCGCCAACCTGCCCTACGCCCTGGCGGAAGCCGAACAGAACTTCCTGATCCCCACCCGCGAACAGGCGCTCATCTGGGGCGACCTCGTCCCGCAAATGCTGGTCTCCAGCAAGCTGCCGCGCTTCTGGAACGTCGACCCAGCCCAGCTCCACTACGTCGACCTCCACATGCGCCTGGGTGAAACCGTCATCGCCGACTCCGCTCTTTCCCCCGACCTGCGGGTCAAGACCCTCGAAATCCTCGACCGCCTCGCCCCGCCCGCCCGCGTCCGCCACGTCGACGACCTGCTCGCCGCCGGCGACGTCACCGGCGCCATCGAGCAGGTCACCCCAGCCGAGATCTACCAGATCGGCGCCCTCGCGGTCAGCCTCCGCATGGACTCCGGCGCCTTCGTGGCCGAGGAAATCCGCCACCTCACCGCCGCCTGCCCCGAACGCTGCAACCAGGCAGCCATCTCCGAGGCGTTTGGCACGCCCAAACCCACTCTCACCAACTCCCAGCACCCCGAACTCCTCAACCTGCGCACCTTCCCCACGTTGATGGGTTATTGCAGCCGTATCCTCGCCGAGAGCTGGGAGTCCAACAATCTCTTCTTCGCCGCCCTTGCCGACGAGCTCTACCTGCCGCCTTCCCGCTTGAATGTTCTGCTGCCCGAATGGACCCAGCGCACCGTGGAACAGATCTTCGCCACCCACCTCGAAGACTGGCCCGCCCTGCTCCGCTCCATGCGGACCGTAGCCGATAGCGTCCGCGTTCAAACCAGGAAACTCCAGGCTCTCGAAACCAAGGCCGCGCTCGAAGACTAAGTCCACCGGAGGGATGATGAAGTTCACACGCCGACACTTTTTCGCCGACCAGTTCGGGAACGCTGATCCCGGCCGCTGCGCCGGCTCTCCTCCTGGGGCAGGAACAGGGAAGACCCACCTTCCGGGTCAAAGTCGACATGGTGGTGCTCAGCTTCACCGTGACCGACTCCAAGGGGCGTTACGTCAACGGCCTCAAGCCGTCTGACTTCCGCATCCTGGAAGACGGCATCTCGCAGAAAGTGAATACCTTCGCCGAGGGCAACAAACCGCCCCTCCAGTTGCTGGACGACGGCAGCACCAAGCCGATGGTCACCGCGCAGGCCGACCCCGAAAAGGGCGGCATCGCCACCGACGCCTTCGTCGGCACCAACGTCTTCGTCCTGTTCGATACGTCCAATTACATGTACCGCGGCTTCGTCTACGCCTCCGACGCCATCGCCGACTTCGTCCGTGGCCTCGATCGCGCCGACTCCGTCGCCGTCTACACCTTCTCCCGCAATCTCACTCGCGCCGCCTCCCTCTCCCGCGATCGCGGCGAGGTCCTCCGGCACCCGCACCGCCGTCGCCGGTGACGACGCCGCCCTCTACAACGCCCTCCTGCTCTCCCTGCGCGACGCCGCCAAGGTCCCCGGCCGGAAGGTCGTCATCGTCTTCTCCAATGGACCGGACTCGGCCTCCATGGTCGCCCCGGACGACGTCCGCGCCGTAGCCGAGGATGAAGGCATCCCGATCTACGTCATCTCCACCAGCGACGTCAGCCGCGACCCCATCTCCACCGGCGTCTTCCGCCGCCTCGCCCTCCGCACCGGCGGCAAAAGCTTTTTCGCGAAGACCTGGCAAAAACAGGTCGAGGCCTTCGAAGCCATCCGCGAAGACCTGGGGAACTCCTACACGGTCACTTACTATCCCGCGCCCAATCCCAATGAGGGCTTCCGCAAGATTACCGTCGAGGTCAAAAGCGATGTAGCCAGGAAATTCCGTGTCAGCGCCCGGCCCGGTTATCGCCCGAGAACCGGAATCTAGGGGCACAGAAACCGAAGTCTCGACAACGAGTTCCGCCTCTGTGCTAGATTCAGAATTTGATTATGGCCTGAGGCAGTCTTCGTGCAGATTTTCCTTCAAGGCAAGCTCCTAGGCATTGAGCCTTTTATCCGCGACTCGGAAGGCGGCCTCGCGTCGCTGGCCGGACGTTGCCTCTACGTGTCCCTTCTCTCCGAGGCTATCCCGCGGGCATTGCTCAAATACCTCGGTCTGGCGCCCGAACTCCTCGGGGCCAGCGGAGGCGGCCACTTCCTCGCCGTCCTCACGGACCAAAGCCTCCCGGAAGCCAACGGGTTCCTCATTAACGTCACCCGCCGCCTGGCCGAATTCAGCGGCCACCGCCTGCGCCTCGCCTGGTCCGCCACCGAAAACCTCGGTGCCTGGACCGACGTCCGCAAACGCCTGGACGACCAGATGGCCCGCTGGCGCGGCCCCGACGCCCTGGAGCCCTATGGGGTCTTCGAACCCTTCGCCGAGGATTCCAGCCTCAACGATTTCTTCGCCGCGCTCTACCGGGGCCTGCCCGCTACCTCCGCCGCCGTCTGGGACGACAACGCGCACGGCCTGCTGAAAGCCGAGGGCGAACAGCACTGGCTGGCCACCCACTACGCGCCGGCCGACTCCGGCCCTCATCCTGCCTCGCGCCTCGAACTCGCCGGCCGCGCCAACGGCCGCAAAACCTGGGGCATCCTGCGCGGCGACGCCGATCAGTTCTCCACCCGCCTGCGCAAGGCACAGAGCATCGAGGAGTACCTCCAGCTCTCCGTTTTCTTCCGTCAGTTCTTCGCCGGCGAAGTACAGGTCCTTTGTTCTCAACCGGATTTCCAGAACCGCGTGTCGGTCCTCCACACCGGCGGCGACGAATTCTCGGTCATCGGCAGTTGGGACGCCCTCATCCCCTTCGCCCGCGAAATCGAACGCCTGTTCCAGCGCTCGGCCAATGAACTCCTCCGCGAGTTCGCCGGAGCCGAAGGCAAGACCCTCTCCATGGCGCTCGCTCTGGCCCCCTCGCCCGACGTCGACCCCGCCAGCGTCTACGCCGAGGCCGGCCACCAGCTCGAAATCGCCAAGAGCGTCGGCCGCGACTCCATCTCCCTGCTCGGCCGCGTCCTCGACTGGAAACAGGTGGCCGAAGCCGCCGAACTCAAAACTTCCATGCTCCGGCTGGTCGAGGAGTTCGGCTGCCCGCCCCAATTCCTGGGCGAACTGGGTTCGTTTTACCGCGAAACCGACCGCACCCTCCCGGCCCGCTCCACCCGCCGGGCAGCCGAGGCCCAGCAACGCCCCTGGCGGCTCCATCGCCGCCTCCATCGCGTCCTGGATGGCCCGGAACGCAACAAAGAGTTTCAGAAGACCCGCAGCACGGTGCTGGCCGCATTTCTCACCCGCGGCCAGGCTCAGTTGAAGCTGAGACCGGCGGGCCGCGTCGCCCTCGAATGGGCACGATTCTTGGAAGAGGCTGAGTAATATGAGCGAACTCGAACCGCAGCAGAGCCAACCGGAAGAGACGCAACCGGCTGCGCCCGCGCCCCAGTCTGAACCGGCCGCGGAAACGCGCCAGGAAACCCCGTCCGAGGCTCCGGCTCCGGCAGCGGACGAACCGCCTCCGGCCGCCGCACCCGCTCCCAAGCCGGAGTCCAAACCGGAATCCAAACAGAACAACCGGCCCCAGCAGGAACGCCGCGAACGGCCCAACGGCGGCGGCCGGCCCGATCGCCCGCCCCGTGGCGAACGCCAGCCCCAGGGCGACAAGCCCGCCGGAGATCGCCCCCCTCGCGGAGACCGGCCGGAACGCGGACCTCAGGGTGGCGGCGACCGCCGGCCCGACCGCGAAGGCGATCGCCGCGGACCCCGCGAACACGGCAAAGGCCCCGACCGCGGCGGCCGTCCCATGGACCCGCCGTCCGATATCGATCTCGACAAGCTGGTCGCCGACAGCCTCTACCTGGACAACGCCGCCCACGCCATCGTCGCCCGCATGCGCGATATGGACTCCGGCACCCGCAGCCAGTTGCGCCGCCTCTTCAGTGCGGTGCGCCGCGCCTGCCGCGCCGGCGAAGGCGACCGCCAGCACCACTTCGTGATGCTCCGTGCGCGTCTGGCCTATACCATCGCGCGCCACCAGTTGCGCAGCCTCGATCCGCTCGAGCGCCTGCTGCTCCAGGTCACCCGCAAAAACGACGCCCGAGGCTACGAACGGTTCCGCGACCTCTTCGAGGCCATCGTCGCCTACAACGAATAGCATCCGTCAGGAAGAAAGATTTCCGGAGTTTCTCATGAGCTCTCACACCGCCGATACCAAGCTCGGTCTGATTGGCAAGTTGCTGCTGGATGGCGAGATGATTTGCGAAACCGGCCTCCACATCGGAGCCGGTAAGGGTTCGCTCGACCTCGGCGGAGCCGACAATCCCGTCGTCAAGGACGCCTTCGGACGCCCCTACGTCCCCGGCAGTTCCCTGCGCGGCAAGCTGCGCAGCCTCCTCGAACAGGCCTCCGGCCTCGTTTCACCCGCCGATCTCATCTACCTCTCCCGCCGCCGCGGCCAGGAAGTACGCATCCACCAGACCGACGACCCGGCCGACGAAGTCGGCGTCCTCTTCGGCCGCAACCCCGGCCGCATGGAGCGTGTCTCCGGCGACGCCCTCGAACCGCAAATCGGCCACCCCGGCCCGCCTCACGGCCTACGACGCGCCCCTCGACATGGAGTCCATCACCGCCCAGATGCGCGAAAACCTGGACGACGAACTCACCGAGGTCAAGAGCGAGAACGCCATCGACCGCATCACGGCCCAGGCCAACGCCCGCACCCTCGAGCGCGTTCCGGCCGGCGCCCGCTTCAAGGTCCGCTTCGTCGTCGATATCCTCTGCCCGGCGGACCGCGAACTCGTACCCACCCTCGTCCAGGGCCTGCGCCTCCTCGAGGACGACGCCCTCGGCGGCGGCGGCTCCCGCGGCAGCGGCCGGGTTCGTTTCGCCAACTGGAAACTCACCTGGCGCAATAAGGCCTACTACGCCGCCGGCGAAGCCGAACAGGCCCTGCTCGATGCGGCCGAAACCGCGGCCCTCCAGGCCGGCGTCCGCGATTCCGAGTTCTCCGGCAAACTCTCCTGAACGGCGGATTCCCGATGAACCCCGCGCTGCTCATTCGACTACGGCCCACCACGCCCTGGCGCATCGGTCCCGATACCGGCGCCCGCGATCAGGCCGTGTCCATCTTCCATAGCGACGCCCTCTATTCGGCGCTGTGCTCCAGCTTCGAACAGTTGGGCCTGCTGGAAGAGTGGCTCAATGCCACCGCGCAGCCTCATACCGAACCGGCCGTCCGCTTCAGCTCCTGCTTCCCCTGGCAGCGCGGCCATCTCTACGCCCCGCCGCCCGCCGGCCTCTGGCCGCCGCCCGCCAACCCCGCCGCCGCCTCCAAGGTGCGGTGGAAAGGGGCGACTCTCGTCCCGACCTCCGTCATCGCCGGCCTCGTCCGCGGCGAACTCCCCTCCGAGGAACAGTGGACCGTCGACGGTCACAGCAGCTGCCTCATCCCCGGCAATAGCCGCTCGTCCACGGGACCCTTCCGCTTCGTCCAGCGCTCCAGCGCCGCGGTCGACCGCGTCACCGGCGGTCACATCGAACCCCACCGGGTCACCTGCGTCCAGTACGCGCCCGCCTCCGGGCTGTGGTGCGCCGCCCAGTTCTCCAACCCCATCACTTATGCGGTCTGGGCCCCGAAACTACAGGCGGCCTTCCGCCTGCTGGCCGACACGGGTCTCGGCGGCCTCCGCTCCCGCGGCTTCGGCCGCTTCCGCAACCCCGACTTCCAACCCGGCCTCCTGCCCGAACTCCTCTTCGGCTCGGCCGCCCTCCCGCCCGGCAACGCCTACTGGCTGCTGTCGCTCTTTTCGCCCGCTGAATCCGACACCGTCGAGTGGACCGCAGGCGACTACCTGCTCACCCGCCGCACCGGCCGCGTCGGCGCCTCCCAGGGCGGCGGCCAGCAGAAACTGGCGTCTCGCATGGTCGCCGAAGGCTCCGTCCTCCTCGCCGGCCAGCCCCCGCTCGGTGCCATCCGCGATGTCGCGCCCGCCGGCTGCCCGCACCCCGTCTACCGCTCCGGCTACGCCGTGGCCCTTCCCATTCCTTGGCCGGTGACCGCATGAAGAACTACCGCCTCACCGTCTTGACCCCCCTTCTGGTCGGCGACGGCCAGAAACTCTCGCCCATTGACTATATGGTCTGGAAAGACCAGGTCAACGTCCTCGACCAGCGCCGCATCTTCCGGCTCCTGGCCAAAGGACCGCGCCTAGATACTTATCTGAACCAGATCCGCAAGGCCGAACGGCTCGACTTCGCCAGTTGGGGCGGCTATGCCCAGAACTACGCCAGCCGCCGCATCCCCTTCGAGCATCCGTCGTGCGCCTTGTATTACGCGCGGACTTCGCCCGAACACCTCTTCATTCCGACCTTCGCCGCCACCCCCACCGGCGGTCTCTACGTTCCGGCCAGCGCCGTGAAGGGCCCCCTGCGCACCGCCCTGCTGATCGATCGCGCCAGCGAAGGCCAGTGGAAGGACTTCGCCGGCCGTCTGGCTTCTCTCGAGCGGACACCCCGCTCGCCCGCCGAAGGGCTCGAGTCCTCCACCCTCGGCGCCTCCGGCGTCAGCCGGACCCGGTCGATGATGATCGCCGATTCCGAGAGCATCTCCTCCGGCGCGGCTACCCGTGTCTACCTGGTGCGCACCTCTACCCTTCTTCAGCGCGGAACCAAACTGGAACTCGGTTGGAAGATGAGCCCGCGCGGCGCCGTCGAGGCCCGCCGCCCCACCGATTCCACCCCGATGTTCGCCGAAATGGCCGTGCCCGGCACCGTCTTCCAGGGCAAATACCAGGACACGCCCGCCATGGCCAGCGCCGAAATGCTCCGCGCCCTCCGCTGGAAGGAACCGGCCAGCGCCCGCCGCTTCGCCCAGGCCGCCAACGCCGCCGCCGCCAAACTCCTGGAAGTACAGCGGAAATATGCCGAATCCACCGGCCTGGCCGGCGTCGTCCAGTCGCTCGACCACCTCGCCGCCCGGCTCGCCGCCGTGCGCGAATCCGCCTCCTCCTGCCTCGTCTGTCTCGGTTGGGGCACCGGCATTCTCTCCAAAACCGCCTCCATCGACATGGCAGCCGACCCGTTCCGCCAGATCCTGCGGAGCCTCCCCATCTACGGTCAACCTCTTCGCTCCGGGCTCCCCTTCCCCAAGACCCGCCGCGTCATATTCATGAACGACCAGCCCGCCGCACTCCCCGGTTGGGCCGAACTCGCGTTCGATACCGCCGAGCCTCTCGCCTGATCTTTCGGTCCGCCGGCCGCGCCGCTTTCCGCCTTACCGGGTCTAAGGTGTATGACAGGTCATGCCGATGGAGCATGTTAGAATGAGGGATCTCTTCTACCAGAGTCAAACGAGAACCGCATCGGGGGCTGTGATCGGAGCTTATGTATAACGCGTTCTTTGGGTTTCGGGAAAACCCCTTCAACTTGAGCCCGGATCCCGCGTTCCTCTATCGGAGCCCGCAGCACGAAGAAGCGCTCGCCAACCTCATCTACGGTGTCCACAGTCGTAAGGGTTTTATCGTACTCACTGGTGAAGTAGGTACGGGCAAAACCACCATGCTCGAGTGCATGCGCGATTACCTCGAGTCCCAATACATCGAGTTCGCCTTCCTCTTCAACTCCCGCGTCAACACCGAGCAGTTTTTCGAGATGATCGCCTACGATCTCGACCTTCGCTGCACCCATAAATCGAAGACCGAGGTCCTTTTCGCCCTGAATCAACTCCTCATCCAGCAGGCCAACGAGGGTCGTACCACAGTACTCATCGTCGACGAAGCCCACAATCTGGAATGGGACGTACTGGAAGAGATCCGACTCCTCGGTAATCTCGAAAACCCCCGCCTCGGCAAACTTCTCCAGATCGTCCTTGCCGGCCAGCCCGAACTCGACCGCAAACTCGACGCCCCCAACCTGCGCCAGCTCAAACAGCGCATCGTCCTCCGCTGTACCCTCGCCCCCTTCGGACTCGCCGAAGCCACCGAATACATCAACTCCCGCCTCCGCAAGGCCGGCATGCCCGACCAGGAGGTCTTCTCCGAGGAAGTCATCAAGGAAGTCCACCTGCGCAGCCAGGGGATCCCCCGTCTTATCAATGCGATCTGCGACAACCTGCTGCTCACGGCCTTCGCCCTCGAGAAGAAAACCACCACCGTCGAAATGCTCGACGAGGTCTGCCAGGACATGCGCCTCGAATGGCCCGGCAAACGCATCCGCACCCGCTCCGCCCACCCCGGCTCCAACGATCCCGCCGAACCGCCCTCCTTTCTGAGCCCCCGGGAACAGTACTAAAGAGTTCAGTAGTACTGCCGCAGAATCTTCGCTGTTTACGTCTCAGTACCTAATTTTCATACTCCAGCCTAAAATCCGCTAGAAACACCACTTAGCCAGTATTAGGGATTCGTCTACCCTAGTACCTAAGACAAATCCTATCCGATGGCACCTTAGTCCTCCAATAAGCTCAGGTAGAACCCTTAGTAATGGGGACCAAACTTGGAAGCCGGTGTAAACCGGTCTCTATTTGTGCACTGCGAAGGTAGCCACCAAATGTGCAAGAAGATTAGCCTCAGCGTTGTCTGTGTTACACTTCTCGTGTTCACAGCGACGTCATTCGCTGCGGTAGTGCCCGCGAGTTCGGGTCTAAATGCCTCGTCTATCAGTCCTTTACCGCCCCCGGATCCTTGGGGTGACGGGCTGTCCATCAGCCCGCTTCCTCCGCCCGATCCATGGGGTGACGGTCTCTCCATCAGCCCGCTCCCCCCGCCCGATCCGTGGGGTGACGGTCTCTCGATCAGCCCGCTCCCCCCGCCCGATCCGTGGGGTGACGGTCTGTCGATCAGCCCCCTCCCTCCACCCGACCCGTGGGGCGACGGCCTGTCCATCAGCCCTCTTCCTCCACCCGACCCGTGGGGTGACGGCCTCTCCATCAGCCCGCTGCCTCCGCCCGATCCGTGGGGTGACGGCCTCTCGATCAGCCCGCTGCCCCCGCCCGATCCGTGGGGTGACGGTCTGTCGATCAGCCCGCTCCCTCCGCCCGATCCGTGGGGTGACGGTCTCAGCATCCGTTAACCGAATTCAGTCCGCTTTCATCGGGACCCGGCTGCATACTAAACTTGCAGCCGGGAACCAATGAACTCCCAGGTCTTCAGCTTCGTCCTCACCGGTTCCGCCCTCGCCTGTTACGCCTACCTCCTCCATCTCATCCTCAAGGGAAAGGTCCGTCCCTACCTCGCCCTGCTGTTGGATCTGATCGTCCTCTTCCTCTCCAACGTCGCCGAACTCAGCCTCTACGGCACGCCCGTCTACGCTAAGGTCTTCTACATCGACGACCTCCTGCGCCAGGCGATGGTCTTCATCCTCGTGATCTCACTCGTCTACCGAGCCCTCACCACCCAGGCCGACAAGTCCTGGCTCGGCCGCTGGCTCATCATCGGAGCCACGCTCCTGGCCGCCATCTTCATCAGTTGGGCCCTGCTGCACCCCGACCGCACTTTCATCCGATCCATGACCAATGCCATCCGCAACCTCAGCGTAACCGCCATGGTCATGAACCTCATCCTGTGGATGCTGCTCCTCAGTTCACGCACCCTCGACCGCCGCCTGCTCACCGTCACCAGCGGCCTCGGCGTTCAGATGGCCGGCGAGGCCATCGGCCAGTCCCTCCGCCTCATGGCCAAATCGCTGACCCCATACGGCAACTTCGTCCTCATCCTCTCCCACTTCCTCTGCCTGATCATCTGGATCAGCGCCTTCCGCCAGAAGCCCCGCACGGCCTTACCGGCTCCTCCACCCGCCAAGCGCTAGCCCGCTCAAGGCACCACCGTATACCCGCCCATCCACGGTGACGAACTCGTCAGCCCGCCCACATCCGTGGCATTCATCCAGATACTCTTCGCCCCGGCAAATCCCGCTTTGAACCCGACATCCACCAGAACCGTCAGCACGTTCCCCGAGACCGACGATGACGACGTCGCCCCATACAGCACGCACTGGCTGTTCTGGACACTCTCCGCCACTCCCATCCGCGCCTGCGTCCAGGCCGACCCGGCGTCATCCGCCAACGACAACGTCCCCGACGATCGCGTCAACTGGAAGTAGCACGCATGATCGCCGGTCTGCTGCGAATGAATCAGCACCCGAGGCGTCTCCACATCGCTGCCACCGTTCCCATCGCTATAGGTGAACGTGAACACCTGCCTCGACCCGCTGCCGCTCGCCGGAGCCACCGACACCGGCACCGGCGTCTGATTCCCACCCGTCACCTGCACCGTATACGTCCCAATCTGCGGCGATCCACTCGTCGCGCCCGACCCGTCCGTCGCATTCGCCCACACACTCTTCCCCCCGCTGAATGCCGCCGTGAACGACACATTCAGCACCACTGTCGCCGTATTCCCGCTCAGATTCAGCGACGATCCCGTCCCGCTCACCGTACACTGGCTGTTCTTCGCCGTGGCGCTGCTCCCCAAACCCGCCTGCACCCAGTTCGCCCCGGAATCATCGGCCAGATACACCACCTGCGTCGCCCGCTCCACCGCCACGTAGCACGCCTGCGATGCCGTCTGCTGCGAGTGAATCAGCACCCGCATCCAGGCCAGATCCGCGGCTCCTTTCGGATCGGCGAAGACGAACGTGAACGACTGCGCCGCCCCGCTGCCGCCGGCCGGTGTCATCGAAACCGGACCCAACGCCTGCCCTCCGGCCACCTCCACCGTGAACGCACCCAGTTGCGGAGACCCGCTCGTAAACCCCGTCTGGTCGCTCGCGTTCGCCCAGATGCTCCGCACCCCGGAGAAACCGGACTGGAAGGTGAGATCCAGCAGCAGCGTCGCCTGCGGCCCGGACAGGGCCACGCTGCTGCCCGCGCCGGACACCTTGCACTGGCCGTTCTGCACGCTGTCACTCGTCCCCAGCCGCGCCGCGGAATACCCGGCTCCCGCGTCGTCGTACAGATACGCCACCAGCCCCACCGGATCCACCTCGACATAACATCCGCCCACCGCCGTCTGCTGGGAATGCAGCAGCACCCGCAGCCAGGTCAGGTCGCCCGCGCCCCGCGGATCGGTGAACGTGAAGGTGAACACCTGCTTCGACCCGCTGCCCGCCGCCGGCGCTACCGCCAAAGGCCCCGTCGGCTGAGTACTCGCCGCCAATACCGTAAACGAGCCCAACTGCGGCGACGCGCTCGTCAGCCCCGTGCTGTCGGTCGCGTTCGCATACAAGCTCTTCACCCCGTTGAATGCGGCGAAAAAGCTCACACTCACGGCCATGCTCAATCCCGTCCCATTCGAGACAATCGACGACCCCGCCGCATTCACCCGGCACTGGCTGTTGCTGGCCGACTCGTCCGTACCCACTCGCGCCGATGCCGCCCACACCGCACCGCTGTCATCCGCCAGCCAGATCACTCCGGCTCCTCGGTCCCACACGAAATAGCACCCCGCCACGGCCGTCTGCTGGCTGTTGATCAGCACGCGCAGCAGCGCCAGATCCTGCGCTCCGTTCGCGTCCGTATAGCTGAACGTGAATACCTGCGCCGCGCCGCTCCCGCTCGAAGGGTTCACCGCCGCCGCCACCGGAGCACTTTGGACCACCGGAACCGTCACCGTCCAACTCCCCAGTTGCTTCCACACGCCCGATGCCCCCGACGCGTCCGTCGCCGTGCCATACAAATTCCGCACACCCGCAAACGCCTCGGCAAACACCAGGTCCAGCGCCACCGTCAGCGTACTGCCCGATACCGCCATCGACGAACTCACCAGCTTCACCAGGCACTGGCTGTTCTGCAGCGTGCCAGAAGCCCCGGCCTGCCCGGAACTCCAAGCCGCACCCGAGTCCGACGCCAGTTCAATCATGCCCGCCGCCCGCTGCACCCGAATTGAGCACGAGCCCGCATCCACCGCCGAGCTGTTCACAATCACCTTCGCCGTCGTGATGTCCCCACCGCCATCGGTATCGGAGAAGACCACACTGAACTTCACCGAATTCCCGCTGCCGCTGCCCGGAGTCACCAGACTGGCCGCCGGCGTCTGATTCGAAGCGGTTGTCACGGTCCACGCACCCACCGGCAGGAACCCCGTCTCTTCCCCGTTCAGCGACGCCGCATTGACGTACAGTTGCCGTGCCCCTGCGAATCCCGCGGCAAAGCTCAACTGCGCCGTCACCGTCAACACATTGCCCGCGCTCACGGCCGTCGCCCCGCTGCCCGTCAGCGAACACTGGCTGTTGCCCACGGAACTGCTCGACCCCAGCGCCAGGGTACTCCACGTCAATCCGGAATCCGCCGCCAGCCCCAGCAACCCCGTCGACCGGTCATACCGGATCCGGCACGCCTGTGCCGACGACGCCGCTGGAGCCACCATCAGTTCCAACACCCCAATCTGCGCGGCCCCCGAGGCATGCGTCGCCGAGAACGAGAACGCCCGCATCGAGCCGGTCCCGGCACTCGGAGACACCGCCGGCGAAGACGGCAGCACCCCCACCGCCAGCTGCGTCACAAACATGCGCAGCGCGGAACCGGATACCGCCTGCACCGCGTTCTTCTGCGGATAGTCGCCGGATCCGCTCTGCCCCGCGACAACGATCGTTCCGCCCGGCCCCAACGCCAGCGCCGCCACGCCATCCGCCGCGCTGCCGCCCGTATACGTCGAGAACGCCACCGATGCTCCGTTCGCCGCCATTCGCAGGACAAACCCGTCCGATCCTCCGCCCGTGACCGCCTGCGTGGCGCCCTGCAACGGGAAATTCGACGAAGTGGTCGACCCGGCCACCACCACCAGCCCGCTCGCGTCCAGTCCGATGCAGGTGCCCGAGTCCTTCCCCGCGCCGCCCACCAGTGTGCTCCAGACCACAGATCCCAACCCGCTCGCCAGCCGCGCCACATATGCGTCCTGCAGCCCTTGCAGCGTCCCGCTCCACGGTGTCACCAGCGGGAAGTCGGACGACGGTGTCATGCCCGTGACATAGACGTTCTGCGCCACATCCACCGCCAGCCCCAGCACCATCTCGGGATTCGAAACATCGCCGCGCGTGCCGCCCAGGTAGGTCCCCGCAATTAACTGGCAGCCCGTCGCATCGAACTTCATCACAAATCCGTCCTGCGCACCCTTCAACGACATCTGCGCCCCGCCCATCGGGAAGTTCAGATTGGACGAACCCGTCGCCCCCGCCGCATACACATTCCCCAGCGAGTCCACCGCCACAGCCTTCACGCTCTCGTCGCCGGATCCCCCCAGCAGCGTCGAGCCCGCCAGCGACCCAGTCTGCGAATAGCGCGCCAGAAACCCGTCCTGCTGCCCGCCGTTGCTGTTCCGCCAGCCGTTCCCGCCCGGCAGCGACGGCGAACTGCTGTCTCCGCCCACCCACACCTGCGTCGCCGTCAGCGCCAGGGCATTGCCTGACTCGCTCTGCGCTCCGCCGAAATACGTGCTGAACGAAAGCGCGCTCCCGGCCGGATTCAGCTTCGCCAGAAACGCGTCCTTGTACCCGGCAATCGACGCCTGCGCCGCATTCACCACCGGAAAATTCACCGACGTGGTCCACCCCGTCACATAAGCCGACCCCATCGAATCCACCGCCAGCGCAAACGCCCGGTCGTCCCCCGAGCCCCCCAGATACGTCGCATAGATCAACCGGCCGGTCGACGCCTGGATCTTCGCCACATAGGCATCCACCCCGCCCGCCCGGGCCACTGCCGGCCCCTGCACCGGCACATCCGCCGCATCCGTATACCCGGCGACATACACATACCCCGCCGCGTCCACCGCCACGCCCGTCGCCGCCGATGCCCCATAGCCGCCCAATAGCGTGCTGAACGTCGCCACCGGATCGATCACCAGCGCAAGGCCGCGGTCATACTCTTCCACCTCGAACCCCGCCGTGCCATCCGGCCGCACGACATACTGCCCGCCCACGCGCTGCATCCGCCCATCCAGCCACTGGTACAACAGCGGCGCCGCCTCATGCCAGACGCCCGATTCCGTCTCGATCCGCAGCGAGCCGTCGCTCTCCACCATCAGCCGCTCCGCCGGAGCGTAGCGAACCCGGATCACCTCCGGATCCGCGCCCGGTGCCACCACGTACTCCGACTTCAGCGCACCCCGCTCGCCGCTCAGCCGGAGGTCCACACCCCGATACAGTTCGCGAACCCACAGCGATTCGTAGGCCGCCAGACCGCCTCGCCAGCGGCCCCGGTCCGCCCCCAGCAGCAGATTCACAGTGCCCGACGCCGGACCTTCCGCCTCCACCCGTGCTCTCCGGCACCGCCCCTCGTAGGAGATCCCCAGCGAATGTCGCCCGTCCCGCAGCCATACCCCGTCGGCACTGATGCGCGCCTGCTGCACTCCGCCGCGCGCCATCCACTGCCCGGCTCCGGTCTCCTGGAAGGCCAGAGGCAGGCCCGCCGGCCGCAGCTCCGACAACGCCTCGCCGGCGCTCCTCGGGGCGCCCCGAACGCCCATCACCCCCAGCAGGAAACCACTCAGCAGGAAGAGGAAAATGGCCCGGCAGTGAACATGCCGTTTGGTCCCAGTGACGCCACCGCGCTCGGCCGGTGCCGCGGGCCGGAAAAATCCAGTCACGACCCGCTCATCGGATCAAAGACTCTGAATTGGAGAAAAGATCAGGCCCGGGCGCTGCAAATCTCCAGCAGGCGCCAGCTCACCCTCACTCCGCCAATACCCAGCCCCGGCGCGGCCTCCACACTCCACCCCGCCGAAAACACCAGCGAAACCGCATCCGGCGGCCCGCCCTCTGGAAGCTCCACCGCCCATTCGAAGGGCCGGCCGCCGAAGGTCCGCGAAGCCACCACCCGACCCTCTGCACTCAACGTGATCCGCTGCTCCGAGGGCGCCCCCGCCCACGCCGGGATCTCCCCCTTCACCACCACCCGCCTCGTCCCGCCGGGCAGCATCCAGAACATCCGCCGCCCCGCCCAGCCGCCCGGATAGTAACCCTGCGCGTGCAGCCACACCCGGTCGATCTTCCAGCGGCAAAGGTGAAACACCCGCTTGCCCAACCATGCCAGGCCCACCCGCCGCAGCGCCGCGCTCCAGATCTTGTCGTACGTGTCCAACCCGTAATACCAGCACCCCGGAGCCCACCACCGCCCCGTCTGCCGCCGCAACGTCGACCACAGCTCCCGGAACCTCCGCCCGCCGCCCGACGCCGTCTTCGTCTCTCCATACTCCCGCAGACAGCCCAAGTACTCCGGCGTATAGTGCAGCCCATACCGCTTCCCCAGCCGCACCAGCAGATCCCAGTCCATCGACCAGTGCAGCGAAACCCGCAGCCAGCCCACCTCCTCCACCGCCGCCCGCCGGAAGAAGGCGCTCTGCTGCAGAATCGTGTCGCACACCCAGTTCAGACGCCACAGGTTGAACGGCTCCGTCGCCGCAAACCGGCCTGTCACCCGGCCCTCCCGGTCGATGCAATATCCCTCGCCATACACCGCGCCCGCCAGCGGAGCCTCCGCAAACGCCCGCACCGCCGCCGACACCGCTCCCGGCAAAAGGACATCATCGGAATTGATCCAAGCCAGAATCTCGCCCCGAGCCCGCCGGAAGCCCTTATTGATGGCATCGCTCTGCCCCTCGTCCGCCTCCGACACAAACGTCAGCCGCCCCGCGTACTCCGCCGCAATCGCGGCCGTCCCATCACTCGATCCGCCATCCATCACCAGGTATTCGATCCGCGGATAATCCTGCGTCAGGACGCTCTCAATCGTCGCCCGGATGAACTCCGCCTGGTTGTACGAAGGCGTAACAATGGTCACCAGCGGCGGCTGCGCTTCACTCATTCCGAACTCCCGTCCTGCCGCCAGTCCCGCCAGTACCTCTGCCGCCGCCCCCGGTTCACCACCAGCCCGCGCGGCAGGCTCCCCCATCGCCCGCTCATCGCACCCTGGAGCCCCGCCAGCCGCCGCACAGCCCGGCCGTCAATCCACGCCGGCGAAACGTAATCAAACTGCCCCTGGATCAGTGCGATCGCTCCGGCGTGCACCCGCTCCAATTCCGCCTCTCCCTCACGGGCACACCCCCACACCACCAGGCACTCCGCCAGCCCGACCACCGGATGGCCCGCCGCCACACGCAACCGCAGCTCGAGTTCCGCCAGCAGGTCCTGCTCGCCCGGAAGTCCACCCACCGCCTCCAGAGCAGACCGCCCGTAAAACGCGGCCGGCGGCGCCCACACCGGTCCGTAATTCAGATCCTCATAGAAATAGGGAACCATCCCCTCCACGTCCGCGCCGCGCTTCGCCAGCCCATAAATCACCCCGGCCCGCGGAGCCCGCCGCCACGCCCGCGCCACCGCCGAAGCCGCCCCCGGCAGCCACTCATCGCCAGGCCGCAGTACGTTCAACAACGCTCCGGAACTATCCACCGCATAGGCCGGACCCTTTCGAGCCAGATGCCACTCCACATGCGGATACTCCTGAGCCCTCACCGAGGCCACCGCCGCGGCCAGTTCCTCTTCCCCACCCAGCAGCGCCACCGAAATCACCGGCCACTCCTTCACCTCCACCTGCGCCGGAGCCTGATAGCCCGCCTCCGTCACCCTCCGGAATGCCGCCAGCGTGGTCTCCACAGCCTGATCCCACGAGAACAGAGCCGCTCGTTTCCGCCCCTCCGCCGTCAGCCTCTCGCGCAGCGCACTATCCGCCAGCACCGTCTCCACACCCACCGCAATCGAGGCAGGATCCTCGGGCTCCACCAGCACCGCGCAACCGCCCGCAACCTCTTCCGCGGCTCCGCCTTGCGACGTAATCACAGGGACACCCAGGGACAGCGCCTCCAGAACCGGAATCCCAAACCCCTCGAACAACGTGGGAAACAACAATCCGCGCGACCGCCGGTACAACTCCGGCACCGCCGAACTCTCTACGCGTCCCAGCAACATCACCCGCGCATTCAGCCCCAGGTCGTCCACCAGCCGCTGCACGCGATCGCGTTCCGGACCTTCTCCGCCCGAGCACACCAGGTGCAGGTTCGAATCCCCGTGGTCGTGAACCAGCTTCAACGCCTTCAGCGCATTCTCGTGGTTCTTATGCGGCCAGTAGAACGCCGGAAAATAGAGGAAATCCGCCGGCAGTTCCGGCAGGTCCGGCGGTTCCGAATCCGCCCGGTTGGCGAGAAAGGCGTCGTCCACCCCATGCCCGCACACCACCACCTTTTCCGCGGGCACCTCATACCGGTCCACCAGGGTGCGCTTCGTGAACTCCGAGCACGTCAGCACCACGCTCGCCTTCCGCGCGCTGGGCTCATAGTTCCTGCAACGCCTCTGCCTCTCGCGATCGTCAAAATAGTGAGGGAAAAACTCGTGCTGCAGATCAGGTATCATCACCGCGGATGGCATCCGCGGATCGAGTGGTTCCAAGGCATGCAGCGGACAGAACAGCAGATCGAAGCCGCCTCCCGCCACCGCCTGGAACATCGGCCGCCCCTCTTCCGGGACGGCTCTAATCTCGGCCTCGGCCCCCACCATCGCCCGCACCGCGGCCATCTCCGAAGGCTGAGCGAAAATCGTCAGCTTTTGCCCGCGACGTACCAATCCTCGCAAGATGGCATGCAGGTAATTCTCCTGTCCGCCGATACGCCCTCTCAGATAGTGACGGACGTTGACAGCGATGTGCATGATCTCGGTCGGCAGGGTTCAATTTCTGCTCTCACCGTAACATACTGTAGTAGGTCGCTTGAATAACACCATCTCCATCGTCACGCCGACCTATGGCATGGCGGAATACCTCCCTTGCGCTATCGACAGCGTATTGAGCCAGGAGTGTGCTCACTGCGACTATCTCGTGGCCGACGGGGGTTCCTCCGATGGCACCGTCGAACTCCTGGAGAGCTTCAACGGCCGCCTTCGCTGGCGCTCTGAAAAGGACGGTGGCGCCGCCGCGGCCATCCAGCGCGGCTTCCAGGAGGCGAAAGGCAGCATCCTCACCTGGCTCAATGCCGACGACGTCCTGCTGCCCGGCACCCTCACCCAGGTCCTCCAGGCGTTTGAACGGTACCCCGACGCCGTCGCCGTCTATGGCGGAGCCTCCTGGGTCGACCAGAATCTGCGGCTCATCCGCCCTTACCCCGTCATCGCCGACGCCGTGCGCCACCTGCCCGAGGAATGCCTCATCTGCCAGCCGGCCTGCTTCTTCCGAGCCGAGGCCTACCACGCCTGCGGCGGCATCGACCCGCGGCTGCAGTCGGCGTTCGACTACGACCTCTGGATCCGCCTTTCGCGCCTCGGCAGCATGGTCTACGTACCCGGCGAATGGGCCTGGTCCCGCATGCACTCTTCCAATAAGAGCCTCGGCCAGCGCCAGCAGGCCTTTCGCGAAGGGGAAATGGTGCTGATGCGTCACTTCGACTACGTGCCCTTCTCCTGGATCTACTCGCGCCGCGTCAACAAACTCGATGGCCGCGATCAGTTCTTCGAACCCCTGGAACCCTCTCTTTACGCCTATCTCGCCTGCCTGCCCGAAGGCCTCGCCAAAAACCACCGCCACCCCTTCCGCTACATGGAGGATTGGACTTCGCAGATCAGTTGGCGCGCCGCCATCCGCATGCTCGGCCTGAAGGGTCCGGGCCTGAAGGGAAGATCCTGACCCGTGTGGCTGGCGGGCAGCCTCCTGCTCCTCTTTCTTTTACTGTTTGCCTGCGCCTTCACCGGACGCGCCATCTTCACTCTCGTCAGCCCGCTCGCCCGCCCGGCCACCGCCCTCTGGTTCGCTCCCATCACCGGCCTCGCCCTTTGGGTCCACACAGCCGCCCTTCTGGGCTGGACCGCCGGCTTCCCGCGAGCCGCCTCTGTCTCCGTCATGGCTCTATTGCTGGCCTCTGGCGTCTGGCTGCTCCGGCATCGCTGGCGCAACCTCTTCCGCAGGCTCTGGATGCTGGCGCCGGCAACGCTCGCCGGCGGCTTCGGGTTGTTTTGCTCCCTCTTCCGGTTCCACGGCTTCAACCCGTTCAATGACGCTTTCACTTACCTGGTCCACGCCCAGTGGCTGCAGCAGCACCCGTTCCGAGAATCCGTCACCCGCGACCTACTCCAGCCCGCCCTCTCTCAGGTCTATCTCTACCAGAGCGGCCACCACCGCATGGGCGCGTCCTTCCTTCTCGCCTGGATCCAGTCTCTCTGCGGCCGCCCCTGGCCCCACGACGTCTATCCCGCCGCCATCGCGCTTGCCCTCGCCTGTGGCGGACTCGCCTTCGCCGGCGCCATCTCCTCCGCCGTCCCCATCCGCCGCCGCCTCTGTCTCATCCTCAGCCTGCTGCCCGGTCTGACCCTCTCCGGCATCACCTTCGGCTCCGTTCATGGCTTCCTGCCGCAGTGCTTCGGGCTGGCCTTTGGCCTCGCCACGATGTCGCTCGCCGCCAGCCGCTCCACCTGGGCCCCCGCCGCGCTCTGCTTCAGCGCCCAGGTCTACTGCTATCCCGAAGCCCTGCCCTTCACCGCGGCCGGCCTCCTGGCGCTGCTGCTGACCGCCGCGATGCGCCGCTCCGCCCTACTCACCCTGGCCGCCGGAACCCTGCTCGCCGCCCCCGAATGGCCGCGCCTGGCGCGAAGCCTCGCCTACCAGGTCTCCGCCGTGGCCGGCGTCAACGCTCCGTTCTCGGCCCACGAGGCGCTCGAACACGCCACCGGTTTCAACGCCGGCCCCTGGCAGGACCGCATGAGCCTCCTCCTCCAGCCCCACCTCAACCTGCTCGTCTGCCTCTTGGTTCTGGCTGCGGCCGCCTGGGGTCTGCTGCATGCCCGTCGCATCGCGAACTTCCTGCCCTTCGCGGCGACGCTCGTCCTGCTGTTGTTCGCCTGGTCCTGGTTCCGCTTTGGAGCCAGGAACCCCTGGGATGGCACTCCAGGGGATCCCTGGCGGCAAGCCCGTGCGGCCACCTACGCGGCTTATCCTGCTTTGGTCCTACTCGGCAGCGGGCTAGGGCTGCTGTGGCGCGACAAGGCCCGCCTGAGGCCCGCAATCGGCCTTCTCCTGGCAGTCTGGCTGGGTGCAGGGGCACTGCAGCACTACCGTCTGGCCGAACCCCGCCTGGAAACCATGAAACTCGAACTCGACTGCGCCACGGACTGCTGGCAACAGTTCAGCAATCTGAGAGAGTCAGCGCCGTCCGGCACGATCGGATTACGAGGCTTCGATGAGACCCACCAGAAGCTCCGCCGCTTCCTGACGTACATCCTCATCGATCGCCAGCTCGAAGCCGATTGGCGCGCCGACGACTACATCGGACCCAGCCTGCCCCCAACGCAAAAAGGCGCTCCTGCCTCAACAGACTGGCTGTTGACGCCGGAGCGCCCCTTGCACTTGCAGCCTTCGGAACCGTCACCTTCGGTCCCGAAGCAATAACTACGGCAAAGGCTCGCGGGCCTAGCCGCCCATCTCTTCCCAGGTCACGATCCGCTTCTCGTAGATCGCCTTCCGGCCCATCATCGCCGTCAGGGTCGACCGCTTGGCCGAAACGGCATTGTTGAGCGGCAGTTTCTTGGCCCGGGCATTCTCAATGAACGCCTTCACGCTCAGCAGGTCGCCGCGCTGGCCGGCATCCGGCACTTCCAGCGAGATCTCGCCTTTCTGCTCGAGCTTCACCCACTTCGCCTGAGCCAGATCGATGGCGCCTTCCGTGCCGTAGACCCGCTCCTTGATGCCCGAGAAACCGGGAGGGTCGAAGTAGATGTGCGAGAACGTGACGCGGATATCGTCCGGGAACTCGTAGATCACGGAGTAGTTGTCCATGGTCGTCCGGCCCGGAGGTACGTTCTTGTAGAGGTTGATCCCACCCGAACCCATCGCCCGCAGCGGCGGTTTGCCCACTGCCCAGACGAAGAGGTCGATGATGTGGCAGGCCTGCTCCACGATGTTGTCGCCACTGCGTACCCGGTCGAACAGCCAGGGCTCGTTCCGGGGCAGATCGCCGGTATGGCGGTAGCCCTGGGCATACAGCATCTTGCCCATCCCGCCCGATTGCAGGAACTTCATGGAGGCCGCGCGGTTCGGATCGTGCCGCAACTGGAAACCGGCCTGATAAATGCCCTTCGCGCTCTCGGTCGCCTTGAGAATCGTGTTGCACTCCTCGGGCGTCAGCGCCATCGGCTTCTCGCAATAGACGTGCTTGCCGGCCTCCAGCGCCGCGATGGCCGGTCCGATGTGCGTGTCCACCGGAGTCGCAATCACAATCGCGTCGATGTCCTTGCGCTGCTCGATCATCTTGCGGTAGTCCGCATAGCCCTGTGGCTTGTGCCCCTTTTCCGTGGCCGCATCCACGGCTTTCTTCAAGGTTTCCGGATCGATGTCGCAGATGGCGATGATGTCGACGCCCTGCACCTCGAACATCTGTTTCAACAGGAAGCCGCCCCGGTTGCCGACACCGATGAACGCCACTTTCATTCGGCCCGGCGCGTCCTGGGCCCGCAGAATCGCGGGTGCGGCCACCGCCGCGGCCAGAAACCCGCGCCGCGATGCGGAAAAGAATTCGGACATAGTTTCGAACCTCGCTGTCCCGAATTGTATCGAACCCGGCCCTCGTCCGGCCATCGTCCGCCCCAATCGAACCCCTTCGCAAACGTCCGATGCTTTGTTATAGTGAAGAAGTAGCGTGGCGCTATCGTCTAAGGGTTAGGACGGAGCCCTCTCAAGGCTCTAATAGGGGTTCGAATCCCCTTAGCGCTACCATCCCCCCTCTTCCTCACCATCCACTCCTCTACAAAAGCTGGGTAGTAAACTGTGGCTGAAATGCTCAGGCTCCTCGGAATCTTATATTTGACCACCTTGCTGGCTGGTGCTGCGGACACGCACGGGCCCTCGAAGTTCTATGTCGTGGCAGCATCCTTTTCCGATCACGGCGGCCTGTTTTACTACCGCGTAGCCGCAGTCCGACAGGATGGCCCGGACTCGGTCGTCCGCTACATTCGCGTTGCACCAGGCAACGTCTATTGCCCTCGTAATATGGTTCAGGCCGTCGAAAAAAGAGTCCGTGGCAAATCACCGGCTCAGCTCGTTGGTGTGAACAATCCATGCGCCATCGACTCGAAGGCGCTCAATGCCGCCCTCCACAAGCCCGCCACAAACCACGGAGTCTTCGAAACAACCAGCTTCGGAATTGTTGCCAGTTGCGGTGGCGCAACCGTATCATTGCGTCTGCCGATCCCGGAGCAAATCGATCTGACATCTCTCAAGTCCACTCATCCGGCAATGGCACGCCTGTGGACCCTCAACCACGAAATAACAAGTGTTGCCTTCGGGGAAACCGACCCGTTCGACGTCCCCTCGGAAGCAGAAAATCTCGCCCTCCAACAGGCTGGGGCATCCCAGGTCCAAGAACTGATTTCGGGCAGCTTCGATCAGGGACTGAGGGAGGCCAGAAGCGGCGATCTGGGAGAACCAGTGAACGTGACATTTCGAGACCTGCTTGCCGGCTACCAAGGTCCGATTCCAAAGTCAGAGGCCCGAGGTTACGACGATCCAAAACTGGAGCACGCTGAGGCCTTCCGCTTCCGCCAATACTCGACGCCACCCTATCCGCCCCTGGCGCTGCAGGCCCGCATCTCGGGAAAAGTAGACCTGCGTCTGACAATGAATCCGCAAACGGGCGAAGTGCAGGACGCGGACGCCACCTGGGGCCACCCGTTGTTGGCTCAATCTGCCATCAAAGCAGCGAAACTTTGGCGCCTCGAGCCTGGCTCCGTCAAAGGCACGACCCTGGACGTCACGATTACCTACACACTCCGCTGCTCGCGGTAATGCTGTCCCGAGCGAGACCACCCGCCACGCCTTCTGTACGGCAAGGTCAACCTTGAGCTCAACGCGGACGGGCAGGACTCGCGGGTTCGGCCTGGTGCGGCGCCGGTCTATGGACCGGTAACCGCCGGCAAAGTGACGGTAAAGTGGCGCGTGGAATTGGTTGACTGTGTCAACTACATTGCTTGCTTTGGTCAAGTATCCGTGAAGAGACAGCAAAAAGCCCCGGAGAGGTCTTCTCCGGGGCTTTTCGGTTTAATTCGGGCAACGTCCTACTCTCCCACGCACTTGCGCACGCAGTACCATCGGGGCTGAGAGGCTTAACTTCCGTGTTCGGGATGGGAACGGGTGGGTCCCTCTCGCTATGGTCACCCAAAACTTGTTTGAGCTTTGTTCTTTATTGAATATTGACGGGGTCCACTTTTGTTGCCATAAGAGCGGGAGCTCTGTGCAAAGAGTAAATTTTATGGTCAAGCCGAACGGGCTATTAGTACCGGTAAGCTAAACACATTACTGTGCTTACACACCCGGCCTATCAACGTGATCGTCTATCACGGCCCTTCTTAGCTTTCGCTTGGGAGATCTCATCTTGAGGAAGGTTTCGCGCTTATATGCATTCAGCGCTTATCCTGACCGAAGTTCGCTACCCAGCCGTGCCACTGGCGTGACAACTGGAACACAAGAGCTTCGTCCACCCCGGTCCTCTCGTACTAAGGGCAGGCCCTCTCAAATCTCCTACGCCCACCACAGATAGGGACCGAACTGTCTCGCGACGTTCTGAACCCAGCTCACGTACCGCTTTAATAGGCGAACAGCCTAACCCTTGGGAGCTTCTACACCCCCAGGATGCGATGAGCCGACATCGAGGTGCCAAACCGGAGCGTCGATGTGAACTCTTGACTCCGATCAGCCTGTTATCCCCGGCGTACCTTTTATCCGTTGAGCGATGACCCTTCCATACAGAATCACCGGATCACTATGTCCTGGTTTCCCACCTGCTTGACTTGTTGGTCTCGCAGTTAACCTGGTTTATGCCATTGCACTCGAAGGAGGATTTCCAAACCTCCTGAACCAAGCTTCGAGCGCCTCCGTTACAATTTAGGAGGCGACCGCCCCAGTCAAACTACCCGCCTAACAATGTCCCTGCTCCGGATTACGGAGCTAGGTTAGAATCACAGAACGATCAGGGTGGTATCTCAATGTTGGCTCCTTCGAACCCAAGAGTCCGAATTCAAAGCCTCCCACCTATGCTGCGCAGACCGACCCATAATTCATTGTTAGGGTGCAGTAAAGGTGCACGGGGTCTTTCCGTCTAGTGGCGGGCATCCGGCGTCTTCACCGGAACCACAAGTTCGCCGGGCAGGTTGTCACGACAGTCGCAGGATCGTTACGCCATTCGTGCAGGTCGGAACTTACCCGACAAGGAATTTCGCTACCTTAGGACCGTTATAGTTACGGCCGCCGTTCACCGGGGCTTCAATTCGAAGCTTCGCCTTGCGGCTAACCTCTCCTTTTAACCTTCCGGCACCGGGCAGGCGTCAGCCCCTATACGTCGTTTTTATGACTTTGCAGAGACCTGTGTTTTTGTTAAACAGTCGCCCTGCGCTATTCTCTGCGGCCCACGTCTTAGGTGGGCACCCCTTCTCCCGAAGTTACGGGGTCAATGTGCCTAGTTCCTTAACAACCTATCACCCGAGCGCCTTAGAATACTCATCTCGACCACCTGTGTCGGTTTGTGGTACGGACTCCCTTGGCTCTTAGCGGCTTTTCCTGGCAGACGAACCGGCGGATTTACCTCTCCGGTCCTCGTATCCCCTACAGCAGGAAACCATTGCCCACTGCAAGCTCTCGCTGCGTCCCCGCATCGATATCTCCTTAGGAGGTCACGGAATATTAACCGTGTGTCCATCGGCTACGCCTTTCGGCCTCACCTTAGGCTCCGACTAACCCTGAGCGGATTAACCTTTCTCAGGAAACCTTAGTCTTACGGCGACCAGGGTTCTCACCTGGTTTATCGCTACTTATGCTGGCAGAGTCACTTCCTTACCGCTCCAGTCGTCCTTACGGTCCACCTTCACTGCTGAAAGGAACGCTCTCCTACCGCCACTACTTGCTAGTACACCCACAACTTCGGTAGTATGCTTGAGCCCCGTTGGATTGTCGGTACCGGGCGGCTCGACCAGTGAGCTATTACGCTTTCTTTAAAGGATGGCTGCTTCTAAGCCAACCTCCTGGCTGTCATAGCCTCCCGACTTCCTTTCCCACTTAGCATACATTTGGGGACCTTAGTTGACGGTCTGGGCTCTTTCCCTTTTGACAACGAAGCTTAGCCCCCGACTGTCTGACTCCTGCGCATTCGTGCCCGGCATTCGAAGTTTGATTGAATTCGGTAACCTGGGAAGGCCCCTAGTCCATTCAGATCTCTACCACCAGGACGGTCCACGCAAGGCTAGCCCTAAAGCTATTTCGGAGAGAACGAGCTATCACGGAATTTGATTAGCCTTTCACCCCTACCCTCAACTCATCCGAGCTGTTTTCAACCAACACCGGTTCAGGCCTCCATCAGCTGTTACACTGACTTCATCTTGATCAAGGATAGATCATCCCGCTTCGCGTCTTTTCCCAGCGACTATATCGCCCGATTAGGACTCGCTTTCGCTACGGCTCGCTTTCGCTTAACCTTGCCACTGAAAAAAACTAGCCAGCTCATTATTCAATAGGCACGAGGTCAGGCATACCTTGCGGCATCGCCCTCCCACTGCTTGTAAGCATGCGGTTTCAGTTACTATTTCACTCCCCTCGCAGGGGTGCTTTTCACCTTTCCCTCACGGTACTAGTTCACTATCGGTCACAATCGAGTATTTAGCCTTACCGGATGGTCCCGGCAGATTCCACGCAGGGTTTCTCGTGTCCCGCTGTACTCAGGAGCCACTTGAAGGAGGATTGCATTTTCACCTACGGGGCTATCACCTTCTATGGCCGGCCTTTCCAGACCGTTCAATTAATACTTTCCTATCTCCGTTTGCTACTCTCTCACCTTCCAGTCTTACTTTCCGGTATCACTTCCGGCTCGACCAGCTCGCGGAGAGTAATTGTGGTCCTACAACCCCGAGCTCTTCCTTTCGAATCACTCGGTTTGGGCTGTTCCGAATTCGCTCGCCACTACTATCGGAATCTCTGTTGATTTCTCTTCCTCCGGGTACTGAGATGGTTCACTTCCCCAGGTTCGCTTCGTACGCCTATGTATTCAGCATACGATGACCTGGTGTTCACACCAAGTGGGTTTCCCCATTCGGAAATCTCCGGATCACAGACTGCTTGCGTCTCCCCGAAGCATATCGCTGCTAGCTACGTCCTTCATCGCCTGATTGTGCCAAGGCATCCACACGCATGCCCTTAGTAGCTTGACCATAAAATTTACACCGTACACAGAACTCATCAAGATCCGGAAATTTGACTTCCTTCCCTGACCCCTTCTTACGCGCTCTTCATTGCCACCAATCATAGGTTTTCATGATGGCAGCCGGAAACTTTGCGGATTTATACCCGTCAATATTCAATTTTCAAAGAACACTGATCCAATCTCTCAGATCGTCCTGATAAGCTCAGGAGGCAATCCTTCCCCAATTCACTGCTATTCTCTGGGGAAACACTGGCTTCTGCTCTTACTTCGGATGGTGGGCCTGGGTAGATTCGAACTACCGACCTCATCCTTATCAGGGATGCGCTCTAACCAACTGAGCTACAGGCCCAACGCGAGATAACGTGGTGGAGCTGATCGGGATCGAACCGACGACCTCCTGAATGCAAATCAGGTGCTCTCCCAGCTGAGCTACAGCCCCCTGTTTCGGAATGAGGAGGCTGAGTATTTTAGTCGAGGCCGATTGAACCGAGCACCGACGGAGTCCAGCTCACCGATAAACTAATTATTCCCATTTCTTGACCTAAGTGGAGTTCCAGAACAGGTGGGCTGCTTCACTCTTGCAAGGCCTTAGCCGTACCTTTGGACCGCTTGTTAATGCCACTGTACAGTGGGGCGCCGATCTGTTTCTCTCTTAGAAAGGAGGTGATCCAGCCGCAGGTTCTCCTACGGCTACCTTGTTACGACTTCACCCCAATCATGAATCACACCTTGGGCCGCTGCTTAACATTCGGACTTCTAGTACAACCCACTTTCGTGATGTGACGGGCGGTGTGTACAAGGCCCGGGAACGTATTCACGCCGGCATGCTGATCCGGCATTACTAGCGATTCCAGCTTCACGCAGGCGAGTTGCAGCCTGCGATCCGAACTGAGACCGGTTTTTTCCGATTGGCTCCCCCTCGCAGGTTTGCGCGTTTTGTACCGGCCATTGTAGCACGTGTGTAGCCCTGGACATAAAGGCCATGCTGACTTGACGTCATCCCCACCTTCCTCCAACTTATCGCTGGCGGTCCCCTGATAGTTCCCAACTGAATGATGGCAACACAGGGCAAGGGTTGCGCTCGTTGCGGGACTTAACCCAACATCTCACGACACGAGCTGACGACAGCCATGCAGCACCTCGACTGAACCCCCTTGCGGAGTAAAGATGTTTCCACCGCTCGTTGATCAGCCGTTCGAGCCCAGGTAAGGTTCTTCGCGTTGCGTCGAATTAAACCACATGCTCCACCGCTTGTGCGGGCCCCCGTCAATTCCTTTGAGTTTCAGCCTTGCGACCGTACTCCCCAGGCGGCAAACTTAACGCGTTAGCTTCGGCACGCACACAATGAAGGGCGCACACCAAGTTTGCATCGTTTAGGGCGTGGACTACCAGGGTATCTAATCCTGTTTGCTACCCACGCTTTCGTACCTCAGTGTCAGTAATGGTCCAGAGACGCCGTCTACACCGCAGGTGTTCCTCCTGATATCTACGCATTTCACCGCTACACCAGGAATTCCACGTCTCCTCTCCCACACTCTAGTCTGCCAGTATTTAGCGCACCCTCCCAGTTAAGCCAGGAGATTTCACACCAGACTTAGCAAACCACCTACGCACTCTTTACGCCCAGTAATTCCGAACAACGCTTGCTGCCTACGTATTACCGCGGCTGCTGGCACGTAGTTAGCCGCAGCTTCTTCTCCGGGTACCGTCATAATCGTTCCCGTCGAAAGAACTTTACACCCCGAAGGGCTTCATCGCTCACGCGGCGTCGCTGCATCAGGGTTTCCCCCATTGTGCAAGATTCCCCACTGCTGCCTCCCGTAGGAGTCTGGCCCGTGTTTCAGTGCCAGTGTGGCCGTGTGCCCTCTCAGGCCGGCTACCGATCGTCGCCTTGGTGAGCCATTACCTCACCAACTAGCTAATCGGCCGCGGACTTCTCTTCCTGCGCATTGCGGCTTTCTCCTCTCGGACTTATGCGGTATTAGCTCTGGTTTCCCAGAGTTATTCCCCACAAGAGGGTAGATGACCCACGTGTTACTCACCCGTACGCCACTTTACTCAGGATTGCTCCCTTTCTCGTTCGACTTGCATGTGTTAAGCGCGCCGCCAGCGTTGATTCTGAGCCGGGATCAAACTCTCGTGTATATACAGTTGAGTTTTTCGTTCCCGTTTTAACTAGAGTCTGAAACGGAATTAACTTCGCGTTCAACCAGATTTTCAATGATCTGAGCAGCACCAACCGATCCACTAAGTGAAAGAGTTGATTACTACTGGCCTCGAACTCGTTTTGGCGCGCACTTGACTACCCCTGGATCCTTTTTACTGCACGATCCAGGTCTCGCAAGTTTCAGCCAAGAACTTTTGGAAACTTGAAGAACTGCTTCTTCCGGCTTTCCGACCACCTCGAGCGTCCCGCTTTCGCGTCTCGCGTCTCGCTTTTCGTCGGCGCCCATCAGCTAGACTAACAAGCTCTTAGCCCTTGTGCAACTGTTTTGGCCACTTTTCGTGCCGAATCCGTGAATTTGCTGATTTCGCCTGTTTTTGGGCAAACAAACAGCGATCACAGACGCTGGTTCAGGCGGCCGCGGTCACCCTCACGATCCAGAAGACGTCGTCCGCGCAAACGAAGGCTTTGCGGTCGGCGAGGCTGGAAGTGAGAGCGGGTAGGCGCTCACTGGCGGGGGCCACGGAGGGGATTGAGATGGTTGCACCTGGGGCCAGCGCGCATTTGTAGTTGCCGCCGATCATATTGGTGATCTCGCCCAGGACATCGTGGACCTCTTCATCCACTTCGCCGGGCGGATCCATGGCCAGGAAGAGACCGGTCAAGCGGCAGGCGTGTTGAGGAGAGGTCTCGAGCATGAGTTCGCCGGTCCAACTGCCTTTGAGCTGGATGGTGGCGGCCAGGTGATTGGGCTGCGGAGACCAGGCTCTATCGACCTGTTCCACCTCCACGCCCATCATCAACTGGAATACGGAAGAGACGATCTGCTGAAGTTCTATGTCTTCCAATGAAGTGATTTCTGATTGCGTCGCCATTGTTTTCCCCCTCAACGCGCGATGTACACCACAGGCCGAACCGAAGATTTTGCGTTCATAGAGGTCGTCCAGACCGAGTGGAGCCTCCGCAGTGCCCAGGAGCAGCCAGCCGCCCCTGAACATAGTTCCGTGCATCTGCCGCAGGATGGACCGGCGGGTATCGAGATCGAAGTAGACCAGGACATTGCGGCAGAAGACGAGATCAAACGGGCCTAGCGAGCGCATGGAGTTGCGCAGGTCGAGGGCCTCAAACCGGACCATGGACCGGACCTGATCGTTCAACTGCCACTCGAGTCCGGCACGGCGGAAGTATTTGAGTAGCAGGGACACGGGCAGCCCGCGGTTGACCTCGATCTGGAGGTATTTGCCGAGGCGTGCCTTGTCGAGGACGTGGCTGGTGAGGTCCGTTCCGAGGATCTGGGTGTTCCAGCCGGCCAACCCCTGCTCCATCAGGAGCAGCGCCAGGCTGTAGGCCTCCTGGCCCGTAGAGGAGGCGGCGGACCAGCAGTTGAGCTTCCGCGTGCCGCGCCGCAACTCCTTCAGCTCAGGCAGCAGGATGTTCGTGATGGCATCGTACTGCGCGGGCTCACGGAAGAAGTAAGTTTCATTGGTGGTCATCGCCTCGATGACCTGTTTGCGGACTTCCTCGCCGCCGGTAGCTCTGAGCAGGGCGCAGAGGTCGTTGATGGACTGCAGTCCGCGAGCCCGGGCAACGGGCGACAGGCGCGATTCGAACAGGTAGATGCTTTCGGAATCCAGGACGATGCCGGATCCGCGATAGACCACATCCTGCAGGAAGTTGTAGTTGCCGGATCGATGCTGCCCAGGGCGGAAGTTAGCGCGGCCATGGGGCCTCCAGAGAGGGCGTAAGATTCTGTGCCGCGGCGAGGCGGCTGGTGCGATTGGTGTGATTCACGATTGCCTTGGCAATCAGATCGAGCGGCAGGATCTCGTTTGCGAGGCCCGCGTTCACAACGGCGCCGGCCATGCCCCACACGACGCTGGTGGATTCGTCCTGCGCAAGGAGGCGGGCGCCCTTGGCGCGCAGAGCGCGTGAACCATTGAGCCCGTCCTGGCCCATGCCGGTGAGCATGACGGCGAGAACATCGGGACCGAAGATGGACGCCATCGACTCGAACAGGGCGTCGACAGCAGGGCGGCACGAGTTGATGGGCGGCGACTGATCCAGCCGGACGACGGGACCGTTGCGCCCCATTTCGACCCGCATATGGAAGTTCCCCGGCGCCATGAGGACCTTGGGCGCATCGACGGGTTCGCCGTCGACGGCCTCGTGAACATCGAAGCGGGCAAAGCGTATTGAGGCGCTCAGAGAGCAGCCGGGTGAACAGCGGCGGCATGTGCTGAACGATGAGCACGGGCACGCTGAAGTTGGCGGGGATGGCGGCCAGAACCACGGCGAGGGCGGAAGGGCCTCCGGTAGAGACTCCGATTCCGACGACACTGGAGGTCGTTTGGATGTGGCGGCCCAGGGGCTCAAACTTCGCGGGCTGGAGCGGCGGCGCGGTGGGTGAAGGCGCGAGCATCCGCGGCGGCGGGGCCGCGGGCGTGAAGAACTGGCGGATCTTGGGGATGAGCTCATCGCGCAGGCTGGCCAGGGAGCGGTCGAGCCCGCCGGCGTTGGAAGCCTTTGCGACGTAGTCGTCGGCACCGAGGGAGAGCGCCTCGAGGGTGGTGGCGCCGCCGCGCTCAGTGAGCGTGCTGAACATGACAACGCGAACCTGGGGATGCTCACGGCGGATGATGCGGAGGGCATCGAGGCCGTTCATCTCGGGCATTTCGATGTCGAGGGTGACGACATCGGGTTCGGTTTCCCTGATTTTCTCGAGGGCGATGCGGCCATTGGCGGCCACACCGACGATCACCATGTCCGAGGCCTCTTCCAGCACATGCGAGACCAGCCGCCGGATGACCACGGAGTCATCGACGACGAGTACACGGATCTGCTGCCCCGGGCGCAGTGTCTTGCGAAGAAGTGTCGGCATTGCTGGCCTACATCTGGATTCCGGCCATGCGCAGTTTGTCGCGCAACACTTCGGAGGTGAAGGGTTTCATGACGTACTCGTTCGCGCCGGCCTGGACGGCGGCGGCGACGTGCTCCATTTCGGTTTCGGTGGTGACCATGACAATGGGCAGGGCGTCGTAGCGGCGGTCCGCGCGCAGGCGCTGGAGCAGGTCCATCCCATTCATGCCGGGCATGTTCCAATCGACCAGGGCGAGGTTGAAGTCGCCGGGCTGGCGATCGAGGATCTCGAGCGCCTGGAGGCCATCGCCGGCCTCCTGGACGTCGTAGCCCAACTGTCCCAATGTGCGTCCGAGGATCATGCGGATCGCCCGGGAATCATCCACGATAAGTGCCTTGCTCACGTTGCCACCTCTCCTCAGGAGCTTTGCTAGCTGACAGGGTGGTCCGGCCAGGGGTGCCGGCCGGACCACTCGACCGGTGCTCAGAACCGGTATTTGCGCGACACTCCTGGAGATGCGCCGCCATCCGGCTGAGCTCGGCCGCGGCACGCTGGGTCTCTGGTTGCGCCCTTGGTCGTGCTCTTGGCGGCTTCCGCCACACCGGAGATGTTGCTGGCGATCGCGTTGGTGCCTTTTGCGGCCTCGTTGACGTTGCGGCCGATCTCGTTGGTAGTGACGGTCTGCTCCTCCACCGCGGAAGCGATGGTATTGGAGATGTCGTTGATCTGGTTGATGATCGAGCCGATCTCGCCGATGGCCTTGACGGCTTCCTTGGTGTCGGTCTGGATCGCCTCGATCTTGCCGCCGATGTCCTCGGTCGCCTTGGCGGTCTGCTTGGCGAGTTCCTTGACCTCGTTGGCGACGACGGCGAAGCCCTTGCCGGCCTCTCCGGCGCGGGCGGCCTCGATGGTCGCGTTGAGGGCAAGCAGGTTGGTCTGCTGGGCGATGGAGGTGATGACCTTGATCACCTTGCCGATCTCCTGCGCTGGAGTCGCCGAGCTTATTGACGGTCTCGTTGGTCGTGTGGGCCGCGCTGACGGCGTTGCGGGCAACACGCGCGGCTTCATTGGCGTTCTTGGCGATCTCGCGGATGGAGGCCTGCATCTCCTCGGCTCCCGCGGCGACGGCGGTCACATTGCGGGAGACCTCGTCGCTGGCGCTGGCCACGACATTGGCCTGAGTGGCGGTCTCTTCGGCGTTGCCGGCCATCTGATGACTGACGGCGGTGAGTTCCTCGGCCGAGGAGGCCACGGTCTGGGTGTTCTGGGAGAAGCTGCGGATGCTGTCGTGCAGATCCTGAGCCATGCGCCCGATGTCGTCCTTGAGACGGGCGTGGTCGCCACGGTAGTTGCCCTGGACGCGCGCGGTGAGGTCGCTTTGCGCGATCTTTGCGAGCACGGCGGAGGATTCCTGCAACGGGGCGATGACGGCGTCGAGGGTCTGATTGACGCCTTCGACGATCTTGCGGAAGTCGCCCTGGTGGCGGGAAGCATCGGCGCGAACGCTGAGCTGGCCTTCCACGGCGGCGGTGACGAGACGGGCGCTGTCGTCGGTGACGGCGCGGATGGCGTCGACCATCAGGGTCAGGCTGTCGTTGATGCGGGCAAACTGGGCCCGGGCTTCGGCGGTGAACTCGTCGGATTCCCCGAGTTTCATGTTCACCTGGAGGTCGCCCTTGGCGATCTGGGCGAGATTGGTGGCGACGCGAGCCACTTCGTGATTGGTGTAGTCCTTGGCCTTGACGATTCCGGTCAGATCCTGGACGACTTCCACGAAGCCGATGTGCTCACCGCGAACATTGGTGAGTTTCGACGACTGCTGTTTGCACTTCTGGCCGTTCCAGTCGAAGTAGGTTTCGCCGACGCCCCTGCTGAGCTGGACGAGGCCGCAGTTGTCGGTCTTGCAGATGTTGGCGCGGGCGGAAGAACAAGGCATGCCGGGCGCGTCGGCGCGGCTGCGGATGATGTTGTTCTTCACCATCAGCGACTCGAACGATTTGTTGAGGAAGACCCAGTTCATGTCCTTGTCGATGACATGGATGGGAGACGGCACGGCATCGATGATCGCCTGGTACCAGTTGACCTTGTCTACGACGACGTCGAGCGTTGCGTTGACGCCTTCGATGACCTTGCGGTAGTCGCCGTGGTGCTTGGCGACATCAGCGCGGGTCTCGAACCGCCCCTGCTCGGCGGCCTTGACCAACATGCCGGCATCGGTGACCAGGGCGGTGATGTTGGCGATGCAGTTATTGAGATTGATCTTGATCTCGTTGAAGTCGCCGTTGAAATTGTCGGTGATCTGGCTCGGGAGATCGCCCTTGGAGATGCGGTCCATGTAGTCGGCGGCGACGTTCAACGGACCGATGACGGCATCCAGCGTCTGGTTGACGCCATCAATGATCTTGCGGAAGTCTCCCTGATGGCGGCCGGCGTTAGCGCGGACGCTGAGGCGGCCTTCCACGGCGGCATTCACGAGTTTCGCGCTGTCGTCGGTGAGGGCACGGATGGCGTCGACCATCAAGGTGAGGCTGTCGTTGATGCGGGCGAACTGGTCTCTGGCTTCGGCGGTGAACTCGTCGGCCTCGCCGAGTTTCATGTTCACCTGCAGGTCACCCTTGGCGATCTGGGCGAGGTTGGTGGCCAGGCGGGCGACTTCGTGATTGGTGTAGTCCTTGGCTTTGACGATTCCGGTCAGATCCTGGACGACTTCCACGAAGCCAATGTGCTCGCCGCGAACGTTGGTGAGCTTGGACGACTGCTGCTTGCACTTCTGACCGTTCCAGTCGAAGTAGGTTTCGCCGACACCCTTGCTGAGCTGCACAAGGCCGCAGTTTTCGGTATTGCAGATATTGGCGTGAGCGGAAGAACAGGGCATGCCGGGCGCGTCGGCGCGACTGCGGATGATGTTGTTCTTGACCATCAGCGCCTCGAACGACTTGTTGAGGAAGACCCAGTTCATGTCCTTGTCGATGACATGGACGGGGGACGGCACGGCGTCGATGATGGCCTGATACCAGTTGACCTTGTCGACAACGACATCGAGCGTTGCGTTGACGCCTTCAATGACTTTGCGATAGTCGCCGCGGTGTTTGGCGGCATCGGCACGGGTCTCGAACTTGCCGGCGACCGCAGCCTGGACGAGGATGCCGGCGTCACCGACCAGTGCGTTGATGTTGTCGATGCAGTTATTGAGGTTGACCTTGATCTGGTTGAAGTCGCCGTTGTAGTTGTCGGTGATCTTGGTGGGGAGGTCGCCCTTGGAGATGCGATCGACGTAGTCGGCGGCCACGTTCAGGGGGCCGATCACCGCGTCGAGAGTCTGGTTGACACCAGCGACGATCTGCTTGTATCCGCCCTGGAATTCTTCGGCGTTGCCGCGGGTGGCGAGCTTTCCGGCCACGGCGGCACGGGAAAGCGCGTCGGCCTCGGAGATGAGGCGGCGGAGAGTGTCGACCACCTGGATGAAGCTCTTACCGAGGAGATCCTTGTCGGACTTTGCAGTCACCTCGACCGACACGTTGCCGGCGGCGATCTGTTGCAGCGAGGTCGGCTCGTTCCCGTGTGACTTCCGCCATGGTGCGGAAGGCGCGGGCCAGGGCTCCCATTTCGTCGTTGGTATCGAGATCGATCTGGACATCGACGTCGCCGGCGGCGAGCTGCTCGGCCGCGTGCTGCATGGAGGCAAGAGGAGTGCCGATGACACGGGAGAGGATCCAGCCCAAGAAGAGGGCGAGGCCGATGCCGACGCAATTAATCCCGATGATGGTTTTTGTGGCGGAGGCTGCGGAGTCCGCAGCGGCCTTGTGCTCCTGCTCACCCACGCGCACATTGATATCGATGAGCTTGCGGAGCAGTTTGCGAGTCTTCTGCCTGCGCCGGCAGAGCTGCGCCATAGACGAGGTCCCAGGCTTTGGAGTCCTGGCCAGCGAGTGCGTGGTCGATGATCTGTGAGCGAATCTTCAGGTATTCCGAGGAATCTAGGAGCAGGGGGAACGTCTCCTGCTCTTCCTTGACCAGCACAGTCTTGCCGTAGGCCTCCAGGTAGCCTTCGACTTTCTTTGTTTCCGTCTCGATCACCTTGACATGTTCGCGGCGTTTGGCAATATCTTTTGTCCCGAGCATCTGCCAGACTTCTGTTCGAGTGAGCAGGAATGCCGCGTTGGCGTAGCCAAGGTCACGGATGGGAACGAGGCGGTCAGCGTAGATTGTTGCGCTTCGGGCCTCGAGGTCTTTCACGCTGGAATATCCGACCCAGCCGATGATTGCAGCTATGGCGGCCACCATCACGAAGCTGATCATGAGCTTCGTGCGAACATGTTTGTCATTCAGCCATTTCATACAGCACCTTCCCTGTGCGAACAAGACTTGTTTCGCGGACACGCCCGCCCCCTTCCCTGACCCACCTCGCGATCGCCCACCGACCGCACTGGCCGATGCCTGGTCCGAGGATTGGGCCCGGCTCCGACGGGTTTCTGGCGACTCCGGAATCGACCTGCTTTGGCAGTCGTCCCGGCGGCAGCCGCCGCGCGAGGCGACGGTTTATTTCGAGCCGGGCCCGAGTGGGCCCTTGTTCCATGAAATGCAGTGGCGGCGCCAGAGGCTGGGGCGAGACCGCGGCCAGCGGGAAAGGCGCCCAAAAAGGGGAGGCGGGCACCCTTCCGCTGCCGCCAGCGGGCATCTCCAACAACCATCACTGCTTCGACGTTCACTGTTTTACTTCTTCGATTCGAACTACAGAATCCGAACTACCTTCGGCGCCCGGTTAGAGCCGGTATTTGCCGACGATGGACTGCAACTGGGCGGCCATGCGGCTGAGTTCAGCGGCCGCGCGCTGTGTTTCGGTGGCGCCTTTGGTGGTGCTCTTGGCCGCATTGGCGACCCCGGCGATGTTGCTGGCGATGGCCTCAGTTCCGTTGGCGGCGACGCCGACGCTGCGGCCGATTTCGTTAGTGGTGACAGTCTGCTCTTCCACCGCCGAGGCGATGCTGTTGGAGATGTCGTTCACCTGGTTGATGATTTCGCTGATGACACCGATGGCCTGGACGGCGTCGCGAGTGCTGGTCTGGATAGCGTCGATCTTGCCGCCGATCTCCTCCGTGGCACGGGCGGTCTGTTTGGCGAGTTCCTTCACCTCGTTGGCCACGACGGCGAAGCCCTTGCCGGCTTCTCCGGCGCGAGCGGCCTCGATGGTGGCGTTGAGGGCTAGGAGATTCGTCTGCTGGGCGATGGAGGTGATGACCTTGATCACCTTGCCGATTTCCTGGCTGGAGCCGCCGAGGCGATTGACGGTTTCGTTGGTGGACTGGGCCACGTTCACCGCGTTTTTGGCGACACGGGCGGCTTCGTTGGCGTTCTTGGCGATTTCGCGGATGGAGGCCTGCATCTGCTCGGCTCCGGCGGCGACGGCACTGACGCTACGGGAGACTTCACCACTGGCGCCGGCCACGACTTCGGCCTGGGTGGCGGTCTCTTCGGCGTTGCCGGCCATCTGGTGGCTGACGGCCGTGAGCTCTTCCGAGGAGGAGGCGACGGTCTGGGTGCCCTGGGCGAAGCTGCGTAGGTTCTGATGCAGGTCCTGCGCCATGCGGTTGATGTCGTCCTTGAGGCGGGCATAGTCGCCACGGTAGGAGCCTTCAACGCGAGCGGTGAGGTCGTTCTGGGCGACGCGGGCCAGGACGGCGGAGGCTTCGTTGAGAGGCTCGATGACGGCGTCGAGGGTCGCATTGAAGCCCTGGGCGACCTTGCGGAAATCGCCTTTGTGGCGGCTGACGTCGGAGCGTTTGCTGAGCTGGCCCTGGACGGCCGCTTCGGCTAGGGCGAGCGAGTCGGCGATGAGGACGTTGAGCGGGGTGACGATGGCGTCGAGGGTGGAGTTGAATCCGGTGATGATCTTGCGGAAGTCGCCACGGTGGACGCTGGCATCGGCGCGGACATCGAGGCGCAGGTTGGCTCCGGCGTCGGCGAGTCTTTCGACGTCGACCATGAGGCGCTTCAGATTGCCGCGAACCTCTTCGATGGTGATGTTGATGGCGCTCTGGCTGCCAGGGAAACGTTCCAGGGCCGCTTCGAAGTTGCCCTTACCGAATTCGGCGACGCAGGCGGTGGCCTTCTGAGCGACGGTGATGTGGCCTTTGACCATTTCGTTCACACCGTGGGCCATTTCGCGGTAGACACCCGAGAACTGATCCTCGGGGATCTGAACGTCGGTGTTGCCCTTCAAATGCTCGGCCGACATCTGCTTCATGCCGGCGATGAAGCGGAAGAGGGGCTGAGAGATGGAGTCGACGATGACGTTCACGCCTTCCATCCGTTTGCGGGCGGCGTCCGTGATACCCGGCAACTCGACGTTCAGGCGCGTGGAGAGTTCCCAGCGCTGCTGGGCGGCAGCAACACGGGCGACTTCGTCGTGGACGACGTGGTCTTCCTCGGCGGAGGGATCGAAGATCTGGCAGACGCCAATGACCTCGCCGGAATCGTCCATCCAAGGCGCAGTGTGGACTTTCAGGTGCAGGGGTTGGCCTTTGACCTGAGCGCAGACGACGGCGGTGGATGCCTGGCGAGTTCTGATGGCGGTTGCCGCTCCACAGGTGCCCTGCCGGCAGCCAGGAATGTCGAACAAATCCCAGACCTTGAGACCGGGGCAGTCCTCGAATCTACGGCCGGCCAGTCTGGCAGCCTGGTGATTGACAGACCGGATGTTTTGCTGGGTGTCCGCCACCACCAGGGGCAGCGGGAAGTTGTCAAAAAAGGCGCTCTTTGCCAGATCGGAGGCCGACGGTTCTGTCCGGTCCAGCACCGCGGCGCGGGTCTCAAAACCAGGCGTTTGGCCGAGACTTCTACTTTCGTCTATCATTCCTTCTCTCCTCCACTACTACCTGTCGGGCACCGCAATAACCGGTCAGGCCAGAGGCGCGGAGCCGCGGGTGTGCGGTCCGCGGCCGGCTACGGGGCTGGACGCAATTTCGACTGTTTTCTCGGTGTCCAGGATCAACAACAGACTGCCCTTGAGCTTGAAGACTCCCTGGATGAGTTCGCGGGCGGCGGGGTCGAGGTTTCCGGGCGGCTTTTCGTAGGCCGATTCCTCGACTTCGAGGACGTCGCCGATCTCGTCGACGAGCAGGCTGACGGCGCCTTCCTGGACACGGACCACCATATTCATGGCTGTCTCTTCGTCGGCGCGGGGCGGCAGGCCGAGGCGGCCGCGCATGTCCACGGCGGTGACGATCTGACCACGCAGGTTGATAAGCCCCTTGACTACGCCGGGCGCTAGCGGCACGCAGGTGAGCTCCTGGTGGCGAAGCACTTCCTGGACATTGAGGACGTCGATGCCAAAGAACAGGCTGTCGACGAAGAAAGTGGCGAACTGAGTCCGGGTGAGGGTGCCGGCGGACGAATTCGATGCGGAATCTTGCATGGATCTACTTCCTCTCTCCGGCCCCAACCTCTTCCAACTCGTTCAAGGCCGCAGCCAGCCGTGCGACGGAGCGCACCATGGATTCGCGGTCGAATTTCTGCAGGCAATCCTCGTAACCGGAATGGGTGGCGCCGGCGGGCGGCGTTCCGGCGGTGAGGGAAAGCACGGGGAGCGTCTCGAGGCCGGGGATTTCGCGGACGGCCTTGAGGAGGGATTTGCCGCCGCCGGGGGGCAGGTCCATGGCGGCGACGAGGACATCGATGCGGCGCTGGTCGAGGGTCCGCAGGACGTCCTGCTCGTTTTCGGCCTCGACTACGCGGTAGCCAGCGGATTCGAGGTCGGAGCGGAGCAGAGTCCGGGAGAACGCGGAACCCTCGGCCAGCAGGACGACTGGCATGCCGGCGAGCGACTTGCTTTCCTCGAACCAGTCGCCGCAGGCGGCTTCGAGGATGGCGTGGAGATCGAGGAAGTCGGTGACGTTGTTGCCGACGACGGCGGAGCCGAGCAGCCCGGGGCGGCCGCCGCGATGCTGGATGACGGCGGAGTCCTCAACGATGTCGATGATCTGGTCGACGACGACGCCGACGCTGCGATCGCGATCGGTGAAGACGATGGCCTGGACGGGATCCCGAGAGAAGGACTCGTCGGGGGTACCGGGCTCCAGGAGCGAGGTAAGGGAGACGAGCGGGAGGATGGAGTCGCGGTACTGGATGACCTTGCGGCCGCCGGTGTTTTCGAGGGCGGAGGCGCGGAATTCCTCCAGACGGGCGACGAGAGCCAGAGGCACGGCGATGCGTTCGAGGGAGCCGGCGCGGAACAGGACGAGCCGCTTCAACTGGGAGTCGGCGGCCGCCTGGCTCTTCTGGGAGTCGGCGCGATTCTGCTCCACCGAGCCGGTGAGGACGCCGGAGAGCTGGCCGATGCCGACGACGTCGAGGATGAGGACCACTTTGCCGTCGCCCATGATGGTGGCGCCGGCGTAGGAGGTGAGTCCCTTGAGCTGTTTGCTGAGGGGCTTGACGACGATTTCCTGGGTGTCGCTGATGCCGTCGACAACGAGGCCGAACTGGCGGTCCTCGGCCTGGAGCACGACGATGTTCACGGCTTCGGCGTCTTCGGGCGCCTTGAGACGCAGCACGTCGTTGAGGTATGCGATGGGCAGCAACTGTTCCCGGCGGCGGTAGACCAGGGTGCCGTGAATGCGTTCGATCTGCTTGCCGCCGGCCTCGCCGTCGAGGCGGATGAGTTCCAACAGATTGACCTGAGGAATGACGAAGCGTTCGCCGCCGCTGGTGATAACCAGGCCGGGGATGATGGCGAGGGTGAGCGGAATCTTCAGCCGGACGGTGGTGCCGAAGCCCAGGCGGCTGGTGACATCGACCAGGCCACCGATCTTCTCGATGTTGGAGCGGACGACGTCCATGCCGACGCCGCGGCCGGAGACCTTGGTGACCTGCTCGGCTGTGGAGAAGCCGGGATGGAAGATCAGGTTCATCGCTTCGCGATCGGAGATGCGGTCCATCTGCTCGAGGCGGAGGATGCCGCGTTCGACGGCTTTCTGCTTGAGGCGGTCGAGGTCGATGCCGGCGCCGTCGTCGCTGATCTCGATGTTGACGTGGCCGCCTTCGTGATAGGCACGAAGGAAGACGACGCCAGCGGGCTTTTTGCCAGCGGCGATACGGACGGCCGGAGATTCGACGCCGTGGTCGCAGCAGTTCCGGACGAGGTGGGTGAGGGGATCCTTGATGGCCTCGATGATGGTTTTGTCGAGTTCAGTGGAGGTTCCGTCCATCTCCAGGCGGATCTGTTTGCCGAGGGAGTAGGCGATGTCGCGGACAACACGGGGCAGTTTGTTCCAGACCACGCCGATGGGCTGCATGCGGGTCTTCATGACGCCTTCCTGCAGCTCGGTGGTGATGAGATTGAGGCGCTGAGAGGTGGAGTTGAGGGAAGCGTCGTCGTTCTGGGTGTTGTACTGGAGGACCTGATTGCGGGCGAGGACCAGTTCGCCGACCAGGTTCATGAGTTTGTCGAGCAGGACGACGTCGACGCGGATGGCGGAGTCGGCGACGGAGGAGGAGTGTTCGGCGGAATCCTGGACGGAAGATTGGTCCAGCGGCTCCGGCATGGGATCAGGTAAAGGTAGGACGGCCTCGACCACCACGGGCGCCGGTTCGGCCGGTTTGGCTGGCGGTGGCGGCGGTGCTGCTGCCTTTGGAGCCGGCGCAGGCGGGGCGGCCGGCGCGGCGGACTGTTGATAGGCCTGTTTGAGCCGTTCGGTCAGGTCCGCGTAGAGGTTGTCGCCTTCCTCGCCGGTCTGTTCGATGGCAATGAGAATGGCCCGGACGGCGTCGATGACCTCGAGGATCAGAGAGATGATGTGGCCGGTCGCTTCGAGTTCTCCGGCGCGCAGTTTGCTGAGGAGACTTTCGGCGGCGTGGGTCACGGTCTCGAGGTGCGCGAAGCCGAGGAAGCTGCACGTGCCCTTGATGGTGTGGAACGTCCGGAAGATGCTGCCGAGCAGTTCGACATCCTTGGGCCGGCGTTCCAGTTCGACGATCTCATTGTCGAGTCTCGCTAGATTTTCATTGCTTTCGATCAGAAACTCTCTTATTACTTCCTGGTCTTCCATCATGGTCGAGTCCTCCCCCCTATCCCTGGACCGGTTTGCCTAGCATTAGAGTCAAGCGACCTTCGGCATAGCCTGCGATGCTGGCCGATACGTCGGAGCGCAGAAGCGGGGTCTTCATGACCTGGGCTGCGTCGGCCGGCACCGAGTTGAGGTCGCTGCATACTTCGGCGAGGACGACACGGGCTTCTTCGTGAAAACAACGCGAGCAGATGTTGAGAATCTCGCGGATGGTCTCGAGGAGGTCGTCGTCCAGTTTTCCGGCGCGGATCGCGTTGGCGACGGCGTAGGGAGGGAAGACGAGCATGGCTCCCGCGGCGTTGGCGGCGAAGACGAGGTCGACAACGCAGACGCAGATGCGTCCGGTGGAGGCTTCGCGGTAGACGCCGAAGACTTTGGCGACTTTGGGACCGAGGTCGAGGGGCGGTGCTTTGGCGACGACTACCTTTCGGCCCAGGATTCCGGACAAAAGAGTCCCAATTGAAGAGACGTCTGGGAGTTTGGGAATAGCACTCATGGCCTAAGCACCGTATTCAGAGCGAGTTGGAAGTGTTCGGCGGTAAAGGGCTTGCTGATGAGATAGTCAGCGCCGGCGTCCTTGGCTTCGAGGCGCATCTCGTTGGTGCACTCCGTGGTCACAAAGACAAAGCGCAGGTTCGGGGTCTGCTGCCGGATGTTCCTAAGCAGCTCGAGGCCGGACATGCCGGGCATATTCCAGTCGCAGAGCATGAGGTCAGGGACGCTGCCCTTGACCATTTCCAATGCTTCGTGACCTGTCGAAGCTTCCAACACATTTTCGCTGCCGTAACCGATCTGACGAAGGGTTCTGCGCACGATCATGCGCATCGCCTTGCTGTCGTCAACCACCAAGATGTTCATCGTCAATCCTCATCTGCCGTGGGCGAGGCATCTATGCGCCCTAGCCCATCGAGCTACTGCCCCTGGGGGCACCGAGTAGGTAAGTAGCCCGATATCCCTTATTCGGCGCTCGCCGCAGTTCCCAATAGAGGATTCGCCATAAATGTAGGTTTCCTCATATATACAGATAGCGGCGGCTTACTATATGTTTTTGTGCGGTTTATACACTAGCGCTGAGTTGCCACCAATTTGCGTGGTGCAAGTGGTGGGGCTGGTTCTGTAGGGCCGCTTACCTTAGCCCTGTAAGGCCCTAATGGAAACCTCGCGGGGTGTCGATCTGATGATCTCAGGCCCAGCAGGACTGGGCGACCGGTTCCGCGTGGAGCCAGCGAGGGGATTCTGAGAGAACCTCGAGTTGTGTACTTAAAGGTATTTTATGTTTGTGATCATTGGCATCATTGTTGTATTCGGCTGCATTGGTGGAGGTTACTTTTTAGAAAAAGGTAACTTTCTGGTCCTGCTCCAGCCAGCCGAGCTTCTGATCATTGGAGGGGCGGCTGTCGGATCCGTGCTGATCGCGAACCCGCTGAGCATCCTTAAGAAGCTGGTGAGCAGCGGCCTGCAGGTCTTCAAGGGATCGCGCTACACGGCGACGGTGTATCTGGACACGTTGAAGTTTCTGAGTGAGTTCTTCGATGCGGCGACGAGGCGAGGTTTGATCAGCCTGGAAGACGATGTAGTGGATCCGTCGAAGAGCGCGCTGTTCCAAAAGCATCCGACGATCACCAAGAATCCCGAGGCACTGTACTTCTTCTGCGACACGATGCGGAGCGTTCTGATTGGCGGGGTTTCGCCGCACGACATCGACCATATTATGGAAGCCGACCTGGAGATTCTGCAGAAGAAGAGCAAGGCTCCGGCGGCGGCGTTGTCGACGATGGCGGACAGTCTGCCGGGGTTGGGGATTGTGGCGGCGGTGCTGGGTGTCGTGATTACGATGGGTGCGCTGGGCGGGCCGCCGGAAGAGATTGGCCACAAGGTGGCGGCGGCGCTGGTGGGTACGTTCCTCGGCATTCTGCTGTGTTACGGCCTGGTGGGTCCGATCTCGCAGAACATCAAGAAGCAGGTGGAAGACCAGGGCGAGTATTTCTCGTGCCTGCGCATGGCGCTGCTCTCCTATGTCAAGGACATTCCTCCGGCGCTGGCGCTGGAGGCGGCGCGGCGTACGATTCCGCACCATGTCCGGCCTACCTATGAGGCGATGGACAAGGCGTGCCGGGCGGCCAGGAGCGCTGGAGGCGCGGCATGAGCGGACACGGCAAGGAACAGCCGATCATCATCATTCACAAGCATGCCGAGCATGATGATGAACATGGCGGCGCATGGAAGGTCGCCTATGCCGACTTCGTGACGGCCATGATGGCGCTGTTCATCGTGCTGTGGCTGTTGAGTTCCAGCGAGAGCGTGAAGAAGGCCGTGGGCGGCTATTTCCTGGACCCGACGGGCAAGGGGAAACAGGTTGGATCGAGCAATGTCGGCGCGGGCGACGTGGCGCGGCTGAACCGGAACGATATGCACCAGTTGAAAGACAAGCTGGAGCAGGCGATGAGGCAGACGCCGACGTTCGAGAAGATGGAGAAGCAGGTTCGAATCACGCAGGGCGCGGAGGGGCTGCGAATCGATCTGCTGGAAACGCAGCGGGGTGTGTTCTTCCTGACGGGCTCGCCGAGTCCGACCAAGGAAGGGATCGAGCTGATCCAGATGCTCGCGGCGGAACTGGCGAAGCTGCCGCACAAGGTTGCGATTGAAGGACATACGGACTCCAAGCCTTTCGGTGAAGGGGAGTACTCGAACTGGGAGCTGTCGTCGGACCGGGCGAATGCCGCACGGCGCATCCTGACAGCGCACGGGATCGGGGAGGAGCGAATCAGCCAGGTGCGCGGGTTCGCCGACCGCAGGCTGTTGTTGAGGGACCAACCGGAAGATCCGACGAACCGGCGGATCTCGATCATCGTGCGCAATCTGGGACTGGATGAGATGGAGGAGAAGGGCCGGGAGGTTCCGGCCGGCGGGCCTCCAGAACCCGAGAAGAAGGCACCGGCCGCGGCGAGCCACCACTGACCGCGTGCCCGATGCGGCGCCGAAGACCTGTAAGATGATTCTGATTCCCATGGGTTTGCGCGCGCTGCTTGCCGTTTCCTTTCTATCCGCTGTCGGGCCGCTGGGCTTCCCTACAGGAAGCGGACTGGCCCAGGGTGCCCAGGCGGGCCCACGATTCGAGAGGCTGTATGTTTTTGGAGACAGCTACTCGGATTCCGGGGCGGGCTATATCGATGGGAATGGTCCCACGGCGGTGGTCTATCTGGCTCAACACCTGGGCTTGAATCTGCTGCCCGCCACAAAGCCGGAGAACAGCAAATCGAGTCTGAATTATGCGGTGAGCGGCGCACGGACGGATCGTGGCACGGGGCGACGGATTGAAACCGCCCTGCTGGGATACGGGATGCGGAACCAGGTGGAGGATTTCGCGGCCGGAGTGCGGGCTCACAGCATTGAGTTCGATGGGGGACGGGCGTTGTTCTTCATTGCCGGGGGCCTGAATGATTCGCGGCTGGCCACGGAGACGACGGTCGAGAACCTGAAGGAAGAGATCCGGATCCTGCACTCGGTGGGCGCCAGGCGATTCGAACTCGCGCTGCTGCCGATGTCGCTGCCCAACTTCAGCCAGGTGGGGCGAAGGCTGAATCCGGACCTGGCGCGCATTCCACAGGAGATCCGGGCTGAGTTTCCCGACGTTCAGATTACGTTGAGCAGTTGGGGACTCTACATGGATTACGTCATGCGCGATGCGGTGGGCTTTGGACTGCAGAACAGTGCAGCGGCCTGCGCCGGGCGGGCGATCTTCCATGAAGACACGACGCCCTGCCTGCAGCCCTCGACGTACTTCTACTACCATGCGGGCCACCCTTCGACGGCTGTTCACCAGATTGTGGGTGGAAAGCTGTATGAAGAGCTGCTGAGCGCGGGGCCGAAGCCGGAATAGGACTATCCGGCAGGATTTTCGAAAAACACCGGCGCATTGCAGATGTATGCCGGGTGACATACGCAAGAATTCGAAATCACGGGCTTCCGGCGGCTAGACTGAAGTCGTGGTGGATCTTCATTCGCACATTCTGTTCGGCATGGATGACGGAGCGCGCACCCTTGACGACAGTCTCGCCATGGCGAAGATGGCGGCGGCCTGCGGGACCACGGACATTGTGGCTTCGCCGCATGCCGACAGCCAGTATCACTACGATCCGAAGCTGGTGGATGAGCGCCTGGAACAGGTGCAGAAGCTGGTGGGTTCGTCGCTCCGCATACACCGGGGTTGCGACTTCCACCTGAATTACGAGAACATCCGGCTCGCCCTGGAGACGCCGAACCGGTATTCGATCAACGGCCGGGGTTACCTGCTGGTGGAGTTCTCGGACATTCTGATCATGAGTTCGACGGAGCAGATCTTCGCGGAGCTGATGTCGGCGGGCCTGGTGCCGATTGTCACGCATCCCGAGCGAAACCCGCACCTGGTGAAGGACTTGAAGCGATTGACGAGGTGGGTGGAGCGAGGGGCGTTTCTGCAGGTGACGGCACAGAGCCTGCTGGGGAAGTTCGGCCCGGGCGCGCTGGCCTGCTGCGTCAGCCTGCTGGATGCCGGGATGGTGCATTTCGTGGCGAGCGACGCGCACGATACGCAGCGCCGGCCACCGCGTCTGGACCTGGCCCGGAATTACCTAACGCAAAGGTATGGGGAAGGGTATGCGGAGCTGATTCTGGAGATCAACCCGCGGAGCGTACTGGATGGGCGGGCTCTGGACCCAGGTCCGCTGCCGATTCCGAAGACGCCGAAACGCTGGTACCAGTTCTGGCGTTAGACCGCAGCCCGGAAGTCTTTCATTCGACGGAACGACCCTGTCAGACGCGGTTCCGTATGACATATGAAAGACACTAAAGTCTTTAGAATCTGCAATTTATAGCTTGCATAGAGCGGTTTCCAAACGTAGGATTAAGACTGCTGTTCAATTCTTCTATAAGGAGGACGTGTCGATGCGCATTTGTGCAGTAACGGTACTACTATCCGTTACCGGACTGATGGCGTGGGCGGCGGGTCCAGTCGCGACGGCATCGAGCGGAGAGGATTTTTCGCTCAGGGGTGCGGTGGCTCCGGTAGCCGGGGTCCCCTACTACCCGGTGATGGCGGGCGATGAGATCCGATCCGGTAGCGCAGCAACCACGTTGCGATTCAAAGATGGGAGCAAAGTCACACTGGCGCCGCATGCGACAGCACGCGTCGAGGATAGTGGAGCACAGATCGCCGTCCGGCTGACATCCGGGGGCGGGGCGTACACACTCAGCCAGAGCAGTTCGGTGCAGCTGTTCGCCGGCAACAAAGCGGTGCCGACGACGGGGGCGACCGGGCAGTTTTCACTTCCGTCAACGGCCAGTCCCGTTGCGGTATCCGCTACCAGGTTCGCAGCGGAGGTTGTATCGTCCGTGCCACCGGCCATCAGCCGCCGGCGGTAAAGCGATCCCTCCCTTGGTTTGTCCCAAATCAAGGGAGGCCCACAGGTTCAGCCTCGAACCCGTAAAGGCGAGGCAAACAGAGTCGGAGCAGCCGTCGGCACCGCACGCAAGGAAGCGGCGAGAAGCAAGACCGGCGGCCGGCCGGAATAACCACAAGCAAATGAGGCTTGGAGAGATCAGATCGGGAGGAGTGAATTCATGATTCGATTCGCTTTGGCGTTTCTGCTCGCACCAATGGCCATGATGGCCGCAACGATTTCAGTGAATGTCTACGCCGCACTGGGGCCAAGCCCCTTCCCGGGCGAATCGCCCTCGTACGGCACCTCATATCCGCAATCAGGCACCTGGGCCACGACTGTTCAGGATGCGCTGCAGGCGGGCGGCACGGACAGTGGAGACATCAACACAACACCAACGGCATTCAACAAAGTGACGACGGTGCAGGCGTCAGAGATTCTGACCAGCGCTGGTGCCTTCAACATGTGGCGTGGGAACACGTCGCCCACGGGTAATTTTTCGAATGAAGTGGGCACGTTCCTGTTCTTCCCATTCTCGATCAGCGTGACGGACGGCCAGGTGGCGCTTTCCGACATCACTTTCACGCAAACCTTCAGCAATCCGACGCTGCAGGCAGCCTACGGAGTGAGCTACACGTACTCCGCGGCAGACATCTATTCTTTTGAGGAGATGGGTTTCCTGAACCCTTCGACTTATCTGACATCCGGCCAGAGCGCGACAACGCCGGTGGACGGAATCTTCAACACAGGCGGATTTTTCGCGTTCGCCTACAACGCCACCGCCAACGGCGGCCTGACGCCCAATGAGCAGGTTGCCAACACGCTGGCGGCGATCAAGGCCTTCGGCGACTACACGATTTCGACGTGTGTGTCGGTTGCAGGCGGCGGATCGAGCTGCGCGGATGTGAACGTCATCGCGCCGTCTTCGGTACCGGAACCGGGGACATATGCCCTGATGGGCCTCGGGCTGATCAGCCTGGTCGCCCTGCGGCGCAAGCGCGCCTGACTGAAAGGAATCGCGCGGAGGCGGCTGTTGCGACGGCCGTCTCCGCCTGGTTTCCCCGCTTGGGCGAAGAGCGGCTGCGCCAAACCGCGGCAGCCGTTGCGGATCGATTCTCTCTGAACGAAAAAAGGGTCTGCCCTGCGGGGTAGACCCCTTTTTTGTACCCTGAAATCACGACCGGAGAGGCGCCGGTCCGCCGGCCAGGTGCTTTCCGGCGGTGCGGCGCGTGCTGAATCCGGCCCCGGAGGAACTCGCTTGCCGATCTGGACGCACAAGGTTCTCGTAATCCCGTTCCTGCCTGTCGGCTTCTGTATCTGGACCGTGGTGCTGGGGCTGCTGACGCGGCGCCGCTGGCTGGTCTGGCTGGGCGCGGCGGTGCTGACGCTGAGTTCCCTGGGCGTGGTCGCCAACGGGATTCTGGGGCAAGGTGGAAGACGGCTATCCGCTGATGACGGTGGACCGGTGCCCGCAGGCGGACGCCATTGTGGTGCTGGGTGGCTCGACGCGGCCGGAGGCGCCGCCGGGTGCGCTGGAGTGGAACGAATCCGTCGACCGATTTGAGCGAGGGGTTGACCTGTTGCGTGCCGGCAAGGCACCGGTCGTAGTCTTCACGGCGGCGCGGATCCTGTGGCACCCGGAGGTGACGGAGGGGGCGATGTTGCGCGATGAGGCGCTGCGGCGGGGCCTGGCGGCGGATCAGGTGCTGCTGACCGGTGAACTGGTGGAGAACACGGCGGGCGAGGCGCGGGCGATCCGAATGATGATGCAACAGCGCGGGTGGAAGCGCGTGATTCTGGTGACGAGCGCGTTCCACATGCGGCGCTCGATGCGGCTGATGCGGAGCGAGGGGATTGACTGCATCCCCTTCCCCACGGATTACCAGACGCGACGGCAGGGACGGCCGGAGCCCGGCGATTTCGTACCACAGGCGGACTCGCTGGCAAGAACAGAGCGGGCCGTGCGGGAGTGGATCGGAATCCTGTTCTACGCGGTGCGCGGCAAGTAGCCCTGCGCGTCGAGGAGTTCCTGATACCAGAGGTAGGTCTCGCGGAGCCCCTGTTCGAGGCCGATGCCGGGACGCCAGCCGAGGGCGTGCAGGCGAGAGCTGTCCAGTAGCTTGCGGGGCGTGCCGTCCGGCACGGAGGCATCGAAGCGGATGGGCGCGGGGCAGCCCACGACGTGGCGGACCATTTCGGCAAGGGCGCCGATTTCGATCTCCTGACCGCTGCCGACGTTGACGGGTTCCTCGCCATCATAGTGCTGCATGAGGAAGATGCTGGCGCTGGCGAGGTCGTCGACGTGGAGGAACTCGCGCTTTGGCGCGCCGGTGCCCCAGACGACGACTTCCCTGGCTGCGGCGAGTTTGGCTTCGTGGAACTTGCGAATCAGCGCGGGGAGGACGTGCGACGACTGGAGGTCGAAGTTGTCGCCGGGCCCATAGAGGTTGGTGGGCATGAGGCTGATGGCATTGAAGCCGTACTGGCGCCGGTAGGCCTGGCACATCTTCAGCCCGGCGATCTTGGCAATGGCGTACCACTGATTGGTGGGTTCCAGAGGCCCGGTGAGGAGGTGTTGCTCCTCGATCGGCTGGGGCGCCATTTTCGGGTAGATGCAACTGGAGCCGAGGAAGAGGAGCTTCTTCACGCCGTGACGCCGGGCCGCGTCGATGACGTTGGTCTGGATCTGGAGGTTCTCGGTGAGGAACTCGGCCGGGCGTGTGTTGTTGGCCATGATGCCGCCCACGCGGGCGGCGGCGAGAAAGACGTAGTCCGGCTTACGAGAGAGGAAGAAGCGTTCGAACGGCCTCCTGGTTGCAGAGGTCGGTTTCCTGACGGGTGGCGGTGACCAGATTGTTGTGGCCGGCCGCCTGGAGGGCCCGGAGGATGGCCGAGCCGACGAGTCCGCGGTGACCCGCGACGAAGATGGAATCAGTTGAATTCATCCGGGGTAGCCTTATCCCAAAACCGTGGCGCCGACATGGCCTGCCTGGCGGAGTGTCTCTTCGCGGCGGGCGAGTTCGAGGTCGCTGGAGGTCATCATGCGAACCAGTTGGCGGAAGTTCACCTCCGGCTTCCAGCCGAGACGGGTGCGGGCTTTGGTGGAATCGCCGAGCAGATAATCCACCTCAGCGGGGCGGAAGTAGCGTTGATCGATCTCGACGACGGACTTCCAGTCCATGTCCAGCTCTTCGGCGGCTGTGTCGAGGAACTCGCGGACGGAGTAGGCTTCGCCGGTGGAGACGACGAAGTCGTCGGGCTGCGACTGCTGGAGCATCATCCACATGGCTTTCACGTAGTCGCCGGCGAAGCCCCAGTCGCGTCGGGCCTCGAGATTGCCCAGGAACAGTTTTTCCTGCAGGCCGAGTTTGATGCGGGCCAGGGCGCGGGTGATTTTGCGGGTGACGAAGGTCTCGCCGCGGCGGGGGGATTCGTGATTGAAGAGGATGCCGTTGGAGACGAACATGCCGTAGGATTCGCGGTAGTTCACCCCATACCAGTGGGCGGCGACCTTGGAGACGGCGTAGGGGCTGCGGGGATGGAATGGGGTGGTTTCGCTTTGCGGAGGAGCGGCGGCGCCGAACATCTCCGAGGAGCCGGCCTGGTAGAAGCGGACGCGGCGGCCGGTGTTTTCGCAGTAGTCGCGGACGGCTTCGAGGAGCCGCAGGGTGCCGGTGGCGACGACGTCGGCGGAGTATTCCGCCTGGTCGAAGCTGACGCGCACGTGCGATTGGGCGGCGAGGTTGTAGATCTCGTCGGGCATGGAGGCCTCGAGGATGCGCCGCAGGCCGGTGCCGTCGGTGACGTCGCCGTAGTGCAGTTTCAGGCGCGAGCCGGTGTCGTGGGGATCGGAGTAGATGTGGTCCAGGCGTCCTGTATTGAAGGTGGACGCCCGCCGGATCAACCCTGAAACGTGGTATCCGGCGGTCAAAAGAAACTCGGTCAGATACGAGCCGTCCTGACCTGTGATGCCGGTGATCAATGCTCTTTTCAAGTCCATCTCCTGAGTGAAATAGTGTCGACGCGGGGCCAGCTTTCTCATGAAGCTGAGCCGGGCCTGGAGCGAAGTCCGGGGCTGGCGGCCAGGCCGCAGAGCCAGCCGGCGACCAGCGCATTGGCTGGGATGTACATGTTGAAGTCCACGAGGCTGTGGAGGAGGAGGGTGCTGAGCGCGCCGGCCAGGCCGACAGCCAGTGCCCAATAGGTGGAGCCAGGCTCTAAAACGACCACGCGCACGAGGCCGGCGCCGATCCACAGCAACAGAGCCGCGCCCAGGGAGACGCCGATGAGGCCGAGTTCCGCGGTCGCCTGGAGGTAATCGTTGTGGGCGAAGTCGACAGTCTGCATGGGGGCGACCTGCTTGTAGCGCAGAAACGCGGTTTCGTAGGTACCCAGACCGCTGCCGGTGACGGGGTAGGCGGCAATGAGGGTACGGGTATCGCGCCAGATCTCGCGCCGGGTGTCCTTGGTGATCTCGTCCGTTTCGGCGAATGTCGCGAAGCGTTTGATGAGTTCGTCGGTGGGCAGATAGACCGCGGCCAAGGCGGTCCCGACGCTGACGATGACGACGGGGGCGATCCAGCGAAGGCTGCGTTTGCGACCGTAGCCGGGCTCGGTGCTGGTGCCCAGGACCAGGACTCCGGCGAGGAGCAAGCCCATCAGCGATGCCATGAAACCCATGCGGGAGAGAGAGAAGACGACACCCACGAGGAGGCAGGCGGCGACGCCCAACAGGGCGCAGGCGGCCAGGGCTGGGCCGGCGGGCCGCTCGTGCCGGGTCTGTCCGCGCTTCCAGACGGAGAAGGCCCAGAGGGCGGCAAGAGGGAGCGCCATCTCGAGCAAGCCGGCGAAGTGGTTGCGGTTGACGTAGGTGCCGAGGGAGGAGTCGGCCACTCCGGTTTCGCCCCGGGCGAGGGACCACTGGGCCAGGCCGAGGAGGCTCTCGAGCCAGGCGACGGCGATGACGGGTGCGGCCGCCAGCCACATGCGGTCGCGCCACTGCCAGCCGAGTTCGCGGGCGAGCACGAAGGTGGCGAGCGCGGGGAGCATGTTCAGGAGCCATTCCCAGGTGGCGCGCGGCGCCACGCTGAGGGAGAGCCAACCGGTGAGGCCTGCGGCACGGGCTGTTTCGAGGCGGGCGGGGCTTACCAGGCCGATGAGCGCCTGGGGGAGGGGCACCATCTGGAAGAGCATCCAGGCGGTGAGGGCAGCGCTCAGAGCCAGGACGGCGGAACCGCCAGGGGCCAGGTCGCGGCGGGGGGTGAGGAGGAGGTAGGCGGTGGAGATGAGGCCCATGGCGGCCGCGCACCAGATCCACTGGGTGGGCCAGACTCCGCCCTGCAGGAGAGTGCCAGCGCTGAGGACGCCGGCCATTCCGAAGAGCAGGATTAGGCGCACGCGGGCTCCGATGGAGGGTGGGCTGGGGGGCGGGTATGGGCTTGCTTGTGGTCGACCAGGGGGTCGACCGCGGACCTGGGGGTCCGCCGTCCCAGTGCTTGGCCTTGGCTTGAGGAGGTTTCGGTTGTTCTTGCGGCTCGCGGGGGTTTGGGGGACTCGCTGGCGTGTTGGGCTGGGGGGCTAGGACTCGCTTGCTTGTGGTCGACCGGGGGGTCGACCGCGGACCTGGGGGTCCGCCGTCCCAGTGCTTGGCCTTGGCTTGAGGAGATTTCGGTTGTTGTTGCGGCGTGCCGGGGCTTGGGGGACTCGCTGGCGTGTTGGGCTCGGGGGCTAGGACTTGGTTCCTCGTGGTCGACCAGGGGGTCGACCGCGGACCTGGGGGTCCGCCGTCCCAGTGCTTGGCCTTGGCTTGAGGAGATTTCGGTTGTTGTTGCGGCGCGCCGGGGCTTGGGGGACTCGCTGGCGTGTTGGGCTCGGGGGCTAGGACTTGGTTCCTCGTGGTCGACCAGGGGGTCGACCGCGGACCTGGGGGTCCGCCGTCCCAGTGCTTGGCCTTGGCTTGAGGAGATTTCGGTTGTTGTTGCGGCGCGCCGGGGCTTGGGGGACTCGCTGGCGTGTTGGGCTGGGGGGCTAGGACTTGGTTCCTCGTGGTCGACCAGGGGGTCGACCGCGGACCTGGGGGTCCGCCCCACATTCGGGGTCTGCCCCACCTTCGGGGTCTGCCCCACCTTCGGGGTCTGCCCCACCTTTGGGGTTTGCCCCACCTTCGGGATCTGCCCCACCTTCGGGGTTCGAGGAGCGGAGGTTTCGTTCGATCTTGTGGCCCTGCGGATCATGGGGGACTTCTTGGGTGTCATGGCTTTGGAATACGAAAAAGGCCTTCCTTGGGGAAAGCCCTTTCCGGCTGGATTGAACGATTACCGAAGTGGGGCCGCATTCAATCGGCGGCAATCTCGTCGATGCCACCGACTACCGCCGCTCGGGCATGTGGTTTTTCCACCGGCACGAGGAAACGCGCGCCGGGCCACTCGCCGGCGGGGTACTGGCCGAGGGTACTCCACAGCACCTCGGCAAAGGGGGCTAGGAGATGCACGGTCTTGTCGGAGCCGTAGTCGTGCCAGACTTTCACCTCACCGCGTTCTCCCAGTGGCACGGTCACCCACCAGCCAGGCTGGTGTTCCACGTCACTGGTGAACTCCTGGCCATCGACGCGGAGGTAGCTACCCTGGAAGCCCATCTCGAGGCAACTGGTTTCCAACGCAGCCCAGTAGTCTTCAGCTGACTGCGCGGAGTCGAGCCGAAGACGCGCGGAACGCAAGGCGAGTTCGGCGTTGAGGACGCGGCGGAAGGAGCCTCGGAAGAGCAAGCGGCTGGCCATGTTCAACTCGACGTAGCCGAGGCTCTGGATGCCCACCCAGGCCACGGCGCAGAAGAGCACGAGGACGAGGCCCGCGAAGGGGTTTGTGCTGGTGCTGCCGATGAGAGCGCAGGCGGCCCCGACTCCGGCGGCTCCGTAGAGGACCAGTACGGCGCGGCGGGTGGTCATGCCCATATCCAAAAGTCTGTGATGAATATGGCCGCGGTCCGCGCTGAAAATCGGCTGATTTCTCAGGAATCGTCTGACAATTGCAAGACTGGTGTCCAACAGCGGCACGGCGAAAGCCATGAGAGGAGCCGTGATGCCGAGGATGGTGGCGGCCTTCTGGCTCCAGAGGATGCCGAAGCAGCCCAGCAGAAAACCGATGGTGTAACTGCCGCTGTCGCCCAGGAAGATGGACGCGGGGTTGAAGTTGTAGCGCAGGAAGCCGGCGAGCGCACCGGCCAGCGGCACGGTCGCGAGAACCAGCGCATAGTTGCCCTGCATGAGGCCGGCCGCCAGGGTGGTGAGTGTGGCGAAGAGGCCGACGCCAGTGGCAAGACCGTCGACACCATCGATGAGGTTGAAGGCGTTCGTGCAGAAGACGAGCCAGAAGAGGGTGACGGGGATGCTCCACCACCAAGAGTCCAGGCCGCGGCCGTGGAGTGTCATGACGCGTACACCGCCCCAAAAGGCAAGGCCGGCGGCCGCAAACTGCAAGGCGAACTTAGGCCAGGGCTTCATGCCCCGGAGGTCGTCATAGAGGCCCACGGCGAAGATCAAGCCGGCCGCGGGGAGAAGGCGAATCACCTGCCAGAGTTCGTTCCAGACGACGGCACCGCCCTGGAACCGAAGAAGCAAAAGCGCGGAGAAGGCGACGAGATAGCCGAATGCGATGGCGATGCCGCCGACCCGGGGAATTGCTTCCGTGTGGATCTTGCGTCCGCCCGTGGGTGAGTCGACCAAGCCGTTGCGCCGGAAGACGTCCCGCACCACCGGAGTGGTGAGCAGCGCAACGAGAAACGACACGACAGCCAGGAATAGGATGGAGTACATTTTTCGTGAAGGGCCGCTCTCTGTAGAGTGCCGCGCGGGTCTCCTCCGAGGCGCGGCCGATGGGCAATCCCTAAAAAAACTATAACCTAAAAATCTTTAAATGAACCCAGTAAATCGGAGTATCCGCGACTGGATTTCACATTAATTCGGCGGCTCGTCCGTCACCTGCGTGACGCTCGTCATGCCGCCGGGCAGGAAGATGGCCGAAGCGGCGAAGAGAGGCGCAGAAGGTGTTGATTGTCATGGGATTTTAGTCTCAGGATGAGGCACCCAGGCGAAGTCGCCGAGGCCGGCCACGGTGCTGAGGGACTTTCGCCGTTCCGCTTCGGCACGGATCTCGGCTTTCACGGGAAGTCCGAGATAATCGAGAATTCTCGTAACGCCGATCGGCAAATCGTAATTGCGTTCGAAGACGGAGCGAGCGCGGCGGCCTGCCGCCTCGACTTCTCCGGGATTCGCCTGAAGCCAGGCGAAGAGGGCGGCCAGGGATTGAGAATCGCCAGGGTCGACCTGCCAGCCAACGCGGTGTTCGGCAATGATCCGAGCCGGCGTGGCAGCGACGGGTCCGACGAAGAGGACGGGCCGGCCGGCGGCGAGAATTCCGTATGTCTTACTGGGCACGACGGTGCCGCAGGTTTCAGGGATCTGGGTGACGAGCCCGACGTCGCCGGCACCGAAGGCGGTGCCCAACTCGCCGCGAGCCGCGTAGCCGGAGAACTGGACGTTGGGGTAGCGCCCCTGAGCCCAGGCACGGAGCGCGCCCATGCGTGGTCCGCCGCCGCTGAAGCGAAACCGGTAGCGCCGCGCAAAATCGGGCTGTTGCGCGGCGAGGGATTCCACGGCGCGTTGGAAGGTATCGAAGTCGTGAGCGAGGCCCGCGTTGCCGGAGTAGAAGATCTTCAAGCTGCCATCGCGCAGGAATTCCATGGGACGGATCTCGGAGCCATCGGCCCAATTGTCGGCTTCGAACAGGAGGCCGCGTGGGATGCCCCGTGCCGCGAGGCGGTCGGCCATGCAAGGCCCGAGGACGAGGATGCCGTCGGCGCGGCGTCTGGGTCCGTCGGCGATCCAGCCCACGATGCGATCGAAGGGACCGCCGGAGCGGAACAGGCCGAGAGACGTGGCGACGTCGGGATAAACGTCCATTTCCCAGAGGAAGTGGCGGGATCCACGGAGGCGCTGGGCCGCCCAACCGATGAGGCCGAGCAGGGGCGGCGTTGTCATGGTGACGACGACGTCGGCGCGCGGGCCGGAGAGCATACGCCAGGCGGCTCCGGCGTAGAAGCCCGCGTAGCTGGCCAGCTTCCTGAGTTTTCCGTGGCCGAAGCGGGAAGTACCGACGCGGGCGACGTGGATGCCTTCCGGGGGCGGGCCGGCGGCGGCGCTGCCGGGTGTATAGCCACCAGCCGCGCAAACGACGGAGACACGGCCATCGACGGCCCGAACCAGATCAGTGAGAATCTGGCTCGTGGCCGCTTCGTCGGGCCAGAAGAACTGATTGGCAAAGCGGATATTCAAAGCGATGAACCCACCTCAAGCGGATGGCAATGCGTCAGGGGAGCAGGCAGGGCGAGAAGGCGGCCGGGGCGGTCAGTCCTTTTGAACGGGACAGTCTTCGGCGGAGTGAGGGCTGGAGGCAGGCTCTCCGCTTTGACCGGCCAACGCAAGAAGGCCGGCCACGCTATCGGCATTGGACTCGCCGGAGCGGCGGTACCAGTCCACCATGCGCTGGATGCCATCGCGGAACTCCACCTTGGGGCGGTAGCCGAGCAAGGCTTCGGACTTGGTGAGATCCGCGAAGGTCAGAGGCACATCGCCGGCCGGGACAGGCAGCCGTTTCAGCTTCGCCTGTTTGCCGGTGGCGCGTTCGATTTCGGCGACCATCTCGCGCAGGGTGACCGGCGAGGAGTGACCGAGATTGAAGATGTCGAAGGGGCGGTCGAGGTGGAGGGCGGCCAGGATCCCATCGACGGTGTCGGAGATGTAGGTATAGTCGCGGCCCATGAGGCCGTCGCCGTAGAAAGGCAACTCCCGGCCCTCCTCCACGCATTGAATGAATTTGCGGATGGCCAGGTCAGGGCGTTGACGCGGCCCGTACACGGTGAAGAAGCGGAGGCAGATCACCTGGAGTCCATAGAGGAGGGCGTAGGTGTGGGCCAGTTGCTCGCCGGCCAATTTGGTTCCGGCGTAGGGCGAAATGGGGTGCAGATCGGTATCGCTCTCCTTGAAGGGCACATTCGGCGACACCCCGTAGACGGAACTGGAGGAGGCGAATACAAACTTCCGAGTGCCTGTTTTCCGGGCGGCTTCGAGGAGAGTGACGGTGCCTACACAGTTCACGTGCGTGTAGAGCGAGGGCTCGTCGAGCGAGGGCCGAACCCCGGCGCGGGCGGCCAGGTGGATGACGGCGTCCGGCCGGAATTCGGCGAAGGCCGCGGCAACCAGTTCTTCGTTGCAGATGTCGCCCTGATAGAAGGCGACGGCTCCGAGTCTTCTCGCGATGGCAAGGTTCTGCTGTTTGAGGCGGGGATCGTAATAGTCATTGAGATCGTCGATGATCGCGACTTCCCGCCCTTCCCCCAAAAGGCGTTCGGCGACATGAGAACCGATAAAACCGGCTCCTCCGGTGATGAGCGTCCGCACTTCTTTTCCTCTTTCTTCTGGCGACAACGCTGATTGGTCAGCGGACAGGCTGACGGTGATGTACTGCTGTTTCGAATCGGCATGGGCGACCGGCCAGGCGAGCGAATGCATCACTCCGTCGCTTTCCGAGGGGCCGGAGTCATCCGCGCGGGCTGCCGCCAGTCGTCCTGGCAGAGCATGCAATCGACCAGTACGCGGTACCACGCGGCCTGCAGGAAGTGGTAGACGAAGCCGCGGCCACCATCCAGCACACCGAGCATGAAGATGTAGCGGAAGATCCAGTAGCCGAAAGCGCGCCAGACCGGCGGCAAGCGGTAGAACACTCCGTTCTTGGCGGCACGCTTCCACCTGGCCTGACCGCCGAAGTTTTCGGAGGCGCTGCCCTGGGAGCGGGCGTCGATGCACTCGCGTTCGGCGTACCACACGTGCTTGCGGCTCCACTCGGCCAAATCCTTGGGAATGATGTGGAGGAGTTCGCCCTCGACCTTGATGGCCTGGCCGGATTTGAGAACCATGTGCTCGTCCATCCAGCGGTCCTCGCAGATGGCGGAACCGCGTCTCCAGGCCCGCAGCAGCCAGACGGGGTAGGTTCCGCCGAAGCGAAGGCGCTTGCCGAGAAACACGGTTCGGCGCGGCATGAGAAGGCCGTTCACCTGCTCGCCGCTACTGTTGACGGCGGAGCGGAGGGAACGGGCGAGTTCGGGAGAGACGCGTTCGTCGGCATCGAGCCGAATCAGCCAGCCGGCCGAGGAGGGCACATTTTCCAGCGCCCAGTTCATCTGGCGGGAGTGATTCTCGAACGGATGGTAGAGGACGGTGGCGCCGGCGGCGGCGGCGATCTCCAGCGTAGCGTCGGTGCTGCCGGAGTCGATGATATAGATTTCGTCGGCCACGGCGCGCAGGCTTTCCAGGCAATCCGGCAGGTCCTGCTGCTCGTTCTTGGTGAGGATGATGGCCGCGATCCGCGGAGCATCCGCCCTCATTGACCGGCCCTCAGTTCCCGTGGTTTCATGACGCGGGCTGGATTGCCGGCGGCAACGACCCAGGGCGGTACATCCCGGTAGACCGAAGAGCGGGCGCCGACGACGGCCCCTTCGCCGACGGTGGCGCCGGCCGCGACGAAGACGTCAGCAGCCAGCCAGGCGCGCGCGCCGATTTCGATGGTGCCAGGCCGCAGGGGCATGGAGGACTGTTCGTAGTCGTGGGTTGCTCCGCAGAGGTAGCTGTATTGAGAGACCGTGGCGAACTCGCCGATGCGAACGCCGCCGACGTTGTAGCAGTCCACATCCGGACCGAGGCAGGCATGGGCGCCCATTTCGAGCAGCCACGGCGCCCAGACTCTGGCGGAGGGATACACATGTACGCCGGGGCCGAGCTTTGCTCCGAAGCATCGAAGGATCAGGCGGCGCCAGCCGTGCAGTACTTTGGGCGAGGGTCTCACGAGCACACGCCAGGCAACGCCCCAAAGGACGCGCATGGCCTGATTCCGCCAGCCGTGGGGACTGGGGAAGGGGTCGCGCTCGGAACGGCGTTGGGCGACTGGCTCGAGGCGGGGCATGGAATTGGTGAAGCCGCTCATGCATCCTTCACGCAGGCCGGGCGGGGTCCGCGGCCGAGGATCCAATCGTAGACACCGACCATTTCACGGGCGACGCGATCCCAGGTAAAGCGCTCTTCGACGAGACGGCGGCCCCGGGCGCCCATCTCCGATCTGCCGGCGGGGTCCATGGCGAGCAACTGATCGAGCCCTTCGCCATCGGCCGTGATCCTGACAGCGGCCTGAGCGGCGAATCCTTCCAGCAGATTGCATTCATCGGTCATTGCGACGGGCACACCGTAGGCCCAGGCCTCGAGGATCGCGACCGGCAGTCCCTCGCTGAAAGAGGGCAGAACGAAGGCGTCCGCCTGGCGAAACATGGCGGTCTTCTGTTCACCGAACACGGGTCCGGCGAAGGTGACGCTGGCGGTGAGTTTCAACATCTCTACCCGGCGGCGGAGTTCCTCTTCGTGGCCATTCTGGTCCCACCCCGCAATGACCAGGCGCCAGCGTTCGGGCTTTTCCTTGGCCCACCAGGAGAGGAGCCCCGGCAGGCCTTTTTTGGGGTGGAGCCTGCCCAGGAAGAGGCAAGTGCGCTCGCCCGAATCCGGCTCGCTCCTGCGAGAACCGGCGGCGCCGGTGGAGGCCGGCGGCAGGTCGACCCCATTCGGGATCACGCAGATCGGATTGTCGAGACCGTAGCTGCGCATGGCCTGGGCTTCCTGGGGATTCAAGGCCCGGAGGCAGGCGGCGCGGCGCAGGTGCCGGCCTTCGTAGAGCAGAGCACCGAGCCGCTTCTTCCAGCCGGAGTTCCGGACGGCCCAGGGATCGAGCATGCCATGGGTGGAGACGATGTAGGGCTGCTTGGTCCGACGATGCCAGTTGAGAGCGGCTACGGACGGATACATCCAGATGCCGTGGACATGGACGAGGTCCGGCCGCCACTCTTCCAGATTGCGCAGCCAGCCGGAGCTGTATCCAAACGCCCTGGGTCCGCGTAATTCGCTCATGGAGAGCGAGACACGGCCCCAGGCTTTCGAATCTTCCCGGGTGAATTCGTCCTCGGTCGCCAGGACGAGAGTGTCCCACTGGTTCGATTCGGAGTTCACCTGTTGTGTGAGGCGTCGTACGGAGTGCTGCAATCCGCCGGCATTGCGGGAGATTGAAGCGGTGAGCACACCTACCTTGGGGCGCATAGCAATCGAGACACCTCCTGTGCGAATTTCTGGGGCGTATAGCCCGCGATGATCTGCTGGGAGCGGGCACCCATCGCCTTGCGGGCCGGGGCGTCGAGGCGATCGATGAGCCAGAGTGCGTCGGTGAGCGCACCGACATCCTCGGGTTCGAAGGTCCAGCCGTTGCCGCCGATTTCAATGAGATCGTCCACGCAGCCGCAGCGGTTGGAGACGAGGGCAGGCAATCCGGCGGCCATGGCTTCGTTAACGACCAGTCCCCAAGGTTCGCTGAGGCTGGGCAGGACGAGACATTCGGCCCAGGCGTAGCAGTGGAGCAGAGCGGCCGAAGGGCGCGCGCCCATGAAATGAACGGCATCGGAGATTCTTTCCTCCAGGGCCGTCCGCCTGAGCTCAGCTTCGGCAGGGCCGCCGCCCGCGAGTACCAGATCCGAGCCGCCACCGCCGTGGCGGTAGACGGCAAAGGCCTGCAGCAGCCGCGTGAGGTTCTTTTCCGCGGCGAGACGGCCCACGTAGAGGAAGTAAGGCCGCAAGCCTTCGAACTCGTGCGCGGGCGCGGCGCTTCTGATGCGAGCGCATCCTTCGGCGAAAAAGTTGTTATCGACGACGTTGTGACCGTAGCCGATTCTTGCGCGGTGCATGCCGAGGGATTCGGTGTAGGCGGCCGAGCGGACTCCTCCGACGACGGCACCATCGTAGAGTGCTCGTACGAGCTGCCGTTTGCAGCGCTCTACCCAGAGGCGGCGCGGCCGGTCGTCCAGAGTGGATTCATTCATCAACAGGGCCGGCCTTCCATGGAGCTTCGCCCAGGCCGCGGCAGTGAGGGCCATTCCTTCGGCATAGCCGGGTACCAGGACGGCGGCCGGCTTTGCTTCGTTGAGTGCATTCCAGACAGCGGGCGCCAGACCGAGGCGGCCGCGCTGCTCGAGACCTTCGATCAGGGTGCGGACCTCCAGGCCGGGCGGAGGGTTGATCCGCTCCCAGCCCCGCGAATCCTCGCGCCCGTGAATCTGGATGGCCACGACGTCGCAGACCTCGTTCAAGGCGGACAGGCGGGCCATATGGTAGGGACCAAAATTCGACCAGAGAACCGCGATGCGCAGTTTACTCATTCAGGGCCTCGATCAGCCGGGCTCCGTACTTTTCCACCGTGAACTCGGAGGCCCGTTCCAGGGCGGAGCGTGACATGCGTTCGAGCAGGCCTGGTTCGTCGACCATCCGGATGAGCTTGCGGGCAATGGCCTGAGGGTCGCGGACGGGAACAATGAAGCCATCCACTCCATCGCGCACGACGCTGCCGGCGTTCGGAGTAGCGATCACGGGCAGACCGGAGCGCAACGCTTCGTAGCAAACGGTAGCGGAGCCTTCGCACAGACTCGGAAAGACAAAGACATCCGCCCAGGCGAACTCGGCCGACACCTCGGAGCGCGGAACCGGGCCGCGAAGCTGGATGTATTTCGAGACAGCGCGACGCCCCTGTTCGGCGAGCCCGATGCCGCCCACCGCCCGGAATTCGAACTCCGTGTCGCTGAGCAGGCTCGCGGCTTTGGCGAGGTATTGAATTCCCTTCCGGAGGCCAACACCGCCGACAAAGAGAACCCGCAAGCGCCGAGCACGCGGGCTTTCTCGCACTGTTCCCGGTCGCTCGCCGCCGCGCCCGACTCCGTAAGGCACGACGACGCACTTGTGCCAGGGTCCACCGACACTCCGGATGCCGTCGCGCACATACTCCGAGCCGCAGACGACGAGGGAAGCGGCTTCCCACTCCGCTTTTTCGCGGGCCACAAGTTCTTCGCAACCGCCGCTCTCGCCGGCCGATTCTTCCAGCCGGGGAACTGCTCGGTTTCCTCGCGGAGCAGGGCGGTTTCGACTTCCATTGGCGCAATGGTCTGCTCCACGACACCCTTCACGCCGGCGGCCTTCGCGCGCTGCAACGCCTCGAGGGCGGCGGTATTGAAGAGATAGAGCGCGTCGGCGTCCAGGGAACTCGAGCGCAGCATCAGCTCGCAGAATGTCTTGCCTGCCCAAAGGTGGGCCTTGCCCATCTCCGCTTTCGACCTGGCGGTGCGGCGGCGCCGGGCGTATTCCCAACCGAAGGAGGTGAAGGCGCGCACGCGTTCCACCGGCACTCCGGAGGGTACGCGGCCACGCAGGCGTTTCGTCCATGGCGGGAGTTCGCGTTCCGGCAGATAGCGAAGTAATTTCGGCCAGCCCTTTACGGAACAGATGTCCGTGTAGAAGTCCTTCAGGTAGCCCTGTTCAGAGAGGCTGCGGGCCACGGCATAGTGCATGCGGCTGCCCAACTGTCCGACAACGACTCCGTTTGTGCTTAGCATCTAGACTCCTCCGCTGAGAGGGCAGGTCTTCATGTCAGGTCTCCTGCCTGGCGGGCGACGTGGGATGAGGTGAGGTAGGATTCATGGACCCTGCGGCGCTTCAGGCGGTCCGACACGACGCGCCAGCGGCCTACACGGCACATGCTGAGAGCCACGACCACGCCCATGCCGGTGGTGGGCAACCAGGTGATGGGCCAGAGCATGGGATTGTTCATTTCGCCGAAGCCCAGCATGGCGGCGGAGACAGCCAGAAACACCTGCGATACGCCGGAGAACCTCATTGTGTAGAAGTAGACGAACTGCATCATGACGCCGATGAGGAGTCCGCCCAGGATGATGCCGATGGGGCCTCCGATGTAATAGAACTTGCCCACGGCGCCAGGCGCGGGGCCGGAAAGGAGACCGGCGTCGTTTCTCCAGGTGGCGGTTCCCGCCATCTCATGAATCTTGCTCCACGCTTCTCCTTCCGGGTAGACCTTCTCGGGCCAGATCGACCTGGGGATGGGGCGTGTGAAGAGTTCCAACAGCAATTGGCCCTTGTCGAAGGAGATGCTGCCGGGGACGTAAGTCACCACGGCGCACGCCATGCTGAACTCCAAACCCAAAGGGGCGCCATCGGCCTCCTTGTTGCCTCGGAAGGAAGCGAGGCTTCGGGAGATGGCTTCCTCGAAGTTGACGTCGGCGTTGAGTCTGCCGCCGAACATATCTCCACGAAATGCGGCCGTGAAGCCCACCAGGATGATGACACCGATGCCGCCGAGAAAGACCATGGACCACGGGGGGTTCTTCCGCTCCGCTCCGTAGTAACCGCCGAGCAAGAGAACCAAGGTGAGAATCACGCCGGAGCGAGTGCCGCTGTAAACGTCCCAGAGCAGGAGCACGGCAAAACCGGCGAGGACAGGGCGGAAGAGCATGCGATAGCGGTTGCCCTGCCGGGCCAGGCAAAGGACCAGGCAGAGCCCAACGGGAATGAAGCCGGGCAGCGCCATTTCGTACCCGGAGAGAGCCGCAAAGTCGGTGCCGGTTCTGGCCGTGGACAGGTATCGGGCGAGTCCGCCGGAGACGAGGATGATGTGGATATAGCCATAGGTGCCGACGATGAGCATGATCACACCGAGCGCCAGGTAGCGACGGCCCACGTCGGGGCCGCTGTTGATGGGGGCACGCTGGGCCAGGCGTTTGCCGAACTTCATGCGGTATCCGATGCAGACGCAGATGCCGAGGAGGACGTGGAGGAGCAGCGTGAGTTGGACGACGGACTCACCGTAGACGCTGATCCAGGACTCCAGATGCGTGGTCGACTCATAGAAGCCGAACATCAGATAGAGCGGCCAGAAGGTATTGATGGGGTTCAGAAAGTAAAACGAGCGCCAGGTGGAATGGTAGAACCAGAGGGGTACGGCCACCACCAGGGCCAGGAGGAGACCTGTCATCGATTGCCTCCATAGGGTGCGCCGGTCTTGTCCGAATTTGCGTAGGTCGGCATGCCGAGAACACTGAAGTCGATCCGGCTGGATGATTCGGGCGGTTTGGCGTCGCGCAGGGCGGCCTCAATGGTCTGGACGACCCGCTCCTCCCAGTTTTCAAAAGCGAAGTGTTTTTCGAAGGTGGCGCGAATGGTTTCGCGGCCGAACTGTCCGGCGCGGCGCTCCTGATCGAGCCGGAGCAACCCTTCCGCCACGTCCTCAGGCGATTCCGGATTCACGGCGCGACCCAAGGCGTGCTGGTTCACAAGCAACTGGAGTCCCGTGAAGTTGCTGGTGAGGACCGGCAACCCGCAGGCGATGTACTCCGTCAAGCGCCCCGGGGCCTGAAAGAAGTTGCCCAGGTCGTTGTTCACGTGGAGCAGGATGCCGATATCCGCGTTGACGCTGAACTGCAGCATGTTTGCGTACTCCTGGGCTCCGAGAAAGATGATCCGGTGAAGGACTCCGAAGCGGTTCGCGAAGTTCTCGATTGTCCTGGTGCGGAGGCTGGTCATAGCCAGCCGGAAGTGCTGCGGCAAACGGCTGAGCGCCTCGATGAGCACGTCGGTGGCGCGCAGTGCGGAATGGCCGCCATGGAGCACGAGAAGGGTCTCGTCGGGACGAACCCCGACCTCCGACCTGGCCGACTCGCGGCGAGCGGGAATCGGCCAAGCCGCCGGAAGATTGGGCGGCGACACCATGATGCGGTTGGTGAGTTTGTAGAAGGTCTTGCAAAGATACGCGCGATGGTATTCGCCGTTCAGGTGGCAGGCCGCTTTGCGGGCGAGCGCGCCTTCCAGGGCAAAGCGAACGGGGTAGCTGTTGGGATCGAAGAAGTCGTGGGTGTGGTAAACGAGGCGCTGATTGCGGCCGGAACCGAGCAGGCTGAGGGCGGCGCGAGGGGCGATCGCCTGGCCCATGATGTAGGTGAGATCGAAGGACCCGAAGCGCCCGGCGAGCAGCCAGCGCTGCAAAGCGGCTTCGCGGCGGAGAGAGTGGCCGGGCGGCGAGATCGATGCGTCTGGCGGGAAATGGCAGGTGCTTGTTGTAAATCGACCCCGTGGCGTCAGGCGCAACGATGGTGAGATCCCAGCCGCTGCGGGCCAATCCGGGCAGGGCGAGTTCCGGGATTGGATTGCGATCGAGATTGGCGAGACTCAGATAGAGCAGCCGTTTCAACTTCGCCACCTTAGGAGTTCCGCTCCGTGAAATGAGAGATCCGTCGTTGCTGAATGGTTTGCATGTCGAAGATGGCTTCGCGTATCGGAAGGCTTCAGAGAGATTTGGCTGGCTGCGACGGCCGGAGCTGAGAGCCGGATAGTTTGCCCGCGGCGCGTTGCAGGTCCTTCCCCAGCGCGCGCACGTCGAAGCAGTGCATGACGTAGTCGAGTATGTTGAACTTCATCCGGTAGCTGGCGATGGAGGCAACGATCAGGGACAGTCCGATTTCCCAACCGAGAATCGCAAGTCCTACTCCGGCTAGCCCGTAGACTTTGGCGCCGACGCCGACGAGTGTAATGGAGACCGCGGCAGTGGCCACGAGGGGGACGATGGCCAGATGAATCTGGTTGCTGGCGAGGAGGAGTACGGAGAACGACGCTCCGACAACGTAAGGGATGAGTGAAAGAAGGAGAAAGGTCATCAGCCGGGGCTCGTAGACAGCGGTGGGGCCCACCCAAAGCCGGTATAGCCTCTCGCCGGAGACTGTCATGACGGCGACGCCGGAGAGCACGATGGCGAGTCCGACCTGCGTGTTGCGAATCATGATGCGCATGATGAGTCCCTCGTTCCGCTGGCCGAGGAGGGCCGGGACTTCTACTGCTATGGCGTTGGACAATTGCCCGACGACCGCCTTCATGCCGTTGACGACGGTTCGAAGGGTTTGGAAGGCTCCGACTGCTGTCGAACCCAAGGTCGTGCCCAGGACGAGCAGGACACCCTGGTTCTGAAGAGCGTTGACCAGGGGCATGCCGGCGTGGCCGAGTCCGGGCAGAATGTAGGGTTTCACGCGGTGGAGAGATACGCCATCGAGCGAAAGTGTGAATTGCGGCATGATACGGCGGCTGTCGCGAAAGACGATGAACAACCAGCAGACCTGGGCAAGGAGTTGGGAGGCCAGGTAGGTCTGGGGGGGGCCGGAGAAGGCCAGCGCGGTGGCTCCGGCGGCGAGGGTCATGGCCGACCCCAGGCTGCTCATCATGCCCCAGCGAGGATTCGCGCCGGCGCTGCGATAGATGCCAGAGAGAAGAAAGCCCTGCTGCAACACAAAGATCTGAACGCAGGACCAGCCGATCAAAGCGGCGGCCCGCGCGTGCGGAAGGGCTTTGACGCCGAAGGTCCGCCAGTCGACCAGCCAGGCGACACCCCAGCCGAGGCCTACGAATCCTAGTGCGGCGCAGATGAGCACCACCCAGGAGCTGCGGTACAGCCGGATCGCTTCCTGCTCCTCGCCGCTGGCGGTGAGGAAGGCCATGCGGTTGACCACAGCGCCGGCGAGCCCGAAGTCGGGCGCGAGCATCACATAGGCGGGCACGGCCGTGAGGATCAGCCATTCGCCGTACACGTTCATGCCCCAGGCGCGGACCATCAGTGGCACCAGCACGAGCGGCCCCAGAGAGGCGATGAGGCGGGCCAGAACGCCCATCAGGACGTTGCCCGCGATATCCCGAATGATTCGCGCCATGGTCAGCTTCGCGCGAACCGATCTTCAACGTCGAGCAGCAGGCGCCGATTCAACATGTGTTCCATGAGCCTGACGGTCTTGCGCGTCAAGGCGGGCAAGGCTTGGGCGGCGGCGGCCAGCATCAGCCACCAGGCGGCACGCGGGGAGATTGCGCCGTACTTCCGTTCCACGAACAGACGGAACAACTGCCAGCGCTGACTATCGTGGAGAACGACGGAATCCATAAAGAGGCGGGGCGTGCTGAAGGTGAAGGAGTCGATGGAGGTCCGAAGGCATTTCAGCGCCCGTTCACTGATGGGCAGTTCGAGAAGGGTGCGGATGCCGATGCAGGCATCGAGCTTCGACCACTTCTCCGCCTGGCCAAGAATGCCCGACTCGGCGACCGGATTGGCGCCAACGGCGATGCGGTTGTCGCGATTGTCGGCATCGGACAGCAGCGGACAGATGAAGGGCGCCCAACTGTAGCTGTAGAGATAGCCGAAGCGCAGCCGGGAGAGGAAGTAACTGCGCTGAAACACGTTTGCCGACAGGGCGATGAAGAAGAGGTTGGGTTCGGCCTCCATGGCATCGAGGAGGCCGTGGTAGAGGCCCGGTTTGCGATGGATGGGTCCGCCGGTGATGGGAAACCAGAGGTAGACCAGGTCGCGTCCGGCCCGGATTGCGGTGATCATTTCTTCCACGGCATTGGGCAGGACGGCATCGTCATCGCACAGCGGCCAGATGTATTCGCCCTGGCCCATTTCGAAGATGCGGAGGCTATTGCCTGTGAGGCCGAGGTTGCCCGCATTGCGGACCACGCTGAGTTTCCCGAAGATTTCCGCTCCGAAAGCTGTCTCGAGAGATTGCGCTACGGGTACGGGCGAGCAGTTGTCGAGGACAATCAGTTCGACATCGGGCCGGTCGAGTTGCGGCAGGAGGCGCCGGACGTTCTCCACGACGCAATCGTTGCGGCGGTAGGTCGGAATCACGATGGAGAGGACGGGGGTGCTCGATGCTCCAACAGTCCCGGCCAGTGCGGGGGCTGGGGTTAGCTCACGGTCGCGGTTTCTGATTTGATCCATGTCAGCATCCTTTCCACGCCTTGAGCGACATCCACCTGCGCCGTCCAGCCGGTGGCCGCTTCGATATTGCGGGTATCGGCGACGAAGTAGCGCTGGTCACTGGCCCGAGCGGGCAAATGGTCCACCAGGGGCCGAACACCCACGGCGTCTCCGCTGCGAGCCAGGAGTTCGAGGATCGAGAGGCTTTGCGCGGTTCCGCCGCCGATGTTGAAGACGCGGCCGGCCACGGTGTCGGCCTTCGCCGCGGCGGTGAGGTAGAGGCGGCGCATGTCGTCCGCGTGCAGAAGGTCTCTGACCTGCTTGCCGTTGCCGGAGACGGTCAAAGGACGAGTGTCGCCACCCGCCTGCCGGAGGACTTCGCGGCAGAACCAGCCAACCCAACCCTGGTCGTAGCTGGCGAACTGGCGTCCGCCGTACATGGAGGAGTGCCGGAAGGTCACCGTGCGCACGCCGTACATCTTGCAGTAGTCCTGCATGTACTGGTCGGCGGCGCCTTTCGAGCAACCGTATGGAGAGGCAAAGGCCAGTGGGATGGATTCGTCGAATCCGTGGGGATACTCCGTCGCTTCGTAGCGCGTCTCGCCCTCGTTCAAGGCGACCCATTCCAGGTCACCGTAGACTTTGTTGGTCGATGAATAGAGGACAACGGCCTCGGCGTCTGTGTTTCTTACGGCCTCCAGCACGTTGAGGGACCCCATAGCGTTGACCTCGAAGTCGTAGCGTGGATCCCTGAGACTGGTTGTCATCGCGACCTGGCCCGCCAGGTGCGCGATATAGGAGGGTCGCTCTTCCCGCACCAATCGAGCGACGGCCTCGTTGTCCCGAATGTCATCCGTCAACAAGCGCCATCCGGAGCCGTGTCGCTCGCGCAGCCAATCGCGGTTCTGCGCCGAGCCCATGCGGCTCAGATTGTCCAGGATGACGGCCTCGTGGCCCTGGCTCAGGACTTCGTCGGCGATATTGCTGCCAAGGAAACCGCAACCACCGGTAATCAACCACTTCGCCATCAACAAACCCTCCGTCGTTCTGTGTCAATTGTCCGGATGAGGCCGGCGTCCAACTCCACGGCCGGCGCCCAGCCCAAGGACCGCAAAGGCTCTATGTCGGCCTGCGAATGCATCACTTCCCCCGGCCGATAGGGCAAGGCTCCGAAGCGCAGTTCCGTCTCGGCATTGCACGCCTGATGAATCCGCCGCACGACGCCGGCGAGTTCGCGGGCCTGGCCGGAGCCGATGGTGAACTCAACGAACGGCTTGTGCAGACGGCCGAGGTTTCGCAGCAAGAGTAGATAGGCGTCCACGGCGTCTTCGACGTAGACAAAGTCGCGGCGCTGCTCGCCCCGGGTGAGGTCCACGTGGGGTTCGCGCCGGAGAAAGGCCTGGATCAAGAACGGGATGAAGCCTCCGGAATCGTCGTGCGGTCCGTAGATGTGTTCCAAGCGGAGGTTCACAAAGTGGGGGCCGGCGCTTCCGGCAAAGCGGCGGCCGTACTCGAGAAACTGCTTCTTGGACAAGACGTAGTAGTTGAGGGCTTCCGGCAGGACTGTGTCCGTGTTGATAAACGTCGTGGCGGAATAGCGGCGTGCCAATTCCAGAAGTTCCAAGGGAAAGAGCAGGTTGGATTCAACGATCTGACGGACGGTCTCACCCTTGCGGCCGTAGCATGTGGCGGCGTGGATCAGGATGTCGATGCGGCGGCGCTCAAAGATCTCGCTGAGCGGCGTTGTGTCCACGTTCACCAGGTGAATGCGCTCCAACTGATCGGCGATGCGCCATGTATTGGAGGTTGAGCGCCTAGCGGCGACGACGTTATAGCCACTGTTGAGGAGCGCGCGGAGCAGGTGGCTGCCGAGAAAGCCGGTGGCTCCGCTGAGGAGGACAGTTGGCCTGGCGTCGGTGTTCATGGTGAGTCAATCCGCGGCCAGGACGCCGGAGGAGGGCGTACGGGCAGCCAGCCCGCTGTTTCTGTATTCGTTCAGATCGTCGATGACGAGTAGACGCGCACCCCGGCCCTCACTGCGGGCCCGGTACCAGTTCACGGTTCGCGCCACGGTCTCTGCAAAATCCCAGCGCGGTGACCATCCCAAAAGGTGGAACGCCTTATCCCAGACCAGATTCAATTTGCCGGCTTCGTGGGGTGCACCATCCTCTGGAAGGGCAGCCCACTCGCCGGGCCAATGCCGCAAGACTTCGTCGACCAGCGCCGCGACGGGCCGGTTTGAAGAGAGCGCGGGCCCGAAGTTGAAGGCCGAGCAGAGGCGTTCCAGTTCCAGCGTGTCCCCTTCCTGAAGGGCGCCCGCCTGACGCTGCGCCAGGAGCAGGTAGCCGCTCAAAGGCTCCATGACGTGCTGCCAGGGTCGCGTGGCATGGGGATTCCGAACGCGAATGCGATCACCACGCTCGAGATGTCGTACGGCGTCCGGGAGGATTCGGTCGAGCGCCCAATCGCCACCGCCGATGACGTTGCCGGCGCGAGCCGAGGAGACCGCAACCCGGGCGGCCCCACCAGTACGGCCGGAGTGGAGGAACGACTGACGGTAAGAAGCAATGGCCAATTCGGCGGCGGCTTTGCTGGAGCTGTAGGGATCGTAACCGCCGAGGGGATCCTCTTCGCGATAGCCGTGGAGCCATTCACGGTTCGCGTAGCATTTGTCGGTGGTGACCATGACGGCGGAACAGAAGCGTCCGGGGGTGCGCTGGAATTCCTGGTTCAGCCGCCGCAGCCCCTCCAGGACATGGACGGTGCCCATGACATTGGTCTCGTAGGTGGCGACCGGTTCCTCGTAGGACAACCGGACGAGGGCTGGGCCGCCAGATGGAAGACGAAATCGGGCCTGGTGTCCAGGATCAGATCGATGACAGCGGGCCGGTGGCGGATATCCAGTTCGTGATGTTCGAGACGACCGGCCAAGCCCAACTGGTGGAAGAGTGCGGGATCCGTATTCGGCGGCAGCGCCGCGCCGACGACCTTCGCGCCCAGTGACGACAGCCATTCCGAGAGCCAGGCTCCCTTGAATCCTGTGTGGCCGGTGACCAGGACGGTTTTGCCTTGGTAGGTGTCTTCCCAATGCCGGGTTTGCATCGTGGTCTCTATTCCCAGGCGTCGATTACTACCTGGCGTGGTTCGGCGCCGAACTGCTCGATCAGCGTACGTTGGAAGCTCCGGATCATCGGCATTGGGCCGCTGAGGTAGTAGACGGTTCCGGCGGTGCCGCCTGTCTCGCGCACGATCTGTTCCACGCTGAGGCGTCCGAGGCGCACGCCGGCGGCGGCGGAGCGTTCGGCCCAGAGTTCCACGCGGAAGCCCGAGAGTTCCGCGGCGCAGCGTTGAGCCAGCGCCTGGTAGATGAGGAGTTCGGGTGACCGTGCGCCGTAATACAGCGCGACCTCCCTGAGCGGCAGGGAGCGAGCGTGGAGCGCCTCGTCCATGAAGGCGCAAAAGGGTGTGATACCGGTACCGCCGGCGATCAACACGGCACGCTCGCAATCGTTGCGGCCTTCAATGCTGAATTCGCCATATGGTCCTTTACCCCAGACCGTGCCTCCGGGGCGCACCTCATCGAGAATCCGCCGGGTGTAGCGACCCTGGCGGCTGATGGTGAGATCCAGGGTCCGGCGGTCGGCCACGGCGTTGGCGACAGAGAACACGCGGCTCTCGGGCCAGAAGCCTGAGGGGTCGTACTCATCGAGAGTGAGATGGATGAACTGGCCGGGCGTGAATCGAGGAAGCCGCTTCTCGGAGATGAGGCGGAAGCTGGCTACGTCGGCGTCGTGCTGTTCCACGCGATCCACGACAGCTTTGAAGTGCACTGGTTGCGCCATGGAAGTGCCTAGTTCACAGCCCGCTGTAGCACGTCGACGACGTGCGCGATCATGGCCGGCGTGAGCCCGGGGTAGACGCCCAGGAAGAACGTGTTGCTGGTGATTACATCGGTATTGGTGAGTGGGCCGGCCACGCGATGCTGGATGGCTTCATAGGCCGGATGGCGCAGAAGGTTGCCGCAGAAGAGGCTGCGGGTCTCGATTCGCTCGGCCTCCAGGGCTGCCGTGACCACGCGGTTGCGGGAGAGACCGCTGTCTGGCCGGACTGTGATGACGTAGCCGAACCAGGCGGGGTCGGCCCCGTCGGGACATGTGTGGAGGATCAGCTTGTCTTCCAGATTACGAAGGCCGGATGAGAGCAGGGCGTGGTTCGCCTTCCGGCGTTCAATGAAGCGAGGGAGCTTTCGCAACTGGGCCGTCCCCACGCGGCCTGCATGTCGGTGATCTTCAGGTTGTAGCCGATGTGGCTGTAGACATACTTGTGGTCGTAGCCGAACGGCAGATTGCCAAACTGCCTGGCTGAAACGCTTGCCGCAGGTGTTGTTTTCGCCGCCAGAGCAGTAGCAGTCGCGGCCCCAGTCGCGGAAGCTGCGGGCGATGCGAGCCAGACCGTCGTCGTTCACGGCCACGGCGCCACCTTCGCCCATTGTGATGTGATGCGCCGGGTAGAAGCTGAAGGTAGCGAGATTTCCGAACGTTCCGGTCAACTGACCTTCAAATCGGCTGCCGAGGGCATCGCAGTTGTCTTCCACCAGCCAAAGGCCGCCGCCGTTCGCAGAGATCCTTCAAGGCCCGCAGTTCGAATGGTACGCCCATGGTGTGTGAGCAATCATGACGGCCCTGGTGCGCAGGACCGATGGCGGCTTCGATGCGTTCGAGCGAGGGCACGTAAGTGCCCAGTTCCACATCGACGAAGACAGGAACCGCCTGGTTCTGGATGATGGGATTGACGGTGGTCGGAAAGCCCGCGGCCACGGTGATCACTTCGTCACCCGGCTGGATGCGGCGATCTTTTCAGCGAAGGGCTCGTCAGGGTGGAGAAGGCGACCAGGTTCGCGGAGGAACCCGAGTTCACGGTCAGAACATTCTCGACGCCGAGAAACTCGGCCAGGCCGCTCTCGAACGCCTCGGTGTAGCGTCCCGCGGTCAGCCAGAAGTCCAGGGACGAGTTCCACCGACAGGGTGGCAGCTCGTCGGCAGTTCGAACACACGGCCGGCGTAGTGAACGGTGGAAAGGCTTCCAGCAAATCCGGCCTTTCCTGATTCGCTTGCCTCGTGGTATTCGCTCACGAGATCGAGAAACTGCCGGCGGATGCCCGCCTTGTCGCGTGCTCTATACATTTACCAGATTTTCCACGGTGCCTCACCCTACTGCCAGAGCTCTTCCAGCAAGTTCTTGTCGCGCAGCGTATCCATCGGCTGCCAGAAGCCGTCATGTCGAAGGCCATCAACTCGCCGTCGGCGGCAAGGTCCGCCATTGGTTCGTGATTCCCAGACTGTCGGTCACCTTCGATGAGGTCGATGCATTTCGGCGACAGCACGAAGAAGCCGCCATTGATGAGGCCGCCGTCGCCGCGAGGCTTCTCCATGAAGCCGGTGACCGGAGTTGCCGTTCCAGCTTGAGCGCGCCATAGCGGCCCGGAGGCCTTACGGCCGTCACAGTGGCCTTCTTGCCGTGTTGCCGGTGAAACTCGATGCTCCGCCTGGATATTGACGTCGCGACGCCGTCGCCATAGGTGAAGCAGAAAGACTCTCGTCCTCTGACGTAGTCTCGGACGCGTTTCAGGCGGCCGCCGGTCATGGTCTCCTCACCGGTATCGACCAGCGTGACTTTCCACGGTTCGGCCGAACGGCGGTGCACCTGCATTCTGTTGTGCGCCATGTCGAACGTGACATCCGACATGTGCAGGAAGTAGTTTGCGAAATACTCCTTGATGAGTAGCCCTTGTAGCCGCAGCACACGACAAACTCATGGACGCCGTGCGCCGAATAGATCTTCATGATGTGCCACAGGATGGGCCGGCCGCCGATCTCCACCATGGGCTTTGGCTTGAGATGAGTCTCTTCGGAGATGCGGGTGCCTAACCCGCCGCCAGAATGATCGCCTTCATTGGTTCGAAAGGTCCTCGCTAAATCCCTTGTTCCGCATCGACGTGGGATGGTGGTTTACCGCTTGCCGGGCCGGGCCAGGGTCTGGTCAGTATCCTTGAGGCTCCTGGAGTCCAGCGATTCGAGACCGTACCCCCAGGAGTGGAGAAGTTCGCAGCAGGTCCTCGTGCACGGCCGGCCCGTGCGTGGCAAGAAACAGCACGGGTTTGGATTTCTGGATGACGGTTTTAGCGCCC